>CAYJLV010000003.1:0-179163 GCA_964371405.1 uncultured Burkholderiaceae bacterium
CGATCGAGCGCAGCAGGCGGCGCATGATCTTGCCGCTGCGCGTCTTGGGCAGGTTGTCGCCGAAGCGGATGTCCTTGGGCTTGGCGATCGGCCCGATCTCCTTGCCGACCCAGTTGCGCAGTTCGGCGGCGATCTTCTTGGCCTCCTCGCCGGTCGGGCGCGGGCGCTTGAGCACGACGAAGGCGCAGACCGCCTCGCCCGTCGTCTCGTCGGGGCGGCCGACCACCGCCGCCTCGGCGACGAGCTCGGTGCACGACACCAGCGCCGACTCGATCTCCATCGTGCCCATGCGGTGGCCGCTGACGTTGAGCACGTCGTCGATGCGCCCCGTGATCGTGAAGTAGCCCGTCTTCGGGTCGCGGACCGCACCGTCGCCGGCGAGGTAGTACCTGCCCTGGAAGTCGGCAGGGTAGTAGCTCTTCTTGTAGCGCTCGGGGTCGCCGTAGATGGTGCGGATCATGCCGGGCCACGGTTTCTTGACGACGAGAATGCCGCCCTGCCCCCACGGCACGTCCTTGCCGGTTTCGTCGACCACCGCGGCCATGATGCCCGGGAAGGGCAGCGTGCACGAACCGGGCACCAGCGGCGTCGCGCCGGGCAGCGGCGTGATCATGTGGCCGCCGGTCTCGGTTTGCCACCAGGTGTCGACGATCGGGCAGCGTCCGCCACCGATGTGCTCGTGGTACCACTCCCAGGCGGCCGGATTGATCGGCTCGCCGACGGAGCCGAGGATGCGCAGGCTCTTCAGATCGTAGTGGCGCGGGTGCGCCGCGGGGTTCACTTCCGCCGCCTTGATCAGCGAGCGGATCGCCGTCGGCGCCGTGTAGAAGACCGTGACCTTGTGCTTCTCGATCATCTTCCAGAAGCGGCCGGCATCGGGATACGTCGGCACCCCCTCGAACACGACTTCCGTCGCGCCGAGCGCCAGCGGCCCGTAGGCGATGTAGGTGTGGCCGGTGACCCAGCCGATGTCGGCGGTGCACCAGAACAGATCGTCGGGCTTCAGGTCGAAGGTCCACTTCGACGTGAGCGCGGCGTGCAGCAGGTAGCCGCCGCTCGAGTGCTGCACGCCCTTGGGCTTGCCCGTCGAGCCCGAGGTGTAGAGCAGGAACAGAGGATGCTCGGCACCGACCCACTCGGGCTCGCAGGTCTCGGGCTGCGACGCGGTCAACTCGTGCATCCACTGGTCGCGCTTCGCGTCGAAGGCGACGGGGCCGCCGGTGCGGCGGTAGACGATCACGTTCCTGATGCTGTCGCAGCCGCCCAGTCCGAGAGCCTCGTCGATGATGGCCTTCAGCGGCAGTTGCTTGCCGCCGCGCACCTGCTCGTCGGCGGTGATGACGGCCACGGCCCCGGCGTCCTCGATGCGATCGCGCACCGACTGCGCCGAGAAGCCGCCGAACACGACGGAGTGCGTCGCTCCGATGCGCGCGCAGGCCTGCATCGCGACGACGCCCTCGACCGACATCGGCATGTAGACGACGACGCGGTCGCCCTTCTTCACGCCGAGCGAACGCAGCGCATTGGCCATGCGGCAGGTGCGCGCGAGCAGATCCTTGTAGGTGACGCGCGCGACGGCGCCGTCGTCGGCCTCGAACACGATGGCGACCTTGTCGCCGAGCCCGGCCTCGACCTGGCGGTCCAGGCAGTTCCAGGAGACGTTGAGCGTGCCGTCCTCGAACCACTTGTAGAACGGCGCATCACAGCTGTCGAGCACCTTGGTGAACGGCTTCTTCCAGGCCACGAACTCGCGCGCCAGCCGCGCCCAGTAGCCTTCGTAGTCGGCGTCGGCCTCGGCCACCAGCTTGTCGTAGGCGGCCATGCCCGACACATGCGCGTTGCGCACTACCGCGTCGGACGGGGTGTACAGCTTGGTCTCGTCGCTCATGCCTTGTCTCCTTGCCTTCGAAGCAGCCGGTACTGTGGCGCCGCCGGCTGACGGGTGCCTTACTCTACCCGCCGCCCCTAGAATCCGCCCACTTCCCACACGACACCCCTGCCCGATGCCCGCCCTTCGCGACCACACCGCCATCCGGCTGCGCCCGCTGCCCAACATGATCTTCGCGACCCGCTGGCTGCAGCTGCCGCTGTACCTCGGGCTGATCCTGGCGCAGGCGGTCTACGTCTACCACTTCTGGGTCGAGCTGGTGCACCTGATCGAGGCCGCGTTCGGAAACGCCGCCGCACTGCAGCAGCTCGTCACGAGCATCGGCTACCGCAGCGACGCGCCGGTCACGGCGCTCAACGAGACGATCATCATGCTCGTCGTGCTGGCGCTGATCGACGTCGTCATGATCTCCAACCTGCTGATCATGGTGATCGTCGGCGGCTACGAGACCTTCGTCTCGCGCCTCAACCTCGAGGGCCACCCCGACCAGCCCGAGTGGCTCAGCCACGTCAACGCCTCGGTGCTGAAGGTCAAGCTGGCCACCGCCATCATCGGCATCAGCTCGATCCACCTGCTCAAGACGTTCATCAACGCAGCCAACTACACCGACAAGGTGCTGCTGTGGCAGACGCTGATCCACATCACGTTCCTGCTGTCGGCGCTGGCGATCGCGGCGACCGACCGGCTGATGACGCCGACGGCGCACGACGACCACTGAACCGGTTCCCGCCGGCGCTGCGCCGCCCGATGCTCCGGCGCAGCGCAGCGGGGTCACAATCCCCGGCGCCATGAAGGAAGTCCTGACCGAGGTGTGGGCCGTGACGTCGGCGGTGGTGCACGTCGGCGCCGCCGTCGCCGTCACGCTCGACGCCGTGCTGCGCAAGCGCCGCGTCAGCGCCGTCATCGGCTGGGTCGGCCTGGCGTGGCTGGCGCCGATCGTCGGCTCGCTGCTCTACCTGCTGCTGGGCATCAACCGCATCCAGCGCAGCGCAGTCGCGCTCGGCATGAGCCACGCCTGGGCCCAGGAGGCGCCGCCGGCCGGGGCCGGCAGCGCCGTCGCCAGCCCCCGCGACCCGCGCTTCGCCGGCCTCGACCGGCTGGCCGCTCTCGTCACGGGCGGTGCGCTGGTCGCCGGCAACCGCGTCGAGCCACTCGAGGACGGCGACCGCGCCTACCCCGCGATGCTCGCGGCGATCGACGGCGCGACGCGCTCCGTCACGCTGGCCAGCTACATCTTCGACCACGACAGCGCCGGCCGCGCCTTCGCCGAGGCGCTGCAGCACGCACGTGAGCGTGGCGTCGAAGTGCGCGTGCTGATCGACGGCCTGGGCGCGCGCTACAGCCGGCCCGACATGATCGGCCGCCTGCGACGCGCCGGCGTGCCGGTGGCTGCCTTCCTGCCGACTCGCAACCCGCTGCTGTCGCGCTATGCCAACCTGCGCAACCACCGCAAGATCATGGTCGTCGACGGCGCCGCGGGCTACACCGGCGGCATGAACATCCGCGCCGGCCATTGCGTAGAGCAGCAGCCGCCGCATCCGGTGCGCTGCCTGCATTTCGAGGTGCGCGGACCGATCGTCACCGACCTGCAGCGCACCTTCGCCATCGACTGGGCCTTCGCCAGCGGCGAGGCGCTGCGCGGCGAGTGCTGGTTCGCGCCGCCGCCGGCCGAAGACGCCGGCCCGGTGCTGGCGCGCGGCATCCGTGACGGCCCCGACGCCGACATCGACAACACGCGTCAGGTGCTGCTCGGTGCGCTGGCCGTCGCGCGCACGCGCGTGCGCATCGTGACACCCTACTTCCTGCCAGACGAAGTGCTCGTCGCCGCGCTGAAGGTGACGGCGCTGCGCGGCGTCGCCGTCGACATCGTGCTGCCCGGACGCAGCAACATCCGTGTGATCGACTGGGCGATGCAGCCGCAACTGCCCGAGCTGATCGACGCCGGCTGCCGCGTGTGGCTGACGCCGCCGCCGTTCGACCACACGAAGATCTTCGTCGTCGACGACGGCTGGACGCTCATCGGCTCGAGCAACTGGGACGCGCGCAGCCTGCGCCTGAACTTCGAATACAACCTGGAGTGCCACGACGACGTGCTGGTGCGCCGCCTCGACGCGCTGGTCGATGCGCGCATCGCAACTGCGCGACGCGTCGACGCCGCCGGGCTGCGCGCGCTGCCGCTGGCGCTGCGCTTGCGCGACGGATTGGCCCGGCTGTTGTCGCCGTACCTGTAGCGGCGCCGCGGCTTGACGCGCGTCAAGCCGCATACCCGAGTTCGGCGACGGTGTTGACCCGAGAGCCTATGCTGTGCCGTTGTCGTTTCCGGAGGGCCGCATCCATGCCGCAACATCCTGTCAGCCCCACTGAGGCACCGGCGCGAGCGCTGGCGCTGATGGTCGCCGCCAACGGCTGCATCGACGAGCAGGAGCTGCAAACGCTCGGGCGGCTCGATGCCTTCGCCCGCCTGGGCATCAGCCGCGACCGCTTCGTCGTGCTGGCAAGGGATTGCCTCGCCGAGATCGGAGCGCACCTCTGCGAGCGGTCCTGGCTGAGCATGGACCACACGCTGCAGGTCGACCGCATCCTCGATGCCGTCGTGGACCCGCAGCAGCGCCTGCTGGTGTGCCGCCTCGCTGCCGCGGTGATCACCGCCGACGGGCGTGTCAGCCACGACGAGCGCCTGGTCTACGAGCGGGCGCTGGTCCGCTGGCGAATCAGCCAGCCGATGGTGACGGGCGCGATCCTGGCCGACGGCGCGCGCTGACTCGCGCGACCTCGCCGCCGGCCGGCGGCGAGGTGCGGCGTCAGTCGATGGCCCCGCGGCGCGCCAGCGCCTTGCGCCCCTCCTCGGCCCACAGCACGACGCTGGCCAGCGCGACCAGCGGCAGCAGACCGTCGAGCGGCAGCGGCACGGTGTGGAACAGCGCGTTCATCCAAGGCAGGTAGAGAACGGCCGCCTGCAGCAGCACGCTCGCCGCCAGCCCGCCGGCGAGCCAGCGGTTGCGCGGCGCGCCCCAGCCCAGCGCCGAGCGCAGCGGCGAGCGGCAGTTCAGCACGTTGAACCACTGGCACATCACCATCAACGTGAAGGTCTCGGTGCGCACCTCGTCGATGCCGGCGCCGCCGGCCAGACGCCATACGAACCAGCCGAAGGTGACGACGACGGCCGCCGTCACCATCACGACGAGCCGGCCGAACATGGAACGGTCGATCAGCGCATCGTCGCGCGGCACCGGCGCACGGCGCATCTCGTCGCCGTCGGGCGGCTCCATCACGAGGTTGAGCGTCAGCGTGCCCTCGGTGACGATGTTGATCCACAGGATCTGCACCGCCACCAGCGGCAGCGGGAAGCCCCCGAGCAGCGCCAGCAGCAGCACGATCACTTCGTCGATCGACGTCGCGAACAGGTAGAGGATGACCTTCTTCAGGTTGCCGTAGACGACGCGGCCCTGCTCGACGGCGCCGACGATGGTGGCGAAGTTGTCGTCGGTGACGACGATCTTGGCCGCGCTCTTGGCGACCTCGGTGCCGGTGATGCCCATCGCCACGCCGACGTCGGCGCGCGCCAGCGCCGGCGCGTCGTTGACGCCGTCGCCCGTCATTGCGACGACGTCGCCGCGCGCCTGCAGCGCCTCGACGATGCGCAGCTTCTGCGCCGGCTGCACGCGCGCGAAGACGGCGATGCGCGGCAGCTCTTCGCGCAGGTCGGCCTCGCCCATGCATTCGAGCTCGGCGCCATCGACGGCGCGGTCGCCTTCGCGCGCGATGCCGAGCTCGCGCGCGATCGCCAGGCCCGTGAGCTTGTGGTCCCCGGTCACCATCACGGGGCGCATGCCGGCGTCGCGGCAGGCGGCGACGGCGACGCGCGCCTCGTCGCGCGGCGGGTCGATCTCGCCGGCCAGGCCGAGCAGCACGGAACGGCCGGCCAGCGCGTCGAAGCCGGCGTCGCCATCGAGCGCGGCGCCTTCGTCGACGCGCGCGAAGGCCAGCACGCGCAGCGCGCGCGCCGCCATCGCGTCGGCGGCTGTGCGCGCCGCGCGCAGCCGTGCTGCGTCGTCGCCGGCGCACAGGCGCAGCACGGCTTCGGGCGAGCCCTTGACGACGACGTGGCATCGCGCGCCGGGCGGCGCATGGCGCGTCGCCATCAACTGATGATCGGAGTCGAACGGCAGCTCGCCGTCGCGCGGCTCGGCGCGCGCCAGCGCCGCCAGGTCGAGGCCGGCCTTCGCGGCGAGCACGCGCAGCGCACCTTCCGTCGGGTCGCCGAGCACGGCCCAGCCTTCGCGCACGCCGTCCTCGGGGGCGAGCAGCTCGGCGTCGTTGCACAGCGCTGCGGCTTGGACGAGGGCGCGCACTGCGGCGTCGCCCGCGGCATCGACACGCTCGCCGCCGACGATGCGCAACTCGCCGATCGGCGCATAGCCGCCGCCCGACACGGCGACCTCACGGCCGTCGGGCAGCCACAGCGCCGTCGCCGTCATCTCGTTGCGCGTCAGCGTGCCCGTCTTGTCGCTGCAGATCACCGTCGTCGAGCCCAGCGTCTCGACGGCAGCCAGCCGCCGGATGATGGCGCCGCGCGCCGCCATGCGCTGCATGCCGACGGCCAGCGCGATCGTCATCGCCACCGGCAGGCCCTCGGGCACGACGGACACCATCTGGCTGATCGCGACCATCAGCACGTCGCCCAACGGCATCTCGCGCCACAGGCCGAGCGCGACGACGACACCGAACAGCACGAGCGCTGCCGCCGCCAGCCAGCGTCCGAAGCGCTCGATGCGCTGCTCGAGCGGCGTGCGCGGCTCGGCGGCGCCCGCTGTCATGCCGGCGATGCGGCCGATCTCGGTGTGTGCTCCGGTCGCGACGACGACGGCGCGCGCGCGCCCGGCCGTCGCATGCGTGCCCGAATGGACCATGTTGTGGCGGTCGGCGAGACCGGTCGCCGGCGGCAGCGGCCGCGCGTGCTTGGCCACCGGCACCGATTCGCCGGTCAGCGCGGCCTCCGACACCTGCAGTTGCTGCGTGTCGATCAGGCGCGCGTCGGCGCCGACGGCGTCGCCCGCGGCGATCATGAGCACGTCGCCCGGCACCAGTCCGCGCGCCTCGATTTCGCACTCGGCGCCATCGCGCAGCACGCGCACGCGCAGGGCGGCGAGGCGCCGCA
The DNA here is from genome assembly GCA_964371405.1 of uncultured Burkholderiaceae bacterium. Lineage (GTDB taxonomy): Bacteria > Pseudomonadota > Gammaproteobacteria > Burkholderiales > Burkholderiaceae_C > JAMHWF01. The sequence goes on from CAYJLV010000003.1 coordinate 7,047, forward strand.
GCGCCGCCATCGAGCGCTCGGCGCGCCCCTCCTGCGCGGCGCCGATCAGCGCGTTGGCGACGACGACGGCGAGGATCACGACGGCGTCGCCGCGCTCGCCGAGCGCGACGGCGAGCACGGCCGCCACCAGCAGGATGTAGATCAGCGGGCTCTTGAACTGGCGTGCGAAGACGCGCCACGCCGGGCGCGGCGGCGCCTCGGGCAGTGCGTTGGCGCCGTAGCGCGCGACGCGCTCACGCACGGCGGCGGCGTCGAGCCCGCGTTGCGAGTCGCCGCCGGCTGCCCGCAGCGCGGCGTCGGCCGCCATCGCATGCCACGGCGCCGATGCATCGGCGTCGGCGGGCGGGGCGTGGGCGCTGGCTGGGGTCACGGGCAGGCGGGTCGGGTCGTGCGCGGGCCAGTATCGCCGCTCGGCACCACGCCGTGTCCGCAACGCCGCGCTGGCTACACTTGCGGGCATCGCAGTCCCTCCCCGCCCGCCCGTCCGCCATGGCCACCCCGATCCGTCACGCCGACTTCGTCGACAGCATCGCCGCCGCGCTGCAGTACATCAGCTGCTACCACCCCGCCGACTTCATCGCCAACCTGGCGCGCGCCTACGAGCGCGAGCAGAGCCCGGCGGCCAAGGACGCGATTGCGCAGATCCTCACCAACTCGAAGATGTGCGCCGAAGGGCGCCGCCCGATCTGCCAGGACACGGGCATCGTCAACGTGTTCCTCGAAATCGGCATGGACGTGCGCTTCGAGGGCTTCGCCGGCTCGATCGAGGATGCCGTGGACGAAGGCGTGCGCCGCGGCTACCTCGACCCCGACAACACGCTGCGCGCGTCGGTGCTCGCCGATCCGATCTTCGAGCGCAAGAACACGCAGGACAACACGCCGGCCGTGGTGCACATGAGCGTCGTGCCCGGCAACACGGTCGAGGTGACGGTCGCCGCCAAGGGCGGCGGCAGCGAGAACAAGAGCAAGTTCGTCATGATGAACCCGAGCGACGACCTGGTCGACTGGGTGCTCAAGACGGTGCCGACGATGGGCGCCGGCTGGTGCCCGCCGGGCATGCTGGGCATCGGCATCGGCGGCACGGCCGAGAAGGCGATGCTGCTGGCCAAGAAATCGCTGATGGAGCCGATCGAAATGTTCGAGCTCAGGCAGCGCGGCCCGAAGAACAAGCTCGAGGAGCTGCGCATCGAGCTCTACGAGAAGGTCAACGCGCTGGGCATCGGCGCGCAGGGCCTGGGCGGCCTGACGACGGTGCTCGACGTCAAGATCGCGACGTATCCGACGCACGCGGCGAGCAAGCCGGTGGCGATGATCCCCAACTGCGCGGCGACGCGCCACGCCCACTTCGTGCTCGACGGCTCGGGCCCGGCTTATCTCGAGCCGCCGAGCCTCGATCTGTGGCCCGACGTGCAGTGGGCGCCCGACTACAACAAGAGCAGGAAGGTCGATCTCAACACGCTGACGAAGCAGCAGGTCGCAAGCTGGAAGCCGGGCGACACGCTGTTGCTCAGCGGCAAGATGCTGACCGGCCGCGACGCCGCGCACCAGCGCATCCAGGAGATGCTGGCCCGCGGCGAGAAGCTGCCCGTGGCCTTCACCAACCGCGTCATCTACTATGTCGGCCCGGTCGATCCGGTGCGTGACGAGGTCGTCGGCCCGGCGGGCCCGACGACAGCCACGCGCATGGACAAGTTCACCGAGATGATGCTGAGCGAAACCGGGCTGATCTCGATGGTCGGCAAGGCCGAGCGCGGGGCGGTCGCGATCGAGGCGATCCGCAAGCACGGCAGCGCATATCTCATGGCGGTGGGCGGCGCCGCCTACCTCGTCGCCAAGGCGATCAAGGGCGCCAGGGTCGTGGGCTTCGCCGATCTCGGCATGGAGGCGATCTACGAGTTCGACGTGAAGGACATGCCCGTCACCGTGGCGGTCGATGCGACCGGCAGCAGCGTGCACCAGACCGGCCCGCTCGACTGGCAGGCTCGCATCGCGTCGGGCGCGGCGAAGACGATCCCCGTCGCAGCAGTCTGACGCCGCCGGAGTCGGGTCCGGCGGCGGCGCAAGGAGGGGAACACCGATGCGCATCCGCAAGACCCGGCGCGGCCTCGCGCTGCAGGCTGTCGCCGGCACCAACGTCGTGCTGCTCGGCATGGACATGAAGGCCGCCGACTGCGCCGGCCACCTCGGCTTCGCCGTGCACCGCACCGACCACACCGAGGGCAACGCCGGCTGGATCAACGGCATGAAGACCTTCGAGGCCACCGACCCCGGCCTCGGCCCCGAGGCGCGCTACCCGACGGATCGCCACCCGATCCAGGGCTTCACCTGGTCGGACTTCAGCGCCAAGCCCGATCACCGCTACACCTACCGCGTGCAGGCGCTGCGCGGCACGCCGACGGCGCTCGAACCGTACAAGGAGGTCGCGGTCGAGGTACAGACGGAGTCGGAGTTCGGCGGCGACCACGACATCTTCTTCAACCGCGGCGCCGCCGCGTCGCAGGAGTACCAGCGCCGCTTCGAAGGCATTCCACCCGACCCGAAGAATCCGCTCGATCCGCGCTGGGCCTGGTTGTCGCGCCACGTGATGGAGGCCATCGTCGCCTTCACCGGCCGCGCCGCCGGCCGCGGCTGGGGCTTGCGCGTCGCGGCCTACGAGTTCCGCCTGCCGGCCTTCGCGCACGAGTTGCGCAAGGCGCACCTGCGCGGCGCCGACGTGAAGATCCTCCACGACGGCAACGCCAACCCGCCCGGCGACGACGGCGCCGTGTTCCCGCGCGACGAGAACCGCGCCGCCGTCGCCGCGGCGCGCATCAAGGGGCTGGCGCGCGAGCGCGTGACGCGCGCCGACGTGAAGCAGCCGCCGATCTCGCACCACAAGTTCATCGTGCTGACGAAGGACGGCCGCGCCCAGGCCGTGCTGACGGGATCGACCAACTTCTCGCTCGGCGGCGTGTTCGGCCAGTCCAACGTCGTGCACTGCGTCGACGACCCGGTGGTCGCGCAGGCCTACCTCGACTGCTGGAACGAGATCGCGCGCAACCCGCCGCACGGCCCGCTGCGCGATGCGCTCGAGGCGCGCCACCCCGTCCCCGCGGGTCTGCCGCCGCCCGGCACGAGCGTGCTGCTGAGCCCGCGCCGCTCGCTCGACGCGCTGCGCTGGTACGCCGAGCGCGCGCGCGAGGCGCCGCGCGCCCTGTTCATGACCTTCGCCTTCGGCATGAACGACGAGTTCAAGCAGGTCTACCGCGACGGCCGCGCGCCGCTGCGTTACGCGCTGTTCGACAAACTGATCGCTTCGGGCGTGCGCCGCGAACAACGCCCCGCCGCCGAGGCCGAGATGCGCGCGCTGCGGGCGCTGCCGCAGAACCGCTTCGCCGTCGGCAACCTGCTGGCGACGAACCGCTTCGACCGCTGGGTGCGCGAGACGCTGACCGGGCTCAACAGCCACGTGCGCTACATCCACACCAAGTTCATGCTCGTCGACCCGCTCGGCCGTGACCCGCTCGTCGTCACCGGCTCGGCCAACTTCAGCGAGGCGTCGACGACGGCCAACGACGAGAACATGCTCGTGATCCGCGGCGACACGCGCGTCGCCGATCTCTACGTCGGCGAGTACATGCGGCTGTGGAACCACTACGCGTTCCGCGAATGGGCGGCAGCGCAGCCGCATCCGTCGGACGCGAAGTTTCGCCACCTCGACACGACGGACCGCTGGTGGCGCGGCTACTTCGGCGACACCGAGCGCAGCCGCCAGCGCCGCTACTTCGCGGGCAGCTCGGGCGCGAGCTGACGCACGATCTGCTGCGGCAGGGGGATCTCGATGCCGGCGGCTTTCAAGGTGCGCCAGACGGCGTAGTTGACGACCGAGCGCACGTTGTCCGTGCCCTTGAGCGGGTCGTTGATCGAGAACGCCAGTGCAAGCTCGAGACCGTGCGGCGCAAATGACTGCAGGCGCACCTCCGGCACCGGGTCGGCGAGCACGCGCGGCACGTCGCGCACGGCCGCGACGAGTTGCGCGCCGAGCACCTCGAGATCGGTACCGTAGGGCACGACGACGACGCTCGTCAGGCCCACCTTCGGATCGGCCTGGGTGGCGTTCTCGACGCGCTGCGTGATGAACATCTCGTTGGGCACGATCGATTCGCGGCCGTTGGGCGCGCGCACCACGGTGTAGCGCGTCGTGATGTCGGTGATGCAGCCCTCGAAGTTGTCGACCTTGACCGTGTCGCCGATGCGCACGCCGCGCTCGGCGAGGATGACGAAGCCGCTGACGTAGTTGCTCGCCAGCTTCTGCAGCCCGAAGCCGATGCCGACGCCGACCGCGCCGCCGAGCACGCCGAGCGCCGTCAGATCGATTCCCGCCGCCGACAGCGCAATCAGCAGGCCGATGAACATCAACGTGGAGCGCACCGCGTTGACGGCGATCTTGCGCACCGACAGGTCTTGCGCGGCCACCCCTCGGAGCAGCCGCGTCTCGACGGCTGCCGAGATCCACAGCGCGATCATCAGCACCACCACCGCCGAGAGCGCACCCTCGATCAGGTTGAGCAGCGAGATCTTCGCGCTGCCGACCTTCCAGTGGTAGCGGTCGAGCTCATCCATCAGCAGCGGCAGCACGCCGGTCACCCACAGCACCACGCCGAGCCAGGCGATCCACGACACGCTGCGCTCGACGACGCGCATCGCGTTCGAGGCCGGGAAAGTACGGTGCAGCAATCGCACGGTGAGACGGATGACGACCAGCGAGGCAAGCACCGGAATCGCGAAGCGGAACACGGCGCTCGGCACATGACCCGCGAGCACCCGGCTCGTCGCATAGGCGAGCAGCAATGCAAGCACCGGAAACAGCACTCCGTCGAAGATGCGCTCGCCGAACAAGGACGAGCGCGGCCGCTGCTGCGCGCCGCGCAACGCGCGCGCGACAAGCCACGACACGCCAAGGCAGCCGAGCAGCACGGCCGCCTCGATCAGCGCCGTCGGACGCAGCAGCGCTGCACCGAGCGCGCTCAGCTCATCGGGATTCCAAGGCTTGGCCAACGCGTGTCAGGCGTCGATGCCGGCGAGCACGCGCAGGTGCGCCGCGACGCTGCGCGCCAGCGCGCTCAGGTTGTAGCCGCCTTCGAGGCACGACACGATGCGCCCGCCGGCGTGACGCTCGGCGACCGCCATCAGCTGTTGCGTGATCCAGGCATAGTCGGCCTCGACCAGGCCGAGCTGGCCGAGGTCGTCTTCGCGGTGCGCGTCGAAGCCGGCGCTGATGAAGATCATCTGCGGGCGGAACTCCTCGAGCCGCGGCAGCCAGTGCTGTTCGATCAGCTCGCGGATCGCCGGGCCGCGCGTGTACGCCGGCACCGGCAGGTTGACCATGTTCTCGCCCATCGGCACGCCGCCGCTGTACGGGTAGAACGGGTGCTGGAAGATGCCGCACATCAGCACGCGCTCGTCGCCGGCGAGGATGTCCTCGGTGCCGTTGCCGTGGTGCACGTCGAAGTCGACGACGGCGATGCGCTCGATGCCGCGCACGTCGAGCGCGTGGCGCGCCGCGATCGCGACGTTGTTGAGGAAGCAAAAGCCCATCGCCGCGCCGCGCGTCGCGTGGTGGCCGGGCGGGCGGATTGCGCAGAACGCGTTGGCGGCCTCGCCGTCGATCACGGCATCGGTCGCGGCGACGGCCGCGCCGGCGGCGCGCTGCACGGCGTCCCAGGTGTGGGCGCAGGCCACGGTGTCGGGGTCGAGCGCGCGCATCTGCCCTTCGAGCCGCACCTGTTCGAGGGTGTCGACCAGCTCGGCGACGTAGCCCGCGGTGTGCGCGAGCTCGAGGTCGCTGCGTGCGACGACCGGCGCGTCGCGGTGCTGCAGCGCCGTATCGATGCCGGTTGCGAGCAGGTGGTCGCCGATCGCATCGAGGCGCTGAGGGCATTCAGGATGGCCGTGCCCCATGTCGTGCGAGCGGCACTCGGGCGGCTGGAAGTAGGCAGTCGTCATCGCGAAGTCTCGACGCTTTTCGGTTAAGTTCTCTGCCATGAACAGGCCGTTGACACAGCAACTCGCCCGACTCGTCGATCAGATTAGCACGATCATCGTCGGCAAACGCCCGCAGATCGCCGATTGCGTGGCCTGCATGCTGGCCGGCGGCCACCTGCTGATCGAGGACGTTCCGGGCGTCGGCAAGACGACGCTGGCGCACGCGCTGGCGGTCTCGCTCGGGCTGCGCTTCTCGCGGGTGCAGTTCACCGCCGACCTGATGCCGTCGGACCTCGTCGGCGTCGGCGTCTACGAGCGCAGCCGCGAGGCCTTCGTGTTCCACCCCGGCCCGGTGTTCGCGCAGGTGCTGCTGGCCGACGAGATCAACCGCGCCGGCCCGAAGACGCAGAGCGCGCTGCTCGAGGCGATGGAGGAGCAGCAGGTCAGCGTCGAGGGCGAGACGCGCGCGCTGCCGCGGCCCTTCTTCGTGATCGCGACGCAGAACCCGAGCGACCAGCTCGGCACCTACCCGCTGCCCGAGTCGCAGCTCGACCGCTTCCTGATGTGCCTGACGCTCGGCTACCCCGACCGCGCATCGGAACGCGCACTGCTCGCCGGGCAAGATCGGCGCGAGGCGATCGCGTCGCTCGCACCCGTGATGACGCCCGATGAGCTGCTTGCCGCGCAGCGCGCCGTGCTCGCTGTCCACGCGTCGGACGCGCTGCTCGACTACCTGCAGGCGCTGATCGCGGCGACGCGATCGGGCCGCTGGTTCGCCGACGGCCTGTCGCCGCGCGCCGGCATCGCCGTGCTGCGTGCGGCGCGCGCGCATGCGCTGCTCGACGAGCGCGACTACGTCGCGCCCGACGACGTCCAGGCGATCCTCGTGCAGACGATCGCGCACCGCCTCGTGCCCGTGGCCGGCAGCGGCCGCGGCCGCGCCGAGCAGGTGCGCGCGATGGTCGAATCCATAGCCGTGCCTTGAACGGATGATGACTGCGCTGCCGCTGCGTCCCCTGGCGTGGGCCGGCGCCGGCGTGCGGCGGCGCTTTCGCCGCTGGTGGCAGGCGCGGCTGCGCCGCACCGACACGCTGCTGCTGACGCAGCGCAACGTCTACATCCTGCCGACGCGCGCCGGCCTGCTGTTCGCCGCGACGCTCGTCGTGCTGCTGCTGGCGTCGATCAACTACGAGTTGAGTCTCGGCTACGTGCTGACTTTCCTGCTCGCCGGCAGCAGCGCCGTCTCGATGCAGCTGACGCACGACACGCTGCGCGGCCTGACGCTGCACCTGCGCGCGCCGGCCCCGGTGCACGCCGGCGACGCCGCATTGCTCGAAGCCGTGCTGACGAATGCGGCGCGGGCGCGCCACGGCGTCGGGCTGCGCATCGAGACCAGCGACGACGAGCGCGCGTGGAGCTGGACCGACGTGCCGGCCGGCGCGCAGGCCACGGCGCGCGTGAGCTTCGTGCCGGCGGCGCGCGGCCGCCACGACGTGCCCGCGCTCATCGTCGAGACGCGCTTTCCGCTCGGCCTGTTCCGCGCCTGGAGCGTGTGGCAACCCGCGGCGCAGGTGCTCGTCTATCCGCGGTCCGAGCAGCCGCCGGCGCCGCTGCCGGCGGCGCCCGCCGTCACTGCGACGGCCGGTGCGACGCGCCGCGCCGAAGGCGGCGACAGCGACGGCGTGCGCGCCTACCGGCGCGGCGACTCGCTGCGCCGCGTACTGTGGAAGAAGGCCGCGCGCAGCGGCGAACTCGTTGCGCGCGACACCTCCGCCACGGTGCAGCGCGAGCTCTGGCTCGACTACCAGGAGTGCGGCGCACGCGACACCGAGGCGCGGCTCTCCAGGCTGGCCGCCTGGGTGATCGAAGCCGGTCTGGCCGGCATCGATCACGGGCTGCGACTGCCCGGCGTCGAAATCGAGCCGGCGCAGGGCGACGCGCACCGGCGCCGCTGCCTGGAGGTGCTCGCGCTGTGGCGCTGACCTTTGCACGCGCCGTGCTCCCGGCATGGCCTGGCTGGCGCCACCTGCCGCGCGAGACGCGCGACACGCTGTTCCTGCTCGGCGTGATCGCATGGACCGTGTTGCCGCACCTGCCGCGCCTGCCGTTGTGGTGCTCGCTGCTGACGGCGGCCATGCTGCTGTGGCGCGCGCGGCTCGCGCTCGCGCAGGCGCCGCTGCCGCCGCGCTGGATCGTCTTCGTGCTGCTCGTGGCGGTCGGCGCGGCGACGGCATGGTCGCACCGCACGCTGCTCGGCAAGGAGGCCGGCGTCACGCTCGTCGTCGCGATGATGGCGCTCAAGACGCTCGAGCTGCGCGCGCGCCGCGATGCCTTCGTCGTCTTCTTCCTCGGCTTCTTCGTCGTGCTGACACAGTTCCTGCAATCGCAGTCGATCTCCGTCGCCGCCGCGATGCTGGTCGCCGTGTGGGGGCTGCTGACGGCGCTGGTGCTCGCGCACATGCCGGCCGGCCAGCCGGCGATCGCGCAGGCCGGACGCCTGGCGGCGCGCACCGCGCTGCTCGGCGCGCCGATCATGGCGCTGCTGTTCCTGCTGTTCCCGCGCATCGGTCCGCTGTGGGGCGTGCCGCAGGACACGGTCGCGACGAGCGGCCTGTCGGACACCATGCAGCTCGGCAACGTCGCCGCGCTGGCGCTCGACGACAGCATCGCGCTGCGGCTGCGTTTTGCGGGCGCGCCGCCGCCGCGCTCGGCGCTGTACCTGCGCGGCCCGGTGCTCGGCACCTTCGACGGGCGCGAGTGGCGGCGCAGCGAACGCGGCGCGACGCGCGGTGCCGAACTGCGCGTCGCCGGCCCGGCGCTGCGCTACGAGATGACGCTCGAGCCGCTGCGCCTGACGACACTGCCGCTGCTCGAGATGACCCGCGAGGCGCCCGCGATCCAGGGCATGGCGTTGCGCCGCCGCGCCGACGGCCAGTGGCTCGCCGAGCGGCCGATCACGCAGCGCCTGCGCTTCGCGGCCGAGGCGCACCTCGACTTCCAGCACGGCCCGCTCGGCGCCGACGCGTCGCTGCGCGAGTTCACCGCGCTGCCCGAGGGCTACAACCCGCGCATGCTGGCTTGGGCCGCGCAGTTGCGCCGCGACGCACCGGACGCCGACGCGCCCGCGCTGGCGCAGGCCGTGGTCGCGCACATCGAGCGCGGCGGTTACGTCTACACGCTCGAACCCGGCATCTACGGCCGCGACGCAATCGACGAGTTCTGGTTCGACCGCAAGCTGGGCTTTTGCGAGCACTACGCTGCCGCCTTCGTCGTCGCGCTGCGCGCGATGGGCGTGCCGGCGCGCGTCGTCACCGGCTACCAGGGCGCCGACACGGCGGCGGTCGACGGCTGGCTCATCGTGCGCAACAGCTATGCGCACGCCTGGGCCGAGTACTGGCAGGCGGGCATCGGCTGGGTGCGCGCCGACCCGACAGCCGCTGCAGCGCCCGATCGCATCGGCACCAGCCGCTCGCTCGCCGCGCCGCCGGGCGTCGTCGCCGGCGCGATCTCGGCCTTCGCGCCGACGCTGCTGGCGCAGCTGCGCAGCGGATGGGAGCTGCTCAACAACCGCTGGAACCAGTGGGTGCTCGACTATTCGCGCGGCCGGCAGCTCGACCTGCTGCAACGGCTCGGCTTGCGCAGCCCCGGCTGGGAGGATCTCGCCCTGCTGCTGATCGGCTCGCTCGTCACACTCGCGCTGGCGGGCGCGGGTTGGGCGGCATGGGACCGGCACCGCCAGGACCCGTGGGCGCGGCTGCAGTCGCGGCTGCAGCGCGAGCTGCGTCGCGCCGGCGTCGATGCGTCCGCGCACGAGCCGCTGCGCACGCTGGCGGCGCGGCTGCGCGCGCAGTGCGGCGAAGCCGGCGCGCAGCTCGCCACGCAGCTCGATGCGCTCGACCGCGCGCGCTACGGCCCGCACGCGGCGCGACGACCGCCGCGCGACTGGTGGCCCGGCTTTCGCGCTGCGGCGCGCACGCTCGCGGCCACTCGCACGGCTCGATAATCTGCCGCATGCGCAGACGGTGGAGCAGGACCTTGGTTGCGGCAGTGCTTGCCTGCTCGCTCGGCGCGACATGCGCCGCCGGCCGCAAACCGCCACGCGCGCCGGTCGAGGGCCCGCGCTATGCCGAACGCGCCGATGCGCTGCGCTTCGCCGACGATGTCTCGGCGAGCCACGGCCTCGATGCGAACTGGGTGCGCAACACGATCGCCGACGCGCGCTACGTGCCGGGCGTGGCCAAGGCCATCATGCCGCCGCCGGCCGGCACCGCGAAGAACTGGGCGCTCTACCGCAGCCGCTTCATCGACGCGACGCGCGTGCGCGCCGGCCTCGCGTTCTGGCGTGACAACCTGGCGTGGCTGGCCAAGGCGCAGGCGCTCTACGGCGTGCCGCCGGAGATCGTCGCGGGCATCGTCGGCGTCGAGACGATCTACGGCCGGCAGATGGGCACGTACCGCGTCGTCGACGCGCTGGCGACGCTGGCGTTCGACTTCCCGGCCGGCCGATCCGACCGCAGCGCCTTCTTCCGCGAGGAACTCGAGCAGCTGCTCGTGCTGTGCCACCAGGAGGATCGCGATCCGCTCACGCTCAAAGGCTCCTACGCCGGAGCGATGGGCATGCCGCAGTTCATGCCGAGCAGCTGGCTGCGTTTCGCGATCGACTTCGACGGCGACGGCGCGATCGACCTGCACGGCAACGGCGCCGACGTGATCGGCTCGGTAGCGCACTACCTCGCGCAGTTCGGCTGGGCGCCGGGCGAGCCGACGCATTTCGCCGTCGAACCGCCGGCCGACGCCGCCGAGCGCGCCGTGCTGCTCGGGCCCGACATCGTGCCGACCTTCGGCGCGGCCGAGTTCGCACAGCACGGCGCCCGGCTCGACGCGGCGGCGCGCGGCTGGGCCGGCAAGCTCGCACTCGTCGAGCTGGAAAACGGCGGCGCCGCGCCGAGCTACGTCGCCGGCACGGAGAACTTCTACGCGATCACGCGCTACAACTGGTCGAGCTATTACGCCATGGCGGTGATCGAACTCGGCGCGGCAGTGGCGCGCGAGGCGCAGCGGGAAGGACTGGCGATCAGCGCGGCGCGCGGCCCGGGCTCACCACTTGGTGAAGCCGCTGATCAGATCGTCGGGCAACGTGTCGAGCGGGACATCCGACACCTCGAGGCCGTGACGCAACTCGAGTGACGAGGCATACCAGCCGCGCGCCTGCACCGGCCGCGAAGGGTCGGCCGCTTGATCGGCAACTTCACCGGACTCCGCTGCGGTGGCGGCGGGCTCGACCGGCTCGGCCTGCTCGACCAAGCGCCGCGCCACGCGGGCGCGCGGGTCGCGCGTTCGAGACGTGAACGACATCCTCATCGGCTGCTCCTGGCCTTCGGCGGGATTCTTTCCCGGGGCCACGGTGTGAACTATCCCACGAATCGGCGTCCGCCTCACGTTGCCCGAGCACGCCGCGGGGCGACGTTACGCAGCGTTACACGCCGCCTCGCGCAGGCCGCACTGACTGGCCGGTGTCGTCGGTTCTCAGGTGTCGACGGGGACCAGGAAATCGCGGCTGATGCCCGCGCCGAGCGAGCCGACGCGCTCGAGGAACTGCGTCAGGAAGGCGTGCAGACCGGTCGCGAGGATCTCGTCGATGCGCCCGTACTGAAGGTCCGAGCGCAGCCGGCCGGCGCGGCGCAGCGTCTCGCCCGATTGCTCGTTGGCGACGTACTCGAGATTGGCGACGACTTCGTTCATGCACGCAGACAGCGAGCGCGGCATGTCGGGGCGCAGAATCAGCAGTTCGGCGACCTTCTCGGGCCGGATCACGTTGCGGTAGGCCTTGCGGTAGACCTCGAAGCCCGACACCGAACGCAGCACCGCCGACCAGTGATAGAAGTCGTGTTCGAGGTCCTTGCCTTCGAGCCCGGCTGGGCCGAAGAACTCGGAGTCGACGGCGTGGAACTTGACGTCGAGCAGCCGCGCCGTGTTGTCGGCACGCTCGAGGAAGCTGCCCAGGCGCAGGAAGTGGAACGCCTCGTCCTGCAGCATCGTGCCGACGGTGACGCCTCGCGAGAGGTGCGAACGGAACTTGACCCACTCGAAGAACTCGCTCGGTTCGTCGCGGAACAGGCCCGAGCCGAGCAGGCGGCGGAACTCGAGCCAGGTCTGGTTCTGCGTCTCCCAGACTTCGGTGGTCAGCACGCCGCGCACGGCACGCGCGTTCTCGCGCGCCGCGAGCAGGCAGCTGTGGATGCTCGACGCGTTGCGCTCGTCGCGCACCATGTAGTCCATCACGTTGCGCGCATCGACGGCGCCGTAGCGCGTGTCGAAGTCGCCGGCCAGCTCCGAGATGCCGAGCAGCCCCTGCCAACCCTGCTGCGCGGCGACGGCCGACTGCGGCAGCAGCGAGGTCTGGCAATTGACGTCGAGCATGCGGGCGGTGTTCTCCGCGCGCTCCATGTAGCGCGCCATCCAGAACAGGTGGTCGGCGGTCCTAGACAGCATGCTCGTCCTCCAGCACCCAGGTGTCCTTCGTGCCGCCGCCCTGCGACGAGTTGACGACAAGCGAGCCCTCCTTGAGCGCGACGCGCGTCAGGCCGCCCGGCACCAACTGCACCGTGCGGCCCGACAGCACGAACGGGCGCAGATCGACGTGGCGCGGCGCGATGCCGCTCTCGACATAGGTCGGGCAGGTGGAAAGCGCCAGCGTCGGCTGCGCGATGTAGCCGTCGGGCTGCGCCTCGAGCCGGGCACGGAACGCGGCAATCTCGGCCTTCGTCGCCGCAGGTCCGACGAGCATGCCGTAGCCGCCGGCGCCGTGCACTTCCTTGACGACGAGATCGGGCAGGCGATCGAGCACGTGACGCAGATCGTCAGGCTTGCGGCATTGCCACGTCGGCACGTTGCGCAGCAGCGGTTTCTCGCCAAGGTAGAACTCGATCATCTGCGGCACGTAAGGGTAGATCGACTTGTCGTCGGCGACGCCGGTACCGATCGCGTTGGCCAGCGTGACGTTGCCGGCGCGGTAGACGCCGAGCAGCCCGGCGCAGCCGAGAGTCGAGTCGGCACGGAACGCGAGCGGGTCGAGGAAGTCGTCGTCGATGCGCCGGTAGATCACGTCGACGCGGCGCGGCCCCTGCGTCGTGCGCATGTAGAGGAAGTTGTTCTCGACGAACAGGTCCTGCCCCTCGACCAGCTCGATGCCCATCTGCTGCGCGAGAAAGGCGTGCTCGAAGTAGGCGCTGTTGTACATGCCCGGCGTCAGCAGAACGACGGTCGGCTCGTTGACCGAAGCCGGGGCGACGCCGCGCAGCGTCTCGAGCAGCAGGTCCGGATAGTGCGCGACCGGCGCGACGCGATGCAGGCTGAACAGCTCTGGAAACAGGCGCATCATCATCTTGCGGTTCTCGAGCATGTAGCTCACGCCGCTGGGTACGCGCAGGTTGTCCTCCAGCACGTAGTAAGTGCCGCTGCCGTCGGGCTGGGCGGCGCGCACGATGTCGATGCCCGCGATGTGGGCCCAGACGCCGCCGGCGACGTCGATGGACGTCATCTCGGGGCGGAACTGCGCGTTGCGCAGCACCTGCTCGGCCGGCACGATGCCGGCGCGGATGATGTCCTGCGCGTGATAGACGTCGTCGACGAAGCGGTTCAGCGCCTGCACGCGCTGACGCAGGCCGAGCTCGAGCTCGCGCCATTCGTGCGCCGGCACGACGCGCGGGATCAGGTCGAACGGGATCAGCCGTTCGGTGTCGCCATCGTCCTGCGTGCCATGGACGGCGAAGGTGATGCCGACGCGGCGAAAGATCATCTCGGCCTCTTCGCGACGGCGGCGCATCGCGTCGTGCGGCTGTCCGGCGAGCCAGCGGGCATAACGCTCGTAGTGCGCGCGGGCAGCGCCGTCGCGCACCATCATCTCGTCGAAACCGCTGTCCATCCGCCCTCTCCTGCCGTTGGGTCGAGCAACTTCCACGCCACTCACTCGGGCTTCGCGCGCCAGTAGCGCGGCGCGCGCTCGCGTTCGCAGCCGCCGGCGCCGCCGGCCCAGCGAAAGGCGCCGCAGTCCGGCGTGGCCCGCAATTCGATACCGCGCTCGCGGTAACGCGCCATCACGTCGGGCGCCGGATGGCCGAAGCGGTTGCGGTAGCCGGCCTGCGCGACGGCGACGCGCGGCTGCACCGCATCGAGGAATGCCGGCGTCGACGAGGTGCGGCTGCCGTGGTGCGGCACGAGCAGCAGGTCGGACCTGAGTGCCGCGCCGTGAGCGGCGACGAGCACCGCCTCCTGGTCGCGCTCGATGTCGCCGGTGAGCATCGCGCTGTGACGGCCGTCGCTGACGCGCAGCACGCACGACAGCGCATTGGGCTTCATCGCACGCCCGTAGTCCTCGCGCCGCGGATGCAGGACTTCGAAGCGCACGCCGTCCCACGTCCACTGCTGGCCGGCCTCGCAGCGCGTCGACTCCGCAGCGCCCGACATCAGCCCGTGCGCGCCGTCGAGCGAGGCCGTCAGCTCGCGCACCGGCAGCGCGCGCAGCAGCGTTGCGGCGCCACCGACATGGTCGCTGTCGCGATGGCTGAGCACGAGTCGGTCGAGCGCGCGCTCGCCCTGGGCCCGCAGCAGCGGCAGCACGACGCGCTGGCCGGCGTCGCTGCCCGGCGCGTACTGCGGGCCGGCGTCGTAGAGCAGCGTGTGCCGCTGCGTGCGTACCAGCACCGCCGTGCCCTGCCCGACATCGAGGGCAAGCAGCTCGAAGCGCCCTGCCTCGGGCCGCACCGGCACCGGCCACAGCAGCGGCAGCGCCAGCGGCACGGCCAGCAAGCGCAGCATGCGCGGCAGCGGCGAGACGGCGAGCGCGCCGCCGGCCAGCCCGGCCGCCTGCACCCACCACGGCACGGCGGCGCCGACCCACACCGAGCCCGGCAGCGCGGCCAGCACGCCGAGGCCGTCGGCGAGCCGCGTCGACAGCCAGGCGCCGGCGCTCCACAACGGCGCGGCGAGCGACCCGAGCAACGCCAGCGGCGTGACGAGCAGCGTGACGACGGGGATCGCCACCAGGTTGGCGACGAAGCCGACCAGCGATACCTGCTGGAAGAAGACGAGCGTCAGTGGCGCCAGGCCGAGCGTCGCGATGAACTGCGTGCGCACGCCGCGCCGCGCGCTGGCGACCAGCGCATGCACGACACCGCGCCAGCCGGCCACGGCCGCGCCCGCCACACCGCGCGCGGCGCCGGCGTCGGAGACCATCAGCAGGCCGACCGCCGTGAACGACAGCCAGAAGCCCGGCTGCAGCAGCGCCCACGGGTCGAGCGCGGCGACGACGACGGCCGCGGCGAGCAGCAGCAGCGGCCACGGCCAGCGCACGCCGGCCAGCGGCAGCAGCGTCGCCGTGGCGAGCATCCACACGGTGCGCTGGGCCGGCACGCCCCAGCCCGAGACGACGGCATAGGCCACGGCGGCGAGCAGGCCGCCCAGCCGCGCGGCCATCGGCGCCGGACAGGCCAGCACCAGCGCCGGGCTGCGCCGCCACAGCGCGCCCAGACCGATGCCGGCGAGCCACGCGAACATCGTGACGTGCAGGCCGCTGATGCTCATCAGGTGCGCGACACCGGTGTCGCGAAACAGCTCCCAGTCGTCGCGCTCGTGGTTACCTACAAAACTATCCTCGATTATTACAAAACCTCCCATAGTCGAGGCAAAAGTGACAAATTGGGTGTTCTCTCGCTGTACAGGACAGCCAAGAGTTGCAAAGAGTCTTGGTCGCACGAGCATCGGGATCCCTCGGTGCTTCCTGAGAGCGAGCCGAGTCCTTGAAGTGATCTCGTAGGCCGAGCATGAGATGGTTCAAGACCCTTTCCCCGAGCGCACAGACGCCGGTTAGCGCAGGGTAGTACTGACCATGCACGAACGCCGCCCGAGCTTGTCCGAAGAAGCGATTGTGAAAAGCGATGATCGAAAAGGGCTTCGCCTACACGGTTCGCTCCGACTGGCGCGTGAAGCTCGGAGCGGACTGCCGGCGCGTGCAGGAGAAGGGCCACGATCCAGACGTCTTCGTCTTCGTATGCACCGAAGCGCTGTCTGCATCGGAAAAGGACTTTACGCACAGGTTCGTGTCGGAGAAGTTCGGCTGGACGCTTGACCTGTTCGATCTGGAGAGGCTGCGCGTCCAGCTTGCCGGGCCGCAGCGTCACCTGCTCGCGCAGCACCCGAGCATCTTCACGCCGCCATTCTTTCCTCAGCGCGGTGGCCGGTCCGTGGCAGTGAGCCGGGACACGATCCTCATCGACCATGTTCCAGCTGATGAGGCCCTAGCCACCTGGCTTGCACGCCGGCTCTCGCTCGCAGGACACCGGACCTGGTGCCGGGGAACCGCACCTCTTGCCGGTGAGAATGCGGACGAAACCGTTCGGACACTGCTCGAAGCGCGCGCCAGTTGCTACCTGCCGGTAGTCACGGACGCCAGTCTGGCCGACAGCATCTTCCTTGAGCGGTGCACGATCGCCGGTACGAAGGATGACTTCGTGCTTCCTTGCAGCGCCGGTGTAGGGCAGAACCCGCGGATGCCATCAAGGCTGGCCAAGCTCGTGTCGGCGGACTTCAGCGTTTCCTGGAACATCGGTTTGGAACAGGTGCGTGCACGGCTCGCAACCTTGGGCATCCAGCCTTCGCTCGACGAAGGCCGGGGGAGGCAGATTGCCCTTCGGGACTACCTGCCGACGAAGGTGACCGTCGGAACACCCGAGCCCGTGTTCGCGAACGTGTTTGCGCTTCAGTTGCCGAAGTCCATGCTGATCATCGACCTGAAGCGATCGTTGACCGAGACCGAAGCGAGCGAGCTTCGCAAGAGTTGGGTGTTCGTCGAGTCGAGTGCGTACCGCCTTCTCGCATTCTCGCCTCCGCCGCGGAGGGCCATTCTGGCAACGGATGTCGAACGCACCCGCGAGTTCTCGTGGGAAGACGTCGAGTACAAGTACGGCAAGAAGACGCGCGATATCGCCAAGGAGCTGACACGGCGAAGCCTGAGCGTCGTCTGCGCTCAGAAGGGGCTCCAGTACTGCGCCGATCGAAAGGTCTTCTACTTCCCCGAGCGCGACACTGGCGAGTGGAACCAGCCGATTCAGCATGTCGATGGACGACAAACGACGGTGCAGCTGACGGGCGAACGCACCAAGGGCTGGGGCGATCGGGCGGATCGATTTCTGTACCAGCTCGCGCCTCTCTTTCGCCCACACTACGACG
This sequence comes from uncultured Burkholderiaceae bacterium, assembly GCA_964371405.1. Lineage (GTDB taxonomy): Bacteria > Pseudomonadota > Gammaproteobacteria > Burkholderiales > Burkholderiaceae_C > JAMHWF01. The sequence goes on from CAYJLV010000003.1 coordinate 24,237, forward strand.
ACAGCGGAGGCTGGAGCGTGGTCCTAAAGATCTATATCCGAGTCACTACTCTCGATGGCGCGGTGTTCGAAGGCAAGGAGATCGGCCGCAGGCGCAAGATTGTCAGCAAGAGCTGGTGGAATAGGGAATGGTTGGCGCGTCTGCTCGGGATAGTTCAGGCCTTGCAGACGTCGGAAGACAGGATCGAGGTCGGAGTGGGTAACAGGGCAATCGTCATAGGCACCAAGCCGCTGAGCTGGAACTGCCCGGTTGGACTGGACGTGTCGGAGCTTTCGGGTCTGCCGGACCTCGGCGAAGAGATGGCGAGCTACCGCACCCGGGAGGACGACGAGGATGACGACATGGCCGCGACGGCGGAGACGCCCACGACCGCATGACTGACACTTTTCACTTTCTGGGTGAGCCGCTGCTCCAGTTCGGGCACGAGCAAACGGCCGAAGATCCTCACGACGGGCTCGCGCTGTTCGGTCCGGCCGAGTCGCGCTCACAGCTTCCGGACAACATCGTGATCGGTACGCCCGACGGGATCGAGTTATGGAAGCAGTGGTGTGCCGCACTGAATGCGCCTGCGGCGTGCGTGGATGATGATGCATGAGTTGCCTGTCCAGATCATCAAGGAGTCGACGCTTCGCATCACGCCGCAAGTGCGTAATGGCGAGAAGGGCACGAATCCGCTCTCCGACCGCCTGTGGAACTTCGGCACTGCGGTGTACTACAAGTGCGGCGCGAAACCGTGGAAGACGCCTTGGGCGCGGGACGGTGTCTGCTACGTCGGCATTGCCTACAAGCTCAACGAAGACAAGCGGACGGCATGCTGTGCCGCACAAATGTTCCTGGACAGTGGCGATGGTGTCGTCTTCGTTGGAGACTTCGGCCCGTGGTACTCGGCAGAGCGGCGCGAGTTCCACTTACCACCCGAGAAGGCAAGGGCGCTGCTGCTCGGCACCATTAAGACGTACCAGCAACAGGATGGGCGCCCGCTGAAGGAGATCTTTCTGCATGCGCGCTCCGGCATCGACAAGGAGGAGTACGAGGGCTTCCTCCAAGCTTGCCCGCCCGGTGTCAATCTCGTAGCCATTAGAGTCCGGCAGGACCGCGACGGTTTGCGCCTGTATCGCTACGATAACCACCCGAACGTCGCAAAGCGCGGGCAGCATCCGGTCCAGCGCGGCGTCTTCTGGCAGCGATCCGAGCGTCACGGCCTGCTGTTCACCAACGGCTTCAAGCCTCGCATCGCGACTTACGATGGCTTCGAGGTTCCGGTGCCGCTGGCGGTCACAATTCAGCACGGCAAGGGTGATCTCCTCCAGGTGGCGAAGGACATCTTGGGACTCACGAAGCTGAACTACAACTCTTGCCAACTCGGTGAGGGGCAGCCCATCACGGTCAAGTACTCCGACAGGGTCGGGGAGATCCTGCTGGCCAACCGCGGGCTGCCGCCCGAGAAGTGGAAGCACAACTTCAAGTACTACGCCTGAGTGATCTTGCCTAGCGATTGAGCAGGCGGGGTCGGTTGAACTCTCAGGCAAGCCAGACTGCGCTGCGGGGCCGAGCCAGTGAACCTCCCGGGACGGGGCGCAGCGCCGGCGACCCTCGAGCAGACCACTATCTGCTGCGAGCCGAAGACTCTCTGCACTGAAACGTCGGCGATGTGACCGAGACTGCCGCTGAGCGCAAGTGCACTGCGGAGGTGGCCGACCCCACGGATAAATGTGGGCTCTATAGGGTGGCATTCCTCCCTCTTTCGACGACCACATGAACTCTTCGAACGCAAGCGCACAGCACCGCGCACAGGCATCCGTCTATAAGTCAATGCTTTCTGCTTGTTCCGCGTTGACGCTTCGAACGTAGCCCACGAGGCCGGCCTTTTGATACTCGCTCTCCGACGCAGCCACGAGTTCCTTGAGCTCAAGCAACCGCTCTTCAAGAATGGTCAGTTCCTTACCAGCGGCGAGTTCGATGTTGAATGCAGCTACAACCGCCGCCGGGCCTTGACGCTTCCTCGGGGACAGAGCGAAGCCAGACTTCGACGCCCGCTGGCCTAGCTCCTGGCTAAGCGCCTCGAGCTTCTTGAGATCGTTTGAGGACACGATGATGTCGTCCACGTACACGGTATTCGCTATAGCGCGAAGAGTCTAGCCTCTCAGAGACGCCGACTTGGGCTTTCGGCAGAAGACTGCGGACTCCTCGTTGGCGCCTCGGGTCAGTCAATTCACAACTGGGAAGCCGGCGAGGTTCGCCCGCGAGCGAAGCACCTTCCTGCAATAGCGGCTCTGCGTCACATGGGAAAGCGCGAAGCGGCCGAGCGACTGGCAGCCTTGCGAGCGGCCGAATAGTGCGCGCGCGCATTGCCGCATCCCTGCGCTGGCGCCGCATTCCAGCGGCGGGTATCGCGGGAGTATCACCGTGCGGCGGAATTCCCTGTAGTCTGTACTTCCAATTCAGCTCATGTTCAGCACTTCTGAGGCAAGGCGGAAGGTCTACGAGCCGACCCTCTGGTGATGGCGCCAGCATGTGATCTGAAACCCCACTTGCTGTACTGAGAACGTGATCACGCGTCGAACGACTGACGGTGGCCGAATCCGAGAGCGTTGTCGATGAACCAGAGCCGCCGGATGTGCAGTCGATACCAGCGCACCTTCGCGAGCGCGGTCAGCAGTGCACTTACTGCGTCTCCAGGCCGCGCGAATGGGAACTTCTCGCCATAGCGCTGCTGCGCCGTGGCGAGTACGTCGCCAGCAAGCAACTCGACGCTACCTTGAAGCTGGATGCCGCGAATCGCACGCCAATCGTCTACTTCGGATTGGATCGTAGCTGCGCAACAGCTCTGAGCGGTGAGGTCGCGGCCGTGGCGACTGCTCGGCTTCGAAATGAATATGAGGCCGTCTTTGTCCTCGGCGTAGAACACCGCAGCTGCCCATGGGCCTTCCGGCCCGTGCGTGGCCAGTGTCATGACCTTGTGTTGAGCGAGATACGCGACAACATCTGGGGGCAGATTCGGCATCATGTGTCGCATTGTCGTGCAGCCCGGCCGGCTACAACAGCGTGTAGGGGCGGATAGTCCGCGCAGTGGGCAACCTGAAGGATCCTGACCAACCGACTGACCGCTGGAAGATGGTGACAGCGTTCGCGCAGCTGGTGTATTGGCTGCTTGGTAGTCGTGTAGTGGATCACGGCCTCTGGCTGCGCTGCTGCAGCGTCATAGTCAGCGCCGCGAGCACGAGTTCATTGCTCATCATCTCGCCGATGGCGCCGCCCACCTGCACCGGCTCCCGGCATCGAGCACGACGACCAAGTAGATGAACTCCGCACAGGTAGGTATATAGCTCATGTCAATCACCCACGGCTGGTTCGGCCGCGGCAACTCCAAGCGGCGGAACTTCTGCCGACTCTGTGCTCACGTCCCGCCACGAAGTTAGCCTGGCATCACGCCTTTCGGACGGACTTCCAGCAGTTCGGGCATCGTCGTCGCGCCCAATATTGCGACCGCAGGATGTGGGGCACTCGGATTGCGGCTGCCGCATCGAAGACAGGAAACCGACAGCCGCGGCGGATGATGATGATCATCGCCAGCCGTTCGCCTGCCCCGATGAGACAAGCGAATAGCTCGTCACTCCACGATCCGCATCGACAGGTCGACAGACTTCACATCCTTCGTCAGCTTGCCGATCGAGATTCGATCGACGCCGGTGGCAGCAATCACACGGACGGTTCCAAGGTCAACACCACCGGAGACTTCAAGCTCGGCACGCCCGGCATTCAGCGCGACCGCGGTCTTCATGTCGTCGAGCGAGAAGTCGTCGAGAAGGATACTCGATGCGCCCGCATCGAGCGCCTGGCGGAGTTCGTCGAGGTCCTCGACCTCGATCTGGATGTCTACGCCTGGCCGCAGCGCACGCGAAGCATCGAGGGCTGCGGCGACGCCTCCGGCGGCCGCGATGTGGTTTTCCTTGACGAGGATGCCGTCCCAAAGCGCCATTCGGTGGTTTCGTCCACCGCCGGTGCGCACGGCGTACTTTTGCGCCTGGCGAAGTCCAGGGAGGGTCTTGCGGGTATCCAGCAAGGCACAGCCGCGCGGATTCGGGGACACGCCGTCGATTGCCTCGACATAGCGTCGAGTGACGCCCGCTACCCCCGACAGCATCTGCAGGAAGTTCAAGGCCGCACGCTCTGCGCTCAACAGCGCCCTCGCGCCTGATTCGATACGGCAGACCACCGTTCCTGCGGAAACTTCGCTGCCTTCCTCACAGGACCAGTCGATCGACGCGCCTGGGTCCAGACTCAGAATGCAGTTGTCGAACCAGGGGCGGCCGCACACCACCACACTCTCCTTGGCAAGTACCTGTGCGCGGGCGCGTCGGTCGCCCGGCACGAGCATCGCCGTCCAGTCGCCACACCCGATATCCTCCATTAACGCGTCGCGGATGTTGCGCTGCATGGCCATCTCCAAAGTCTCGTTGATCTCGAAATTCATCGCTGACAAGGTCGGTTTCCGGTACGCGCAGTGTGACTCAATCCGAGCACCGCCCTCATCCAGCACAACACACTGGCAAACCGTGACAGTGGGCAGGCGCGAGGTCGTGCGGTGCCGCCTCAGCGGCTGACGGCGCGATCCGCTGCGCGTCAGCGTTCTTGCCGCGCCGCCCGGGCCTGCGCGCGCCACAACTCCCACGGGCGATGCACCTGACCCTCGTTCGACACACGGGCGGCCTCGGCCTCTCCTTCGGTGAGCGTGACCGGATCACCGAGCGTCAACGCCTGCTGAAGCAATCGGGCGTTGACTTCGGTGTAGACGCTCCTGTAGACGGCGATCCGCACCGATTCGCCAATCACAGTGCAGCCATGGCCCCGCATGAGAATCACCCGACCCGCACCGAGGGACTGCGCCAGCGCGGTGCCGAGCGCGCGGTTGCGAATCAGCAGATCGGTTGCGTCACCGGCATGGTGTCGAACCTCGAAAATCGGCGGGCCGGCCCCCAGGAAGCCGCACATGTGGCACACCGGCAGGAAGCGCGCCCGGCGGGACACGGTGAAGGGCAGCACGGCCGGCGAGTGGTTGTGCACCACGGCCATGACATCGGGACGCAGCCGATAGATTTCGCTGTGTATGTACCGCTCCAGATACAAGCGCGGCGGATCCGGTTGCACGGCTTCGCCAGTGTCCACGTGATAGGCCAAGATGTCCGCGGCCGTCGTCAGCCCCGGAGCGAGATTGCGCGCCATCAGGAACTGCGACGGGTCGCTGTCGTGGCGCGCACTGACATGGCCGAAGGCGTCGACGACGCCCTGGTGGAACAGGATGTGGTTGGCATCGACGAGGTCGTCGATCAGACCCGGAGAAGGTGCGGCGTTCATCGCTTCATTCATCGTGTCATCCATCATCGTGCGGACGTCGCGGACTCAGGCTCGCGGCAGCCGGGCCAGCCGGGCACGCCAGCGATCTAGCACGGGCGGGTTGCGGAAGTACAGCGGAGGGTCCCCGCGCAGCAGACGGTCGATGTTCTCCATCGCAGCGGAGGGAATGGCATCGAAGATTTCCTGGGTATGCCCGACCATGTGCGGCGTGAGAATCACGTTGTCCAAGCCGCGCAGCGGGTGGTCCGTCGGCAGGGGCTCCAGCTCGAAAGCATCCAACGCGGCACCGGCGATGCGCCGCTCGGCAAGCGCCTCGACGAGTGCAGACTCGTCGATCATCCCGCCACGCGCCGTGTTGATGAGGTAAGCCATGGGCTTCATCCGCGCCAGCGTGCGCGCATTGATCACGTGGCGCGTCTCATCCGTCAGCGTCGTGTGGATGCTGACGATGTCGCTGCCGGCCAGGAGGGTGTCGAGGTCGACAGCCTGCGCGCCCTGCGGCAACGCATCAGCCGGCAGGTAGGGATCTGACACGAGGATCCGCACGCCCCAGGTCCGTAGGCGCTCGACCACGCCGCGTCCAATTCGACCCAGGCCGATCAGCCCGACCGTCTTGCCCATCAGCATGCGGGCCTTCATCGTGCGGGGCCGCGGCAGGTTCTCCCGCAGATTGCGCTCGGTGCCGTGCAGGTCGTACAGAAGCGCGAGCATCAGCAGCACTGTCGACTCTGCCATCGAGTTGAAGTTCTCCGGCGTCGGGCCGTGAGCCACGGCGATACCCAGTTCGTCGGCGGCCTGCAGGTCGATCGACTCCGTGCCGATCGTCGGGAACACCACGGCCCGCAGCCGTGACGCCGCGTGCAGCGCCTCACGGCTGATGATCGTACGCGTCGTCGTGACGACGAGATCGGAACGGCCGAAGAAGCGGTCGAGGTCCTCGCCCTGGAACCGGGTTTTTGCTGGCGGCTGCTGGGGCGGTCCCCGCAACACGTCGAAGCCCCGGCTTCGCAGTTGGTCGGCAACCTGGTCGAGCCATGGGTCGAGGATGAAGTCGGAGGTGACGAGGGCGACCCCGGATGAAGGACTGCTCATGGGCAATGGCGGTCAGTGGATGAAAGAGGAATCGGACGGGCGAGTCGTCCCGACGAAGGTGGTGCATTGCGTCATTCCTGCAGCGCACTGGCGCCGAGCTGCCCGCACGACGGCAGTGCCGCCATGTGGCCGAGGCGCCGGCAGGCGTACCACAGCATCGCCGAGTTGCTCGTGATCACTGGTCGCTGCAGCGCGGCCTCCGCCTCGTCGACGGCCTCCCAGCCGCGGACGGCGGTGCAGCTGAGCACATAGGCGTCGGCCCGATCGTCGGCCGATGCCCGCAGAAGTTCCGACCATCGCGACGGTGGCACGGCCAGCATCTCGTGCGGGTCGCCGATGCCAAGAAAGTGCGAGGCCAGCACATCGAACCCACGCTCGGCGAAGAAGCGTTCCTCACGGCGCGCGATGTGCTCGACGTAGGGCGAGACCATCACGATTCGGCGCGCGCCCAACGCCTGCAGCCCGGACACCAGCGCCTGGGACGTCGCCACCGCGTCGCAGCCCGATGCGGCGGCGATGCGCTGCAGGATCTCCGCCTCGAGCGTCGGCGCCCAGGTACTGACCGCCGTGCAATGGAAGGCGATCAGGCCAACGTGTGCATCACGCAGCAGCTTGGCCCCGCCCTCCACTCCGTCGGCCATGGCCCGCAACTGGGCCTCGCTGCTTCCCGTGAGAGGCAGTCGTGTCCAGTGGATCGCGAGCCCTTCGGGTCGCACGGTCGCGAACTGCGGCTCGGCAGCGGTGTTGCCTGAGGGCAGCAGGATGCCCAGCCGGCCCCAGGTTCCGTAGTCGATGGGCGGCAGCATCGCGGTCAGGCGCCGAGTTGAGCGACCATTCGGTCGCATGCCGAGTCCACGTCCTGAGGCGAGAGTCCGCCGCCAGCGGCGCGACGGTCCTCAAGCGCCCGCCATAACCGTGCACGGGCTTCGGCTCGCACTGTCGCCGGCAGCGCATAGAGGCGCTCGGCGTAGCGCTGCCAGACGCGCTCGGACCAGTCGGCCTCGTAGGCCATCCGGGCGGAGTCGAAAGTGAAGGGCGAAATCGATGACACCGCCTTCGCCTTCTCGTCGCGCAGGCGCGCAGTCGCCGTTTCGTCGACCTCGCCGTCGTGCATCACCACGCCATAGAGGTCGTGCGCCGCGCCTTCGCTGACGAAGCCGTCGAGGATGTCTGCCGCGACGCGCCACGTCTCGCGCTGCAGCGGGTCGCCATAGCCACCGCCACCTGCGATCTCGATGCGCAGGACGTCGCCGCGATGCAGGCGCAGCAAGTCGATTTTGCCGATGTCTTCCGGCTGGCCGCTCAGCGCCCGCCTTAGGGTCACGCGTCCGCCGGCGCCGCAGTGCCCACCGGTTTGGCCCCAGGGGCGGAAGCGGTGGCGTTCCATGCCCCGCGCCGTCACAGTGCATTCGGAGGCCAGCACCTCGAACTCGAGGAATGTTCCACAGCCGCCGCGCCAGCGCCCGGCACCGCCCGAATCGGTTAGCAGGCCATAGCCGCGCACGCGCACAGACGCCTTTCGCTCTACCGACTCGATCGGGCTGTTGCGCAGGTTTGCGATATCGACGACGTCCCGCGCATGGAGCCCGTCGCCCTGTGCATGTGCGCCGGTGCCGCCGGACATCGGCTCGAGCACGTTCACGACGAGCCGACCGCCCGCATCGCGCTCGGCGAAGACGACCGGCGCTATGGTGCCGGCACCGCAGGCCGGCACCAGGCCCTCTGCGGCCTGCGCCAGCGCGCCGAAGATTGCATCCTGCACGCGCACGCCGGTGGTGGTTCGCAAGCCCACGGCCGCCGGGAACTGGCAGTTGAGCACGCTGCCCTCCGGAACCGAGACCGTCACCGGGCGCAGTAGGCCGGCATTGACGGGAATGTCGGGTTCCAGCGTCAGCAGTAGGAACATCAGTTTGTAGACCAGCCACGGATGGGGCTGGCCGCAGCTGAAGATGTTGAATGCAGACGGCACTTGCACCTCGGTGCCCGCGAAGTCGACGTGCAACCGGTCGCCTTCGATCGTCACGGCAGCGCACAGCTTGATGGGCTGCAGCGACGCGACATCGTTGTCGAGATAGTCGCTGAACCGGTAGGTGCCGTCTGGAATGCGGGCGATGACCTGCCGCGCCCTCCGTTCGCTGTAGTCGAGCGCATCGAGCATCGCACCGCGGAAGGCAGTGGCGCCATAGCGATCCACCAGTTCCTTCACGCGCCGCTGCGCAACCTGCAGCGCCGTGCGCATCGCCATCAGGTCGCCGGCGCTATCGGCCGGCACACGCACGTTGTTCAGCAGCAGGCGCAGCACGTCCGCATTGACCTCACCCTTGCGGTAGAGCTTGACGGGCGAGATACGCAAGCCCTCCTGGAAGACCTCCCGGTGGCTCGGCGACAGGCTGCCCGGCACGTTGCCGCCGATGTCGGTGGAGTGGACATAGGCAAACGCGAAGCACACCAGGCTGCTGCCGTGGAACACGGGAGCAAGCATATTGACGTCAGGCAGGTGCGAGGCTACGCCCGCCGTGGTGTACGGATCGTTGTAGAAGACCACGTCCCCTTCGTCGTAGCTGTCCATCGACCGGATGACGGCGCCGAAGTCGAGGTTGGCGAACATCGAGATGCCGATCGACACTGGGTAGCCGAAAATCTCGCCCTCGGGCGTGACCAGCGCAACGCCCAGGTCGGCGGTCTCGTTCACGAACGCGGTGTAGCCGGTCCGCTGCAGGGCATAGCCCATCTCCTCGGCTACAGCCCGGAAGCGCTGCATCAGCACCTCGAGCAGGATCGGTTCGGTGCGCAGGGCCGGCTGCGCTGCGTTGACGCTCTTCATGTCGGGATGAGGGTGAGAAGCAGCGCGCCCCTGCGGTCCACGGTCGCACAGAAGCCGGGCCCGACCACAGTCGTGGTGTCGAACTGCTCGACGATCGCAGGGCCGTCGAAGCAGTGGCCGGCAAGCAGCGCATCGCGCCGGTAGACACGCACCTCATGGTTCACGGCGCCGTATCGGATGCAGCGGACGCCAGCGGGTGCCGGTGTTGAGCCCGGCGCCGCTTCGGGCAATTCGGACAGCGCGAAAGCCGGACGACGCCCGCTGATGTGGACGCGTAAGTTGACGACCTCGATGTCGCCATCGGGCTGCGCCGCGCCGTAGAGCTCGGCGTAGGTCGTCGCGAACGCGGACGCGATGCGTTCACCGTCCAGGGTTGACGGCGCGCCATTCAGCGCGACCTCCAGTTCGAAGGCCTGGCCCGCGTAGCGCATGTCGGCGGCGCACTCGAGCACGACGGCGTCAACGTCGGCGCGCTCATCTTCGAGCCATGCGCGCGCCTGCATCTCCAGGGTGGAGAAGATGTTGCGAAGCTCGACGTCAGGCAGTTCAGCCAAGCGGCAGCGTACGCTGCGAATGTAGTCGGCCTTGAGGTCTGCGATCATCGCGCCGAGCGCGCAGAGCGTGCCGGGCGACGGCGGCACCAGGATGCGCGTCATGCCCAGGTCTTCCGCGAGCAGGCAGGCATGCGTCGCGCCAGCGCCGCCGTACGGGATCAGCGTGAAGTCGCGGGGATCGATACCGCGTTTGGTGAGCATCGGCAACAGCGACGTAGACATGTTCGACGTGCCCAGCGAGAGCACGGCTTCCGCCGCTGACATCACGTCGACGCCGAGCCGCTGCGCAATCGGCATCAACGCCGCCTCGGCCAGATCGCGGCGCAGGCGCATCGTGCCGCCGAGGAAGCGATCAGGATCAAGGAAGCCGCAGAGCAAGTAGGCGTCTGTCATCGTCGGCTGCTGGCCACCCTGCCCGTACGCCGCCGGTCCCGGCACGGCGCCAGCGCTCTGCGGCCCCAGCTTGAGCAGGCCCAGTGAATCGAAACGCGCGATCGATCCCCCACCGGCGCCCACTGCGAAGACGTCCACCGCAGGCATCACGATCGGGAAGTCGCCGATGCCGGCATCGGTCGAGTGCACCGGCTCGCCACCGCGGATGATCGAAACGTCGGCGCTCGTGCCGCCGATGTCGCAGGTCACCGCCTCAAGGATGCCTCCCGACCGTGCAATGAACGCGGCCCCGACCACGCCAGCAGCCGGCCCCGACAGCAAGGTGTGGACCGGAAGCCGCGCTGCGGTCTCGGCGCCCATTACGCCACCGTTCGAGCGCGTCAGGTACAGCTTGGTCTGCAGGCCGATTCGTTCGGCATCGTCCTTGAGCGCCTGCACGTAGCGGCTCATGATGGGCTGCACGTAGGCGTTGAGCACGGTCACGATGCCGCGCTCGTACTCGCGCGCCTCCGGCCACAGCGCCGTCGAACGCGAGACCATCACGCCCGGTAGCCGTCTACGCAGTTGCTCCTCGACGTCTGCCTCATGCGCCGGTGCGGCGAAGGCATTGAGCAGGCAGACGGCCACCACCTCCACGTCCATCGTGCGCAGCGTCGCAGCGCAAGCGTCGAACGCCTCGTCGCTTGGCAGGTCCACCAGGCGCCCATCGCGGTCCAGCCGCATCGGCAGTTCGACGACGCGACGACGCGGCACGAGGGGCTCCGGGACAGCCGAGCGCAGATCAAACTGGTTGGGCTTGCGCAATCGCGCCAGTTCGAGCAGGTCGCGATTGCCCGCTGAGACCACCAGGGCCACCCGGGCGCCGCGCCGCTCGAGCACCGCGTTCAGGCCAATCGTCGTGCCATGGACGAAGCTGCTGATGCGGTCCGCACTGGCACCCAGGCGCTCGGTCAGTTGCACGATACCCGTGGCGACGGCCTGCGACGGCGACCGAGGCGTGCTCGGAACCTTGTGGGTATGCACGAGGCCAGTTGCCTCGTCGAGCAGCGACAGGTCGGTGAAGGTGCCACCGATGTCGATGCCAAGTCGATAGGTCAACGATGTCTCCTGTTCCTCGCGCGGCGGCCCGCAGCGTGCCAGAGGCGCTTGTTTCGCGGGCGACAATACGCGACCATTCGGTATTGATCAATCTTGAGCAACAATTCAATGTCAAAGCGTTCGGTCGCCCCTGTGGAGAGCCCACCGACCAAGAACTATGCGAGCGCGCCGGAGGCGATGGCGATGCTGGGTATCCGCCAGCAGACGCTCTACGCGTACGTGAGTCGCGGCTGGATCCGCAGCATGCGCCAGCCGGGCCGCCGCGACCGGCTATACCTGCGGGACGACCTCGAAAAGATGTCGGCGCGTTCCCTGGCCCGATCAGGACACGGCGCCGTGGCCGCCTCCGCGATGAACTGGGGCGAGCCGATCGTCCCGACGACGATCACCGAGATCACGCCGGAGGGCCCCCGATACCGCGGCAAGCTCTCCTGCGACCTGGTGCGCCAGGGTGCCTCGTTCGAGGCCGTGGCCGAACTGCTGTGGACCGGCATGTGGCACGAAAACGGCGTGTGGCCCATAGTGAAATCGAATCACGATCTGCGTCGACTCACCAAGTCGCTTCCGTCGTTGCGCGACAGCGACCAGTTACTTGAGGTCTTCGCGCTGGTGACGTTGCATCTGGGTGTCGGTCGCGGCACGATTGCCGATCGCATTCGCAGCGGACACACGCTGGATGCGGCGCGCCAGATCATCCAGACGTTGGTGGGATGCTGCGGCCTGAGCACTCCTGGCGAACGCTACGTGCCGATGCTCGACGGCCAGACGATCTCCCAGGGCCTGTTGCGCGCGCTAGCCGTGGCGCCGACGGACGAGAACCGCCGCACGATCGAAGCGATCCTGATCATGATCGCGGATCATGAACTGTCACCCGGCGCGTTCACTGCACGCGTCGCCGCATCGAGCGGCAGCACGCTGCACAGTTGCATCGCCTCGGCGTTGTGCGCGAGCTCCGGCATGGAGGTGGGGCGGCTCTACAACCGCGTGGGCGAACTCCTGGAGAGCGCAAGGACGCGACCGGCGCTCGTCGCCCGCGCACTCGAATTCCATGCGCGAGGCGCTGCTGTCCCAGGCTTCGTGCACCCCCTGTACCCGCACGGCGATCCGCGCGCGAAGCTTCTGCTGGAGATTGCGCGCCAGCGAACGGTCGGCGCACGCCAGATGGCACCGGTCTTCGGCTTCCTGCAGGAAATGGAGGAGCGCTTCTCGCTGCATCCCCGGCATGAGTTGGCCGTGGCGCTCCTTGTGCGCGCGATGGGTCTGTCGCGATACGCCGCGGGCGCGCTGTTCGTGCTGGCGCGCACGGCCGGCTGGGTCGCCCATGTGCAGGAACAGCGCATCACCGGATCGCTGCTGCGCCCACGCGCAAAGTATGTCGGCGCCGGCGCCGGCGCCGCGCTCGAGTCGGCGCCGCCCGCCGTGTAGGGCCGCACGGGCAGCGCCAAAGCGGGAAGATGAGGCGGCCGCGCGGATCGGCCGCTCGCCTTACCGCCAAGCCGGGGGTGCCTGTCGAGCCGCACGAGTCGTATTGAGTGAGTACGTTGCGGCCCTGGATGACGCCGAGCTCCGTCGGTGCTATCAGGGGCGAACCCCCGCTGATTGTCCAGCGTTCTGAGGCGGCCCAGCCGCTGCTCGCTGCGCAGCCCCAGCAAACCCTGCCCCACACCTCGCGCGCCACTTGCGGATCGTCGGCGGCAACACATCGAGTTGCTCGCCGATGGCACCTGACAAGATGCCGTCGGCAGTCGTCCGCGCGACCCAATCATTGATTAATAACTCAAGATTGATCAATGAACCTCGGCTGCCTAGCATCCGGCACCCGCTCCGCATGAGCTCACGACAAAGAGGAGACAGGCCGTGATCGACGTACCGTGGGTTGACCGCCGCCGCGCGTTGCTAGCACTTGCCGCCGCGCCTTTCCTAGCCCGGGCCCAACAGACGTATCCCGGCAAGCCGGTTCGGCTGATAGTGCCCTTCGTGCTCGGCCGCGTGGTCGCACAGAAGCTGGGCGAGCGCTGGGGCCAGCAGGTCATCGTCGAGAACAAGCCCGGAGGGTCGACGGTTATCGGCGCGATGGAGGCGGTGCGCGCCCCGGCGGACGGCCTGACGCTGTTCATGCCAATCGACTCGACCCTCACGATGAACCCCGCCCTGTTCAGCAAGCTGCCCTACCAGCCGCTGACAGATCTGGCCAACATTACGATGCTCGCGACCCAGTCGCTGGTCGTGCTGACCAATGACCGCATCCAGGCGAAGTCGCTTGCCGAACTGATCGCGCTGGCCAAGGCGCAGCCCGGGCAGATCAACTACGGCTCGGGCACGATCTCGACCCAGCTGGCCGGCGAAATGCTCAACCGCGCGGCCGATATCAAGCTGGCATACATCCCGTACAAGGGCAGCGCCGACGTCGTCAAGGGAATGCTCTCGGGCGAGATCCAGACGAGCGTCGACGGCATCGCGCCGAACGTGCCGCACATCCGGTCCGGCCGCTTCCATGCGCTGGCGACGACCGGGCTGGAACGGTCGCCGGCTCTGCCCGAAGTGCCGACGCTGCACGAGCTCGGCTTACGCAATTTTGAGGTCCGTGTCTGGCTCGGCCTGTCGGCCCCGGCCGCCACGCCGGTGGCCATCCAGAAGAAGATCCTCGCCGACTCGCAGGCCGTAATGGCGATGCCCGACGTGCGCGAGAAGCTCCTGGCCCTGGGGCTGGAGGCGGTGGGATCATCGCAGGAGCAATTCCTCGAGACCATCCGCGTCGAGACTGCGCGCTATGCCCCTCTCATCAAGGAGCTGGGAATCCGCCTGGACTGAGCACTGTCTCGCGCCCGCCAACGGCCGATCCATCGACATTTCCTTCTGGAGACCTATGTGACCTCGCGTTTAACGCCCGGGATCCGGCGCGATATCCCGGCGCCCTCATCCGAATCAAAGGAAGTCTGGGGCAGCGATGCCATCGCGGAGATGATCCGCGCACTAGAGATCCCGTTCGTGCTGCTGAACCCCGGATCCAGCTTCCGCGGCATCCATGACAGCTTGGTCAACCACCTCGGGAACGAGCGGCCGCAAATGCTTGTGGTGCTGCACGAGGAGCATGCGGTCGCGATCGCCCACGGCTACACAAAGGTGACAGGCCGACCGCTTGCGGCCTTCCTGCACAGCAACGTCGGACTGATGCACGGCTCAATGGCGATCTACAACGCCTGGAACGATCGTATCCCGATGCTGGTGCTCGGTGCCACCGGCCCCGTAGATGCGGCTAAGCGGCGACCATGGATCGACTGGCTGCATACCGCGCAGGATCAGGGCGCGCTCGTCCGCGACTTCATCAAGTGGGATGCGCAGCCGGCCTCCGTCGCTGCCGCCCACGAAGCCTTGCTGCGCGCTCTACAGATCGCCACCACAGCGCCGCAGGGACCGACCTACGTCTGCTTCGACGCGGGACTGCAGGAAAGCAAGCTGCCCGGCAGAGTGCCCCTGCCCGATCCGGCCCGCTACAAGGCGCCGCCCCCGGCCGAGCCGCCGGCGGCTGTTGTGCGCGAGGCGGCGCAGTGGCTGTCCAACGCCCGCCGTCCGGTGATTCTGATGGGCCGCGTATCGAGAGACGAGGCCGACTGGAACAAGCGGCGCCAACTCGCTGAAAAACTCAACGCCCAAGTGATGACGGATCTGAAGGTCGGCGCTGCCTTCCCGACCTCGCATCGGCTGCATGCTGCCGCGCCAGGCTTCTTCCTCTCGCCCCAGTCGTCCGCCGTGCTCAAGCAAGCGGATGTCGTGCTCAGCCTGGACTGGTGGGACTTGGGCGGGACGCTGAAGCAGGCCTGGGGCGCCGAGCCCGTGGGCAGCCGAGTGATCCAGGCATCGGTCGATCACCACAACCATCGCGGCTGGAGCCAGGATCACCAGGCGTTGCCGCCGGTCGACGCCTTTCTCCAGTGCGAGCCGGCCCAGGCCGTCGATGCGCTGCTGGGCGCGATCGCGCTACGCCCCGCGGAGGCGCCGCCGCGTCCGCCGATGACGCAAGCACCGGCGCATGGTCCAGACGGCAGTATCAGCATCGCCGGCATGGCGCAGTCGCTGCAGCGCGCGACGGCGGGGCACCGCCCGTGCCTGATCCGCCTGCCGCTCGGATGGTCCGGCGACCTCTGGGACTTCGAACATCCGCTGGACTACCTCGGCTACGACGGCGGCGGCGGCATCGGCTCCGGCCCCGGCATGGCCGTGGGCGCGGCGCTCGCGCTCAAAGGCAGCGGCAGGCTGCCGGTGGCGGTGATAGGCGATGGCGACTACATGATGGGCGCGAGCGCCTTCTGGACCGGGGCCAACGCAGGCGTACCGCTGCTGACCGTGGTCTGCAACAACCGCTCGTTCTTCAACGACGAGCTTCACCAGGAGCGGGTCGCCAAAGACCGCGGCCGCCCGGTGGAGAACCGGTGGATTGGCCAGCGCATCGGCGACCCGGAACCCGACTTGGCGACGATCGCGCGCGGCCAGGGGCTTGTCGGCTTCGGGCCGGTGCGCAAGCCGGAGGAACTCGACGAGGTCATGACGCTTGCGGTTCGAACGGTGCTCGACGGCGCGAGTGTCGTCGTCGATGTGCATGTGACGCCGGGCTACACGCCGTCGATGTCCTCCGGCATGACGCGCAGCCACCATGACAAGTGAAACCCGAGAGGATCCACCGTGACCGAAAGCACCCAACACGATCTGTCCGCCCGCGTGCCGACCGTGCTGCCGCGCGAACGCGGCCTGTACTGGAATGGGCAATGGCATGCGCCCTCCGGTACGCAGGCCACGCACAGCATCAATCCCTCCACCGGCGCGCAGCTGGGCGACGTGTTGTTCGGCGGTCCGGCCGAGGTGGATGCCGCAGTGCAGGCCGCGCGCACCGCGTTGCCGGCGTGGGCGCGCACGCCCCCGCTGGAGCGGGCCCGACGCCTGCGCGCAGCCGCGCAGCGGCTGCGCGAGCACTCGGCCGATCTGGCACTGATCGACGCCGCCGACTGCGGAAATCCGGTGCGCGCGATGATGATGGACGCCGACGTGGCCGCGACCCAGCTGGAGTATTTCGCCGGCCTCGTGCTCGAGCTCAAGGGCGAGACCATCCCGACCGCCAACGGCTCGCTCAACTACACCGTGCGCGAGCCGATCGGCGTGGTAGTCCGCATCTGCGCCTTCAACCACCCGTTCATGTTCGCCGCCGGCAAGATCGCCGCGCCGCTGGCAGCGGGCAACACCGTCATCGTCAAGCCGCCGGAGCAGGCGCCGCTGTCGACGATCCGGCTGATGGAACTCCTCGAGGGCGTCTTCCCGCCCGGTGTGCTCAACTGCGTGACCGGCGGGCGCGACACCGGCGCCGCGTTGGCCAGCCATCCCGACGTGGCTGCGGTGGGCATCATCGGCAGCGTGCCGGCCGGCAAGTCCGTGCTGCGCGCATCAGCCGACACGCTCAAACGCACGGTGCTCGAGTTGGGCGGCAAGAACGCCATGATCGTGCACCCCGATGCCGACTTCGACGCGGCCGTCGACGGCGCAGTCCGCGGCATGAATTTCACCTGGTGTGGACAATCGTGCGGATCGACGAGCCGTCTGTTCCTGCACGAAAGCTTGCACGACCGCTTCGTCGATTCGATGCTCGCGCGGTTGGCCGCGGCCCACCGGCCGGGCCTGGCCACCGACATGCGCACGACGATGGGGGCGCTCGTGAGCCGCGACCAGTACGAGCGGACGCTGCACTACGTCGATGCCGGTCGCGCGGATGGCGCGACGCTCGCGACCGGCGGCCGCCATCCCGACGATCCGGCGCTGAAGAACGGCTTCTTCGTAGAGCCGACGGTATTCGTCGGGGTGACGCCGCAGATGCGGATCGCTCGCGAGGAAATCTTCGGCCCGGTGCTATCGGTGCTGAGCTGGCGCGACGAGGATGCGCTGTTCGCGGCCGTCAACGGAGTGCCCTTCGGACTGACCGGATCGATCTGGACACGGGACCTGCAGACCGCGCACCGCAACGCAGCGCGCGTGCAGGCCGGCTACCTGTGGATCAACGACTGCTCGTCCCACTTCCTGGGCACGCCCTTTGGCGGCATCAAACAGTCCGGGCTCGGCCGCGAGGAGTCCAAGGATGAGCTTCTCGAGTTCACCCACGTGAAGAACGTCAACGTCAACGTGAAGCTGAACGGCTGAGTGGTCCTATGACCGACGTGCCCGGCCACCTTCACGCGATGGTGGTCACCGCACGTCGGGCCAACACTGTCTAGGGCATGTAAAGGGTACGTTCGCATACGTGCCGCGCCCAGTTTCGGGCCCGAACACGCCTTGGAGCGCACCGTCGGGAGGCGGTAGCCGAGATGCCGTGGATGAGGCTAAGCGTTGGTGACCTGATGAACCAGCTCACGCACAGCGAGCCGGGGGCAAAATCGTCGTCATTCCGCCTTGATCCCGGCTTCGCGGACAACGCGGGTCCAGCGCGCCAGATCCGCATGGACGAGCTGGCGCATCTCGGCAGCGGACGTCGGCGCGGCCTCTATGCCTTGCTCGGCGAGCGTCTCCCGAACATCGGGCATCTTGAGCAAGGTGCGCACGTCGCGGTTGATCTTCTCGAGAATGCCGGCCGGTATGCCCGCCGGCGCCGAGAGGCCGACCCAGATGTCGCTTTCGAAACCGGCGACGGCTTCGGAGATCGTCGGCACGTCGGGCATGGACGGGAGCCGCTTGCGGCCAGCGACGCCTAGAGCTTTCAGCTTGCCGCTGCGGATGTGGGGCAGCAGCGAGTTGATCGCGCCGAACTGCACGTCGACCTGACCCGCGAGCAAATCCGTGATAGCTGGTGCCGCCCCTTTGTACGGAATGTGCACGATGTCGACGCGCGCGAGCGACTTGAACAGTTCGGCAGACAGGTGCTGCGGACTTCCTGGCCCGGATGATGCGTAGGTAAGGCTGCCCGGCTTCTTGCGCGCGAGCTCCAGCAACTCTCCGATGGAATTGACGTTCAGCGTTGAGCGTGCCACCAGCACGACTGGCACCCAGCCCAGCAGCGAAACCGATTCCAGGTCTTTCGTCGGGTTGAACGGCATCTTGCTGAACAGCGCCGAATTCATCGTCAGGATGTTGTTGGCCGCGATCAGCAGGTTCAGGCCGTCCGGCGGCGACTTCGCTATCGCATCGGCGCCGATGTTGCCCGAGGCCCCCGGCTTGTTATCGACTATTACCGTCTGCCCCCACAGCTCGCCGAGCTTTTGCGCCAGCACCCGGCCCAGCACGTCGTTACTGCCTCCCGGGGTGAAGGGAACCACGATGCGCACCGGCTTGGCCGGATAGTTCTGCGCGAACGCGATGTGAGCGGGAAGGGTCGTGAAGACGGCCGCCAGCGCTTGAAGCAGCCGGCGACGGCGGGCAAGGGTCATACGTGCCTCCTGTTCGGTCAATTGCGTGTGCACGATTGCCGCGCTCCCGAGCACCTCGGCATTCGAAGGTGCCAGGACCTCTTTGACGTGAATCAACCTTGATCGTCAGGTCAACGCCTGCGCATCGGTGCACACGGACCAGAACCGTGTTCATTCCGCCGACGCAGCTTGCGTTGATCAAGAGCTCCTGCTTCCTTCGGGATGGCCGGTTGACGCGTCGCCGTTCACTCTCATAGACTTTTATTAGCCGACTAAGTTTATCGATGCTCCATCGATCGAGCCTCAGAGAAGACCCCATGTTGACGGGAAACAGAACCAACGCTTACGCCGTGTCGCAGGCGCGTCGATGGGACAGTTGATGCTGCGACCAGCCGATTACTTCCGAAGAACACCGGCCTGGCGTTGCGCCTCGGGCTCCAGGATCGTGCATCGAGACGTTGCGCTCACACACGCGAGGGGGCTGCCCCATTCGTCGCGTGGATGACGTGGATACGGCCCGTCGATTGTGTTGCGGGTGCGTCCCTTCCTACAGTCTTCGACCGAACAAGGAGACAACATGAGCGAGATTCGCTTCGTGGACACCACAGTGCGCGACGGCTCCCAGAGCCTGTGGGCAATCGGCATGCGCACCGACATGATCCTGCCAATCGCGCAGCGCCTGGACGACGGCGGGTTCGACGCCATCGAGATCATGGCGACCAGCTTCGAGAAAAAGATGATCCGCGACCTTCAGGAGGATCCCTGGGAGCGGCTGGTCGAGGTGCGCAAGCGGATCGACAAGACACCGCTGCGCATGATTCGCGGCCGCCAGCTGGCCGCCTTCCAGATCACGCCCGACGCTATCGAGGATCTCTGGTACGAACGCATGGCCGCCATGGGCATCCGCCAGATCCGGCTGTCGGACTCCTCCAACACGCCGGCCGGCTGGAAGAAAAACATGGCGCGCGCCAGGAAGGTCGGGATCGACGTGATCGTCAACCTAATCTTCTCGCTGTCCGAGAAGCACTCGGACGCCTACTACGCGAAGCGCGCTCGCGAGGCGGCCAAGCTCAAGCCGCATCGAATCTGCCTCAAGGACCCCGGCGCCCTGCTTACCCCGGAGCGCATCCGCACGCTCGCGCCCATCGTGCTGGAGAACGCCGGCGCGATCCCGGTCGAGTTCCATACTCACTGCAACACCGGTCTGGGCCTGCTGTGCACGCTGGAAGCCATCCGCAGCGGCGTCCACATCATCAACGCCGCGATTCCGCCGCTTGCGGAGTCCTCGTCCAACCCATCGCTGTTCGACGTGGCGCGCAACGCGCGCGCCATGGGCCACGACCCACAGATCGACGAGTCCCTGCTGCGGCCCGTGGAGGCCCATTTCCGCGAGATCGCGCTGCGCGAGGGACTACCCCTGGGCACCCCGGCGGCCTACGACGTGACCCACTACCAACACCAGGTGCCCGGCGGCATGATTTCCAACCTGCGCTTCCAGCTCGGCGCTGCAGGGCTCGCGGACAAGCTGCCCGTGGTGCTGGAAGAGATCGCACGGGTCCGCACCGACTTCGGCTTTCCGATCATGGTCACGCCCTACTCCCAGTTCGTGGGGGCGCAGGCAGTGCTCAACGTGGTCACCGGCGAACGCTACAAGCAGGTCTCCGACGAGATCATCCAGTACGCCGCCGGTGGCTGGGGCCAGGAGGAGAGCGAGTCGATCCACCCCGACGTGCGGGACAAGATCCTCGGCCGACCGCGCGCCAAGGAACTGGCCGCACAGACCTACACGCAGCCGAGTCTGCAGGAACTGCGTGCGCAGTACGGCGGACCAGGCGTATCGGACGACGAGTTGCTCCTGAACTTCTTCACCAGCGCCGAGCAGGTCGCGCAGATGCGCGAGGCACACCGTCGCCGGCTCGAAGGCCAGGGCACGCAGGGCCTTCGCGCGCTGATCGAGAAGCTCGGCCAGTCCCGTAGCGTCAAGTACATCCAGATCCGCCGCGGCGACAAGACTATGAGCATGCAGGCGTGAGCCTGCCTCACCCCAATCTACAAGAACCGGAGACAGCATGAGCCAGCAGTTCGACTTTCTCACCGATCAGGACGTCAGGCAGATCAACAGCCTGGTCGAGACCCTCGACAAGTCCAACTTCGACTACCTCCAGATCGATGTCGGCAGCGTCAAGGTGACCATCGGCAAAGGCCAGTTGCCGGCAGCATCAGCCGCCGTGGGGACGGTGCCTGCGATCGCCGTGCCAGTGCCGGTCACTGCGCCTGCGGTAGCCGCACCGGTAGCCGCACCAGTAGCCGCGACCGCGACGGTGGCGCCTGCGGCAGGCCGGACCGCTTCCGCGCCGCAGGCAGGCTGGCTGCCGGTCAGGGCGAGCACCATGGGTCGCTTCTACAGCCGCCCGGATCCGAACTCGGCGCCGTACGTGAAGATTGGAGACCGCGTCTCTGCTGGGGACACGGTATGCCTGATCGAGGTGATGAAGCTGTTCAATGCCGTCCCGGCCGGGGTGTCGGGCACCGTGGTGCAGGTGTGCGTGGAGGACGCGGCAGTGGTCGAGTTCGGCCAGGTGCTGTTCTACGTGCAGCCCTGAGGGAGTCACCGCGATGTCTGTCACCCGTGCGTTGGTCGCCAACCGAGGCGAGATCGCCGTGCGGATCATCCGCGCCTGCCAGGGCCTGGGAATCGACACGGTGCTCGCGGCATCCGAGGCAGACCTGGACAGCCTGGGCGCCCGCCTCGCGGGCCGAACCGTCTGCATTGGGCCGGCGAGCGCCCCCCAGAGTTACTTAGATGCCCGGCTGCTGGTGAACGCCGCTCTGGCTAC
Source organism: uncultured Burkholderiaceae bacterium (assembly GCA_964371405.1). Classification (GTDB taxonomy): domain Bacteria; phylum Pseudomonadota; class Gammaproteobacteria; order Burkholderiales; family Burkholderiaceae_C; genus JAMHWF01. The sequence goes on from CAYJLV010000003.1 coordinate 45,769, forward strand.
CGAATGCGACGCGCTGCACCCGGGCTATGGCTTCCTCGCCGAATCTGCCGAGCTCTCGCGCCTGTGTGCCGAGCACGGCGTCACCTTCGTCGGCCCCCAGCCCGAGCAGATCGCCCAGATGGGAAACAAGATCCGCGCACGCGTGCTGGCCGCCCAATTGGGGCTGCCGACGCTGTCGGGGTCGACCAAAGTCGAATCGGCTGACGAGGCGATGGAGATCACACGCAAGGTTGGCCTGCCGATGATGATCAAGGCCGCTGCAGGCGGCGGCGGACGCGGCATGAAGATCGTGCAACACGAGGCCGACATGGCGCCGATGTTCACGGCCGCCGCTAACGAGGCGCGGGCTGCCTTCGGCGACGGCACCCTCTACCTCGAACGCTACATCGCCAACGCGCGCCACATCGAGGTGCAGGTCCTCGCAGACCGGCACGGCAACGTGATCCACCTCGGCGAGCGGGATTGCTCGCTGCAGCGTCGCCATCAGAAGCTCGTTGAGGAAGCGCCCGCCCCGCGGCTGTCGGAAACCCTGCGCGAGCAGATCCGCGCCGCCGGTGTCGCCCTGGCCAAGGGATTCGGCTACGAGAACGCGGGCACCGTCGAGTTCATTGTGGACCAGGACTCGCAGGCGTTCTACTTCTTGGAGATGAATACCCGCATCCAGGTCGAGCATCCGGTGACGGAGATGGTGACCGGCATCGATCTGGTCCAGGAGCAGTTGCGCATCGCGCGCGGCGAGCGGCTGCGTTTCCGCCAGGAGGAGGTGCACTTCCGAGGTCACGCGATCGAATGCCGGATCAACGCCGAACAGGTCGATCAGGGGTTCCGCCCAAGCCCAGGCCTCATTACCGAGTGGGATCCGCCAGCCGGGCCGAACATCCGGCTCGATAGCCACTGCCATACCGGCTACCGGGTTCCGATCTACTACGACTCGATGATCGGCAAGCTGATCGTCTACGGCACCGACCGTGACGAAGCACGGGAACGCATGTCGCGCGCGCTGGAGCTGTTCAAGGTCGGTGGCATCGCCACCACGATCCGGCTGCAGCACTTCCTGATCAATCAGCCGCGCTTTGCCGGCGGCGACGTCAACACGAAGCTCGTGGAGGAAGTGCTGCCACAACTGACCGCGGCGTGAACTGCTGAACCTGCCGGCGCCCGGGACGCGCTCCTCGGCGATCCGACTTCATGCCGCTGCGAGTTGCTCGATGTAGCGGCAGGTTTCTTCGATGCTGACCACGTCGGCGTACTTCGCCTGCAGGTCGAACAGACTCTGATCGTGCGCGCTGTACGAGCGGTCGCCCACGCATTCACGAACCACCATCGGTCGCAGCCCAGTTTGCAACGCGTCCACCGCCGAAGCACGCACACACCCGCTGGTGGTGCAGCCGGCCAGCAGCAAGGTATCGACCCCGCGCGACAGCAGCCTGGAGGTCAGGTCGGTGCCGAAAAAGCACGATGCATACTTCTTCACGAGCAAGCTCTCGCCGGACAGTCGTTGAAGCCGCGGGTCCAGCTCGACCGCTGCAGTACCGGCACGCAGTGTCATGACGCCCTTCTGCTTGAGCGCCCAGATGCCGGCATCCCTGAGGTCCGCATCGTCGTAGCTCACCGTTGAAAAGAAGACTGGCAGGCCGCCGCTGCGCGCCGCGGCCAGCAGCGTCTGCGTCGCCGCGATCTGCGCATCGAGATCGGCGCCCAGCATCATGCGTGGGTCGGTGAACGCCTGGATCAGGTCGACCACGAGCACCGCCGGACGGTGGCCGAAGCCGATGGTCAGGCCGAATCCACGCTCGGCGAAGAACGCATTCTCGTCGTGCATCGCAGGCGCCGTTCAGCCCATCAATCGAGGCAGCCAGGTGGCGATCGGGCGGATGAAGAACACTGCGATCAGCATCAGAAAGCTGATCACAACGAACGGGAAGGCCGACGAGAACACCTCCCGCATGCTGATGTGACTCGGGACCACGCTCTTCATCGTGAACAGCAGCAACCCGAACGGCGGCGTCATCAATCCCAGTTGCATCGCGATCAGGAAGAGCACGCCGAACCAGATCTGGTCGATGGCGGCGGCAATCACCAGCGGCATGAAGAACGGCAAGGTCAGCAGCATCATGCTCACCTGGTCGACGAAGCAGCCGAGCACCAAGAGGATGAGCACCATCGCCACGGTCAGGGCGTTCGGGCTCAGCTCGAGCTTGCCGATAGTACCGAGGAATCCGTTCGTAGCTCCCGAAAAGCCGAGCAGTTGGGAGAAGGCCGTGGCGCCCACGATGATGAAGAGCACGATGCACGACACGTGGACCGTTCCCTTTAGCGATTGCACCAGGTTGCGCCAAGTCAGGGCCCGATAGCAGGCGGCCAGCAGCGCCGTTGCCGCCGCGCCCAGCGCTGCCGCCTCGGTGGGCGTCGAGATACCGGCGGACATCGCGCCTATCACCACACCGAAGATGGACAGCAACGGGACGACGTACATCACGAAGGGCCGCCACTTCGTCCAGCCGGTATGAAGAGTGCCCTCGTCGCTCGCCGGAGCACTGCCCGGCACGAGCAGCGCCTTGCTTACGATATAGGCTACGAAACACACGGCCAGCAGCAGGCCCGGCAAGATCCCGGCGAACAGCAGCTTGGTGATGGAGATGTTGGCGAGGCTGCCGAACAGCACGATCAGCGCCGAGGGCGGGATCAACATGTCCACGCCTCCGATGGCGATTACCGGCCCCATCGCCAGCGTCGGGTGGTATTTCTTCTCCAGCATCACTGGCGTCATGGACCGGCCGAGCATTGCCGTGGTGGCAATGGTGGAGCCGGAGATCGCCGAGAACGCAGTACCAGCAACCACCGACACTACCGACAGCCGTGCCGGGACGTGATGGATGAGCCGGTCGAAACCGTCGATCACCTTCAATGCGAGGCCGGTCTGGAACAGGATCTCCCCCATCAGGATGAAAAGCGGGATGGGCGTGAGAGAAAAGGTGATGACCGAAGAGATCGAATTTCGGGCCAGCTGGTCGACGCCAGCGATGCCGCCCATGAAGACGTAGGCCGCAACCACGTTGGTCACCAGGAACGACAAGGCGACAGGCAAGCCGATGAACATCAGCACCACCACGCCGCCGAGAAGGGCAAGCAGGTTCAGGGTCCAGTCCAAGAAGATTCTCCGTCTGCAGCCGGGTGGAAGTTCAGGCCGCAGACGTGGCTTCGTCGCGTACCCTGCGCGGACCGGACCACTGGCGCCGCAGGCGCAGCAGGCACTCGACGGTCAGCACCCCGAACAGCACGCTCGCGGGCGCGATCAGCCACCACTCGGGAAAGACAAAGATCTTGAGGACGAGCGAGCCGTGCGCCGCGCTGGCCCACGCCGCGTTGGCGCTCGACGCGGTCAAGGCCGCGCAGGTGAGCACTGCGATGAGGTCCGCGAGCAATTCCAGCGACCACGCGGTCGTTGGCGGCAGCATTCTGAGCACCATGTCCATTCGGACATGGGCGCCCTGACGAAGCAGCCAGGGCGCTGCCAGGAAAGTCGACAGGTACAGGGTGTACTCCGCAACCTCGGTAGCCCACGGCAGATTGCCCCAGCGGACGTTGCGTACGAGGACATCGGCACAGATGACCAGCACCATCACCGCCACCAGTGCGCACGCCAGCAGTGCCAGGGCCGCCAGCACGCGGCCCCAGGCCGCATCGAATCGATCGAAGACCATCCGGACCGACACGCCAGGCTCCGCTCAACGAGTGAGCAGTTGACGAAGCTTCTGGCCGTGCTCGGGACTGCGCTTGATGATGCTGTCCCAGATCGTGTCGTTCGCGCGTTTGGAGTACGCGGCCGCGTCCGCGGACGAAAAGACGATCGGCTGGATACCGGCGGCGGCCTGCCGCTTCTTCTCCTCTTCCCACTTCTTGGCGTTCTCCAGGTTGAGGTTTTCCATCCAGATGGCGGCCTCTGTCAGGACGGCGCGCTGCTTGTCGTTCAGACGCGTCCAAGTATTCAGGTTCACCAGCACGCCGACCTCCGTGTTGTAGAAGCCGGGCTCGACGCGGTACTTCGTGTGCTCCTGCAGGCTCAGGTCGAAGATGCCGGAGACCGGCCATCCGTAGCCATCGATCACGCCGCGCTCGAGCGCGGTATAGGTTTCGCCGGGCGAAATGGTGAGCACGTTGGCGCCCATGCTCTGGAAGAAGTCCCGGTAGATCGGCAGGCCGCGCAAGCGCATGCCGGTCACGTCGGGCTTGGTGATCTGCTTTTTCAGGAACAGGTGGTAGGGCATGTTGTCGATGCCACGGCCCAGGTAGTGGGCGTTGAGCTTCTCGCTCCAGAGCTTGTTGATGTAGTCGTAGGCGCCGTTCTTGCGCCACTCCTGGACCGGGATCGTGCTGACCGACAGCGCGTCCGACTCCGGCAGCAGATTGGTGTAGAAGTTGACGGTCACATTGGCCATGTCGACCACGCCGCCCTTGACGGCGTTGCCCACCTCGAACGGAGGCATGACCTTGGGGCCGCCTCCGAGATAGTTGATCTGGATCACGCCCTTGCCCTCGGCATTGACCTTCTGCACGAACCTCTCGAAATTGAGCGAGAAGAAGTTGCCTTCCGGCCAGGCACTGACCGCCTTGATGGAGACCTCCTGGGCCTGGACCTGGACCTGGACAACGCCCAAGGTGCAGGCGACGGCCACGGCGACATGCGCCAACTTGTCGAAGAGCTTCATGGTTTGTCTCCTGGTGATGCGGGGCTTTTCCTGCGCCCCACGTGTCATCGATCAATCAGACGAAGCAGTGACGGCCGTCGACGACGAAGGACTGCCCCGTCACGAGAGCGCTGTCGTCGGACGCGAGGAAGCTGACGATTCTTTCGAGGTCGTCCGGCCACTCCTTATGCTGAGTGCAGCGCATCGCGGTCTGCTTGCGCTTGCGCTTTGGCGTGGCGGCTCCGCCCGGCACCTCCGTGTCCGTCGCGCCCGGCAGAAGGGCGTTGACGGTGATGCCATCGGCGCCGAGTTCGCGCGCCATCGAGCGCGTCATGCCAATCACCGCGGCCTTCGACGCGGCGTAGTGCAGATAGTTTGGACGGCCCATCACGACGGCGGCGGACGAGACGTTGATCACGCGCCCCCAGCGGTTGCGTCGCATCAAAGGCACTAGCGCGCGCGTCATCAGGAACGTTCCGGTGATGTTCACCTGCAGCACGCGGTTCCATTCGTCCAGCGGAATTTCCTCGAACGGACGCATCTTGGTCGTCGAGAGAATGGCTGCGTTGTTGACCAGCACGTCGCATCGACCGAGTTTCCGGTCGATAGCGGCGGCAGCTTCGGCCACGCTCGCTTCCTCGCCGATGTCTGCGACCAGTGAAAGACAATCCGCACCGGAGGCGTTGACCTCGCTTGCAACGACGTCGAGCGCATCGCGTTTCATATCGATGGCCGCGACCCGGTGCCCTTCTCGTGCGAAGCGCAGCACGTACGCTCGCCCGAGCCCCTGCGCAGCGCCGGTAACGGCAACGATTCGGCTGCCCGGTGTCGTTGCTGGTGGTCTAGTCACGATCCTGTCTCCTGCGGTCGCCAGCTTGCGCCGAGCGGCTTGTTCTCTTCGGGGTCGGAATCGGAGGGCGAGTCAGTATAGAAACGGCCCGACGGTGAATCAATGTTGATTCAACTATCGATCAATGAAGGGCTCCGATAAGTCGGCTTTGCCCCAGGCACCACTGACCATGACCGGATCGGCATGCTGCCGACGCGCTGCGCCGGGTGGCGCCGTACTCGCTTCATCACATGTCTCCTTCAATCCGGAACCGTCTAGCAGTTCTTCTGTTTCACGAATCTACGGCGTAGCACCTTGACATCCAATCGATGGAGGTCATCGGGATCATTCGTCGCATCGATGAAGCGACGCACTGGGCAGCGTCACGTCGATGGGCTACGGCGGACTGCGAGACGATATTCATCTGAGCAACAGCGCAAGACATACAGCGCTCAGGAACGCCAGTAGCACGCGCCGAAATGCCCGCTCGCTCAGCCGGTGTCGGCATGCGCGCCCGGCTGCAAGGCCGATCCACACTGGCATCAACGCCGCTGTCGACCAGCCAAAATCAGAGGGTTGAATCTTGCCGTGAAGGAACATGGCCAGATACAGCGGGATGGCGGCCGAGAGATAGATGACGCTGATGCACCCCACGAATGTGTCGCGCGGTAGCCGTATCGCCATGAGGTAGCTCAGGATCAGTGGCCCGGTCAAGGACGAGACACCTCCCATCAGGCCGGAGGCCAGCCCGACGGCGGCTCCCCAGCGACGTTCGTTGGCAGGGCTCACGTTCAGTACCGGATGCCAGATCGTCAATGCGATGGCGACCAGTACAGCGAGCGCGATGATGACGGTGAGCACGCGATCAGGCAGCGTCAACGTCATCCGCGCCGTGATTGCAGTCGTCAGGACCAACGCGACGACAAGCGGAACGAAGCGGCGAAGTTGGTCCATCGTGACGCGGGTCTCCCAGGCCTGCCATGCGTTCGAGGCCAGCACAGGCACAAGCATGATGGCGATGGCCTTGTGGCCCGGTAGTGCCAAAGACAGCAGCGGCACGACCACCATCGGCAGTCCGACGCCGAGGGTTCCCTTGACGAAGCCGCCGAGCACCAGCGCCGCGGCGCCGAATGCGAGCAACGCAGGCGTAGTCATCGGATGCGAGCTCGTCAGGCGCGCGCCAACGCAAGCTCCACATCCCGCCCCGCCCGTGCGGACTGCAGGATCGCCAGGCAAACCTCAAGCGTGGACCGCGCCCACGCGCCGTCGTGCAATGCCGCCCGCTCGCCCCGAAGCGCAGCGACGAGTTCGTCGATGACCTCGTAGCGCGGCAGCGGTGGTCGAGCGAGCGCCAGCCGCTCCCACCGCTCGTCGCCATAGATCCACACCGCGTCCGGCATGGCGCGCAGGTCGGCGCGCTCACAGGACACCACAATCGGTCCAAAGTGCTGATGCTTCGGCGGATTGACGTGCGGCGCAGGATGGTAGGCGCTGCCGCCATAGGTACCGGCGGCCTTGAGTCGTGCCTCTTCGGCCGGATCGCGCAGCGCCGCGAGCCTGCGCCGAGCGGAGCCGTAGTCCTCGGGGCGCTTCTCGCCGCCCATCTCGCCGGTCCAGTCGCACCACTCGTCGGAGTCGAAGTGCCCGTGGCCACTGTACGTAAGGTTCGCGAACGCTCCGTCGGCGAACCACATCAGTACGGCATAAGCGCCCTCGGTCGGACGGCTCGGATCCCACGCGCCGGTGGCCGCCCTCACGCGCACGACCGGCGAGCCGGCGAGCATGCGGACGATGTCGACCTGGTGCGCGGCCTGACTGAACACAACGCCGCCACCCGCACTCGTGTCGAGTTCCTCTGGCCGCCGCGGGCGGTAGAGGAAGTCGGTGTAGTTCAACGCGTGGATCATGCGTACCCGCCCCACGCCGCCTCCGTCGATGATCTCTCGCACGCGTCGGTACGGCTGGTCGAAGCTGTGGCAATGGCCGACGATCAGCTGCACTCCGACGGTGCGGCAGTCTGCGATCATCGCGTCGCAATCCGCTAGCGAGAGAGCCATAGGCTTCTCGACCAGCAGATGCTTGCCGTGCCGAGCCGCGATGCGGGTGTGGCTGGCGTGGAACTGGTGCGGACTGGCAACGTACACCACATCGACATCCGGACACCCAGCGAGTTGCTCGATGTCGTCGAATGCCGGCGCCCCAAAGTCCGCCTCGAACTGGGCGCGGGCCTCTTGCCGCGGATCGCAGGCGGCCACAAGCCTGATGCGCGTATCCTGCGTGAACGTGGGCAGCATTAGCGTGAATGCACGCCCCAATCCCGCTATGCCCAGCCGGATAGCGCGGTCGGCGCTCATAGAACAACCTCTCGGCCCTTGAAGACCGTCGGCGCAGCATAGCGCATTCCGTACCCCTGCGGTGACGGCCCCGCCAGCTTGCCTGCGCAAGGCACCGCCTTGCTCGCGCCTGGCAGCGCGTCGTCTGGCGCGCTTGGCCGCACTGTCGTCCCTGCAACCCCGCGCTGGACGGCGGCGCCACCTGGCTCGCTAGCCAAGGAGGTTGACCCGAGATGTCTCACAGGTCTAGCACTAGTCGGTCGGATTTGGCCCGGGAAACGCAGATCATGATCTGACGGTCCATCTCGTCGTCGAGCAGCACCATATCGCGGTGGTCCGCCTGCCCCTCGAGCAGACCAGTGCGGCACGTACCGCAGGTCCCGCTCTCGCACGACGACGCAGCAAAGCCGCCGTGCTCGCGCAATGCCTCCAGAATCGACTTGCCCACCGGCACATCGAACTCCAGACCGGTGCGCGCGAGCTTCACGGTGAACGGCTGGTCGTCCGGCTTGCGTCCGCCGCCTTCGTTGAAGCTCTCGAAATGGATGTTCTGCGCAGACCAGTGCCCAGTCATATCGCGGACGGCATCCATCAGCGGCCGCGGGCCGCAGCAGTACACGTGCGCGGAGTTCGGCTTCTCCAGCAGTGGCCAGAGATCGAAAGAACGCGCCGGGTCGCCGTAGTCATGGTGGATCACCACCCTGCCCTCGCCCATCCCCCGAACGACATCGCCGAATGCCGTGCTCTCCGGCGTTCGCGTGAGGAAGACCAGCTTCCACGCGGCGGTCGGCTGTTCGCCGAACGACCGGATCATCGAGAGAATCGGCGTGATGCCGATACCGCCAGCGATGAAGAGGTACGCGCGCGCATCCGCCACTAACGGAAACGCGTTCTCGGGGACGGAGGTCGGCAGCCGGTCGCCCACCTTCACGTCGCGGTGCATCGATAGCGAGCCGCCGCGCCCCTGGTCTTCGCGCTTTACCGCGATTACATACCGGTTGCGTTCGGCGGCGTCGTTGCACAGCGAGTATTTGCGAACGGCGCCGTTCGGCGCCTGCACCTTCACATGCGACCCCGGGGTGAACGGCGGCAGATCGCTTCCGTCGGGCTGGAACAGTTCGAAGCTGCGGATATCGCCGGCGACATCGTCGATGCTGCGGACCTCCAGCGGCATCTGCGTGTCCAGATGGGTATCGGCAGCCATCGAGCTACTCCGGCTTAATGCCCGCGTGGCGGGCCGCCTTGACGATCCGCTCGGTCTCCTTGCGCATCGCCGCGGCCGCCTCCTCGACGTCCCCACCCACCGGGTCGACACCGGCCACGCGCAACGGCTCCGCGGCCTCGGGAGACTTCACGATGCGGGCGATCTCCGCATTCAGGCGATTGATGACCTCGGCCGACGTTCCGCTGCGCGCGAGCACGACGACGTTGAACGCGAAGTCGAAGCCCGGAATCCGCTCGCCCAGCGTCGGGACGTTGGGGGCCAGCGACGAGCGCTTCGCGGCGTTGATCGCCAACAGCTTCGCCTGCTTCGAATTGACGAACCCCATCAGCGCAGGCGGCGAGGCAAACACCATATCGACCTGCCCGCCGATGAGTGCCGGCACGGAAGCACCGCTACCCCGGAAAGGGATGTGTGTGACGAAGATGCCGAGGCCCTCCTTCATGGCTTCGGCCGTGAGGTGATGGATGCTACCGATGCCGGCCGATCCATAGTTCAGCTTACCCGGATGCGACTTCGCCAGCGCAATCAGTTCATCGAGGGTATCGGCCTTCACCTGGCTATGAACGGCAAGGAAAAGCGGCGCCGTCCCGACCAGCGATACCGGCGCTAAGTCCTTCACCGGATCGTAGGCCAGCTGGCGCGAGACGACGGGGGCGATGGCGAGCATCGGCCCGTCGGTCACGAGCAAGGTGTGGCCGTCGGCGGGCGCTGAGAGCACTGCCGAGACGGCGACGCTGCCGCTGGCGCCGGTGCGGTTCTCGACCACGACCGGCTGCCCCAACACCGGCTGCAGCCGATGCGCGAGCAGTCGGGCCACCGTATCGGGCAAGCCACCGGGCGCATATCCGACAACAAGCTTCACTGGCTTGGAGGGAAACGGCTGTGCCGCAGCGCTCGTAACCAGGCCGGTACAGGCCATCATGGCCAGTGCGGCCAGTGTCTTGCGAATCATTGATGTCTCCTCTAGATGCTGTAGGTTTCGTAGGTCGCGGGGTGAAACAACTCCTCGACCGGGACGAGTCGCGACGACAGGCCCTGAGCGTGGTGGTGACGGACGAAGGCTTCCAGCGTGCGGCGGGCCGGCTCGACGCCATAGGACCAGTAGTCCTCACCCATGGCCTCGCGTGCGGCCTTGAGTTGCTCCTCAACGAACGGCAGCGTCACCTTGGTCGCTGACGTATCGGACAGCAGCTCGAGCGCCACCGCCTTGGCCTGGGTGAACGCCTTCAGCACGGCCACCGGCAGCCATGGGTGCCGCTCGGCCAGTTCCTTGCGGATGGCCGCTACGTGCATGATCGGGAAGACGCCAGAACGCCTGTAGTAGTCCTTCGCAACCGCCGTCGGGTCGTCGAATAACCAGCCGATGTTCGGGTTGGCCAGCGCGGACTTGCTGGGCGGTCGCGGCGCGATGAAACCGTCGATCTCGCCGCGGTCGAGCAGCTGCGAGATGGTCATGCCTTCCGGCGCCGACTCGATGCGCACATCCGACGGCAGTTGCAGCTTGACTTTCTCCGGTCGACCCGGCGTATCTATGCCGCCGCGTACCCACGTGACGTCGGACGGCTTGACGCCGTAGTCGTCCTGCAGGATGGAGCGCGCCCAGACGTTGGCCGTCAACTGATATTCGGGCAGACCCACGCGGCGTCCCTTCAAGTCCTCGGGCCGCTTGATGCGATCCTTGCGCACGTAGATCGAGGTGTGCCGAAACGCTCGCGACAGGAAGACCGGCACCGCGATATACGGGCACTCGCCACGCGAGTGCTTCAGGAGGTAGCTCGAAAACGAGAGCTCGGTGATGTCGAAGTCCATGCTGCGCATCGACCGGAAGAACATCTCCTCCGGGTTGAGCAGCATGTAGACCGGATCGACGCCGTCGATCTGCACGCGGCCGTCGAACAGCGCCCGAGTGCGGTCGTAGTCGCCCATGGCGACCGAGAGTTGCAGCTTGCCCGCGCTCACGCCTTCACCGAGTAGGACGGTTCGAGTTGGGGCTGCGACTTGTCCTCCAGCCAGACGTGGTGAGCCTGGAACTCCCGCCAATCGGTGGTCTTCGGCACGACGGCCTGGAACGAACAGACCTCGGGCGTGACGACGTCATCTCCGGTCCCGATGGCTGGCTCGCCGCGCTGGAAGACCTTCACTGCGTCGACCATCTGGCGGCGGAACTCGACGATCGCGAGATCGCTCGCCCCAAGGCGATCGTGGGAGCGGTCGGCGATTGCCCCCATCGTGAGCCACATCGCGACGTCCTGGTTCGGAAAGCCAGAGATGCCGGTGAAGTTCCCGGCCTTCATAGCCTGGCGGTCCTGCCAGAACCCGTTCTCCATCGTGCGCAGCGGGCGGTACTGCGCGTCGAGATCGACGCCTACCGTCTGCCGCAGGAACTTGCGCCAAGTCTCGGTTTCCGGTGTCTGCGACGGATGCCCCCAGGCGATGAAGTAGAACGCCGTGCTGGTGTCGTCCATCGGGACGTTGATGTTGGCGACGTTGTACAAGTTGTTCGGCGGGATCAGCGCCGTCGCCGGCGCAACGAACACCGTCGAGCGCACGTAGTCGTGCGTCGAGGAGTTCTGTATCGGGCGCCGCAATGCCGCGTAGCGAAAGCCGTAGGAGGTGCGCTGGACCTGCAAGCGCGGCGCCTTGTCAGTCGACGGGCGCAGCCAGTTCTTGTCGGTCGCCTTTGCACCGTCAACGCGCGCCGGCACCATGTCCGAGCTGTGCAGGCTCGAGCTGTGCGCCGAGTCGATCGCACCTTCCAGGATCTGGGCCCAATTGCACGGCAGCAGGACCTTGGCGATGCTGACCCGGGTGTCCTCCGTTGGCGCCCAGACCGGCGGCTTGAACTCGGGCATCGCATCGGCCGGCCCGAACCAGGCCCAAACCATGCCGCCCCACTCGCGTGTCGGGTAGGCCTTGTGCTTGAGCTTCTCGGCCAGGCCGCTTGAGGCTGGCTCCGACGCCATCTCGAGCACGTTGCCGCGGACATCCATCTTCCAGCCGTGGTAGAGGCAACGCAGCCCGCTTTCCTCGTTGCGGCCATACACCAGCGAGGCGCGGCGATGCGGACATGCCTCGTCGAGCACGCCCACATTGCCGTCGGTATCACGGAAGACGACAAGGTTCTCGCCGAAGACCCGCGCCTTGACCGGCGTGCCATCAGCTTCGCTAACTTCCTCGATCAGGCAGACCGGCGTCCAGTGGCGCCGCATCAACTGTCCCATCGGCGCGTCGCCCTCGACACGACACAGCAGTTCGTTCTCTTCCCTGGTCAGCATCTCAACCTCGTCAATGAACTTGCATCACGTGGACTCAGCACCGGGACGGCGCCGCACAACCACCGGTTTTCCCCCGTAGCGCAGCTTGCACATCCAGTGCGCCAGCGCGGCATCCATGTAGTCGACGTGACGGGGGAACCACTCGAGCAAGGCTTCCCCCAAAGACCGCGCAACCTCGTATTCACCCTGCGCGACCCGCTCGCCGACACCGACGACCGAGGCCAGCACGGCAGCGTGCTCGTCTGCATGGCATTCCCGCGCGGGAAACGCGGTCTCGCTCATCCAGCGCTCCTCCACCTCGAAGTGCTCGCGGGTGTGGCGCTCGACGTTTGCCAGCGCGGCAGGGACATCGTCACCGAAGGCGCAGACCAAAGCTTCCACGGCCTCGAGAAAGTCGACGTGCACGTCGTCCATCGGCGCAAAGCCGAGACGCAGATCGTCGCGCCAGGAATCGGCGGCCGGAGCATCGGAAGCCAAGGTCGACATGGCAGGATCAACGCTCATTTACTTAGTCGCCTAATATTATTGCGCCAGATCAGCATTGGCAAGTCGCAAACCTGATCGGAAACCCTCGCCTTCCGTTGCACCGGTAGCTTGCGGAGCGCCGCAGGAACGACCTGCCACAATGCCGCTGTCACAACTCAAAGCGACTAGGCTGACGTGGCTAAGAACGGTGCCGCCCGCGAGGCGGAAGTTGCCAGCCGTGTGCTCCGACACTGGCACGAGGCGGTCCCCAACGACCGCATCGCCCACCTCGTCAAGGATGCGACCCGGGCCTTTCTGCGCTCCCTTCAGACTCGACTGGCTCGCCACAACGTGCAGCTCGGCCACTGGGCCTTCCTGCGGGTGCTGTGGCAGCGCGACGGCATCACCAAGCGCGAGCTGAGCATCGAGGCGGGCGTAATGGAGCCCACGACGGTGGTGGCCCTCCGGTCGATGGAGGAGCTGGGCTACGTCAGCCTTCGCCAGCTGCCAGAGAACCGCAAGAACATCTACGTGTTTCTCACCCCGCAGGGAAAGCGGCTCAAAAAGGTGTTGGTACCGCTGGCCGAGGAGGTCAATGCGGTCGCGCTGGCCGGGTTGTCCGCCACAGACGTCGAGAGAACCCGCAAGGCGCTGCTCGTGATGATCGACAACCTGTCGAGGGATTGCGCCGACGAGGGGTGATCGCGACTCCCTTGCGGGCCGCGCTGCGCGTCGCCGGACCGATGCGTACTGCCGCTCGCGCGCCATGTCCATCGTTCACGACCCGCCGAGCCGGTCGACGCTCGACCGCCCAGACAGCACATCGCTCGCAATGATGATCCGCTGCATCTCCGAGGAGCCCTCGGTGATAAGGCGGCTGCGAGCATCCCTGAACATGAGCTCGAGCGGCAACTCCTTCGACAACCCGAGCCCGCCGTGGATCTGCAGGGCCCGGTCCACCACACGCATGTACATCTCGTCGGCGTAGAGCTTGACCTGCGAGGCCTCGACGTGGAAGTCGTGCCCCTGATCCGCCTTCCACGCCGCGTGGTAGGTCAGCAGGCGGGCCGCGTCGAGCTCGGTGGCGGAGTCGGCGATCATCCACTGGATGGCTTGGCGCTTCGCCAGCGGTTGCCCGAACGTGCTCCGCTGGTTCGCGTGGTCGATGGCCATATGCAAGGCGCGCTGCGCGCGACCGATCGCCTTCGGCCCGTGCAGCAACCGTCCGACGTCGAGGAACTCGCGCGCCAGCTCCCACCCACCCCCGGGCTCGCCAACGCGTTGGGACTCGGCCACCAACACGTCTTCCAGCACCAGTTCCCAGGGTTGGTCGGGGCTCATCAGTTCGAAGCACTGACCCAAGCGAAGGCCCGGGGCGGCCCGGTCGACCAGAAAGCACGACACGCCGACGTCGCGCCCGTCTTCCACCGTCCGCGCGAACAGCTGCACGAAGTCGGCCTTGTCGGCGCCGGTGATGAAGATCTTTGTTCCGGTGATGCGGTAGCCGTCGCCTTCGCGCACCGCGCGTGTCTTCATGTTCGCCGGATCGGAGCCACCTCCGGGCTCCGTCAACGCGAAGCATGTTCGCTTCTCGCCGCGCGCGACCGGCAACAGGTATGTCTGCTTCTGCTCTTCGGTGCCGTGAAAGAGCACCGGCCCGAGATATGGCGTGAGCACCGACGGTGCGCGAAACGACGGAGCGTTGCACTTGGCCAGTTCCTCGTGGACCAGGCACGCGCCGACGAATCCAACACCGCCGCCCCCGTACACCTGCGGCAGGTCGAAGGCCCAGAAGCCGAGTTCACGGGCACGTTCCTGCAGCCTGCTGCGCACTTCGTCGGGGATATCGGGTTCGTTCGCATACAGCCGCTCGAGCGGCATGAGCTCCCGATGCACGAATCGGCGCACCGATTCGCGCAGCAGCAGATGCTCCTGTTCGAATGCGAAGTTCAAGCGACCAGGCCCTCGGCCTTCAGGCGATCGACGTCGTCATCGCTCAGCCCCGCCTCGTGCAGCACTTCGCGCGTGTGTTCACCCAGCGCCGGCGGCGGACGGAAGTCGCTGCGCCGGTCACCGTCGAACGCGATCGGACGGTGGGCTGCGCGCACGCGGCCCTCGATTGGGTGGGTGGTTTCGTAGAACACCCCCAGGTGCTTCACCTGGGCGTCTTGGGCGAGGTCCTCAAGTCGGTTCTCGGGCGCGAACGGGACGTCGTGAGCCTCCAGCAACGGCACCCAGTGGGCCTGCGGTCGGGTCGCGAACACGCGCGCCAAGTCGGCGGCAAGTTCGTCGTAGCGACGGACCCGGTCCGCTCGATCCGGGTATTTCGCAAGCAAGTCCTGCGAGCCCGTCGCGGCGACCAGGCCCTCCCAGAATTTCGTCGGCGAGGAAAGGTGCAGCCCGATGCGCAACCCGTCTGCGCAAGTGACGATGAACGACTGGGACGATGCCGCACGGGAATAGAACCCGAGCGATTGGCCGCTCGAGAACACCTTGGCCAGCGGCTCCGTGGCGAAGGCGATCATCGACTCCAGCATGTTCACCTCGACCTTGCGGCCGACCCCGGTGCGCTCCCGTTCATGCAGCGCGCCGAGAATGCCCAGCGCTGCGAACATGCCGGTGATCGCATCCGACACCGCAGGCCCCGGCACGCGTGCGTCCTTGCCCTGATGGAACATCGACAGCCAGCCCGAGATCGACTGGCCGACGTTGTCGTAGGCCGGTCGATCGGCATACGGCCCGGTCGCGCCATACCCCGTGATGCTGCAGTACACGAGCCGCGGATTGACCGAGTGCACCTGCGCGTACGACAGGCCGAGCCGCTCCTCCACCCCGGGACGAACATTGAGCACCAGCACGTCCGCCGCCCGTAGCAGAGACTCGACGGTGGCTGCCGCACCTGGTGCCGCGTACTCGAGCGCCACGCTGCGCTTGTTGCGGTTGTGCGCCTGGAAGTGCGAGCTATACAAGCCGCCGTTGAACGCGCGGAACGGATCGCCGAATCCCGGTCGCTCCACTTTCACGACGTCGGCGCCCATCTCGGCCAGCAGCATCGCGGCATACGGGCCCGTGATGAAGCTTCCAAAGTCGAGGACGCGCAGCCCGGAGAGAACTTGCTTGTCGCTGTGCATCATCGACCGCTCAGTCCAGCTTGACGCCGGTCAGTTGCACCAGCTTTTGGAGGTGACTTGCCTGCGCTCGCATGAACGCGCCGAAGTCCTCTGGGTTTGACGGCACGCCCTCGACACCGAGCTCCGCCATCCCGGTGCCGCGCAGACCCAGCAGGTCGAGGTGGCGACCCACCGTCAGCCCCGGTGTACCGCGTTCGACGAGTACGGCACCGATGCCGCGCATCCCAGGCTCGGCCCCGATCCGCACGAGCACGAGGAACAGATCGGCAACCCGGGCGGCCGTGCACCACAGCTTGCTGCCGTCGATGACGAGTTGGCTGCCCTGCCGCCGAGCACGGCGCTGAACGTTGCCCACGTCGGAACCGGCGTTGGACTCCGACATGCTCCAGGCGGTCAGCACCTCGCCGCGTACGATCCTCGGCAGGTAGCGGCGTTTGATCTCCTCCGAGCCCAGCCCAAGGATGGCGCGCGGCGTGGCACCGTCGGTGCATGAGAAAAGCATCGCCGTGTTGGCACAGGCGCGCGTGATCTGCTCCGTGACGAGAACGTTCTCGAGCAGTCCCAACCCGGCGCCGCCGTAAGCAGCGGGAATGAACAACCCGGTGTAGCCGTGCTCTGCGAGCACGCGGATGTTCTCCACCGGCGGTCGACGCTCCCTGTCCGCGCTGGCCGCACCTGGCGCGAAGCGCTCGCGCGCCAGCGTGCGGACGGCGTCGCGGATGAGCCGCTGCTCTTCGCTGAGCCCGAGGTCTTGCATCGTCTGACCGGCTGTCAGCGCAGCACATGGGAAGAGGCCTCTTTCTCGACGCGTTCCCAGATCTCGCGGGCCAGCGGGTTACGCACTTCCTCGCCGATATGGCCGACGAGTCCGACCGCACGCCCCATCACCGCAAGACCTCTGCAAAGTCGCCAGGGAATGCCCAGTTCGCAGGCGAGCGCGCCCAATGCGCCGGTCGCGTTGACCGGCAGCAGCCCCGGCTTGCCCAGCGCCCGCTCGGCCGCGGCCGAGATCTGCTTCATCAGCAGAACGTAGCGCCCACTGAACCCGTGCTGCGCAGCAATGTCGAACAGGCGGATTGCGCGCGGATCGACCGGCTTGTGCAAGTTGTGCCCGATGCCCGGGATGGACCGGTTCTGGTCGCGCAGACGCTGGACGACCTGCTCCGCCAGATCACCTGCCGCCTGTTCGGACAGTTCCGCCGGCTGGCCCTCGAGCGCCTCGTGCAGCAACCGAGCACTGCCCTCCGCAGTACCAGCGAACGTGGTGCCCACGCCGAGCAGCCCGGCGGCGACGGCGCCCTGCAACGACTCGGGCGCGCCGAGGTAAGTGAGCCGCGTCGCGATCGCCATGGGCGTCATGCCGTGCTCGACCAGCGTGCACAGCATCGCGTTGAACACCGCGGACTCGGCAGGCGATGGCACGCGTCCGAGGATTTCGAGGAAGGCGAACTGCCCGAGGTCCAGCCTTCCCATGATCTCGTCGATGAGGTCGATGCCCTGGACACGAATCCGCGTCGCATCGGACCATCCCATGTCGGAACGCAGGACGGTCTTGCGCCCTTCGGACATTGCTTGTCTCCTTGATTCGGGCGTTGTGCCTCTTCGATTCGCTGAAAATCTAAGGCGGCTCAGCAAATCGGCCAATCGATGTGCATCATCTAGACTATTCGTGCCATGGATGCGCAGAAGATGGACCTCAACCTGATGCGGGTGTTCGATGCCCTGATGGAGGATGGCAACCTCACCCGCGCCGGGTTCCGGCTCGGCCTCTCGCAGCCGGCGATGAGTCATGCGCTGTCCAAGCTGCGCACACTCACCGGCGACGCCCTCTTCGTGCGCGTTCCGTCGGGCATGAAACCCACCGAGCACGCGGTTCGCATTGCAACGTCGGTGCGGGAGGGTCTACGGCTGCTGGGCACAGCGCTCGAGGGAAATGCGTCGTTCGATCCTGCAGGCAGCGTGCGCCACTTCCAGGTCCTCATGAGCGACATCGGGGAGTCGGTGTACCTGCCCAGGCTGATGAAGCGGCTCGCCGAAGTCGCGCCTGGCATCAGCGTTCGGGTGCTCAATCGCCCACGAGAGGCGTATGTCGACGCGTTCGTATCCGGAGAGGCCGACCTTGCGATCGGCTTCCTGCCGGGCCTGTCCGCCGGCTTCTATCAACAGAGGCTGTTCACCGACAGCTATGTCTGCCTGGCGTGCGAAGATCACCCCCGCATCCGCAAGCGGCTGTCGCTCGTGCAGTTCGTCGAGGAGTCCCACGTGCTGATCGAGCCGGGAGGCTCAAGCTACGTTTCCCCCGGGCACCAGACCTCGACGACGACGCTCATCGAGCAATACTTGGCACGCCGCGGGTTGCGGCGCCGCATTGCGCTGCGCGTGCCGCACTTCATGATCGTGCCGGATGTGGTGCAGTCGAGCGACCTCATTGCCACCATCCCCAGCTACGCAATCCGGCATACACCGCCGCGCGCGGGCGTGAAGATGCTGCCGCTGCCATTCGACGTGCCGCAGTTCCAGGTGAAGCAGTTCTGGCACGAGCGCAACCACAACAACCCGGGGAACCGTTGGCTGCGGTCGGTCATTCAGGAATTGTTCTCCGGCGACTGAGTGTGGTGTTGCAGCGCGCACCCGCACGACACGCGACCCCTGAACAAACCCGTATTGAAGCGAGAGTCAAGATTGAACATCGACGACGCGGGCCCTAGAGTCGCCAGCGCGACTTCTCCGCTTAGCACGCGCCGATGGTCGGCGCGTGCATTCTTTCGAACCGACTTCCGAGGGCATGTTCAAGCTACTCAGCCGTGGCAAACGGGACGTCGCCGCCCCGCGCAAAGCGTTGCGAAAGCCCCTGACCATCGGCATAGCGAATCCGCCTGCGACCGGTTCGCCATACATAGACAATCCGTGCCGCTTGCCGAATGTGGTGTTCAGGCCACTGGCCGATCGGACCGGAGTGACGGCTGCGCTGGCTGAAGATGCCGACGTCGACGCGATCCACCTGACCGCCGCGCAACCCGATCTCGCCGGGATCACGCGTGCAGCGGCTGCGGCGGGAAAGCACGTGTTGCTGGAAGTCTCCTCGCAACTCGAAGTGCACTTGCTAGACGAAATGCTCGAGACCTGCTCACACGCCGGCGTGCAATTGCTGGCGGCGCACCAGCACAACGTCGATGCCCTTTACCTGGAAACACGGTCGCTGATCGATTCGGGCATCGTCGGCCGGGTCAACCTGATCTTGGGCGTCAGCTATTCGGACGACACGCCAACGCCGGGTGCGAGCGCCTGCCATGTCGACCAGTTGCATGTGCAAGCGGACCTGGTGCGCCTGCTCGCAGGATCGTCCGTCACCCGGGTCCGGCTGATCGCACCGAGCACCGCTACTGCCGCCGGCCAGCAGCCTCATGTCGCGCAATTCTGGTTTCACTCGGGCGCGATCGCATCGATGACCTATGGGGGGACGGGTCGCTTCAACTCCGACGACTGGTGTGGTTCACGCAACCGACAGGGGCTTCCCCCCGCCGAGGCCAGCGACATCTTCTTCCTGCCATGCGCTCACCGGCACGCGGGACCGTTGGTGATCGGCTGCGAGGGCGCCGATCTGCGACCGATGTCGGACGGAATCCGCATTCATGGCAGCAAGGGTCGCTGCAGAGTGCTTCCAGTGCGCGGTGCGGACCATTCACCGATGGTCGCAATGGCACTTGAGCTCGAGCAATTTCTCTCTGAAGGACGCCCGCCGCTGTTTGACGGTGCCTGGGCGCGTGACACGCTGTCTCTGTGCGCCGCGCTGCGGCGTTCGTGCCGCGACGACGCGGACGTATGGCTGCCAGATGCAGGCGCCGCCTCGAGCCGACCCGCCGTCGTGCACGACGACCCCACCGCTGCGCCCGCGCGCAGTCGAGCCTCGCACTAACGGACCACCAGGAGCACGAAGTCCTGTCCGACTCGGAACCTGGCCGCCTCAGTCCCGGGGTGCGCCGATCGGCGTTGCCGATCACCACGTTCATGCAGGCGGCGTCGTCGGCTGCCGTGATGGGACCCACAGTGGCTGCGCCACTGCTGCTGGAGCGTCTGCAGCTGGGACCCGCAGCGGTGGGCATGTTCGTCGCGATGGTGTACGTAGGAGCCACGTTCGCCACGCAGATTGGTGCATTCGCGGTGCATCGCTGGGGGCCGATTCGCGCGAGTCAGATCTCGCTGGCGTTCATCACGGCCGGCCTCTTCCTGGTTGCTCTCCCGGTTCTGCCCATGGTGGCGCTGGGTTCGGTGCTCATCGGCCTGGGCTACGGCCCCGTCACACCCGCCAGTAGCTACATGCTGGCCAGGACCACGGACCCACGCCACTACTCGCTCGTCTTTTCAATCAAGCAGACGGGAGTCCCTCTCGGCGGCGTGCTGGCCGGATTGGTGGTGCCGCCGCTGGCCGCACAAGGCGGTGCGGTTGGTGCGCTGCTCGGGCTGGCAGCGCTGTGCTTCGTGGCAATGATCAGCGCGACGCCGCTCGCCGCTGAACTCGATCGCGATCGCGACAGCCATGCACCGTGGCCACCGCCTCGCCAAGTTCTCTCGCCGGTGCGCTTTGTCACGAAGCATCCGGTGCTCAGCGCGATGGCAATGTGCAGCTTCGTCTTCTCGCTCGTGCAGGTCAGCCTCACCTCGTACATGGTCAGCTTTCTGACCGGTGAACTGCACTGGACACTAGCGGCCGCTGGCGGCGCCCTCGCCATCACGCAGGCGTTCGGCGTCGGTGCGCGCATCGGCTGGGGCTTGGTATCGGACCGCTGGCTCGGTCCGCGGCGCATGCTGCTCGGACTGGCTACGGCCATGGCCGTGTGCGGACTGCTCATGCCGCTGCTGAGTGACGCAGCGCCACCGTTGCTCGTGGTCGCCCTGTTGTGCGCCTACGGTGCCGCTGGCATCGGATGGAACGGCGTGCACCTGGCAACGATTGTGCGAATCGCTCCGGCAGGCAAGGCCGCCACGGCAACCGCCGGCACACTCTTCTTCAGCTTCTTCGGCGTGGTCGTGGGCCCGCCGCTGTTCGGCGTGGCGGGCGCGGCACTCGGCGCACTGGGTGGGGCCTTCGCTCTTCTTACTCTACCGCTGGCCGCCAGCGTCTGGCTGCTACTGCGGACTGACTTCGGGCATCACGGCTCGGCAACGGTCGGCACCTCAAGGTAGCGGAATTCCCTCTCGGATTGTGGGCAAACTCGCCGGCTCGGACCGCTTGCTCATCGCCGGTGCAATCCGGGGAAGCCTTCGTTCGGCATCGAGCGGCTCTGGAAGGACCGCCGGCGCCGGGCTTGCGCCCAGCGCCGGCGGCATGCTCAGAAGCTGTGGCGGATGCCCACAGTCGCCGTCGTCGACCGGGGGTTGTTCGGACCGACGAAGCCTGCGGGTTGCTGGACCGAACCCGAGCCCAGCGCGTACTGGGATCCGTTCTGATTGTCGATGGTGCCAACGGAAGCATAGGCCACCGTGCGGCGCGAGAACGTGTACTCCGCGCCAACCGCGAACCAGGTGGCATCGCGGCTGCCAGGATTCACAGCATAGTCGGTATCGTCGTTGACCTTGACGACCTGCGCGATGCCGGTGAAGCTGCCTACCGGGACACGGACACCCAGGTTGAACAGCTTGAACTCGCTTGCACCTGTCGGTGTTACGCCGGCCACGCGCGCGAGCGCGCCGACGCAAGTCGTGCAGGTGTTCTTTTCGTTGGTATAGCCGGCGAACACCTTGGCCGCACCGAAGTTGTAGCTGCCGCCAATCACCACGGCCGAGGCGTCGCCGTTCGCGTTGTTGGCGCCTTCCTGCTTCACCCAACCCAGCACCGCATCGATCGGACCAGCGCTATAGCGAGCGGACGCACTCATGCCTCGACCGATGGCTGCCGATCCCTCGCCGGCCGACAGCAGCGCACGCAGTTGCAGGCCGCCCCAAGTCGGCGACGTGTAGGCAACCGAGTTGTCATGGCGGGCGTTCACGCCGTTGGGCTGGACCTGGCGCGTGGCCGTGCCGCTACGCGTGAGGGCCAACATGCCGCCGCCGCCCATCCAGACGAAGGCGTCCACATTCGGAAGCACGGTGTAGTACGGCGTCGGAATGCGACCGAGCTGGATCGTGCCGACGGTCGCGCTGCTCAGACCGACAGATGCCTCGCGCCCCCACTCCCGAGCGCCCTGTCCGAGCTGGCCATCGTCGAGCGTCAGGCCTTGCTCGATGCGGAACTGGGCCGATAGCCCGCCCCCCAAGTCCTCCTGGCCACGGAAGCCCAAGCGGCTGCCCAATCCTGCACCCGATACGACGCGCGTAAGGTTGTTGCCGGCACGGCTGTGGTCGATCGCCGCGTCCATCAAGCCGTAGATGGTGACGCTGCTGTTCTGGGCCATTGCCGGCGCAGCAGCGATCAACGCTGCGAGCGCGCTCGAAGCGGTCAATAGGTTACGAGTCACGTTGTTCATCTCCATGGTCTTTTGAATGAGGGGCGCAGACAGGTACGATCAAGTCGAGCGATACCTGGGCGCACTGTACGTACACGTATATCTGCTTATCAATCTTGATCCTTGGATCAAGTTTGAAAACTGCGACACTCTTCTATGGAAGTCGAGCAGGTACGCGTTAGGATCGCTTCTCGAACGCTCCTCTACGCCCGAGTAGCCGATTTGGCACGCCGCAGTTCACGCGCACCGAGCGCACTGGCTCCCGGCGTCCTGGTATCGTCAGTCCTTATCGGACCGCTTCGTGCAAGACTGGCGCCAGCCAAAGCTCGGCAGCTTCATTGCCAACCTAGCGGTGACGGTCGTACTGGCCGAGCTCGGTGCGATCTCCGTGCAGGTCGGCAGTGCCTTCGTTCACTCCGACAGCAGCAAGGGTGACCGCCCGCCGCAAGCCACCAAGGCCGCTTCGCGGTCAACCTCCTATGGGTCTACGGTGTCATGCGCCAACTCTCTTCACGGCATCGGTGGCGTCGAGCCAAGCGAGAAGCGCTGACAGCTGCCTATCGCGCTCTTCAACGACTTCGACATGAGGGCGCCTGAAGCTGTACCAGCCCTGCCCAGAAATCGCACCCCAATGCCCGCTCGTCACCAGATCCTTGAGCACCTTCCTCCCGGCATAGTTGGCGTCCCCCGTTTGCTCGTGCAAATACTCCGTCACGGCTAGAGAGGTCTTCTTGCTGACGACGAGATCCTCGGTGAGAAGCGGTCCCCAAAGAGCCAGCCTGGGACCGATGCTTAGGCGGACCGCGGCGTCGACGTCCTCTGGTGTCGCCAGACCCTCATCGACAATGCGATAGACCTCGGCCAGCATTGCGAACTGGATGCGGTTAACGAGAAAGGCGGGACGCTCGCGACAGACGACGCCAACGTGGTCTATCGATACCAGGAATCTCCGTGCCCATTCGGCGAGCGACTGCGGCGTGAAGTCGGCAGTGATGATCTCAACGACCCGAATAATGTGCGCCGGCGTAATGTAGTGGATGCCGACCAGTCTCTCGCGGTGCTTGACGGCAAGCCCGACCTCGGACAACAGGAACGATGAAGTGTTGGTCGCAAGCACGACGCTGGCGTCGCACAGCGAGTCCAATTGACCGAAGAGCTTCTGCTTCGTTGGCAGATCCTCCTGTACGACCTCGTGCACGAGGAATGCGCCTTTCACCGCATCGTCGAGTTCCTGAGACAGCACGACTCGGTCGAGAATCTGATCGACTGACCCGTCGGGACCGGCCAATGCGCGCGCGATTGGAAGCGCGCGGTCACGAAAGCCGAGCAGCATGTCCGGTTGGTTGTCGTGAAGCACCACGCGGTAGCCGTGGCGCGCGTAGATCGTAGCGATCACGGAGCCCATGAAGCCAGCGCCGATAACCGCGATCTTT
This sequence comes from uncultured Burkholderiaceae bacterium, assembly GCA_964371405.1. Lineage (GTDB taxonomy): Bacteria > Pseudomonadota > Gammaproteobacteria > Burkholderiales > Burkholderiaceae_C > JAMHWF01. The sequence continues at coordinate 69,591 of CAYJLV010000003.1, forward strand.
CCATCGTTCATGAACGTTCCCTTCATTCCTCAACGAACTCGAACTTTCAAGGTTGCTTGGGGCATTCCAAACTCGACGACCGAGTTCCTCGTCGCAATCCACAGCCAGTCGTGCCAATCGTCCGTCTGGATTGCCAGGCCAAATCGGCTCAGGGCGGCTCGCCCGCATGTGCGGGCGATTAAGCGGTCAGGACACTAGCCGGAATAGCAGCTGACAGGTTTCATTGCCGCGTTGCGGCGCTGGCTCGACAGCCGGGGACCACGACCATGGCGCTTGTCTATGTGGATATGCAGGTGGCGGCATGGAGAACCGCCGCTCGTTTACTCCGCCTTGATACCAGCCTCACGCACCACCCGCGTCCAGCGTGCGAGGTCCGCGCTGACCAGTTTGCCCATCTCAGCGGAAGATGAAGGCACCGCCTCGATGCCCTGTTCGGCCAGCTTTTCCTTGACGTCAGACATGCTCAGCACGGTGCGGACATCGCGGTTGATCTTGTCGATGATGTCCGCCGGTACGCCCGCCGGCGCGGAGAGACCGACCCAGATGTCACTCTCGAAGCCAGGCACCGCTTCGGCGATGGTCGGCACGTCCGGCATGGACGGAAGACGCTGCTTGCCTGCAACGCCCAGGGCCTTTAGCTTTCCACTGCGGATGTGAGGCAACAGCGAGTTGATGGCACCGAACATGAGGTCGACTTGCCCGCCGAGCATGTCGATGACGGCCGGTGCAGCGCCCTTGTAGGGGACATGGACGATGCTCACGCCCGCAAGCGACTTGAACAACTCGGCCGACAGGTGCTGAGGGCTTCCGAGTCCCGCTGAAGCGTACGTCATGCTTCCCGGCTGCTTGCGAGCCATGTCGAGCAGTTCGGTGATCGAGCCGATATTCAGCGTTGCCCGAGCCACCAGCACCACCGGCACCCACCCCAGCAGCGAGACCGACTCCAGGTCCTTCACCGGGTTGAACGACATCTTGCTGAACACCGCAGAGTTCATCGACAGGATGTTGTTTGCAGCGATCAGCAGGTTCAACCCGTCCGGGGCCGACTTCGCGACGAGGTCCGCGCCGATGTTTCCCGAGGCGCCGGGCTTGTTTTCGGCGATGACAGTCCGACCCCAGAGGTCGCCGAGCTTCTGTGCCAGCAATCGGCCCAACACGTCGTTGCTGCCGCCCGGAGTGAACGGAACGACGATTCGCACCGGCTTCGACGGGTAGCTCTGTGCAAACACGCTGAATGCAGCGAATGCTGCGGATGCGGTCACTGCTTGAAGCAGCATCCGGCGGCTGAAGGTCATCTGTGTCTCCTTTAATGTGACGTCTCCGCTGCGCCAGAAACGCGGGTCGACAGACAGGTAGACGTTCGATCGATACTAGGGAGTCGGTCTGCAGCGATCAATCTTGATCGGTTCATCAATCCGAGGTTCCACTGACCGCAAATCCGCTGAAGTCCACGTATTGGAATGAAAACATTCGCTGTATCCCGTCAACGTTCCAGTCGACGACTTGCAAGCGGCTTGCCGATCGCCGAAAACGCCAACGCTGATTCGTCTCAGTCCTTCTTCTTACGCGGTCCTGCGTTTCGCGGTTGCTATCGCTTTCGTCTAACGGCCGCTCTTGACACTGCACCTTTACCGCCAATGCGAGCTCACCGACACGATGCTGGCCAAGCTCGAGGACGTGACGCGCGCTGGGCGTCATGTGGGGCTCCGAGCCCCTGAAGTTCAACGGCAATGCCGATCACGCGCGCCCACTGCGCCTACTCAACCCAAAGAACCGTCGGTGGCCGCTCCCAATCTCAAGACGGTCACAGCTGCTACGCAACTGCTTCGCCGGGCAGTTGCGCATGACCTGCTGGAAGCCCGAGCTGTGGAGCGGCTACTTCGTCGCCGCGTGCGGCGGCGCGCCGCCGGGGATCATCGAGCGCCACATCCAGCGACACGCGCGCACCGAGGAGCCCTGCGCTCGCCCGGGCGCTGACGCACGACCACCGACGCCGGATCGGATTTCCTCTGCCAGGCGCGTTTCCGCGCCCCGGAATCCGCTATGAAGGGAGTGCTCCTTGCGTTGGCGGCCGATAGCGTTCACGCGCGGTGGCGCGCTCACAAGCAGTAGATGTCGGCCATCGTCGGGATGTACTCGCTATCCAGTTGGATCTTGCGCCGCTGGATTCGCCACGACCGGTCACCGCGTGAGAACTCGTAGCGCGACAGACCGAAGAGGACGAAGGACTCGTGCGTCGACGGCAAGAAGACATGACAGGACCATGAGTTGCGTACCACCAGAGCGTCGGCATCCGACGTCGGCTCGGCAATCACCCAGCCGGCGGCGTGCGCGGTCCGCGGCAGTGGCAGCGACGAAGCCGACTGCCGCGACTTGATGCGCAGTACGCGGTCCTCCAGTCCCGCACGCGAACGGTAGTAGATGTGCGAGAGCTCCCGTTGTGGGTCCTCTGTCAGCGTCTCTTCGTCACGCCACATCGGCATCCAGAATTCGCACTGCGGGTCGTAGAGCGAGAGCCAGTCGTCCCAGCGACGCTCGTCAAGCGCCGCCATTTCTTGCGCGATCAGATCATGGGCGGTCGCGACGCGCAGGGGATCGCTCAGCATGTAGCCTCCGACGCAATCAGGTATGCAGGCAGGTTCGCCTCGCCGGCGCGCATCAGTCGCAGCCACTCGCGGTAGGCTGGGTGGTATACGACTTCGTTCTGCAGCTTGAAGGGCCCCTTGACGCAGGTGGCCGGCTTCATGCCGAGTTCTTCCGCCTCAGCGTTGGGCGCCTCCGACATCGATGTCATGCCACGTGAGAATCCCTGCAGCCAACCCAAGTGTGGCGAAGCGCCGCGCTGACAGTCCTCGTAGACGACCGTGTCGTCCGACGTCGCAAGGCCGCTCGGATTGAAGAAGTCCTCGAACTGCCGAAGCCGCCAGGCCCTTTGTTCCGGCGCCTCTCCGATGGGTGCTAGGCAGTACGCCCGCATTTCGGTGAGGTCCGGACGAATCGGCTTGAACGTTCGCAGGATGAGTGACGTCGAGTCCGCAATCTGCAGGTTCGGGAAGATCGTCATGTTGCGCAGCTTGAGCATCCAGCGCGCACGCGTTTCGCCGACTCGTGATCGCAACTCATCAATGACGGGCCACAGAGGCCGCTTCTCGGGCTGAGGCTGCTCGAGCCAGATTGCCGCATGTCCGTACCTGAAGCCGAATGCGCCGCCGACCTGCGTCAACCGCTGGCGCCAGTCGAACTGGCGTGCATCGGTGTTGCCCTGGCGGGCGCCATCGCGCCGCTGCACGAGGTCCATGAACGCCGAGTGCGTAGACGTGAGATGGTAGAAGTCCATCCCGTTGTCCATCTGCAACTTCCAGTTTCCGCGGTACGTATAGACGCTGCGCCCCGGGACGACCTCCATGCCGTTCGGCCCCTGTTCCAGCGCCAAGTCCAGCAATGGACGCGCCTCGCCGAGATACTCCGTGAGCGTCGGCACGTCCGGGTTGAGGCTTCCGAACAGCAGCCCCTTGTACTCCTCGAAACGAGCCAGCGGCACCAAGTCGTGCGATTCCTGGTGAAACGCCGCGCCGTACGCGCCACACTCGGCGTCCTTGACAAGGACATTCTTTCCCGACGAATCGAACGCCCAACCATGGTAGGGGCAGGAATGCGTACGCCGGCGGCCCGACTCCAGACGCGTCAAGAGCGCGCCCTTGTGCCGGCATGCGTTGACGAATCCCCGCAGGGATCCGTCAGCGCCACGCGTGACGAGCACATTAGTGCGGCCTAGCCGAGTCGTGAGGAAGTCGTGGGGCTTGGCGACCTGCGACGCCACGCCCAGGAAACCCCAGGTGCGTTCGAAAATCCAGGCCATCTCCTGGTCAAGAATCTGCGGTTCGGAGTAGATACGGGCATGAACCCGGAAGCGACCTTGGTCGACGGCATCGTCGACAGGCCAGGTTTCATCGGTGTAGGACATGGAATCGTGCTCGATTGAAGCGGTTGGCCGAGAGGACGGACGGGGCAGGTGGCGACATAGCTGCCAAAGTGCATGGCAGCTGACAAGAAGCTATGAGCCGCAGAAGCGAAGGGGCGGCTCCTCCCGCTACCACGGGACGTTGGCTGTGTGCAAACGCAAAGAGCTCACCCTTACCAGGTACGCGCGCAAGCTGCTGATCCTCAACGCGATAGCCAGAACTCGCAATTCGTTCGACGCGATGCTTCATGGGTTGATCTTCAAGACAGTTTGCTTTGACCTGCCTCATGCAACTACGCCATCAGCACACGGCAAGTGCTCACGTCCGTTAAAACGATACGCGAGCCTTTGGCATTGATCAATCTTGACGAGGTATTCAATATCAACGCTGCCACCCGCGCTGTCCACGATGGATTGCAGCAGGCAGGGCCGAAATCCCGATCAACCGGACGGGAGATGCAGGACGCCTGATTCAGCGAGCCGAGCCGCTACTCTTGGAAGGCCAAGTTCGGCGGCATGAACGTGTCGGACGTGCAGTGCGCCTGAAGGGGCTGGAGGTCGCGAGCACGAGTTCGAGAAGCTGCTGGCCAACTCGACGTATCGATGCGGGAGGCGCTCGAGGCAAGGCAACTCGCCGGCGGCAAGACGCAAGCCTCCGCATCGGCTACGACAACAAACCCTGAGCTCTGCTTCGGTGCTACGACGCTTGGGGGCTGTGCACCAGCACATCGCGTAAGCTGACGGCCAGACGCACCAACATGCCGCGCAGCATCAGGTCGTCGAACAGGGACTTGTGCGGTGCCTCGTGTCTGCCTATCGTCTGCGGAGTACCGCAGACGGTCCCCAAAGGGGTGCGGGTAGGCTAGTGGGCAACCCGGCGCGAGGCCCCCGCCCTCACGCCAACGCCTTCAACCCGGCAGCGTAGCGCAGCGCATTCGCGACGTAGCCGCGCTCATTGCTGCGGATACCCTCGATCTGCTCGGGCGTCAGCATGCGCACCACCTTCGCCGGCGAGCCGACGATCAGCGCGCCGTCGGGGAACTCCTTGCCCTCGGTGATGAGCGCGCCGGCGCCGACCAGGCAGTTGCGGCCGATCCTCGCGCCGTTGAGCACGACGGCCTGGATGCCGATGAGCGCGCCGTCCCCGACGATGCAGCCGTGCAGCATCGCCTGGTGGCCGACCGAGACGCCCTCGCCGAGCCGCATCGGCACGCCGGCGTCGGTGTGCAGCACGGCGCCGTCCTGGATGTTGCAGCGCGCACCGATCACGATCGGGTCGTTGTCGGCGCGGATCACGCTGCCCCACCACACGCTCGATTCGGCGCCGAGCTCGACGCGGCCGATCAAGGTGGCCGTTGGCGCGACCCACGCGCCGGGTCCGAGTCGGGGCGCATGCTCGCCGAGCTGATAGATGGCCATCGAAAGAACCTCGCTACTGATCGGGTTGATGAAGGTTCGCTTCCGGCTGCAGGCCAAGGACACCGCGCACGTGGCCGCGCTGTTCGCCTTGTCGAACCAGTGGATGGCGCGGCGACAGTTGATGGCGATGGCTTGAGTAGCCTATCCGTAAAGCGTGTGAGACGCGCAGGCCGCGGCGACAGCCGCTCGCCGCGGCCACCGCACGAACGCGGCTGGACACCGCAGCTCGTTGGGTCGAACACGCCCGCGTTTGCACGTTATTCAGACCGCCCCTAACGGCCGCGAGTTGCGTGCAACCACGGTTTAAGCCATCGGGTGACCAGAGGCATCGTGACGTAGCTCAATAGCACCACAGTGGTCGGAACAATCACCGCGGTCGAGGCATAGAGAGGCAGGCCCTTCAACAACGGTCCAAGGATATACAGCAACGGAGTAATCGTCAGGTACACCCCGAGCGTACTTGCGATAATCATCTTGTATCGCGGCGGCTGCACCATCGGCACGTCATCCGGAAACTCGAACCAAGTCTCCAGTCCTGCCGCCTGCGTTATCTGCACCGGCTCGGTCTCCAGCGACTGCAGACGCGTCAAGAAGTGCTGGCGCTCGGGAGAGGACTCCCACAGCTGAAAGTTCGCAAGACTATCGAATCTGACGAAGATGCGGTAAGCGGGCTTGCCACCGGGAACCGGCTTCAAGACCGTGGTGCCAAGGCTGCCGGGAAAGCCACGTGTGGCGCGTTGGATCTCACCCATAACCTCTTCCCATTCCCGCTCGCGTCCGAGCTTGGGCACGCGAGTAATGGCCAGAGTCACAGGATCCACCAACATCAGCTTCCTCCCGAAGAATGCGATGCACGCAAGGGGCCGCGCTTTCGCTACGAGCAAAGCTTGTGCCATTCCGCTGGCGATCGCAACGTGGTTTACCTTGGTCAGTGTTCGGATATCCGGTCTCAAGCCATACCCGGGAGCGCCGACGGACCGGGTCTTCGGGCGCACGCGGGCATTGGCTCCTGGCCTTCGAGGAGTGGCCTTCGGGCCCCAGCTACTCGTGCGTCAGGGGATCGACCGCGGCAACCGACCCACTCACCCAAGGCTCCTCAGCGCCGGCAAGGCGATTGCCTTCAAGGCGGTGCGAAGCGACACGTCAGGTTTTCGCAGCCAGGACGTCCGGATTCAAGGAATACCGGCCGACAAGCGTCTTCGTGCCCAGGCAGTGCCCCTCGATGGCTTTCAGCACATTGGGCGCCGTGAAACTACCCGAGACGGGACACTTGGCGACGTCGAGCGCGTACAGCGTAAAGAAGTACCTGTGAGCGATCTCGTCGTTCCATGGAGGACAAGGGCCGTCGTAGCCGAAATACGATCCCGCCATGTTGGGGTCGTCACGTAACCACTGTGTGAAATCGTTGAGCCCTTGCCGTGTTCCACGGGGCGCCGCGGGCCCCAGCTTGCCATGCGGAACAATGCCGTTCGAAAACTCACCCTTTCCGATCTGTCCCACAGCGGGATCGATATCGACGAGAACCCAGTGGTACAGATCGATACGCGGAATGCTTGCCGCGACCGTCCGCCCCTCCTTGTTGAAGTCGTCCAGTACCGCGGGCACGTCCGGGTCGTGGCAAATGAGGACCAGCGACCTAGTGCCGGCAGGCAAGTCGCCCCACTCCAAATCCGGATTGAGGTTGCTCGAAGTGGTGAATCGGTTCTCCGAGTGCGGGACGGCAAAGGCGCACTCGCCAGGGATCCAACCGTTGTCCTGAAAACACCTGCTTGTGAGGAACATGTCTGAGACCCGCAATGTTAGACGGCTAAGTATAGTCGTGCTCGGACCCTCTCGTCCTGGCAGTCGGGGGCTCGCGATGATGGACTACTTGTAGATCTTCACTTCCACACAGTGGTCCAGAGAGGTCGAGATCAGGTCAATCCTCTCCAGGTCATTCGGAAGCAAGGCGTTGAAGTTCACGCCCTTCCCCTTCGCAACGGGCATCCCCGGAGACCAATGGCCGAAATGCCCCGCCACACCCACCACCTCCGGATGGATGCACTGGGACAACTTCACCGTTGTCTGCACCTTATGAACAGGTGACTCCAGCCACACGGTATCCCCATCCTGAATCCCTTTCGCCTTGCCCACGGCCTGGTTGACGACGATGCTGTACGCGTTGGTTGCGCGGCAGATCTCGTCGATCCAAGGGTTCTCGTTGCCGTAGGCGCCGTAAACATACGGCAGCTTGTACTGCACGGCGATGAGGTCGAACTCCCCCTTCTTGATCGCATCGTGGGACGGACAGGGCATGAAGTCGCCGATCGGCTGGTAGTCCGAGAGATCCCACTCGAGCCCCATCTCCTCGAGCACTTTCTCCAGTTCGGCCTTGCGGTCGACGAAGTGCTCGAGGTAGACCGGCATTCTCGCCTTCAGGTAGGGCCCGATATAGGCCTCCTCAACGTCTCTCGGATGACGGATGACGCCGTTCTCCTTGAACCACTCCAGGCCACGCTCTTCGCCGAACCAGGCGCGCGCGGTCTTGTCTACGATTTCGGCAATCGGGTAGCGCTGGTTCGGTTTGAGCGCCTTGTCCCCCTCGAGCCTGAAGTTGTGGTTGAGGATGCGGTAGATGTCGCCGAGGATGTCCAGTCGCTGGGCAATCTCCTGGATCACCTCTTGGGGGAAGCGCACGCCCTTGGGCAAGTCGACGACAGGCGTGCGCACATTCCAGAAGAAGTCGTCCTGGCCGCAGGGAGCGATCATGAACGCACCCATGCCCGGTATGAAGTCGTAGCGTTCCAGGTAGCTGGGGAACGGCAGGACGATGTCGTCAAACAGCGTCGTTTCGTTGATCTCCACGGCAAACCCCGCCATAAACCCGAGCGACTTGAACAGGCGCTCGACCTTCTTGTGGTCGCCGTAGGAGCTGAACAAGGAATTGAGCGGTGTGTGCAGCAGCACGTCGACCATGTCCATGTCGGCCTGCAATCCGAACGCCGCCGGGTTCTCTATCGTTATCGGCAATAGCGTGTGGTAGTGGGACGCCAGGGGGAAGAGTTCGCCGATGTCGGTGCGCTTCGGCTTGGTGGGCGTGTTCCCCGGGAAAGCACTGGGGTGCGCCATCGGCATGATCTGGCCCCCGTGCTGCAGCATGCCGTCCAGCCCGCCCTCGGGCCACCAACTATGGGGATACTTGCCGGCCGCACCCGTGCTCATGATGCCGCCCGGCACATTGACTGCCCCCACCACGATGTTCACCAGCTTGAGCAGCCAGCAGTTGTGGAAGCCGTGCTTATGGCCTTGAGTACCTCGTGCCCAGTCGATGCAGGCGGGCCTGTAGGGAAGTTCCACCCCATCGATCGTGATGGTCTGGCCTACGCAAGCCGCCTCGCCGAACTCGCGCGCCATCCGCCGCACCGTGGCCGCAGGAATGGTGGTCCACTTTTCCGTCGCCTCGGGTGGGTACTTGAGCACGTGCTCGCGCACCAACTCGAAGGAAGGCCGGCACGCCTTGCCCTGGACTTCGAAGGAACCTTTGATCACCGGATCGACCAGGGTGGGATCGTCGTAAGTCTTGACGGTCGCGTCGGCCGCATCCCAAAGCTGAGGTTTGCCGGATTGCGGATGCCGGACGTAGCGCCCGTCAGACCCCACGAGGTACGGCGCATTGGTCCGGCTCTTCAGGAAAGGCTCGTCGTAGATGCCTAGCTCGTGGAGCAGGACGTACAACATGCTGAGCGCCATGGCGCCGTCCGTGCCAGGACGAATCGGAATCCACTCGTTGGCTTTGGCTGCTGCATGTCCGCCGACGGGGTCCACCACGACCAGCTTCATTCCTCGGGCGCGCGCTTCCGCCATGTCCAAGGCATGGTGGTTGAGGGCACTGCGGGTGGCCACCCCGAACTGGGTTCCGACCAGCATCACGTATTTCGCGTAGTGCAGATCGGGCTGCTGGTGGAATCCACCACCAGAGAAGAACTCGACCGGGTGGACGACCTTCCCGCAGTTCGGCGACGACGCGACGTTGATGTTGGTCGATCCGAAGGCATTGCCCAGAGCCGCCAGCCAGGCGAAGTTGTCGCCCAGCATGTCCCAAGCGTGGATCCACAGTTTCTTGGGGTTGTCGCGGATCCGATCCAAGTGGGTGACGATAGTGGACAGCGCCTCGTCCCAGGAAATCTCCTGCCAACCCGGATCTTCGTGCAACCCCTTCTTCGGATTCGTCCGCTTCAGCGGCGCGGTCACCCGGTTCGGGTTGTACAGGTTCATGAACCCGGCCTTGCCCTTGGCACACATCTTTCCGCGGTTCTGCGGATTAGACGCGTCCCCCTCGATGTCGACCACGACGCCGTTTTCCACTCGAACCTTGATGCCACACCCGATGTAGCATTGACCGCACGCCGTCCGAACCACTTTAGACGCTGTTGCTTGCACAGTTAACCTCCAACGATCACGGGCAGTCGAACTACTTCAACCTCACCATCGGCCTCGGTCAGTGGAGAGGAGAGTCCTCCGCGCACGTTGATGTTCACGCCAGCGACGAATATGACCATCGCCTGACGCAGAACCCCTGGGCTGCAGTAAACCCGATTGCGGAAGTCGTCCCCATATCGCTCTGTCAGGGCGTCCAGCAAGTCGCTGACGGTGGCACCGGGCTTCAGCGTGAGCTCGAGTCGACGCGTGCCGAGCAGGGCCGGCAGATCTCCCATGAACTTGACGTGGATGCGCATCGGGCAAGCGGAAGACAGTGCGGCTTCCATGATCAGCCTTGCGCCTCGGCACAGCCGCGCATCACGTCCCGGTATTCCCGCTCGAGTTCGTCGCCCGTGCGGTTGATCCTGCGAAAGTCGATGCCTGCCTGCACGATGGCGTACGGCACGTAGACACCCGCCTTCAACAGGGAGTAGCGCAGCAGTAGTGAGCCAACCAGCACGCAGGCTCCGGCCCACGCAGCCGCCCCTGGGATCAGCAACAGGAGGCACAACGGCAGGCACATGCCGAAGCCGACCGCGCCGCTCCAGAAGACCCCAGCCAACGGCGACCGCATCAAAAGTCGAACGGATTCCTGAGCCGCACCGCCGGCGCGGTACATAGCCCACAGATAGATGGCAACCATGCACCCGCTGGCTACCGTCAGCACAGCAGCAAGCGTTTCGAACACCTGTAGCCGGCCGCTCATCAGATAGGGGCTGGCGGTCAGGACGGCGGCCGCGGCCGCGAGTGCGGCATTGACCACCAGAACCGCGGGCAGCAGCGGCGTGTTCCAGAACGGAATGGAACGGTTCTTGGCAAGGAAGAACCCTGGATAGAGGACGACTGACAGCGAACACACGCTGACAATGGAAGCCAGTACATCCTGATCGATCATCTCGATCGGAACGAGATACAGCGCGCTTGACACGACAAAGCAAGAAACGAAGAGGACCCCACGGCTGAGCCAGGAGGTCTTCACGCGAGCCGCCGCCCGCCAAGCGCGAGCCGGATTGCCCTGTTCCAGCAGCAAAACGACACCGCCCATGAGCATGAGACCGAGCGACAGTTGCGCGAGCCCGAGGGGCAGGCCAAACGCCACGTGGTATAGAAAGAGGGTCGCCGCGGTGCCGCTCAAAAAAAGCCACATCGCCAGCATCCAGCCCCACTCCCGCTGGCATCTCGGCTTGACGTCGAATCGCACTTGCTCCATGTTGCGCCTCCCCGAGTGCCGCTCAGGTTAGATAGAAAACGTTGGGCTCCGTCCCCAGCTCGGCGTGTGGCGCGAAGTTTGGCCGGCTCTTGATGAGCACGGATATCTCGCTTTGGGGATCGTTCAGGTCGCCAAAACACAATGCGTTCGGCGGGCAAGACTGAACGCAGGCCGGCTTCAGCCCCTGATCGATACGGTCGACGCACATATTGCACTTCTGTGCCGTGCCAACCTGCCACCTCTTGGACTTCGCCTTCTCGTAGGGCGTCTTCGTGCCACCGTAGTAGCCCGCGGAGTCCTCGACAATCGTGCGAGCTTGGTAAGGACAGGCCGCCGCGCACGCGTGGCAGCCGACGCAAACGTCCTGATCTACCAGGACCAGATTGTCTTGCTCTCGTTGGTAGGTCGCCCCAGTGGGGCATACCGGAACACAAGGCGGATTGCTGCAGTGGTTGCAGCGAAGAGGCATGAACACGCGATAGGCAAGCGGATAGATGCCTTGCTCGCTCTCCACCACCCGCGTCCAGAACACTCCAGGGGGCGTGCCGTTTTCCGCCTTGCAAGACAAGGTGCACGACTGACACCCGATGCAGCGCTTGAGGTCGATGCTCACCCCCCATCGCACAGCGCGGCTACCCACGGAGGACTTCGTCTGCTCCGGCATTGCCTACCTCCTCGGACTCGACCCACGCTCACAGCACATAGGCCCGATGTTGGCGAGAGTCATCTATATTTCCCAATACATTTTTCTGCACTATTGATATATTTTCGGTATGGAGCTGCGCCACCTCCGTCATTTCGTCGCCGTCGCGGAGGAGCTGCATTTCAGCCGGGCTGCCGCGAAGCTGCATATCGCCCAACCGCCGCTTTCCCTGAGCATCCGTACGCTCGAGGAAGAGCTGGGCGCCCGTCTGTTCGAGCGCACCAAGCGCCGTGTCACGCTGACGGACGTTGGACTGAACCTTCTGGACGAAGCGCGCGCCATCCTGGGGCGGGTTGCGAGGGCAGAGAGACACGTCTCCCAGCTGGTCCGGGGGGCCGTTGGGCCCCTCGAAATCGGATTCACGGGAGCGGTCGTCTTCGGCGATGTCATGGCACCTCTGCTGGCCCGCTTCCGACAGGCATGGCCGGAGGTCCATCTGACGGTCGAGCAGATGACGACTGCGGCGCAGCTGCAGGCGCTCGCTGAGCGGCGTCTAGACATCGGTTTCGCCCGGCAGCCTGACGGAGAGCTTCCGCCCGGGATCCGGACGCTAAGGGTTCAGCAGGAGCAGTTGCTCGTCGCCCTGTCATCCGATCACCCGCTCTGCGGAGCCGGTCGAATCGAACTCGTCGCTCTAAAGGACGAGCCATTCATCATGCCGACTCGCCAAACCAGCCCTGGCTTGTACAACAAGATCCATGAGCTGTGCGCCAGCGCCGGTTTCGCCCCGCGAGTGGCAGCCGAGGCCCACCAGATCACTGCTCTCGTGAGCCTTGCCGCGGCTGGAATCGGCGTGGCTATCGTTGTCGCCGGAATGCGTCGAGCGGCGATTCCGGGCCTCACATTCGTGGAAATCGCCGACGACCACGCCTTCTTGGACCTGCTCGTCATATCTCGCGATGGAGACAGCCGGCCAACGGTGCGCAACTTCATCGAGCTGCTATGACGCCACGCGCTGGGCTTTCAGCGCGGCTCGTAGCATCACCCGTGCCGGCACCGGTCCAAGGGAGCGTGCATCTTTGGTTGAGCCGCCGATGACCCTGTCCATATCAAACCCAGGGTCGACGGCTGAAAGACCGAAGTGGGTGGTAGTCAGGAGCGCACAGCTAGGCAATACCGCCTAACGCAGCAGGTGTCGTGCAGCGCGTCACTCGAAGGCGCCCTGCTTTCGGTAGTTTCCGAACTCTTCCTCCGTCAGGCCGAGAAGCTCCTGGAAGACGAACTCGTTGTCAGCGCCGATGCGCGGGGCGGCGCCGGTCACGTCGCCCGCGGTCTCCGACAGCTCGAAGGCCGAGTAGTAGCTGCTGAAGTCGCCCAGCACGCCGTGGCGGCGGCGGCGCCATAGCCGGCGATGGACAAGTTGCGGATCGCTGAACAGGTCGGCAATGGTGTTGACCGGATAGGAATGGATTTCGCCCGCCTGCAGTTCGGCCGCCGCGGCGTCGGCGTCTCGCATCTGCGACCATTGGGCGATGATTCCGTCGAGGACTTGGGCGTTTCGGCGGCGCGATTCTGCGTCCGCGAAACGCGGGTCTTCCGCGAGGTCATCACGTTCGAGCACCATCGCCAGGCGGAGGAACTCCTCGTCGGACCAGCAGGACAAGGCGACCCACTGGCCTCCCGCGCAGGGATAGGCGTCATGTGGAATGGCGACCGGATCGTTGTTGCAAGACCGCTCGACGACCGCACCCGTGGTGTGAAAGTTCAACAGCGCTCCGGCCACGAACATCAACCCGCTTTCGTACTGGGCCAGATCGATCCAAGCCCCCTGCCCGCTTCGGCGCTGCCTATCGAGTGCCGCCAGCACGGCCACGCCCCCCAGGCTGGAGGCGATGTAGTCGATGTACGGCCCATACAGGAGCATCGGCGGCCCATCGGGGCTGCCCGACAAACCGCAAAAGCCCGCTAGCGCCGAAAGTTGGGAGCCGAAACCCGGAGTTTGTGCGCGCGGCCCGGTCTGTCCCATGTTGCAGCTCGAGATCATCACCACGCGCGGGTTGAGAGCGCGGGCGGCCTCGTAGCCCAACCCCAGCCGCTCCATGACCCCGGGGCGCATGTTCTCGATCACGATGTCCGACCAGCCGACCAGGCGCTGGGCCAGCTCAACGCCGGGTGTCGTCTTCAAGTCTAGCGTCACGCCATACTTTGAATCATTGAAGAACGCAAAACAGCCGCTGCGGTCCGGCCCTGGCTTGCCGCCCTTGAAGGGCGGATACTCGGCGCGAAAGCCGTCCGGGCGCTGATGGGACTCCACGTGCACCACCGTCGCGCCGAACGTCGCCAACATCTTGCCGATGTGCGGGCCGGCGGCATACGCGCCGAACTCCGCGACTTTCACGCCAGCCAGCGCCTGCGAGATTGCACTCATACAAGTTGCCCCTTAAGCCCCTGGTCTCTGTTGCGCGATCACCCAGGCGCAGGCGTGCGCCGTCGTTCGCGAAGCTGCGGCTGAGCTCTGGTCAAAGAGTTGCCTCTTCCATGGATTGCGTGCACGCGGACTGGCCGAACTCCGCCAGCAAGCGGCGCAGATCGACCTCTTCGCCGGGCGCATGACGAAGCGCGGCGCGCTTGCCGTCGACGACCACAAAGCTGCCGCAGTGACGCTGCGCGGTTCCGTCTGACCCAATCAGGTCGTCCCAGAAGCGTCGCGCCGCCAGCTGCGGGTCGTTCGCGATGTCCTCCATGGTCGATACGGGATAGCCCATGATCTCCCGCTTGCTCGCCTCCTCGAGGAACTCGCGCTTGGTGATGCCGAGAAAGAACTGCGCGATCGGACGCTCCAGGGCGTCGACCTCCTCCTGGCTCGCGAGCGTGGTGACGAAGCGCTTCCAGTCCACGTGTTCGAGGGCGCCGAGCTCCGAACCCCGCTCCCGCATCCACTCCGTCAGCCTGGTATTGGTCCGCCGCCCGGCGGCCCCGCCATACAAGACGAAGTTGACGTAGCCGTCGGCACAGGGCCAGAAGGCGCGATAGCGGGCGCCTTTGACCGAGCGACCCGTGACATAGGCCCCCGCACGGGTCGGATTGGTTCGCTCCATGTCCCAGAACGCCGGAGCATGCGACAGTGCAAGGATGACGGAGGCCTGCACCGAAGTGTCAACGTGTTGCCCCACCCCCGTAACGGTACGGTGCACCAGCGCGGTCAAAGCACCCACTGCCGCCTGCGCGCCACCCCAGGAGTAGGACTGCGGAACAGTGACGCGAGTTGGCGCGCCATCCGTCTCGCCGGCCAGCGACATCGCGCCGCCTGAGGCCATCAACTCCAGGTCCGTGGCAAGCCACTTCGCGCGCGGTCCTTCGCGCCCGAACGGGGTCACCGAGACGTGGATCAACCGGGGATTGAGTGCGCGCAGCCTGCTATAGGCCAGGCGGGCTGCGCCCGGCTGCCCCGGCTGTGACGACTCGATCAAGATATCGGTGCCTTCGATCAAACGGTCGAAGGCCGACTGACCGTCTGGTGCATCCAAGTCGAGCCGCAGCAGGCGCTTGTTCACGTTGTACGCCTGCCAGTTGGCGTCCGCGATGCTCGCCCCGGGTGGCTCGATCTTGATCACATCGGCCCCGAGATCGGCCAACAGCCGGCCTGCCAACCAGCCAAGCTGGTTGCTGAGATCAAGCACCCGATATCCGTTAAGCATTCGCCTCTCCCTTCGAGCCGGCCCCTACGGCGAAACAGAAACCGCAGCCTCCAGCGCTTTAAGTAGCCGAATCCGAGAAGTGGCGACCGTTGCGCTGTGCTGAATACGCGCGCCAGCCTGCCCCAAGTCGCCGCTCAGCAGACGCTAGTTGATGTCGAGGGCACGCCGCTCAACCGAGTAGTGCTCGGCTGAGGGCGCTTCGATCGTGACTACATCGAGCCGAAGTCGACGAAGAGTCGGCCGGCCAGCCCCATCGGCACGCTCGAGGGCATCGGCGATGCGAATGCCGTCGAGTTGGGTCGGAGGTCTGTCCGGGCGGGCTTGCACCAGGCTCTTCGTTTCCCAGCGGCGCGCGCCATCAACGTCAGCGGCCGGTGCGTGACAGCGACAGCGTCCAGCCGGCCATACGCGCCTTCATCGTCTCGATGTCCTTCGAGCTGAAGAACTTCTCCGGCTTGACCAGGTCCACGCCGTAGACGGGGCGGTGGAAGTCGCTCTCGTAGCCGAACGGCACCGTAGCATCGATGCCCATGCCGCCCTCGAACAGGGTGTTCGATGCCGTCCACTGCTTGTCACCTGACGTCATGCGCTCGGCCGGCATGAAGGTCTGCCCGCGCCCGCCGGGAATCGGATTCAGGATGTCCGTCTGCGGGTTCACGCGAGTCGTCAGGCACCACATGATGTCGTCCATCGAATAGATGTCGACGTCTTCGCTGACGGCGATAGCCAGTCGCATGCCTTGCGAGCACGACAGAATCGCCGAGAGGAAGTTGCGCTGCCATCCCTCCTCGATCTGATTGCGCTTCTTCACCTGGATGATGCAGCCGCCCCAGTCCGTCATGCAGTACGGGATGTGTACGTTCTGCACGATGCCCGGCTGCAGGCGCTCGCACAACGCGAAGATGGCGGACTCGCGCACCGAGGTGTCGATATTGGAATCGTCCGCGGTGTGCACGCCGAGGGGGAAGATCACCGGCTTGCTTTCGCGCTTGCGCATCGTGATCGCCGTGACGTGGAAGGTCGGCGCCTTGTAGGCCTTGCCCATGTAGCCGGCCCACTCCGGGTGGAAGTGGAAGCGACCCTGGATGTCCGCCTCTTCCGACTCCGCCGTCTCGTAGCGCTTGTCGCGCGGATGCAGGTACCCCTCGAGTACGTACTCGGCGTCAGCCAGAGTGTAGGCGTCGATGGTGCGACACTTGACCAGACGCACAGCTTCGCCCTGGATCGCGCCGGCAATACCGATCTCGTCGCAGCCCTTGGGCAGGATCGCATAGTCGAAGCCAGAGCCGGCCACGAACGTGCACGACGGGGGGACGCCGAAGCACATCGTCAACGGAATGGGTTCGTCGTCCTTGTAGTGTGCAGTCATGACCTGCCACATGTGCGACCCGGGCGAGATCTGGAACGTGCCGACGTTGCCCCAGCGGAAGTTCATGCGGTTGTAGCCGATGTGGCTGCCGCCGTCGAAGTACTTGCCGATCACGCACGAGATGCCCGATCCGATAGTCAGCTCCTTTTCCAGCGGCGTATGCTTGATCGCGGTCAACCACCTGTTGACGTCGAGATCCTTCGTCAGCACTTCCTGCTGCACCGGCGCTTCGCTCTGGTCGATGATGATCGGCTTGATCGGATGATCGATGGCTCGCGCCACCTTCTTGACACGTTCCAGCGAGTCCTTCCAGCCGAACATCTCCTCGACGACGCGGATATCGCCGAACAGGTTCGTGATGGCGCGTGCGTGCGGCTTGCCCTTCACGTTGTTGAACAGCATGGGCAGACTGCCGTCGAAGACCTTCTGCAGGCCCGTGATCTCGAGATCAGGGTTGACTTCCTGGTCGGTCTCGATGAGGTAGTTGCGCGAACGGAGCCACTCGATGGCGGCGCGCAGGTCCTTGACGTGGTGTTGGGGCGTTTCGGCCATGGAGCTCTCCTCTTCAGTGTTGTCGGATGGGGGATGGTGTTTCGACTACTTCAGGCGTTGCAGCGCATTGGTGCGGTCCATCTTGCCGTCCCAACGCTTGGCGAATTCAGCAGGGATGCTGAACTGATCGAGCACCCGCGCGACGATGTGGTCGACGATGTCGTCCACCGACTCGGGCTTGTTGTAGAAGGCCGGCATGGGCGGCAGGATCGTCACGCCCATGCGCGCCAGCTTCAACATGTTCTCGAGATGAATCTCGGACAGAGGGGTTTCGCGCGCCACGATCACCAGCTTGCGACGCTCCTTCAGCACGACATCGGCCGCGCGATGCACGAGGCCTTCACCGTAGCCGTGCGCCACCGCGGCCAGTGTGCGCATCGTGCATGGAACGATCACCATCCCGTCCGTGTGAAACGAACCCGACGACACCGTGGCCGCCATGTTGCCGCTGCCGTGCACGACACTGGCCATGTCTTGCAGTTGCGCATTCGTCAGGCCGGTCTCGTGCTCGATCGTCTGCATGCCCCACTTGGACAGCACGAGGTGCGTCTCGACGTCGGCCGCGCGCAGCGCCTGCAGCATGCGCACCCCGAAGATCGCACCGGTAGCGCCGGTGATTCCCACAATCAGCTTGCGCATGTTCGCACTGCCTTTCAACGAATCTGGTGCACGTCCATATATTGGAAGCATGTGGCCTCATGATCCGACTTCTGACCACCTCCCATGAGGGCCAGTCTCGCGTTCTCGGGGCATGGAAATGCTAGCAGCGGACCTCTCATTGGTGCATAGGAGGTCGCGAAAAAACTGGTCCATATTTTGAGACGCCAAGAAGTGCATCTCAAGCCATCGCGCGGCGACTTCAACGGTGCGGCATCGCGGAAGACCGGAATGCGCGCCACTCTAGAGACAACACGCTCGAGCAGCCGCAGCGATTCGGCGTGACTACGGCCTCGTCACCTGCTCCAGGGCACCTTCGATCATCGCAATCTCGGACTGAAGGATGGCCACGAGCTCGGCTTGGCGCTTCGGCGGCATCCGGCTCGAAATCGCCGCCATGCTGAGGGCAGCAAACGGGTGGCCGTAGCGGTTCACGATCGGCAATCCCAGTGTGGTGGCAGCCGCGGTGACGTGCGCATCGTTGAGAGCGTAGCCAAGCCGCTGCGAGCGCCTCAGCATCTTCATCAGCGAGGGCACCGTAAGACTGTGAGTGCTCAGCCGTCTGGCATTGGCTCGAACGATCTCGTCGATGGCATCGTCGGGCAGCGGAAGCAGCAGCGCCATCCCTCCGGCGCCAACCCCGAGTGGCCGCCGCGCACCCACCTCGAGCGTCAGCGCCTTGATCGGAAAGCCGCCCTCCTTCCGGTCGATGCACACCGAGTCGTAGCCGCTTCGCACCGACAGGAACACCGTGTCACCGGTCTGCTCGGCGATGCGCTGCAGCGACGGACGACAGATGTCGCAAAGATTGAACTGCGGTGCCGATGCCAGCCCCAGTTCGAAGATCAGAGGGCCGAGGAAGTAATGGTGCGATTCGGTGTCCTGCATCAGAAAGCCTTCATCGACGAGGCACTTCAGGATGCGGTGCGCGGTAGGACGCTGAAGCCCCGAATGCTGAACGATCTCGGTCAGGCGCATTCCTGTACGGCTACGCGAAGCAATCAGCCTCACGAGCAGCGAGGCCCTCTCGATGGTCTGCGTGCCTGACGACTTGGCAGCGCCAGTTGCGATTCGCTTGGGAGTGGAAGAGCGGCGTGTGGTGGGCATGGCGATTGTCCACTATATGGATACCTTTTCAATCTCTCTTCTACCACGAAGCGATCTTGTGGTGATAGCATGAATCGCAAATGATTATCGGACTTCAGAGTTCGGTGTGCAGTCATCGGACGCAAGATTTGTCCATATCCTGGACGCTTCCGAAAGTCGACTCGTGCAGTGCATCGAGAAGGCCCGCGGACTACGCGCCCCTCGCAAGGTCGATCGAGAAGATGTTGAAGCGCGATGCCTTCCCAAACGCCGCCGGCTGCTGTGTGCAGAGCGGCCTGTTGCCCTTGACACGGGTGCAGTCGGCGCGCGGCCTACCCGACGTCGACGAGCTGCTTCAGCACGCTGGCGTTGAGTCGGTTGACGGCACGCCCGAACAGTCGGCTATCGCGCTCGGCAACGAGAACCAGCGCGTCACGGTCCCCGCAACGGCGGCTGGGCTGCGAGCCGACTGAACCACAGGCGGGCGACAAGCCATGAACGCGCCGGAGTTCGTCCTGCCCATGGCGGACACGCAAAGCAAGGTCGATGGACGCCGACTTCCCATCCAGCGTGTCGGAGTCAAGGATGTGCGATACCCGCTGCAACTGCGCGTCGGCCGAGAACTGCAGACGACGACAGCGAAGTGGAATCTCGACGTGGCCCTGGCTGCTGACCAGAAGGGCACGCACATGTCGCGCTTCCTGCAGTGGCTGGACGCATCGCGCAACATCGCGTTCGATGTGACGGAACTGCGCGCGCGGCTGATCGGCATGCTCGATGCGCTCCATGCGAGCGAGGGGCGAATCGAAGCCTCGTTCACGTTCTTCGTGCGCAAACGTGCGCCTGTCTCCGGCGTCGAAAGCCTGCTCGACATCCAGGCACGCTGGCAGGTTCATCGGCACGCCGGTGTCACCACATCGTGGACCGAGGTGATCGTGCCGGTGAAGAGCCTGTGCCCTTGCAGCAAAGAAATCTCGAACTACGGAGCGCACAACCAGCGGTCACACATAACGATCTGCGTCGAGCACGACGAGCCCATCGAGTGGCACGAGATGGTACGTTTCGCGGAAGAATGCGCCTCCAGCGAAATCTGGCCTCTGCTCAAGCGCGTGGACGAGAAGTGGGTCACCGAGCGAGCCTACGAGAGACCGAAGTTCGTCGAGGATCTGGTGCGCGATGTCGCGCTGCTCTTGAACGCAGACCGTCGCGTGCTGCGCTACAGCATCGACGTCGAGAATTTCGAGTCGATCCACAACCACAGCGCGTTTGCTCGCATCGAGAGGAGGTAAATGGCAAGCCCGGTTCACCGCTGCCAGTCCCTCTCGCACGGCGTGCATCTCACCGCGCAGCGGCGGTCGGGCACGGATCTGGGGCTGGAAGAGGTCATCCTCGTCGATGCGTGCGACCGCCCCATCGGCGCTGCCGAAAAGCGCGCAGCGCACCAGTCGGGACTCTTGCACCGCGCGTTCTCCATCATCGTCTATGACCACGCGGGACGCATGCTGCTGCAGCAGCGTGCGCGCTCCAAGTACCACTCCGGAGGACTGTGGTCAAACACTTGCTGCAGCCACCCGAGACTTGGCGAAGATACCGAGCAGGCCGCGCATCGCCGGTTGATCGAGGAGATGGGCTTCGACTGCCAGCTTGAGCGCGTGCACGAGTTCGTCTACCGGGTCGAAGTCGACAACGGGCTGATCGAGCACGAATACGACCATGTCTTCGTCGGCCGCTGCGACGCCTCGCCTCGACACCATCCGGATGAAGTCGAGGCGTGGTGCTGGATCGATCCGAACGATCTGCAGCGCGAGGCGGCGCGACGCCCGGAACACTTCACTTACTGGTTCAAGCGCTGCCTGGCGGAGTTTTCGAAGCTGTCTCTGCCCGGTTTGCACCCGGCAATGGTCGGTCACGGCGGTCGGGTGGCCTGATGGGCCCCGACGTCGGCCAATCTGAGCCGTCACGCGGATAACGGTAGGCTTGTCGGCTGAGCCTGACACACCTGCCTTTCTAGTGCTCCAGGAAGCACTATGTCCAGCCGCAGCGGCATACGCCGCGATGACTTCTTCGCAACACCCGAGGCCTTCGGGCACCGCTCTCGCCTGCAATCCGATCGAGCAGGCATTTGAGCTGGGCCAGCAGCGCCAGCGTGACAGCTGCTCGCTGGATGAGAACGCGCACCCGGGCCTGCCCGAGCCACAGCGCGTCCGGTTGCGTACGGCTGGAGCTGTCGCCAATGCCAACGTCGAGCGAGCCGGCGCGTTCAACGTCGCTTCGATGCAGCGCCTGGCGGAGTCCTTCTCGCAGTTGCAGGACCCCCGATTCAAGCCCGCCCAGGCGCTGGCGAGACTTCGCTCGCTGGCCTCGCAGTGGAGCTCGCAAATCACGCCGCACAGCGCGTGCCGGCACGGCTGCGCTCACTGCTGCCATATCCCGGTGGCGATAGCTCGCTGGAAGCCTCTCTCATCGGCCAGGCGATCGGTCGCGCGGTAAAGAAGCTCAAGAACACGCGCGATGCCCGAGAACGCGCCTGGGGCTATGAGCATCCCTGCCCCTTTCTGCGCGACGGCGAATGCTCCATCTACGAGCATCGGCCGCTGCCGTGCCGGGTGCACGTGAACATGGATGAAGACGCGCTGTTGTGCGAACTGCTGCCTGGGCAGACCGTGCCCGTACCGCTGGCCAACAGCACATATTTCCAGGCCGTGTACGTCAAGCTGGCTGTGGCCTCGGGTTCGACCATGGCCGACATCAGGGACTTCTTTCCCCAGGGTTCGTGCCGCGATTGCGACGCCGGCACGCCGGCACGCCCGTACGCTGCGTGCCTCGCGCCTAGTGCGACTCCCGGGCTGGCGCACCTGATTCGAGGCAGCGCGTCGTCCATGCGGTACTAGCCGCGGCCGCGCCGCTAGACTTCAGGCCGGTGTCCCAAGAGAAACCTGTCCGCTCGATTGCTCGCGCGTTCGACGTGCTCGATGCCGTCGCGATGTCCTCTGGTGCATCGTTGCACGAGATCGAACTGCGAACCGGCCTGCCGCGGCCGACGGTGGCACGCCTGGCCAAGACCCTCGAGGAGCGGCACCTGCTGCGACGCGGCATTCGCGACGGCCGATATCACCTCGGCCGTACTCTGGCGGAATTGGCGCTTCGGCTCGAGCCGGACAGCCTGTTAGCCGACGTCGCAGCGCCGGGACTGAACGCACTGTCGCGAGAGACCGGGTGGCCAGCCGCGGTTGCCCTCTACGAGCCCGACCCAGGTGACTGCATGCGGCTGGTTGAGACCAGCCGCAAGATTTCCCGCTTCTACCTGCGGGCAGTGACGATCACACGCATCAATCTGCTGCTGTCGTCGCTCGGGCTCGCATACTTGGCTTACACCACGCCGGAGCAACTGGACGCGGTACTGGCCCGAGTCCGACAGGTGACACGTGACCCGCACAACCTGGCCGCGATTGCGGCAGGCGGGCTGCACGAACGGCTGGCGGAGCTTCGAACGCTTGGATACGCGCCGCGGGATCCTCGGTTCCTCGGCGGCGGCTACAACGAGCTGCCAGTTGACGACCGCATCACAGGTATTGGCGTACCCCTGCTGTGGGAAGGACAGGCCTTCGGTTCACTCAACGTTTACTGGCATCGCAGGGCAATGTCGGTTGAGGATGCAGCGGCGGCGTACTTGCCGCTGATTCGCGACACTGCTTCGCGCATCGCCGCCGAAGCGGCGCGTCTGGGCGTCGCCCAGCGCCTGCTAGATCGTCAGGCCGTCCAAGCCCATTCGAGTTAACCCGCAATCACCGGGGAACTTCAGGTTTGTCCACGGTGTAGACGTGAACGCACGGCGCGTTGCATGCGTCCGGGCGCGGCCTAGAGTGCCAGCCATCTCATCTGCAGGTGGCCTCACATGAGCAGCAGCGCTTACCTCGAATCGCTCAATACCCCAATCAAGGACAGCTTCGACATCATCGTCGCCGGCGGCGGTGCCTCTGGCATGATCGCGGCGGTCGCCGCAGCCCGCCTCGGCGCGCGTACCCTTCTCATCGAGCGACAAGGCTGCTTCGGCGGCATGGCCACCAGTGGCTACGTCGCCCAGTTCGTCGGCTTCTTCAACCACGACAAGCTGGCTGTCCGCGGTATCCCCTACGAGTTGGTCGAGCGCATCCGCGCCGCCGGAGGCAGCGCAGGCTTCCACCAGTTCCTGATGGGCGAAGTGGCCAACAAGACACCGACGCGCCTGTTCACCTTTCCGTTCAACCCCGAGATCGTGAAGATCGTCGCGGACGAGATGCTGCTGGAGGCCGGCGTCCAGGTGCTGCTCCACACGAACGTGGTTCAAGTGATGCAGGAGAAGTCCCGCCGCGTTGCCGGGGTTGTCGTGGAGAACATATCAGGGCGTTGCGCCTACCGAGCGAAGCTGGTGATCGACTGCACCGGCGATTCGTCGGTAGCGGCCCTGGGCGGAGCGGTGGTCATGGGCGAGGAGCCCGAGCTGCGAAAAAACCGTCAGCCCTCGACGCTATCGTTCCGACTGTCCCAGGTGGACGTGCCGAAGTTCCGCAAGCTCACGCGCGACGAGAAGCTAGCGATTGCTGAAAGGGGCATCGCGAGTGGCGAGTTGATCTGGAAGACGCTCACGTTCGTCAGCACGCCGGGCGGCAGCGACGCCGTACCGCTGCTCAGCCGGATCCAAGGCTTGGACATGCTCGACGCTAACGACGTCACGCAAGCTGAACTGGTCGGGCGCCAGCAGGTTAAGAAGATCGTCGGCTTCATGCGCCGCGAAGTGCCAGGTTGCGAGGAGTCCGTGCTGGCTTGCATCGCGGCTCGCGTAGGCGTGCGGGAAACGCGGCGCACAGTGGGCACCTGCGCCTCGATCGCGTCGCGCACGCGCTGGCGCAGACGCTGGATGGGGTAGCCGGCCGATGTCGCCAGGCGCTTCGGCGGCCCGTCGATCACGCTGCGCACATGGCCCGTCGCACGCACGCCATGCTCGAACAGCCACAGCTCGTGGTCGAAGCCGTGCGGGTTGACGCTGCCGTGCGGTCGGCGCAGCCGCGCCGTGAAGCGCCAGCGCTCGCCGGCGCGCAGTTCGTCGGCCGGAGCGAACGCGCCGCCGTCATCGTGCCACGGCCGGTACCAGCCGAGCGCGACGCGTGGCGGCACTGTGACGGCGCGGCCGCGCCACTGCGCCTGCTCGACATCGAAGCGAAAGCGCACGCCCTGCGGCCCGACCTGCGGCAGGCTGGCGACGACGCCGACGAGCTGCACGTCGTGCCCTTCGATCTCGGCCGGCAGCGTCGGCGCGAGGTGCTGGACGGCGCGCGCACCGGTCAGCGCGAAGCCGAGCGCACAGACGCCGAGCAGGACGAGGGCGGCACGCAAAGCGAGCGCCACACTCCAGCGACGCAGCGCGACGGCGAACGCGACCGCAGCCACCGCAGCCGTCAGCAGATAGGCCGACGTCGGCCACAGTGCGGCCTGCTGCAACTGCAGCGCGACACCCGCGAGCCAGGCCAGCGCCGCGCCGGCGAGGCGCAGACCGGCATCGCCGCGCGGGTCGGTCGCCTGCATGGCGCAGTGTAGGATTGCCCGCTCCTGTGCGTCCATGGAGTTCGAGCGATGACCCCCCCAGACATCCCACAGCGACTGCGCGAGCTCGGCATCGCGCTGCCGTCCGTCGGCGTGCCGGCCGCGGCATACCTGCCGTGGGTGCGCAGCGGCGACCTCGTCTTCCTTTCCGGCCACATCGCACGGCGCGACGGCAAGCCCTGGGTCGGCCAGCTCGGCCGCGACCTCGACACCGAGACGGGCAAGGCGGCAGCGCGCGCCGTCGCGATCGATCTGCTCGGCACGCTGAACGCCGCGGCCGGCGGCGACCTGAACCGCGTCGTGCGCATCGTCAAGGTAATGGGCCTGGTCAACAGCACGCCCGACTTCACCGAGCAGCACCTGGTGATCAACGGCTGCTCCGAACTGCTCGGCGCCGTGTTCGGCGAGCGCGGCGCGCACGCGCGCAGCGCGTTCGGCGTCGCGCAGATCCCGCTCGGCGCCTGCGTCGAGATCGAGCTCATCGCGCAGCTGCAATGACGGCGCGCGGCTGGCTGCTCGGCATCGCCGCGGCCTGCGTCGCCGGCGTCGTCGCGGCGCTTCTGGCGCAGTACCGGCTCGACATGCGGCCGTGCCCGTGGTGCATCGTGCAGCGCCTGATCTATGTCGTGATCGCCGTCGTGTGCATCGTCGGCGCGCTGGAGCGCAGGCTGCAGCGCCCGGCGGCGCTGCTCACCGTGCTCCTGGCCGGGCTCGGCATCGCATCAGCGATCTGGCAACACTTCGTCGCCGCCAAGCAGTTCTCGTGCGACCTGACGGCAGCGGATCGAATCATCACGGCGCTGCGCCTCGAAGCGATCGCGCCGTGGCTGTTCCAGGTCACGGCGTCGTGCGCCGAAGCGGCGGTGTCGCTTGCCGGCGTGCCGTTCGAGTACTGGAGCCTCGCGCTCTACGCGCTCGTCGGCGCGGCGGCGCTGCGCGTCGCGCTGCGGCCTTGACCCGGCGCACTGGCCTTGGACCGCGCGACGCGCTAAATTGAGAGCACGGGCCGCATGCTGCGGCGGCCGGTCAGTCCTGGAGACCCCTCATGCTGCACTGGAACTCCTGGTGGTTGCCCCCGGCGACTCGAGGCGACGCACGCAGCTCCGACGACCTGGTCGCGCTGCAGACCGGCCTGTGGGAGCGCTGGCTCGACGCACACCGCTCGTGGTGGACGATGTACCTCGCCCATTTCCCGACGATGCCGTGGCCTCCGGCCGGCGTCGTCGCGCCGCCCGCGCCGGTCGAACCGCTGGTGACGCACAAGACCACGCAACGGCCGCCCGCGACGCCGGGGCGCAAGCCGAAGACGGAATCGGCGACGGCCACCGCGCCGGTCGGAACCCGCCCGCAGCACGCCCGCAAGCGCTGACGCTGCGGGTGCGCCACGCCGGGCCGCCCCAAGCAAGGCCCGCACCCGGATCTTCTCGGAGGGTCACTCGCCGATCACGGCGAGCGGCGTGTCGTCATCCCTCAGTCTTCGAGCCCGAGTTCCTGGATCTTGCGCGTGATCGTGTTACGCCCGATGCCGAGCTTGTGCGCGGCTTCGATGCGCCGGCCGCGCGTCACGTCGAGCGCGGCATGGATCAGCCGCGCCTCGAACTGGCGCGTCAGCGCGTCCCAGACGTCGGCGACGCCGCCGACGAGCATCGAACGCGCCTCGCGTTCGAGATCGTCGAGCCAGACGGCGGCCTGGGGCGCGGCAGCGGCCGATGAAACCTGGGCGACGGGCGCTGCGGCGTCGCCCGCGGCCACCGTGGGCGCTTCGCCTTCCACCGAGGCCGCAGCGGCGGCGCGCGGCGGCGCGCCGAGCAGTTCGGGCGGCAGGTCCTTGGCCTCGATCAGTTGCGCAGGCGCCATCACGGTCAGCCAGTGGCAGACGTTCTCGAGCTGGCGCACGTTGCCGGGGAAGGCGAATTCGGCGATGCGCACCAGCGCGGCGTCGGTGATGCGTTTGGGCTCGACGCCGAGTTCCCTGGCGCTCTTTTGCAGGAAGAAGCGCGTCAGCGCAGGAATGTCCTCGCGTCGCTCGCGCAGCGCGGGCAGGCGCAGGCGGATCACGTTGAGGCGGTGGAACAGGTCTTCGCGGAACGTGCCCTGGCGCACGCGCTCCTCGAGGTCCTGATGCGTGGCGGCGATCACGCGCACGTTCGCCTTCAGCGGCTGGTGGCCGCCGACGCGGTAGAACTGACCGTCGGAGAGCACGCGCAGCAGTCGCGTCTGCAGATCGAACGGCATATCGCCGATCTCGTCGAGGAACAGCGTGCCGCCATCGGCCTGCTCGAAGCGGCCGCGGCGCATCGTCTGCGCCCCGGTGAAGGCGCCGCGCTCGTGGCCGAACAGCTCGCTCTCGAGCAGATCTTTCGGGATCGCCGCCGTGTTGATCGCGACGAACGGGCCCTTGCTGCCGGCGTCGCCGCGCGGGCTGTGCTTGTGCAGCGCGTGCGCGACGAGCTCCTTGCCGCTGCCGCTCTCGCCGGTGATCAGCACGGTGACGTTGCTCTGGCTGAGCCGGCCGATGGCGCGGAACACGTCCTGCATCGCCGGCGCCTGGCCGATCATCCCGGGCAACTGGGCGTGGGCGACATCGCGCACCTCCTCGCGCACGCTCTCCTCGACGGCGCGGCGGATCAGCTCGACGGCCTTGGTGACGTCGAACGGTTTGGGCAGGTATTCGAACGCGCCGCCCTGGAATGCCGAGACGGCGCTGTCGAGGTCGGAATAGGCCGTCATCACGATGACGGGCAGCCCCGGCAGCCGCTCCCTGACCTTGGCCAGCAGCTCGATGCCCGAGCCGCCGGGCATGCGGATGTCGGACACCAGCACCTGCGGCTCGTCGTCGGCCAGTGCCGCCAGCACGTCGCGCGCGTTGGCGAAGCTGCGCACGGCGAGGTCTTCACGGCCGAGCGCCTTTTCGAGCACGAAGCGGATCGATTGGTCGTCGTCGACGATCCAGATGGGTTTCATCGCGTGGCTGCGTTCAGGGCAATGGAATCTGTAGGGTGAACGTCGTGCGTCCCGGCGCGCTCTCGCATGCGATCGTGCCGTGATGCTGCTGCACGAAAGTCTGCGCCAGCGTCAGCCCCAGACCCGACCCTCCATCGCGCCCCGAAACCAGCGGGTAGAAGATGCGCTCTCGGATCGACTCCGGGATGCCGGGGCCGTTGTCCTCGACATGCAAGTCCAGTGCCAGTCGCCAGCGGCGCTTGGCCAGCGTGACCTGGCGCGCGATGCGGGTGCGCAGCACGATGCGCGCGTCGCCGGCCTCAATGCGCTCGGCCAGCGCCTGGGCCGCGTTGTGCGCGATGTTGAGCACGGCCTGGATCAGTTGCTCGCGGTCGCCGCGCAACTCGGGAATCGAGGTGTCGTAGTCGCGCACCACCGCGAGCCCGTGCGGGAACTCGGCCAGGATCAGCGCGCGCACCCGCTCGCAGACCTCATGGATGTTGACGTCGCCGACCACGTGCGGCTTGCGGTGCGGCGCGAGCAGGCGGTCGACCAGCGCCTGCAGACGATCGGCCTCGTTGATGATGACCTGGGCGTACTCGGTCAGGCCGCGCGACTCGACCTCCATCTGCAGCAGCTGCGCAGCGCCGCGGATGCCGCCGAGCGGGTTCTTGATCTCGTGCGCCAGGTTGCGGATCAGTTCCTTGTTGGCTTGCGCCTGGTCGAGCGCGCGTTCCTCGCGGTCCTGCCGTGTCTGCTGCTCGACCTCGAACAGCTCGACGAGCACGGCGCCGCCGGGCTCGATCTGGTTGACGATCGCGTGCACCGGCAGCGGCTCGGCACGCGCCGGCGGCAGCGCGCGCAACAGCGCCTCGAAGCGGCTCGTCGCATAGTCGTTGCCTGAAACGGCAGCGACGGTCTCGCGCAGCGTCGTCGCGTCGACGAACCAGTCGTACAGCGAACCGCGCAACACGCTGCGCCGCGACAGCCCGAGGACCTGCTCGAACGCCGCATTGACGAAGCTGCAGCCGCCGTCGGGCTCGACGACGGCGACCATCGACGCCAGCAGGTCGAACGCGTCCCAGGCGGTCGAGGCCGGCGCGGCGGCGACTTTCACTGCGGCAGCTTGTCGATCTCGCGCCGGATCGAGGCGATGTCGGCCTCCTTGCGCGCGATGCCGGCCTTCATTTCGGCGACGCGGTCGAGGTACTTCTGATAGTTGCGCTCGTTGCCGAGACGCTCGGGCTCCCCATTGTTGTATTCCTTCTTCAGCGCGGCGAGTCGCTCTTCCTCGCGGCGCAACTCGGCCTGCAGGATGGCACGCGCTTCGCCGTCGCGCGCGCGCTGGTCGGCCGGCGAGACGCGGCTGTCGGCCGGGCGCGCCGCGCTGGCGGCCGGCGCGGGCGCGCGTGGCCGCACGGTCTGCATCACGGTGACCGGGGCACCCTCGATCGTGCGGCAGCCCTTGTCCTGCGCCTCCTTGGGCGTCATCGCGTCGGTGTAGAGCACGGGATTGCCGGGGCAGCGATAGACCAGCCCGCCCTGCGGCTGCGCTGACGCGGGGCCGGCCGCACCGAGCAGCACGCACGCCGCCACAATCTGCCAGCCTGTACTGCGAGTCTCGATCGACATCCGGTCCTCCACTCCCGTCCCGATCACCGATTGTGGCGCAATGAAAAAAGGGGACGGCGCCTGCCGTCCCCTTTTCACGTGCGCTGCGGCACGGTCGCGCGCTCAGGCGGCGTAGTACATGTCGAACTCGACCGGGTGCGTCGTCATGCGAAAGCGCGTCACTTCCTGCATCTTCAACTCGATGTAGGCGTCGATGTAAGTGTCGGTGAACACGCCGCCCTTGGTCAGGAACGCGCGATCCTTGTCGAGGTAGTCGAGCGCCTGGTCGAGGCTGTGGCAAACGGTCGGGATCTTCGCGTCTTCTTCCGGCGGCAGGTGGTAGAGGTCTTTGGTGGCGGCCTCGCCCGGGTGGATCTTGTTCTCGATACCGTCGAGGCCGGCCATCAGCATCGCCGCGAAGCCGAGGTACGGGTTGCACAGCGGATCGGGGAAGCGCGCCTCGATGCGGCGGCCCTTCGGGTTGGCCACGTAGGGAATGCGGATCGAGGCCGAGCGGTTGCGCGAGCTGTAGGCCAGCTTGACCGGGGCCTCGAAGCCCGGCACCAGGCGCTTGTAGCTGTTGGTGCCCGGGTTGGTGATCGCGTTGAGCGCGCGCGCGTGCTTGATCACGCCGCCGATGTAGTACAGCGCGAACTCCGACAACCCCGCGTAGCCGTCGCCGGCGAACAGGTTCTTGCCGTCCTTCCAGATCGACTGGTGCACGTGCATGCCGCTGCCGTTGTCGCCGACGATCGGCTTGGGCATGAAGGTGGCCGTCTTGCCGTAGGCGTGCGCCACGTTCGTGATCACGTATTTCTGCAGCTGCAACCAGTCGGCGCGCTGCACCAGCGTGCTGAACCGGGTGCCGATCTCCATCTGGCCGGCGTTGGCGACTTCGTGGTGGTGCACCTCGACCGGCACGCCCAGCGATTCGAGGATCAGGCACATCTCGGAGCGCAGGTCCTGGAACGAGTCGACCGGCGGCACCGGGAAGTAGCCGCCCTTGACGCCGGGGCGATAGCCCGAGTTGCCGTGCTCGTATTCCTTGGCCGAGTTCCAGGCCGCTTCTTCGGACTCGATCTTCGAAAACGAACCCGACATGTCGACATTCCAGCGCACGCTGTCGAAGACGAAGAACTCGGGCTCGGGGCCGAAGAAGGCCGAGTCGCCGATGCCCGACGACTTGAGGTAGGCCTCGGCACGCTTGGCGAGCGAGCGCGGGTCGCGCTCGTAAGGCTTGCCGTCGCCCGGCTCGATGACGTCGCAGCTCAACAGCAGCGTCGGCTCTTCGAAGAAGGGGTCGATGTTGGCCGTGTTCGCATCGGGCATCAGCAGCATGTCGGACGCCTCGATGCCCTTCCAGCCGGCAATCGACGAGCCGTCGAACGCGTGGCCCGACGTGAACTTGTCTTCGTCGAAGTGCGAGACCGGCACGGTCACGTGATGCTCCTTGCCGCGGGTGTCGGTGAAGCGGAAGTCGACGAACTTGACTTCGTTCTCCTTCACCATCTTCATCACGTCGGCGACGGTCTTGGCCATTCAGGAACTCCTAGCGGGTGCTTTGTTTGTGGGATTCGAGACGATCAGCCCGTCGGTCGGGGGCTGAAAAACGCACAGGAATGTAGCAGAAACTATGCCCGTTTCTGGGTTGCCGAGAGTGGCGGAAACGTCGTGTGAAGCAGTGCATTCGGGCGAACTTCGGCGCAGTAGGCGTCAGCTATAGCGGGCGACGTCATGACGCCCAACAACGGTGCGCTCAAGCGCACCGTTGTTGGCCTTAGCGCACCATTTCGGGACCCAGCCTGGATCCGACGCCACGCAGGCCGGCGAGCAATGCCGCGTAGGCCGGGCCGACGGCGTCGTGCACACCCTTGACGCCGAGTTCGATGTGCCGGCCCCACTGCGGATCGTCGATGCTGGGCAGGCTGAACACCCTGACGCCGGCGTGCGTCGCCTCGATCGCCAGCATGAGTGGCGTCAGCGCCGCTTCCATCGCGCCGAACACGATGACCGACTTCTCGACCCAGTCGCGCTCGCGCGGGCGCAGTCCGAGCCGCTCTTCAAGCACCCATTCGACCATCGGCCAGGCCATGACGGGAAAGCCGGGGACGAAATGGACGTTGCGCGCCGAGAAGCCGGGGATCTTGTTGTACGGGTTCGGAATCAGTTCGGCGCCCTCGGGGAACACGCCCATGTTCAGCCGGTGCACGTTGTCGGGCCGGTCCGGCTCCCACGCGACGCCCTGCTCGGCGGCGATGTCGCGCATGCGCTCGACGATGAGTTCGCGCGCGCGCGGATGCAGCGCCAGCGGCACGCCGAGCGCACGCGCCGCGCATTGGCGCGTATGGTCGTCGGGCGTCGCACCGATGCCGCCGAACGAGAACACGGCGTCGGCGCCGGCGAAGGCATCGCGCAGATCGGCCGTGATTCGCTCGGGGTCGTCGCCTACACAGCGCGCCCAGGCGAGCCGCTCGCCGCGCGCAGCAAGCATCTCGATCAGCTTGGGCAGGTGCTTGTCGGCGCGCTTGCCCGAGAGGATCTCGTCGCCGATGACGATGGCGCCAAAGCCCCCCACCCGACTCATGCGAACCCCGGCGGCAGCAGCGGCGGCTCTGGTTCGACCAGCACCGGCCCGGCGGGCGGCGCGCTCTCGCTCTCGCGCTCGCGGCGCTGCCGCTCGAGCGCGGCCAGCGTGTAGTGGGAGAACCAGAGCGCCGAGAACACGAACACGACGGTGTAGAGCCAGACCGCCACGACGATGACGACGGGTGCCAGCACGAGCAGGATCGCGCCGGCCGCCCACAGCAGCGACGGCGCGGCGCCCATATAGCCCGCGACAATACCCATGCCCAGCAGCGGCATGCGGTGCTCGCGCAGCAGCGCGCGCCGCTCTTCGGCGCTGGCGTGCTCGGCGAGCGAGTCGAAGGCCATCACGCGATAGGTGAGCCAGCCCCAGATCAGCGGCGGCAGCACCAGCACGAAGGGCGGCACCAGCCACAGCGGCAGGCTCGCCACCAGCAGCACGACGGCGAGGATCGTGCAGCCGAGCGACCAGGCAATGCTGTACAACATGGACGCACCGCGCTTGCGCTCGAGGGCCGGAAAGCGCCGCTTCGCGACCAGCGTGACGAGTGCCGGCGTCATCAGCACGGCAACAAGCAGCAGCGAGACGATGACGATCGCCGGCACCGCGACGGCGACGACGAGCACCGGCGCCAGCGCGTCGCGAACGCCCTCGACGCCGATCGATGCGAACCAGCCGAACACGGCCGCGACGAAGCCCCAGCCGTCGAGTGCGGCGCGCACCCCGGCGACCGCCGGGTCCCAGTACAGCAGGCTCAGCCCGACCGCGAGACCCGCGGCGAGCAGCAGCGGCAGCAGCGACAGCACGATGACGCGCGGGTACAGGCAGTACATCGCGGCACGCCAGAAGGCGTCGATCAGGTCGCGCATGCAGTCTCCTCGTTGTCGCGGCAGGCCCCTGCCCGTCGCCCCGCCACGGGGGCATCCTTGTCGTGCATTGTCATGTCAGTGGCGCCCGGCCGCCCAAGCCGGCGCCCGCGCGGCTACTCGTCATCCCCGCCGAGCACGCCGCCCAGCAGACCGCCGGCGCCGAAGCCGCCGAGCAGCGATCCCTCTTCGCGCGAGCCGCCGCGCTGCGGCGCTGCCGCGAACACGCGCGACGCCAGACGCGAGAATGGCAGGCTCTGCAGCCACACCGTGCCGGGCCCGGTGACCTTGGCGAAGAACAGGCCTTCGCCGCCGAACAGCGCCGTCTTGATCTTGCCGACGTACTGGATCTCCAACTGCACGCTTTGCGTGTAGGCGACGACGCAGCCGGTGTCGATCAGCAGCGTCTGGCCGGCCTGCAGCTCGCGCTTGACGACGGTGCCGCCGGCATGCACGAAGGCCAGACCGTCGCCGTCGAGGCGCTGCATGATGAATCCCTCGCCGCCGAAAAAACCGACCGAGAGCTTCTGCTGCAGTGCGATGCCCAGCGACACGCCGCGCGCCGCGCAGAGGAAGGCGTCCTTCTGGCAGATCAGTGTCCCACCAAGGGTGCGCAGGTCCATCGGCAGGATCTTGCCCGGGTACGGCGCGGCGAACGCGACGCGCTGCTTGGCCTGCGCCTGGTTGGTGTAGACCGTCGTGAACAGCGATTCGCCCGTGATCAGGCGCTTGCCCGCGCCGAGCAGCTTGCCGAGCAAGCCGCCCTGCGCCGCCGAGCCGTCGCCGAACACGGTGTCCATGCCGATGCCCGCGTCCATGTACATCATGCTGCCGGCCTCGCCGACCGCCGCCTCGCCCGGGTCGAGTTCGACCTCGACGAACTGCATCTCGCTGCCGACGATGTGGAAGTCGACGACGTCCATTGCCATTGCTGAGATCTCCCCGCACTGCGTTGTGCGGGCGCCATGGTAACGAACTGCAGCCACCCACCGCGTGACTCAGCGTCGGCCGAGCACCGTCCAAAGGCCGCGCCGAGCCCTGCCGACATCCAGAGGCCGCGGCCGATGCGGTCGCTGCCGGCAAAGACGACGCCGTTCGACGGTTCTCGGGCAGGGCGTGCAACACACAATGCGGCCAGCACGCAACACGATTAACCGACGGGGCTTGTGCGAAATTTCCTTGTGTGCGACCTTGAAACTTCGATCAACCCCCATGGCGGGGCAAGCATAACAAGTCCTGGAGGCCCCCATGCCGCGTGAAGCGCTTCCGTACGTCGTCGAGTTGTGCCATTCGGACGCGCAGTTGCGCGCCGCGTGTCGCGTCCGGGAAGCCTCCTATGGCCATCACTTGGCGACCGTCTCGAGCATTTGGTCGGAACCCGACGCGCTCGACCGGGACATCGACACCGCGGTATTCGTGGCCATCCGCAAGGTCGACGCCGAACCGATCGGCACGGTTCGCCTCACGACCAACGCGCGTCGCGCGACTCAGGTCGAGCGAGCGGCGGCCGTGCCGGATTCGATTCGCGAGGGGCTGATGGCCGAAGTCACCCGGTTGGCGATCGTGCCGGACAACGAAGATCCGACCGTTCGCCTTTCGCTGGTGAAGGTCAGCTATCTGTATGCGCTGGCCCACCAGGTTCAGTGGCTCGTGATCGGTGCCCGCAGCGAGGGGCTCGTCCGCCAGTACCGGCGGCTCGGCTTCACCGACATCGGCGACGGAAAGAAGGTCGCGTTTCCGCACGCGGGGAACATGGAGCACTGGATTCTGGCGTTTGACGTGATGTGCGCCGAACGCAACTGGCACGCTCTACGGCACCCGTTCTACAACTTTATGGCGCGCACGTTCCATCCAGACCTTCACATCGCGCCGCGCGCGATGACCGAAGCCGAACCGCTCGCGTATCGCGCCTAGAACCGCGACCGAGCCTCAGGCGAACGCCGGTCCCGGGACGGCATTCAGGGCGGACAACAACTCGGTCTCGTTGAACGGCTTGGCGAGAAAGCCGGTCATTCCGGCCTCCTTGCATCGCCTCCGATCGGCCGCACCGTTGTTGGCCGTCAGCGCGAGAATCGGCAGCGGCGTCAGTCCCCGGCGGCGCTCGTGGTCGCGAATCCGCCGCGTTGCCTCGAAGCCATCCATTCCCGGCATCAGGCAGTCCATCAGGATCAAGTCGGGGCGCTGGCCGGTCGCCGTCGCCTCGGCAACCGCCTGTTCGCCGTCGTCGACGTGAACCACTTCCCAGCCGTTGCGCACGAGCATCGCCTGCGCGACGAGCGCGTTGACCTCGTTGTCTTCGGCGAGCAGAACCTTCCCGACGGGCCGGCCGATGTCGCCGATCATCCAGCCGCTGACCTCCCGGGTCAGCCCGTGAGGTGCTTGCGCTGCGGGCAAGGGAATGCGCAGCTTGAAAGTCGATCCTCGATCCAGCCTGCTTTCGCAGGTGAGCGTGCCCTTCATCGCGCGCGCAAGCTCCATCGAGATATTGAGTCCGAGGCCAGCCCCTGCCTGCTTGGCTCGTGCGTCCCCCGCCTGCCAGAACGCATCGAAGATGCGGGGAATGGCCTCAGGGGCGATGCCAGGGCCGGTGTCGGCGATCTCGAACTCGATCTCGTTGCCATCGAGTTTCGACACGCGCAGGGAAACGCCGCCGCGCTCGGTGAACTTGAGCGCGTTCCCCAACAGATTGTGGAGGATCTGCCGAAGCCTTCGCGCATCACCGCGGACCCAATGTTCTTCGGCGAGGCGCACACGCGCGCTGAACTCGAGCTGCTTCTCCTCGGCGCGCACCGTATAGATATCGACGATCTCGCCGATCTCGGCGGCAAGATCGAAATCGACCCCCTCGAGCTCGATGCGACCGGCCTCGATGCGCGACAGGTCGAGCAGATCATTGATCAACTGAA
This sequence comes from uncultured Burkholderiaceae bacterium, assembly GCA_964371405.1. Classification (GTDB taxonomy): domain Bacteria; phylum Pseudomonadota; class Gammaproteobacteria; order Burkholderiales; family Burkholderiaceae_C; genus JAMHWF01. Next base: position 105,134 of record CAYJLV010000003.1, read on the forward strand.
GCAGATGCTGTCCGGAATGCTCGATGAGCGCCAGACGGTGCTGCAGTTCTGCGTCGGGGCGGAGGGCGCGCGAAACGCGGGTCAGGCCAAGAATTCCATGCAGCGGCGTGCGCAGTTCGTGACTCATCGCGGAGAAGAACCGCGTCTTGGCTGCCGCCTGTTGCTGCGCGAGCTCCAACGCGGCGGTTCGCTCGGCAGCGACGCGGCTCATCTCGAGGCGCAACTTGAAGACTTCGGCAAGACGACGCTCGGAGCGGCGGGCCGTCGTCAACACGAGTGCGAGGAACAGCAAGAGGCCGCTGCCGGCGAACAGGCCGACATCGTCGCCGCGGAGGTACAGGGCAAACGCTGTCGGAGCCAGCATCGGTCCGACGTACGCAAGGGTCGCCGACATCCGGACCTGCAGACCGAAGGTCGCGACCGCTGCGATGCCGAACAGGCTGGCCGTGACTTCGGCGACGATGTCGGTTGACCGCCCCATCAAGGCAGCGCCCGCCAACCCCCAGATCGCGCCGTCGGCTGCGAGCAGCCATTCGTTCCAGCGCTGCCACGAACGCGTGTCGACGGTTTCGCGTCGCTTGTAGACATGCGCCGCGGCCATGCGCGGCAGCACCACGAGCAGCTTCGCGGCGATCCACCCGATCACCCACTCGGGCGCTACCCGACCGTAGAGGTGTGTCGCCAACAGGACCGCAAAGGCGGTCGCGATCATTGACCCGAAGGCTGTATGCGCCAGCACCATGCGGAGCTGGTCCGCCGCCACTTCGTCCTGAAGGGCACGATCCGCGCCGACACGATCGGGCGCACCGAAGAACGACTCAGGACGCATCACGGCTGGGGCAAGTTGATTCGGGTCCTACTTCCGGCGTTCGCATGCGCTTGGCGCCCGGCGCCACGTCGGCCGCGTCACCGTCGCAGTGCCGACAGCCCTTGAGATGACTGCCGGCCCGCGACCTTCGTCGAGCATCTCACGCCTTTGCTGATGATCTGTTGCACGCCGCAGGGCCAGGATCTGCGAAAGCGTGACGTTTCGCACGCCCCTCGCAGCGCCATGCCTAAACTCGCGGCTTCACAACGAGGAGAACCCACGATGAAGTTCGAGACCCTGGCGGTGCACGGCGGCTACAGCCCGGACCCCGTCACCAAGGCCGTCGCGGTGCCCATCTACCAGACGACGTCCTACGCCTTCGACGACACCCAGCACGGCGCCGACCTGTTCGACCTGAAGGTGGCGGGCAACATCTACACGCGGATCATGAACCCGACAACGGCCGTGCTGGAGCAGCGCATGGCCGCGCTCGAAGGCGGCGTGGGCGCGCTCGCGGTGGCCTCCGGCATGGCGGCGATCAGCTATTCGATCCAGACCATCGCGGAGGCGGGCGACAACATCGTCTCGTCGGCTACGCTGTACGGCGGCACCTACAACCTGTTCGCTCACACCTTCCCGCAGCTCGGCCTGCAGGCGCGCTTCGCCGATGCGACGAAGCCCGAGAGTTTCGAGCCGCTGATCGACGAGCGCACCAAGGCGATCTTCTGCGAGTCGATCGGCAACCCGCTGGGCAACGTCACCGACTTCGAGGCGCTGGCCGACATCGCGCACCGCCACGGCGTGCCGCTGATCGTCGACAACACCGTGCCCACGCCGTACCTCTGCCGGCCCTTCGAGCACGGCGCCGACATCGTGGTGCACGCACTCACCAAGTACCTCGGCGGCCATGGCAACTCCATCGGCGGTGCGATCGTCGATTCCGGCAAGTTCCCGTGGGCGCAACACAAGGCGCGCTTCAAGCGCCTCAACGAACCCGACGTGAGCTACCACGGCGTCGTCTACACCGAGGCGCTCGGCGCGGCGGCCTACATCGGCCGCGCCCGTGTCGTCCCGTTGCGCAACATGGGCGCGGCGCTGAGCCCGTTCAATTCCTTCCTCATCCTGCAGGGCATCGAGACGGTGGCGCTGCGCATGGATCGCATCTGCGACAACACGCTGGCGGTGGCGCAGTTCCTTGCCAAGCACCCGAAGGTGAAGTGGGTCAACTACGCCGGCCTGGCCGCGCATGCCGACCATGCCCTGGTGCAGCGCTACATGGGCGGCCGCGCCTCCGGCATCCTGACCTTCGGCGTGCCGGGCGGTCTCGAAGGCGGTGCGCGCTTCCAGGACGCACTGAAACTCGTGACACGGCTGGTCAACATCGGCGATGCCAAGTCGCTGGCCTGCCACCCGGCCTCCACCACCCACCGCCAGCTCTCGCCCGATGAACTGGCCAAGGCGGGCGTCACGGTGGACACGGTGCGCCTGTCGATCGGCATCGAGCACATCGACGACCTGCTGGCCGACCTGGACCAGGCGCTCGCTGCGGTGTGAGGATCAGGCAGCGGCGTGGGGACACGCCGCTGCGCTCGAGCGTTGCAGCGCAGGCGCGCGGCATGCGCAAGGAAGATGGTGGAGCCGGCGGGAATCGAACCCGCGTCCGCAAGCCTTCGTCAGGCAGTTCTACATGCGTAGCTGTCTGGTTTGGATTTAGGGACGAAGGTCGCGCAGCAGCACGCTACCCCCACCCCGAGTCACTTGATTTAGCCGCATGCCGAGTGACCCGGCGCGCAGCGATCCGATGTAAATGACCTCGCAGCCCTGGGTCTTGCGACTTCAGGCCCAGCCCATCGGAGAGCTGTTGCGAGGCTCGCCGGTTTTAAGCGGCGAGGGCGAAACGTTCGTCGTTCGCAGTTACTTTGTTTCCAGTGGATTTACGAGCGTACTGGTGCTCGGCATGCCCTGACCTCACTCCGAACCCACGTCGAAACCAAGTCGGCCCCAGACCTCCATCTTAGGCCAGTTGCAGCAGTTTCAAGATCTCGTCGGGTATCCGGAGCACGTGGTCGGCGCCCCAGGCGTGCACCGGCGCTGCGTCGCCGAGGTAACCCCAGCAAGCAACGGCGGTGCGCATGCCGGCGGCGCGACCGGCCTGCACGTCGCGCAAGTCGTCACCGACATAGATGCACGCTGCCGGGTCGACGCCGACGCGGCGCACCGCTTCGAGCAGCGGCTCGGGGTGGGGTTTGGCATGCGGCGTCGTATCGCCGGAGACGACGACGGCGGCGCGCCGCTGCAGGCCGAGCCCTGCCAGGACGGGCGTCGTGAACCGCTCGGCCTTGTTGGTGACAATGCCCCACGGCAGTCCGCTCGCCTCGACGGCCTGCAGGACCGGCTCTATCGCCGCGAAGACGCGGGTCTCGCGCAAGAGGCGCGTCGCGTAACGGGCGAGGAATTCATCGCGCAGCGGCTCGAACGCGGCGTCATCGGGTGTCACGCCGAAGGCGCGCCCGATCATGCCGCGCGCGCCGGTGCCCACCATCGGGCGCAACTCGGCGTAGGCCAGCGGTGCGTCGCCGCGCGCGACGCGCATGTCGTTGGCCGTGCCGGCGAGGTCGGGGGCGCTGTCGATCAGCGTGCCGTCGAGGTCGAACATCACGGCGCGCAGCGGCACCGTCATGCCGGCTTCCTGCAATACAGCATGTAGTTGACGCTGGTGTCGCCGGTGAGCGCATAGCGCCGCGTGATCGGGTTGTATTCGAGGCCGCACGACTCCGCGACGTCGAGCCCGGCGCCACGACAGCCCTGCGCCAGCTCGCTCGGCCGCAGGAAGCGCGCGTACTCGTGCGTGCCCTTGGGCAGCAGGCCGAGCACGTACTCGGCGCCGACGATGGCGTAGAGAAACGCCTTCAGGTTGCGGCTCAGCGTCGAGAGGAACAGCGCCCCGCCCGGCCGCAGCAGGCGAGCGCACGCCGTCACGACGGACTGCGGATCGGGCACGTGCTCAAGCATCTCCATGCAGGTGACTATGTCGTAGCGCGCCGGCTGCTCGTCGGCCAGCGTCTCGACTGCAACCAGCCGGTAGGCGAGCGACGGCGTCTGCGCCTCCAGCGCATGCAGTTGCGCCACCTTCAGCGGCTTGTCGGCAAGGTCGATGCCCAGCACGTCGGCACCGCGCCGCGCCATCGCGTCGGAGAGAATGCCGCCGCCGCAGCCGACGTCGAGCACGCGCGCTCCGGCTAGCGCGGCGCGGCCGGCGATCCAGTCCAAGCGCAGCGGGTTGATCTGGTGCAGCGGCTTGAACTCGCTCTCCGGATCCCACCAGCGGTGAGCCAGTTCGCTGAACTTGGCGAGTTCCTGCGGGTCGGCGTTTGCGTTCGTCATGACGACATCGTAGCGCCGAGAAAAAAGAAAACCCCGCCGCAGCGGGGTTTCGAGGTGATCGGAAGTCCGATCAGCGACGCGTGCGCGTGCCGACGACTTCGATCTCGACGCGACGGTTCTTCGCGCGACCTTCCGACGTCTTGTTGTCGGCGACGGGCTGCTTCTCGCCCTTGCCTTCGGTGTAGACGCGGTTCTTCTCGACGCCCTTGCTCGTCAGGTAGGCCTTGACGGCTTCGGAGCGGCGCACCGACAGACGCTGGTTGTAGGCGTCGCTGCCGACAGCGTCGGTATGGCCGACGGCGATGATGACCTCGAGGTTCACGCCCTTGATCTTGTCGACCACGTCGTCGAGCTTGGCGCGGCCTTCGGGCTTGAGCACAGCCTTGTCGAAATCGAAGAAGGCATCAGCGGCGAAAGTCACCTTCTCGCTCGTCGGCGCGGCCGGAACCGGGGCGGGAGCGGGACGCGGCGCGGGAGCCGGAGCGGCCGGCGGCGGGGGCGGCGGTGCGACGACCGGAGCGGGCGGCGGCGGGGGTGGCGGAACGCCGTCGCAGCCTTGTACGCCGGTAGCGGGCGTCCAGCCGGCATCGCGCCAGCAATACTCGTTGGTCCCGTTCTTCCAGACGGTGCCGTCGTTCGCGCGCCAGTTGTCGACCGCACGCTGAGCCGTCTGGGCAAAGGCGCCGGAGGCCGATGCGCAGAGAGCGGCGACCGCGAAGAGCGACGCGACCTTGTTCAATTTCTTCATGATTCTCCTCTCGAGGAAAGTCGCAGTGCGACCTGCGTTACGTCCAAACCGGATCCGAAAATCGGGTAATACCCAGCGAACCCCGGATGAGGCAGGGTTCACAACCGACCCGAAAGATTGTGCCATAGCGACCCCAGCGCTCACTTAATTGGCACCCCTCACGCGCCAGCGATGGGCGCCTGTTGTTCGATTGCCACAGACACCAGCAATTAGAATCCCCGCTCGCGTTCGACGCCGTCGCGACGCCTCCTCCCGCCGCCCCCGCGCCCCCGCCGCATGACCCAGTTCGCCAAGGAAACCCTGCCGATCAGCCTCGAAGAGGAGATGCGGCGCTCGTACCTCGACTACGCGATGAGCGTGATCGTGGGGCGTGCCCTGCCCGACGCGCGAGACGGACTCAAGCCCGTGCATCGGCGCTCGCTGTTCGCGATGCACGAGCAGAACAACGACTGGAACAGGCCGTACAAGAAGTCGGCGCGCATCGTCGGCGACGTGATGGGCAAGTACCACCCGCACGGCGACTCCGCGATCTACGACACGATCGTGCGCATGGCGCAGCCGTTCTCGCTGCGCCACATGCTGGTGGACGGCCAGGGCAACTTCGGTTCGGTCGACGGCGACAACGCGGCAGCGATGCGCTACACGGAGATCCGTCTCGCGAAGATCGCGCACGAGATGCTCGCCGACATCGACAAGGAGACGGTCGACTTCGGGCCGAACTACGACGGCTCCGAGAAGGAGCCGCTGGTCCTGCCGACGCGGCTGCCCAACCTGCTCGTCAATGGCTCGGCCGGCATCGCGGTCGGCATGGCGACCAACATCCCGCCGCACAACCTCAACGAAGTCGTCGACGCCTGCCTGCACCTGCTGAAGAACCCGTCGGCAACGCTCGACGAGCTGATGGAGATCGTGCCGGCGCCCGACTTCCCGACCGCCGGCATCATCTACGGCCTCGCGGGCGTGCGCGAGGGCTATCGTACCGGCCGCGGCAAGGTCGTGATGCGCGCGCGCTGCCACTTCGAGGACATCGACCGCGGCCAGCGCCAGGCGATCATCGTCGACGAGATCCCCTACCAGGTAAACAAGAAGAACCTGCTGGAGCGGATTGCCGAACTCGTCAACGAGAAAAAGATCGAGGGCATCAGCCACATCCAGGACGAGTCCGACAAGTCGGGCATGCGAGTCGTCATCGAGCTGCGCCGCGGCGAGCTGCCCGAGGTCGTGCTGAACAACCTGTACAAGCAGACGCAGCTGCAGGACACGTTCGGCATCAACATGGTGGCGCTGATCGACGGCCAGCCGCGACTGTGCAACCTGAAGGACCTGGTCGAGGTCTTCATCGAACACCGGCGCGAAGTCGTCACGCGGCGCACCGTGTTCGAGCTGCGCAAGGCGCGCGAACGCGGCCACGTGCTCGAGGGCCTGGCCGTCGCGCTGGCCAACATCGACGAGTTCATCGAGACGATCAAGAGTTCGCCGACGCCGCCGGTCGCCAAGGCCGCGCTGATGAGCAAGAGCTGGGATTCGTCGCTGGTGCGCGAGATGCTCGCGCGCGCCGAGCACGACACGCCGGGCGGCCGGGCTGCGTTCCGCCCCGAGGGCCTGCCGGCGGCCTACGGCCTGCAGGAGGGCGGCCTGTACCGGCTGTCCGACGACCAGGCCGGCGAGATCCTGCAGATGCGGCTGCAGCGCCTGACGGGCCTCGAACAGGACAAGATCATCGGCGAATACAAGGACGTGATGGCCGAGGTCGCCGACCTGCTCGACATCCTGGCGCGCCCCGAGCGCGTCACGACGATCATCGGCGACGAGCTGGCGGCAGTGAAGCAGGAGTTCGGCCAGACCAGGCTCGGCGCGCGGCGCAGCCGCATCGAGCACAACGCGCAGGAGCTCGACACCGAGGATCTGATCGCGCCGGCCGACATGGTCGTCACGCTCAGCCACGGCGGCTACATCAAGAGCCAGCCGCTCGGCGAGTACCGCGCGCAGCGCCGCGGCGGACGCGGCAAGCAGGCCACGGTGACGAAGGAAGACGACTGGGTCGACCAGCTCTTCATCGCCAACACGCACGACTACATCCTGTGCTTCTCCAACCGCGGCCGCGTCTACTGGCTCAAGGTTTGGGAAGTGCCGCAGGGTACGCGGAACTCGCGCGGCCGGCCGATCGTCAACATGTTTCCGCTGCAGCGCGACGAGAAGATCAACGTCGTGCTGCCGCTGACCGGCGAGTTCCGCACCTTCCCGGCCGATCACTGCATCTTCATGGCGACGGCGCAGGGCACCGTCAAGAAGACGGCGCTCGACGAGTTCAGCAACCCGCGCAAGGCCGGCATCATCGCTGTCGACCTCGACCCGGGCGACTTCCTCGTCGGCGCGGCGCTGACCGACGGCCACCACGACGTGATGCTGTTCTCCGACGGCGGCAAGGCCGTGCGCTTCGACGAGAACGACGTGCGCGCGATGGGCCGCCAGGCGCGCGGCGTGCGCGGCATGATGCTCGACGACGGCCAGAGCGTGATCGCGATGCTCGTCGCCGAGGACGAGACGCAGAGTGTGCTGACCGCGACGCAGAACGGCTACGGCAAGCGCACGCCGATCGGCGAGTACACGCGCCACGGCCGCGGCACGAAAGGCATGATCGCGATCCAGCAAAGCGAGCGCAACGGCAAGGTCGTCGCTGCGACGCTGGTGCGCGCCGAAGACGAGATCATGCTGATCACCGACCGCGGCGTGCTGGTACGCACACGCGTCGCCGAAATCCGCGAGCTCGGCCGCGCCACGCAGGGCGTGACGCTGATCGCGCTCGACGACGGCACCCAGCTCTCGGGTCTGCAGCGCATCGTCGAGAACGACGCCAACGGCGACGCGGGCGGCAGCGACGCCGCGACCGATGTTTCGGGCGGCGGCGCGGAGCCGGAGGACGTCTGATGCCCGAGCGCCTGCGCCGCACGGGTCGCCGCGCCGGGCCGCCCCAAGCAAGGCCCGCACCCTCTCGGAGGGTCGCTCGCCGCACCCGGCGAGCGGGGTGTCGTCGACCCTAGCGCGCCGGATGCGAGAATCCGGCGCACCCATGGCCGACACCCCCGCCCCGCCCGACGCTGACCTGCTTGCGCTGCGCCGGCGCATCGATGCCGTCGATCGCGAGTTGCTCGGCCTGCTGAACCGGCGCGCCGAACTGGCGCTGCAGGTCGGAGAACTCAAGAAGCGCGAGGGCTCCGTCGTCTTTCGCCCCGAGCGCGAGGCGCAGGTGATCGACGGCCTGAAGGCGGCGAACGCCGGGCCGCTGCGCACCGACAGCGTGGCGCCGATCTGGCGCGAGATCATGTCGGCCTGCCGCTCGCTCGAGACGCCGACGCGAATCGCCTACCTCGGCCCGGCCGGCACCTTCAGCGAGCTCGCCGCGCTCGGCTACTTCGGCTCGTCGATCGTGCGCGTGCCGTGCACCAGCATCGACGAAGTGTTCCGCGCCACCACTGCCGGCGCGGCCGACTTCGGCGTCGTGCCGGTCGAGAACTCGACCGAAGGCGTCGTCGCGCGCTCGCTCGACCTGTTCCTGACGACGCCGCTGTTCATCATTGGCGAGACCAGCCTGTACGTGCGCCACAACCTGCTGCGCAAGTCGGACGCGCTCGACGGTATCGAGGCCGTCTGCGCGCACCCGCAGGCGCTGGCGCAGTGCCATGGCTGGCTCTCGAACCACCTGCCGCAGGTCGAGCGGCGGCCGGTGTCGAGCAATGCCGAAGGCGCGCGCCTGGCCGGCCTCGACCCGGCGCTGGCCGGCATCGCCAGCGAGCGCGCGGCCAGCGAGTTCGGGCTGCACGTCGTCGCGCCTGCAATCCAGGACGACCCGCACAACCGCACGCGCTTCGCAATCGTCACGCACCCCGAGCGGCACCCGCAGCCGCAAGCCTCGGGCCACGACTGCACCAGCCTCGTCGTCTCGGTCACGAATCGCCCGGGCGCCGTGCACGACATGCTGGTGCCGCTCAAGCGCCACGGCGTCTCGATGACACGCTTCGAATCGCGGCCCGCGCGCTCGGGGCAGTGGGAGTACTACTTCTACATCGACGTGCAGGGTCACCCTCAGGAGCCGGCCGTCGCCGCCGCGCTCGCCGAGCTGCGCGGCGTGTGCGCCTTCTTCAAGCTGCTCGGCACGTACCCCGTCGACGTTCACTGAGCCGCGACAACGACGATGTACAACCAGCTCGGACTGATCGGATGCGGCCTGATGGGCGGCTCATTTGCGCTCGCCGCCAAACGCGCCGGAATGGTCAAGCGCGTCGTCGGCTACAGCAAGTCACCTTCGACGACGGAGCTGGCCAAGCGCATGGGCGTCATCGACGTCGGCGCCGAGTCGGCGCTGCTAGCCGTCTCGGGCTCCGACCTCGTGCTGCTCGCCGTGCCGGTAGCCGCCACCGAGACCACGTTCAAGGCGATCCGCCACCTGCTCGAGCCCGGCATGCTGGTGATGGACGTCGGCAGCACCAAACGCGACGTCGTCGACGCGGCGCGCCGCGTGCTCAAGGAGCGCATCGGCTGCTTCGTCCCCGCGCATCCGGTCACCGGCAAGGAAGTCGCCGGCATCGCGCACGCCGACGCCGCCCTGTATGTCGGCCACCAGGTGATCCTGACGCCGCTGCCGCAGACCGACCCGGCGCTGGTGCAGCAGGCGACCGACACCTGGGCCGCGATAGGCGCTCAGGTGCTCAAGATGACGGCCGAGAACCACGACGCCGCCTTCGCCGCCGTCAGCCACCTCCCGCACTTGCTCGCCTTCGCCTACTTCAGTGCCGTGTCCAAGCAGCCGGCAGGTCGCGACTTCCTGACGCTGGCCGGCCCCGGCTTTCGCGACTTCACACGCATTGCCGCGAGCGACCCGAGCGTCTGGCGCGACGTCCTGATGGCCAACCGCGAGGAAGTGCTCAAGCAGTCGATGCGCTTTCGCCATGCGCTCGACGCGCTGGAGCACGTCATCCTCTCGGGCAACGCCGATGCCCTCGAAGACCTGATCCGCGAGGCGTCGAAGGGCCGTTCCGGCTGGCAGATGCACGCGAGCAAGCCGAACTCCTTCCGCTAGGGCCTGTTCACACTGCGCAGACCCGATGCGTAGTGTGAACAGGCCCTGCTAACCGGGCCGGTCAGGCCGCCGCGCGATGTATTCGATCCCGTTCCTCGATCTGCCGCCTCTGCGCGGCGCCGCCGGCAGCGTGCGCCTGCCGGGCTCCAAGAGCATCTCGAACCGTGTGCTGCTGCTCGCCGGGCTGGCCGCGGGCACGACGGCGGTGCACGACGTGCTCGATTCCGACGACACCCGCGTCATGCTCGATGCGCTGGCGCTCCTGGGCTGCACGTTGCGCCGCGACGGCGCCACGGTGCACGTCGGCGGCCTCGGCGGCCGGCTCGCGGTGCGCGAGGCGCAACTCCATCTCGGCAATGCCGGTACGGCGATGCGTCCGCTGGCCGCCGCGCTGGCGCTGCTCGCCGCGCGCGACGGCGGTCGCTTCGATCTCACCGGCGTCGCGCGCATGCACGAGCGGCCGATCGGCGACCTGGTCGACGCGCTGCGCGCACTCGGCTGCGGCGTCGACTACCTCGGCGCCGACGGCTACCCGCCGCTGCGCGTGCACGGCAGCGGCGGCGGGCTGGCAGCTGCGGCGGCGCCGATCCGCGTGCGCGGCGACGTGTCGAGCCAGTTTCTCACCGCGCTGCTGCTCGCGCTGCCGCTGGTCGCCGCCGAGCGCGCGATCGAGGTCGAGGTCGTCGGCGAACTGATCTCAAGGCCCTATGTCGAGATCACGCTGAACCTGCTCGCGCGCTTCGGCGTCGCCATCGAGCGCGACGGCTGGCGGCGCTTTACCGTGCCCGCCGGCGCCGCCTACCGCTCGCCGGGCGAGGTGCACGTCGAGGGCGATGCGTCTTCGGCGTCCTACTTCGTCGCGCTCGGCGCGATCGCGGCAACGGGCGAGCCGATCCGCATCGAGGGCGTCGGCCGCGACTCGATCCAGGGCGACATCCGCTTCGTCGACGCGGCGCGCGCGATGGGCGCGCAGGTCGACGCCGACGCGAGCGGCCTGACAGTGCGCCGCGGCGCCTGGCCATTGCGCGCGCTCGACCTCGATTGCAACGCGATACCCGACGCCGCGATGACGCTGGCCGTGATGGCGCTCTACGCCGACGGCCCGACGCGGCTGACGAACATCGCGAGCTGGCGCGTCAAGGAAACCGACCGCATCGCCGCGATGGCGACCGAGCTGCGCAAGCTCGGCGCCGCCGTGACCGAGCACGCCGACGCGATCGAGATCCGGCCGCCCGCCGCGTGGCGCGCCGCCGCGATCGACACCTACGACGACCATCGCATGGCGATGTGCCTGTCGCTCGCCGCGTTCAACCCGCTGGCCGGCGCGGCGCCCGGCGTGCCGCTGCGCATCCGCGACCCGCGCTGCGTCGGCAAGACCTACCCCGACTACTTCGAGACGCTGCTGTCGCTGGTGCGCGTCCAGCCGGCCGACGTGCCGGTGATCGCCGTCGACGGCCCCACGGCGTCCGGCAAGGGCACGTTGGCCGGCGCGCTGGCGACAGTGCTCGGCTACCACCACCTCGACTCCGGCGCGCTGTACCGCGCGACGGCGCTGCGCGCGCTGCGCACCGGCGTGGCAGCCGACGACCCGGCGGCGCTGGCCGGGCTGGCGGCCGGCCTCGACCTGCGCTTCCACGCCGGGCGCACGCTGCTCGCCGCCGAGGACGTGACCGACGCGCTGCGCGACGAGGACGTCGGTGCGCTGGCGTCGCGCGTCTCGGCCTGGCCCGAAGTGCGCACCGCGCTGCATGCGCTGCAGTTGTCGTTCCGCCGCGCGCCCGGCCTGGTCGCCGACGGCCGCGACATGGGCAGCGTCGTCTTCCCCGATGCAGCGCTCAAGGTGTTCCTCGTCGCGAGCGCCGAGCAGCGTGCCGGGCGGCGCCATAAGCAATTGATGCAGCAGGGGATTTCGACTAGAATCGACGACCTTCGGTCAGCCTTGGAGGCGCGGGACGCACGCGACAAATCGCGCAGCACATCGCCCCTGAAGCCGGCCGCGGATGCGGTGCTGCTCGACAACTCGGCGCTCTCGATCGAAGCCTCGGTCGATGTCGTGCTCGGCTGGTGGCAGCAACGCAGGCCGTTCGCCTGAGCCGCTTCGGCGGCGCCCCCGCACGGCACCCCGGTCCGCCGCCTCCCCGCAGTGCCGCAAGGCACATCGAGGCAGTGGTTTTTCAACCCGAACCGCAGCGCCCGCTGCAGCACCGCCGCCGCTGATCTCCCGCATCGAGCCGGCTTCCAGGAAACCCGCAATGCCCCAAATCCAGACCGCCACGACCCAAGGGCCGGACTCGTTCGCCGCCCTGTTCGAAGAATCGCTCAAGCGCTCCGACATGCGCGCCGGCGAAGTGATCACCGCCGAGGTGGTCCGCGTCGACTACAACTTCGTGGTGGTGAATGCCGGCCTCAAGTCGGAGGCCTATGTCCCGATCGACGAGTTCAAGAACGACAAGGGCGAGCTCGAAGTCCAGATCGGCGACTTCGTCGCCGTGGCGATCGACGCCATCGAGAACGGCTACGGCGACACCATCCTGTCACGCGACAAGGCCAAGCGCCTCGCGTCGTGGATGGCGCTCGAGACGGCGCTCGAGTCGGGCGACTTCGTCACCGGCACCGTCAACGGCAAGGTCAAGGGCGGCCTGACCGTCCTCGTCAACGGCATCCGCGCCTTCCTGCCCGGCTCGCTGCTCGATACGCGTCCTGTCAAGGACATGACGCCGTTCGAAGGCAAGACGATGGAGTTCAAGGTCATCAAGCTCGACCGCAAGCGCAACAACGTCGTGTTGTCGCGCCGCGCCGTCGTCGAGGCTTCGATGGGCGAGGAACGCGCCAAGCTGCTGGAGACGCTGCACGAAGGCGCCATCGTCAGCGGCGTGGTCAAGAACATCACCGAGTACGGCGCCTTCGTCGACCTCGGCGGCATCGACGGCCTGCTGCACATCACCGACATGGCCTGGCGTCGCGTGCGCCACCCGAGCGAGGTGGTACAGGTCGGCCAGGAACTCGACGCCAAGGTACTCAAGTTCGACGCCGAGAAGAACCGCGTCTCGCTGGGCATCAAGCAACTCGGCGACGACCCGTGGCACGGCGTCTCGCGCCGCTACCCGCAGGGCACGCGCCTGTTCGGCAAGGTCACCAACATCGCCGAGTACGGCGCCTTCGTCGAGATCGAGCCCGGCATCGAGGGCCTGGTCCACGTCTCCGAGATGGACTGGACCAACAAGAACGTCGCACCCAGCAAGACGGTGACGCTCGGCGAGGAGGTCGAGGTCATGGTCCTCGAGATCGACGAGGACAAGCGCCGCATCAGCCTGGGCATGAAGCAGTGCAAGGCCAACCCCTGGGAAGAGTTCTCCGAGACCGTCAAGCGCGGCGACAAGGTCAAGGGCCCGGTCAAGTCGATCACCGACTTCGGCGTCTTCGTGGGTCTTGCCGCCGGCATCGACGGCCTGGTGCACCTGTCGGACCTGTCGTGGAACGAGACGGGTGAAGCGGCCGTGCGCAACTTCAAGAAGGGCCAGGAAGTCGAGGCGATCGTGCTGGCCATCGACGTCGAGCGCGAGCGCATCTCGCTGGGCATCAAGCAGCTCGACTCCGATCCGTTCACCAGCTTCACCTCCGTCAACGACCGCGGCAACCTGGTCACGGGCAAGGTCAAGTCGGTCGACGTGCGCGGCGCCGAGATCCAGCTCAACGACGACGTGACCGGCTATCTGCGCGCCTCCGAAATCAGCCGCGACCGCGTCGAGGACGCGCGCAACGTGCTCAAGGAAGGCGACGAGGTCTCGGCGATGATCATCAACGTCGACCGCAAGACGCGCTCGATCCAGTTGTCGATCAAGGCCAAGGACAGCGCCGACCAGCAAGAGGCGATGCAGCGCCTGAGCGCGAGCAACGAGCGCGAGACCGCCGGTACGACGAGCCTCGGCGCACTGCTGCGCGCCAAGCTCGACACGCAGAAGGACAACTCCTGAAGCGCACGTCGTGACGCGGTCCGACCTCGTGGCCCAGCTGGCCGAGCGCTTCGGCCAGCTCACGCACCGCGACACCGAGTTCGCGGTGAAGACGATCCTCGATGCGATGTCCGACGCGCTCGCGCGCGGGCACCGCATCGAGATCCGCGGCTTCGGCAGCTTCTCGATCAACCGGCGCCCGCCGCGCCTCGGGCGCAATCCGCGCTCGGGCGAGCAGGTCGGCATCCCCGAGAAGTTCGTGCCGCACTTCAAGCCCGGCAAGGCGCTGCGTGAGGGCGTCGACGCCCAGGTGCCGGCCGACGCCGAACGTTGAGGCGTTCGCCCGCGCCGCCCGCCGACGTACCCGCCGGACTCGGGGCTGACACCAGTCCCTACAATCGCGCCGGGAGTTCCGATGCAAATCCTTCACTGGGCTTGGCGTGCCCTGGTCTTCTTTGCCCTCTTCGCGTTCGCGCTGAACAACCGGCACGACGTGACGGTGCACTGGTTCTTCGGCTGGCAGTGGCGCGCGCCGCTCGTCTTCGTCGTGCTGGCCGCCTTCGCCATCGGCTGCGTGTTCGGCGTGCTGGCGATGGTGCCGCGCCGGTGGCGGCGCCGCCGCGCGGCACGCGGCACGGGCAACGCTGCGCCGGCGGCGCCCGCCCCCGTGATCGCCGAGTCGGCGCTCGAGCATCCGCCGCGCGATGGACTTTGACCTGCAGTGGCTGCTGCTCGGCCTGCCGGTCGCCTTCGCGCTCGGCTGGCTGGCGTCGCGCTTCGACAAGCGGCAGTGGCAACGCGAACAGCGCGAGTCGCCGAAGGCGTATTTCAAGGGCCTGAACCTGCTGCTCAACGAACAGCAGGACAAGGCCATCGATGCCTTCATCGAGGCCGTCCAGCAAGACCCCGACAGCTCCGATCTGCACTTCGCGCTCGGCAACCTGTTCCGCCGCCGCGGCGAATACGAGCGCGCCGTGCGCGTGCACCAGCACCTGCTGGTCCGCGCCGACCTGCCGCGCGCCGAGCGCGACCGCGCACAGCACGCGCTGGCGCAGGACTTCCTCAAGGCCGGCCTGCTCGACCGCGCCGAGGCCGCGTTCCGCGCCCTCGACGGCACGGCCTACGACACCGAGGCGCGGCTCGCGCTGCTCGGCATCTACGAGCGCTCGCGCGACTGGCGCGCGGCCGCCGAGGAGGCGCAGCGCCTCGAGCGCGCCGGCACCGGATCGTTCGCGTCGCGCATCGCGCACTACTGGTGCGAGCTGGCGCAGGAGGCCGAGGCGCGCCACCAGGACACCGATGCCGACGCGGCGCTCGCACGCGCCCGCGCCGCCGCGCCGCAGGCGGCGCGCCCCATCGTGCTGGCCGGCCAGCGTCTGGCGCGCCAGGGCCGGCATCGCGACGTGCTAGAGCTGTGGGGCGAACTGCTGATCGCCGCGCAGCCGCAGGCGTTCAACCTCGTCGCCGCCGACTATGCGCGCAGCGCGCTGGCCTGCGGCGAGCGCGAACGCGCGCTGCAGCAGCTGCTCGCTCTGTACCGGCGCGCGCCGTCGCTGGATCTGCTGCACGCCGCCGCGCTGCTCGACGCCGACGCCGCCGCGCAGCGCGCGCGCGCCCTCGATCACCTGCGCACGCTGCCGACGCTGTCGGCCGCGCAGGAACTGCTGCGCCAACGCGAAGCGATCGGCGCGCCGCTCGACGGCGCCGAACTGGCCGGCGTCGAGCAGGCGATCGGCCGCGCCGCCAAGCCGCTGCAGCGCTACCGCTGCGCGGCCTGCGGCTTCGAAGCGCAGCAGCACTTCTGGCAGTGCCCCGGTTGCCTCAACTGGGACACCTATCCGCCGCTGCGCAGCGAGGAGCTATGAGCGCGCCGGGCCGCTCCCAAGCGCTCATCCCGGCGCACGCAGTGCGAAGGGCAGTCCTTATGAGCCCCGCCCGGCCGCCCGAAGGGGCTCATTCCCGCTCGGCGGGACCGGCCGAAGGCCGTAGGGTGCACCGATGAACGTCGCGGCAGGCGATCGGCAGCGCTTCGTGCTGTGCATGCGCTGGGGCACGAAGTACGGGCCCGAGTACGTCAACCGCCTCTACGCGATGGTGCGCCGCCACCTGCGCGGCGAGTTCCGCTTCGTCTGCCTGACCGACAGCGCCGCCGGCGTGCGGCCCGAGGTCGAGTGCCTGCCGATCCCGTCGCTGGAGCTGCCCGAAGGCATCCCCGAGCGCGGCTGGCGCAAGCTGACGACGTTCGCCGCCGACCTGCACGGCCTGAGCGGCACGGCGCTGTTCCTCGACCTCGACGTCGTCATCGTCGACGACATCACTCCGTTTTTCGAGCAGCCCGGCGAGTTCCTCATCATCCACGACTGGAAGCGGCCGCATCGCGTCACCGGCAACTCGTCGGTCTATCGCTTCCGCCTCGGCGCGCATGCCGACGTGCTGGAGACCTTCCGCCGCGAGCAAGCCGAGGTGCGGCGGCGCTTGCGCAACGAGCAGGCGTTCCTCTCCGAAGTCCTGCATCGCCAGGGCAAGCTCCACTACTGGCCCGCCGACTGGTGCTGCAGCTTCAAGTACCACTGCATCCCGCCGTGGCCGACGAACCTGTGGCGTGCGCCCGCGGTGCCGGCGGGAACGCGCATCGTGATTTTCCACGGCGAGGTGAATCCGCCCGACGCGATCGCCGGGCGCCGCAACCGCGCGCTGCGTTTCATGAAGCCGGCGCAGTGGGTCGCGCGGCACTGGAGCGAATGACGCACGCCGCGCGATGAAGCAGGCATCCGTCTACTTCCACCAGCAGCGCCGCGACGAGATGTTCGCCGTGGCGCCCGGCGCGAACGCCGGCGGCCTGTACTTCCCGTTCCGGCAACTGCGCGAGGTGTTTGCCGAGTACGGCGTGCGACTGTCGACACCCGACATGAACGCGGGCCGCGAAGTCGCCTTCGAACTGCACTTCAACGCCCGCCACCGGCTGCGCGACGTGCCCAGCTACGCCTACCTCTGGGAGCATCCGCTGATCCGCCCCGTCAACGGCAATCTGCGCCACCTCGCGCGCTACCGCCGCGTGTTCACCTGGAACGAGGCGCTGGTCGACGGGCGGCACATCCACGAACTGCCGATCCCGAACGACCTGACGGTGCGCGCCGTGCCCGGCTTCGCCGAGCGCGACCTGTTCTGCGTCGTCATCGCCGGCAACCGGGCGCTGCGCCAGCGCACGCCGCTTGCGCTGCACGACAAGCGCCTCGCCGCGATCCGCTGGTTCGACCGCCACGCGCCGCAGCAGTTCGCCCTCTACGGCCACGGCTGGCACCGCCCCGCCAAGGCGCCGGGCATCGCGGCGCGCCTGATCAAGCCGCTGCAGGACTGGCGCGCCCGCTGGTGGCCGACGAACCAGTTCAGCACCTGGCGCGGACCGGTGGCGGCGAAAGACGAGATCCTGCTTCGCGCCAAGTTCACGATCTGCTACGAGAACCTGCGCGGCGGCAACGGCTACATCACGGAGAAGCTGTTCGACGCACTGATCTACGGCTGCCTGCCGGTCTACGTCGGCGCGAGCGACATCGCCCGCCGCATGCCGCGCGAGTGCTTCATCGACGGCGACCTCTACGACGATCCGGCCGACCTGTATCGCGCGCTGCAGGCCATCGGCGAGGACGAGTTCCGCGAACGGCGCGCACGCACCGTCGAGTTCCTGCTCGGCGAGCAGGCCCGTCCCTACGGCAACGAGCACTTCTGCCGCACGATGGCGCACCTCGTCGCCGAAGATCTCGGTCTGTCGGCATGAAGCACGCGTCCATCGTCTTTCGACGGCACAAGGCGAACACGATCTTCGACGGCAACGAAGGCGCCAACTTCGGCGGCTGGTACTTCCCGTTCGCCCTCCTGCGCGAGGGCTTTCGCGCCCACGGCATCGAGCTGTCGACCGCCGACGTCAACCGCGACCGCGAAGTGCTGTTCGAGCTGCACATCAATGTGCAACGCCGCCGCTGCCGCGTGCCGACCTACTGCTACGACTACGAACACCCGCACGTGCGTGCCGTCAACGGCAGCCCGCAATGGCTCGCGACCTACCGGCGCGTCTGGACGTGGAACGAGGCGCTGATCGAGCGCCACGGCCTGCTGCGCCTGCCGATCCCGAACGACCTGAGCCTGCGGCCGTTCCGGCCGTGGTCCGAGCGCACGCAGTTCTGCGTGATGATCGCCAAGAACAAGGAGATGCGCAAAGCGAGCGACATCTCGATGTATCAGGAACGGCTGCGCCTGATCCGCGGATTCGAGCGTCACGCCGGCAGCGACTTCGCGCTGTACGGCAAGGACTGGAACATACCGCCGGTGGTTCCCGGCCTCGGCGGCCGCTTCGTCAAGCTGTGGCAGCAGTGGCGGCATCGCCGGTCGGGCACGCAGCCCTTCCCGAGCTGGCGCGGCACCGTGCGCAGCAAGGACGACGTGCTGCCGTTCGCGCGCTTCGCGCTGTGCTACGAGAACCTGCGCGGCGGTCGCGGCTACGTCACGGAGAAGCTGTTCGACTGCCTGGTCAGCGGCTGCCTCCCGGTCTATGCAGGCGCAGCCGACATCGCCCGGCACGTGCCGCCCGACTGCTGGATCGACGGCGACCGTTTCGCCGAGGTGCCCGCATTGATCGATCACCTGCGCGGCATCGGCCAAGCCGAGTACGCCGCGCGGCAGGACGCGATCCGCCGCTTCCTCGCCGGCGATGCGGCACGCGCCTACGACCAGCAGCACTGGTGTCGCACGCTCGTCGACGGCATCGTCGGCGACCTCGCCTCGCTGCCGGGGAATGCAGCGCAGCCGACGCTACACTCACAGCCTCCCCATCAGCCGAAGCCATAAACATGCGATCGACGCTGCGGCGCGCCTATCAGATCGTGAAGCGCACGGTGCGTCCGACGATGGACACGCGATTCCTGCAGAACGTGCGCGGCGTCGTGCACGTGGGCGCCAACACGGGACAGGAACGCGCCGTCTACGACAGCTTCAGACTGCCGGTGCTCTGGATCGAACCGATCCCGGAGGTGTTCGCGACCCTGCAGCGCAACGTCGCGCCCTACTCCGACCAACGGGCGATCCAGGCGCTGGTCGCCGACACCGACGGACGCGAAGTCGAGTTCCACGTCGCCAGCAACGACGGCGCGTCGAGCTCGATGCTGGCCCCGTCGCAGCACGAGGAACTCTGGCCCAAGGTGAAGTTCGACCGCAAGCTGCGCCTGACCACGCAAACGCTGCCGAGCCTGCTGCGGCAGCACGGCATCGACATCCGCCGCTACGACGCGCTCATCATGGACACGCAAGGCTCGGAACTGCTGGTGCTCGAGGGCGCCGAGCCGCTGTTGCAGCAGTTCTCCTTCATCAAGACCGAGGCGGCCGATTTCGAGTCGTATGTCGGCTGCTGCCGGCTCGACGAACTGGACGCGTTTCTCGGCGCGCACGGCTTCGAGGAACACTCACGCGTGCGGTTTCCCAACCAGCAGCCGGGCAAGGCGTACTACGAAGTCGTCTATCGGCGACGCGCGCGCGCGTGACCGGTCCGACTCACCGCTCCTGTGCAGAACCACGCCTCATGAAACTCCACCTCGGCTGCGGCAAGCGCTACATCCCGGGCTTCGTGCACATCGACGCCGTCGAGTACCCGCACGTCGACCACGTCTCGACGATCGACAACCTCGGCTTCATCGGCGACGACACGATCGAGACGATCTACACCTGTCACGTGCTGGAGCACTTCCGGCGCAAGGACGTCGGCCGGGTGCTGCGCGAATGGCACCGCGTGCTGCAGCCCGGCGGCACGATGCGCATCGCCGTGCCCGATTTCGCCAGGCTGTGCGAGGTCTACCAGCGCACGCAGGACATCGGCCTCGTCATCGGCTCGATCTTCGGTCGCCAGGACTACCTCTACAACATCCACTACAACATCTTCGACGAGCCGAGCCTCGCCAGGCTGCTGCTCGAATGCGGCTACGTCGAGCCGCAGCGCTACGACTGGCGCAAGACGGAGCACGCAGACATCGACGACTTCTCGCAGGCCTACCTGCCGCACATGGACAAGGAAAACGGCTTGCTGATCAGCCTCAACATGGAGGCGCGCAAGCCGGCATGAGGCGCATCGCGGCCGCGCTGCTGTCCGCGAGTTGCATCGCGTTCGCGCAGGGCGGCGAGGTCGATGTCAACACCGCGTCGCAGGCGCAGCTCGAATCGCTGCGCGGCATCGGCGTCGCGCTCTCGGAGCGGCTGCTCGAGGAACGCGGCCGCCGCCCCTACACCGACTGGAACGATCTCGCCGCGCGCGTGCCCGGCGTCGGGCCGAAGCTCGCCGAGCGCCTGTCGGCGCAGGGCCTGCGCGTCGGCGGCCGGCCGTTCGCGGAGCGCGGCGCGCGCTGAAGCTCACTCCGGCGCCACGTCCCAGCCGAAGAAGCGCACCACCTCGTCGCGCCGCGCCAGCGTGTCGGCCTCGCCGAGTGCGATCAGTGCGCGCGTGTATTCGGCCTCGAACAGCAGGTAGCTCGACAGCGCGGCGCCGCGAGCGTCGACGCCTTCGCCGGTAACGCCGACGCCGCGCAGCAGCGCGCGCACCGGCGCCGGCAGGCTGCCCTGGTGCTGCGCGGCCAGGTCGTCGAGGCGTTGGCTCGGCGCGATCACCAGCACGTCGATCGGCCGCAGCCCCGACGCCGCCCGGCGCTCGGGCTCGAGCAGCGACAGCGTGTTGTTGATGCGGCGCAGCCGCTCGATGTCGACGGCCAGCGCGTCGAGGAAGATGTTCGACAGCGCATGGCCCGCGATCTGCGCCATCGACGGGTAGCCGTCGGCGCCGGCGCGCCGCCCCGGCGGCTCGTGCATGCGGCCCGCGCCGATGACGAGGATGCGCTCGGCGCCCAGGTGCACCGCCGGCGAGATCGGCGCCGACTGGCGCATCGAGCCGTCACCGCAGTACTCCATCGCGCCTTCGACGTCGAGCGCCACCGCCGGGAACACGAACGGGATCGCCGAGGAAGCCAGCAGATGTTCGTTGCCGATCGGCGCGCGCACCGCGATGCGCTGCGAGCGCGTCCACGGCACGATGTCGTACCGCGACTGGTAGAAGGTGACGTGCAGCCCCGAGCCGTAGCTCGACGCCGTGACGGCCAGCGCCTGCAGGTGGCCGGCGTCGAGCATGCCGGCCAGGCGGTCGATCGGCACCAGCTGACGCAGCAGCGTCTCGAGCGGGCCGTTGTCGAGCAGCGAGCGCGGACGCGCTCGCTGCCAGCGCGCGATCAGCCAGCCGATCGACATCATCGTCAGCCAGCGCGCGCCGGTGCGGATCACGCCGAGCGAATCGGCGCGGTAGACCTGCTCGGCGCGGAAGTTGCACCACACCTCGTCGAGCACTGTGACGGCATGGTCGAAGTCGTCGGCGCGGCAGGCGATCGCCGCCGCATTGATCGCGCCGGCCGAGGTGCCGGCGATCACCGGGAACGGCGCACCGGAGACGATGCCGCACTGTCGTCGCACCTGAGCCAGCGCCTTCAGCACGCCGACCTGGTAGGCAGCGCGGGCGCCGCCACCGGTGAGGATCAGGCCGGTCGTCGGCGCCTGCGCATCTTGCATGCCGCGAGTGTCGCCCGGCGCGCCCCGCGGCGGGCTACGGATCGGCCCTCGGCGGCCGCGCGCTCAGCGATCGTCGCGCCCTCGCCCCCGGCCCCGCCCGCGATCGTCGGAACGGCCGCGGCGGTCGTCGTCGTAGCGACCGCGCCGATCATCGTCGCGCCGATAACGACGATCGTCGTAGCGGCGCCGGTGATCGTCGCGCCGCGCATGCTCGTGAACCCAGCGCTCCTGCACGAAGTAGACGGGTTGGCCGCAGGCGTTGTAGCGATGGCAGTGGCGCGCCCAGTCGCGCTCGTGGCCCGGCGGCACGTAGAGATAGATCGGCCGCTGGTAGACGGCGACCGGCGTCGGCGCGATGACGACGGGCTGCGGATAGATGATGGCCGGCGGCGGCATGTTGCCGATATCGATGCGGCCGTAGACGCCGGGCTGGTGGATGCCGATCGACACGCCGACATTGGTTTCGGCGATGGCCGGCAGCGTGCACGCGGCGAGCAGCGACAGGACGAGACGTTTCATGATGTTTCCTGAGCGATGGATGAGCCCACCTTACTCCAACGCGCCGGCGCACCGCCGCGCCGACACGTCGCTCAGCCGCGCTCGGCCGGATAGACGACGACGGCCTGGCCGTGCGTCGCGTGGCGCCAGCGCGCCAGCGCGCCGTCGCTCGGGTAGAAACGCGCGTCGTCGCCGAGGTCGAGTTCGCCCTGCGCCTGGGCGCGCTGCAGCACGAGCCGGATGCCCAGCCCCTGCACCAGCTCGCCGTGCTCGGTGGCGAGTCGCCGCGGCGGAAAGTCGCGCAGCATCTCGGCCACCGGCGGCGCCGTGCCGTTGACGGCGACACGCAGGTAGCGCCCGAAGCGGCAGCGCGCGCTCGCCAGGTCCCAGACCTGCTGCACGTCGAGCCGCAAGCCGCCGGTGAAGCGGTCGGGCTTGGCCTTGCCCTGCACGACGAGCACCTCGTCGTCCTTGAACAGGTCCTTGTTCTTGTCGAGCAGCTCCTCGCTGGCGACGGCCTCGATCGGCTCGCTGTGGTCGTCGAGCTTGAAGATGGCGACGCGCCCGCGCTGGCCGTTGACGATGCGCAGGTCGCTGACGATGCCGGCGAGCAGCTGCGGCTCGCGGCTGTCGAGCAGGTCGGCGATGCGGCGCTTCGCGAACTGGCGTACCTCGGCCTCGACCTGGTCGAACAGATGGCCCGAGAGATAGAAGCCGAGCGCGGTTTTCTCCTGCGTCAGGCGTTCCTTCACGTCCCACGACGCCGCATCGACGAGCGCAGGCTCCTGCGTCGACGCCGCGTGCGAATCGGCGAAGTCGAACAACCCGCTCTGATCGGCGTGCGCGTCCTGCGTGCCGGCGAACTCGAACGCCAGGCCGATGCTCGCGACCAGCGACGCGCGATGCGGGTTCAGCGCGTCGAATGCGCCCGCCTTGACCAGCGCCTCGACGCTGCGCTTGTTGACGCGCGTGCGGTCGACTCGCGCGCAGAAGTCGAACAGCGAGCGGAACGGCCCGCCTTCGTCGCGCGCGGCGACGATCGCCTCGATCGCGCTCTGCCCGGTGCCCTTGATCGCGCCGAGGCCGTAGCGAACACGTTTGTCGTCGATCGGCTCGAACCGGTAGGTGCCCGCATTGACGTCGGGCGCGTCGAACTCGATGCGAAAGCGCTTCGCGTCGTCGATCAGCACGCGCAGCTTGTCGGTGTCGTCAAGCTCGATCGTCATGTTGGCCGCGTAGAACTCGGCCGGGTGGTGCACCTTCAGCCACGCCGTGTGATAGGCGAGCAGCGAATAGGCGGCGGCGTGCGACTTGTTGAAGCCGTAGCCGGCGAACTTCTCCATCAGGTTGAAGATCTCGTCGGCCTTGGGCTCGGCGATGCCGTTGGCCGCCGCGCCGCTGCGGAACTTGGCGCGCTCCTTGGCCATCTCCTCGGCCTTCTTCTTGCCCATCGCGCGGCGCAGCATGTCGGCGCCGCCGAGCGAGTAGCCGGCCAGGATCTGCGCGGCCTGCATCACCTGCTCCTGGTAGACGAAGATGCCGTAGGTCTCTTCGAGCACCGGGCCGAGCAGCGGGTGCGGATAGGCGACGTCCTCCTTGCCGTTCTTGCGCGCGCAAAAGCTCGGAATGTTCTCCATCGGTCCGGGCCGGAACATGGCGTTGAGCGCGATCAGGTCTTCGAGCCGGGTCGGACGCGCGTCGCGCAGCATGCCCTGCATGCCGCGGCTTTCAAACTGGAACACGGCTTCCGTCAGGCCGTCGGAGAAGAGCTTGTAGACCTTTGCGTCGTCGAGCGGCAGGCTCTCGTAGGCGAAGTCGCGCCGCTCGGGGTGGCGCGCGACGATGTAGTCCTTGGCCAGCTCGAGGATCGTCAGCGTCGCCAGGCCGAGGAAGTCGAACTTCACCAGGCCGATCGCCTCGACGTCGTCCTTGTCGTACTGGCTCACCGCGCTGTCGCTGCCGGGCTGCTGGTACAGCGGGCAGAAGTCGGTGATCCGGCCCGGCGCGATCAGCACGCCGCCGGCGTGCATGCCGACGTTTCGCGTCACGCCTTCGAGCCGCATCGCCAGCGCGAGCAACTCGGCGACTTCTTCTTCCGCCTGCTCGCGCTGCTCGAGCTCGGGCGCCTCCTTGCGCGCATAGATGACGCCCGCTTCGGGCTGTTCGGGCACGCGCGCCAGCGTCACGTGCTTGCCCGGCGGCGCCGGGATCAGCTTGGCGATCGAGTCGACGTGGCCGTAGCCCATGCCGAGCACGCGGCCGACGTCGCGCAGCGCCGCCTTCGCCGCCATCGTGCCGAAGGTGGCGATCTGGCTCACGGCATCGCGGCCGTACTTTTCCTTCACGTACTCGATGACGCGGTCGCGGTTGCCCTGGCAGAAGTCGACGTCGAAGTCGGGCATCGACACGCGCTCGGGGTTCAGGAATCGCTCGAACAGCAGCTTGTAGCGCAAGGGGTCGAGGTCGGTGATCTTGAGCGCATAGGCGACCAGCGAGCCCGCGCCCGAGCCGCGCCCCGGGCCGACGGGGCAGCCGTGCTGCTTGGCCCAGGTGATGAAATCCGAGACGATCAGGAAGTAGCCGGGAAAACCCATCTTCAGGATCGTGTCGATCTCGAAGACGAGGCGCTCGGCATAGACCGGCTGCTGGCGCGCGCGCTCGGCGGCCTCGGGGTAGAGCATCGCCAGGCGCGCTTCGAGGCCGATCTCGCACTGCTCGCGGAAGTAGTCGGCAATCGGCACACGCCGGCCGTCGACCTCGGGCGTCGGAAAGTCGGGCAGCTGCGGCTTGCCGAGCACGAGCTGCAGGTTGCAGCGCCTGGCGATCTCGATCGTGTTGTCGATCGCCGCCGGGATGTCGGCGAACAGCGCCTCCATCTGCGCCTGCGTCTTGGCGTACTGCTCGGGCGTGAAGCGCCGCGCGCGGCGTGGGTTGCCGAGCGTCTCGCCCTCGGCGACGCAGACGCGCGCCTCGTGCGCGACGTAATCGTCGGGCGTGGCGAACTGGATCGGGTGCGTCGCGACGACGGGCAGGCGCAGCTCGGCGGCCAGCGGCACGGCGGCGCGCACATGGGCCTCGTGCGCAGGCTGCCCGGCGCGCTGCAGCTCGATGTAGAAGCGCCCGGGAAAGAGCGCCGCCAGCCGCTGTGCGAGCTCGGCCGCGCGGCGCTCGTCGCCGGCCAGCAGCGCGCGGCCGACGATACCGGCGTCGGCCCCGGAAAGGCAGATCAGCCCGTCAGCCAGCGTCTCCAGCCAGTCCCAGCGCAGCCAGGCCTGGGTGCGCTGCGCGTTCTTGGTCCAGGCGCGGGCCAGCAGTTCGCAGGCATTGAGGTAGCCCTGCCGGTCCTGGATCAGCAGCAGCAGGCGGCTGGGCTGGCGGTCGCCGCCCTGGGCCGCATCGATCGGCTCCATCCAGACGTCGACGCCGACGATCGGCTTGACACCCTTGGAGCGCGCCTTGGTGTAGAACTTGACGGCGCCGAACAGGTTGTTCAGGTCGGTGATCGCGGCGGCCGGCTGGCCGTCGGCGCGCGCCGCCGCGACGGCGTCGTCGATGCGCAAAGTGCCGTCGACGACGGAGAATTCGGTGTGGGCGCGCAGGTGGACGAACGGCATGGCCTGCATTGTAGGAAGCGGCGCGCCCCGGCTCGCGGTGCCGCTTGGGGCGGCACCACGATTGCCGGGTGTCACTGCATGCGGCCGCCGCGCCGCGACGAAGGGAGCCTGTCGTGACCGCTTGCACCGCCGCGCAGATCAAAGCCCTCGCCACGCACTACACCCGGGTGCGCGATGCCAGCGTCGGGCTCGCCGCGCCCCTGTCGGCCGAGGACTGCCAGGCCCAGTCGATGCCCGACGCGAGCCCGACCAAATGGCACCTCGCGCACACGACGTGGTTCTTCGAGACCTTCGTGCTCGAACCGCATGAGACCGGCTTCGCGCCGTTCGATGCGAGCTTTCGCGTGCTCTACAACAGCTACTACCACGGCATCGGCGCGCAGCCCCCGCGGCCCGAGCGCGGCCTCGTCACGCGGCCCGCGCTCGCCGAGGTGCTGCGCTATCGCGCACAGGTCGATGAGCGCATGCGCACTCTGCTGTCGCGCCCCGTGCCGCACGAGGTCGAAGCGCTGGTCACGCTCGGCCTGCACCACGAGCAGCAGCACCAGGAGCTGATCCTGACCGACCTGAAGCACCTGCTGTCGCGCAACCCGCTGCAGCCCGCCTACGCCCGCCGCTGGCCGATCGCCGCGGTGCAGCCGCAGCCGCTGCGCTGGTTCGGCTTCGACGCCGGGCTGTTCGACGTGGGCCACGACGCAGCGCTCGACGGCGCGTTCTGCTTCGACAACGAGCTGCCGCGCCACCGCGTCTGGCTCGGCGCCTTCGAGATCGCATCGCGGCCCGTGACCTACGGCGAGTATCTCGCGTTCATCGACGACGGCGGCTACCGGCGGCCCGAGCTGTGGCTGTCGATGGGCTGGGACTGGGTGCGCGAGGCGGCGCGCAGCGCGCCGCTCTACTGGCAACGGCGCGACGGCGCGTGGCTCAACCACACGCTGCAGGGCACGGTCGAGATCGACGAGCGCACGCCGGTGTGCCACCTGAGCTTCTTCGAGGCCGAAGCCTATGCGCGCTGGGCCGGCGCGCGGCTTCCGACCGAGGCCGAATGGGAGCGCGCGGCGCGCAGCCTGCCCGCCGGCGCCCTCGAACACGGCCACTGGGCCGACCGCCGCGCTTTCCACCCCCTGCCCGCGGCGCAGCCGGCCGGCGATGCGCCGCAGCAGATGTATGGCGACGTGTGGGAGTGGACGCGCTCGGGCTACGACCCCTACCCCGGCTACCGCCCGGCCGCGGGCGCGGTGGGCGAATACAACGGCAAGTTCATGTGCGGCCAGCTCGTGCTGCGCGGGGGGTCGTGCGCCACGCCGGCCGGTCATGCGCGCGCGAGCTACCGCAACTTCTTCCCGCCCCAAGCGCAGTGGCAGTTCAGCGGGCTGCGGCTGGCGCGCGACTTGTGAACGTATCTGAAGAGCCCGCGCAATTCCCCAACTGATCTGCCCATCGAGTTTCGTCTTCCCGCGGCGCCATGGATTGCCGAGGAGCCTGCTCGCTGATCATGGCTCGCTGATTCCGACTTGCACTCGGTGCGCATGCAGCGCCTCGAAGATCGGCGCATCGCCGTATCGGAAGAGGTCCAGGCGGGTCTCGCCCGAAGCCTGCGCAGTGAATGGCAGCCACGATGGCACGACGAACATGTCGCCTCTGGCAACGACCCAGGAGCTATCGTCGACGTTGACCTGGCCCGTGCCGTCGAACACCTGATAGACCGACGAGCCCACCTCGCGCCGCACCAGCGTCTGTGCTCCAGGCAGCAGGCGGTGCATCTCGCACCGGATCGTCGGCAGCACGTCGCCGCCGGTGGTCGGGTTCGTGAAGCGGACGGCGGCATGCCCCGGACTCAGCGTCGCCGCGTAGCCTTCGGCTTCGAGCGCGAGCTGTTCGGCCAGCGCGCGATCGGTGTCGGCCCAACGGTAGGCGAGCAGCGGCGTGGCACTTTGTGCCTCCGTCCGCGACACCGGACGCAGGCCCGGATGTCCCCAGAGCCGTTCGGAACGCGAGCGCTCGGGGGTGGCCCTCTCCGCAGTACTGATCTGTTCGCGTCCGACCTCGAAGAACTGGCTCTCGGTGAAGCACGAGAACGGGATGTCCAGTCCGTCGATCCAGGCCATCGGTGCGGTCGCCGCGTTGTGGTGGGCATGCCAGTTCCAACCCGACTGCGGAAGGAAGTCGCCGCGCGACATGCGCACCGGGTCGCCGTTGACCACCGTCCACACCCCTTCGCCTTCGACGACGAACCGAAACGCATGCTGCGTGTGCCGGTGCTCAGGCGCATCTTCGCCCGGCATCAGATACTGGATCGCGGCCCACAGCGTCGGCGTGGCGTAGGGCATGCCGCCGAGAGACGGATTCGCGAGCGCAATGGCGCGGCGCTCCCCACCGCGGCCCACCGGCACGATGCGGCCGGCCTGCGCGGCGAGCTCCTTCAGCCGTTCCCAACGCCACAGGTGAGGGATCGCCTTCGACCTCGGATGCAGCGGCATCAGGTCGCCGATCTCGGTCCAGAGCGGGACGAGCAACTCACGTTCGAAGCTTCGGTACAGCTGCTCGAGTGCGGGTGTCGGCTCGGGCTGTCCGGGGCCGGCTACAGCCTTCAACCGCACTGGGGAGGGGATTGATTCCAGCGCCATGCTCGATTGCTCCAGAAGTGCCGGGGACTATCGCGCTTCCGGGCCGACGATCAGCGCGATCGAGCCGACGCCGTCGACGCGGCCGTCGATGCGGTCTCCAGGCTGCAGTGGTCCGACGCCCTCGGGGGTGCCGGTGAAGACGAGGTCGCCGGGCTGCAGGTGATAGAACTTCGACAGGTCGGCCAGCAGTTCGGGGATGTTCCAGATCAGCTTGGACAAGTCCGACTTCTGCCGCACCTGGCCGTTGACGCTCAGCTCCAGCAACCCGCGGTCGAGCACCACGCCTTGCATCGGAACGATTTCGGAGACGACCGAAGACTCTTCGACGTCCTTGCCGAGATCCCAAGGGCGGCCTTTGTCGCGCGCGGCGAGCTGCAAGTCGCGGCGTGTCATGTCCAGTCCGCAGGCATAGCCGAAGATCAGCTTCGCTGCTTCAGCCTCGGCGACGCGAAAGCCCGGCACGCCGATCGCAACGACAAGCTCCATCTCGTGTTGATAGTTCTTCGTCTCTGGCGGGAATGCCACCGCGGCGCCCGACTGAACAAGCGTGAACGGGCTCTTGGTGAAGTAGAACGGCTTTTCGATCGATTTGTCGACCGGTCGACCCATCTCGATGGCGTGCGCGTAGTAGTTCCGGCCGACGAAGAAGAGGCGGTTTACCGGAAATCGGTCGCCGAGACCGACGATCGGCAGCGACGGGACGGGTGCAGGCGCAAAGAGGTAGGTTGTGCTCATGCTCAGGAGGCAGCTCTGCCCGATGTCAGTGTCGCCCCATCGGGCCCGCGGCGACCTGGGTTCATCATGCCGTGCCTGCGTTTCAGGCCCGGCGCCAGGCATTCACCGTGATGCCGTCCGTCTCGCCTCTCAATCGAGGCTGATGCCACCGCGCGCGACGAGGTCGCGGTATTCCAGTGACTTCGCATCAGTGTTCTTCACAATGTCGGCGCGCGTCCACCCGAGCCTCTCGAAGGCGTAGGTGTCGAGCTGAGCCTTGACCTCCGGCTCCGCAAGGACACGGGCAACATCGGCGTCGATCCGCGTCACGAGCGACGCAGGGATGCCTTTCGGCGCCACCAGCACGACGAACGAACTCAACTCGAACCCGGCGGGCCCGCCGGCCTCGGCCAGCGTGGGTACGGCGGGCATCTGCGGGATGCGCCGCGGCGTGGCCACCGCCAGGTACTTCAGCTTGCCGGCCTTGTACACGCCCTGGCTCGAAGGGATCGTGCCGAAGCTCCAGTCGACGTCGCCCACCGCCACGGCGGAAAACAACTGGCCCATGTCGCGGAACGGCACGTGCACCATCGAAGCACCCGTCAGCCCTTCAATTCCCACCGCGCCGAGGTGAGCGGGACTTCCGACGCCCCAGGAGCCGTACGTCAGCTTGCCCGATCGCTCTTTGGCGGCTGCGACAAGATCCGTGACCGAGGTCCACTTCGACTGCGAAGACACGGCCACCAGGAATGGCGTGCGGTACAGCGCGGCCACGGGGTCGAACACGCTGAGCGTCACGAAGTTCCGGTGCTTGTACAGGTGCGGCAGCGCGGCGAGGTGCTCGCTGTCGAGTTGCAGCAGCGTGTGGCCGTCGGCGGACGCGCGGCGCACGGCCTCGATCGCGATGAACCCTCCCGCGCCCGGTTTGTTCTCGACCAGAACCTGCTGCTTCCACAGCTTCGACAGGCGATCGGTGACGAGCCGCAGCATGGCGTCCGGCCCGCTGCCCGCGGGGAACGGCGTCACCACGGTGACGGCGCGTCCCGGGTAGTCCTGCGCGCGCGTCGATGCCGCGGTCAGTCCGAGCGTGATGCCTGCCACCGCCAGGAGGGCGGCGCGAACGAGGTTCTTCATGACATGTCCTCTTTGCTGCACTGGTTGGGGGGCGCGCTCATTGGTCATCCTCCGGCCTGACGGCTCCGGAATTCGCCTTGGGGCGGTCCGGCGGCATTGGAGAGCCCGACGCCGCTCGGGGCGCCGGGCAACCGGGCCTGCAAGGCGCGACGCATGACCTTGCCTGCCGGACTGATCGGGAACTCGGTGACCACTTCGAGACGCTCGGGCCACTTGAAGCGGGCGATCTCGCGCCCGCGCATGAACGTGCGCAGGGCGTCCAGCTCCAGGTGCGCGCCCGGACGCAGGACGACCACCGCGCAAACGCGCTCGCCGTACACCTCGTCGGGAGCGCCTACGACACAGGCCGCCTGCACGTCGGGGTGCGCGAGGACATGGTTCTCAACCTCTTCGCAGCTGACCTTCTCTCCGCCGCGATTGATCTGTTCCTTCAGGCGGCCCTCGACGTGAAGATTGCCGTCGGTGCGTCGCACGACGTCGCCCATGCGGTACCAGCCGTCGGCCGTGAAGCTGCGTGCGTCGGCCTCCGGGGCGCGGTAGTAGCCGCGGATCGTGTAGGGCCCGCGCGCCTGCAGCTCGCCGGAATGGCCGTCGGGAACTTCGCGCCCGTCGACATCGACGATGCGGATCTCGTCGGCCGGACAGACGGGTCGCCCGGAACTGTCGAAGCGGATCGCCTCGGGGTCGTCGAGGCGCGTCATGTTGAGCAACCCCTCCGCCGTGCCGAAACTCTCCTGGTAAATGCAGCGCAACCGCGCCTCGACGCGTCGCCGCTGCTCGGGCGCCAGCCTGGACCCGCCGCACATCAGCACGCGCAGCGACGTCAGGTCGCAGCGCTCGGGCCAGTCGCTCGCGAGCCAGCGCGCCACAACGGGCGCGGCGGCGCTGACAACGGTGACGCGCTCGCGCGCGATCAGCGGCAGCACGATCTCCGGATGCACGGAACGGGCGATCACGGTCGTCGCCCCGCAGGCGAGGGCACCGAGGACACCGGGCGCGCCGAGCGTGTAGTTGTGCGCGATCGGCAGCATCGCGAGGAAGACCGTGGCCGGGCCGAACTCCGCGACGCGCGCGGCGTGCAGGCAGCCGCACAGGTAGTCGTCGTGGGTGCGCGGGATAAGCTTCGGAATGCCCGTGGTGCCGCCGGACAGCAGCAGCAGCGCGAGCGAAGCGGCATCGGGCGGCGGGCATCGCGGCGCGGCGCCGCGCTCGAACAGCGTGTCGAGGGCGATCTGCCCGGCGTGAGGGCGGCCATCCACCAGCACGTGGCGCACTTGCGGGCACGCCGCGACCACGTCGCGGGCCATCGTCCGGTAGTCGTGGTCGTGCGCCGTCTCGGGCACCAGCAGCGCGACCGCGCCGCTGGCGCGCGCGAAGTGGACGATCTCGTCGCCACGGTGCGCCGGAAGCGCGAGCACCGGCACGACACCGATGCGCGTCAGCGCGAAGAACGCCTCGACGAGGCGGACCCCGTTCGCGAGCTGGAACACGACGCGGTCGCCGGCTCGCAGGCCCAGCCCGTGCAGGCCGGCGGCGAGCGCGTCGACCCGCTCGAGCAGCTCGGCATAGCGCAGCCGTTGCTCGCCATCCACGAGCGCCGTCGCATCCGGTCGGCGGTGCGCGCTGTCGGCGAGCTGTTCGTACATCGAGAGACCGCGCCAGAGCCCCTGCTCACGGTAGCGCCGTGCCAGATCCGCGGGCCAGGTGACGACTCCGTCCTCCATCGCATCCTCCAAGCTGTGGAAAGCACGGCCGCGCAACGACCCGCGACCGCGACGGCGCCGCTGCAGGCGCCTCAGGCCGGGTTCATGTAGTCGGGAACCGGAAGCTCGATGCCAACGCGCGGCGATGCCTCGCTGGCGCGGCCGTCGGGCAGGACCGCGCGCACGTGGTAGTCGTACCGCTGCCCGCCGAGCGCGAGGGCATCGGTCCAGGTCGTGACCTTGGTGGACTCCACCAGCTCGGCATTTCCGCCCGCGGTGGCGCAGTACACGTCGTAGCGCAGCGCGCGCGGCACCTTCGGCCAGCGCAGGGTGACGCCCTTGTTCGTGATCTTGAGCGCCGGCGTCGCATCGGCGGGCCAGGAGAGCGGCGCCTCGTCCGGCGCCGACTTCGGCGCCTGCAGCGCGCCTTGCGGCCACAGCGCGCAGATCACCGGCTTGTGCGTGCCGTCGAGCTGCTTGCAGACGTTGCAGTAGTCGCACTGCACGATCTGGTCGGCCTGGCCGCTGCGCACCTTGCGCGCCCAGGCCGGGTCGGCGAGCAGACCGCGCGCGATGCCCACGATGTCGGCGCTGCCCTCGGCGACCACGCGCTCGGCATCAGCGGGATCGGAGAGCTTGCCGGCAATGGCGATCGGCGTGCGCACGCCCTTGGCGAGCAGGTGCGCCTTGATCTGCGCGGCCAGGTTCGTGTGCAGCGCCCGCGGCAGCCACGCGCCCGGCATGCAACGGTCGCCCGAGTAGCCGGAATACGGGAACAGGACCTGGCCGGGCGTGTGCACGGCGTCCTCGAACTTGCCGCCCACGGACATCGACAGGTAGTCGAATCCGAGCGAAGCCAGCCGCTCCGCGATGAGCTTCGATTCGTCGACCGTGTAGCCGTTCTTGATGAACTCCTCGGCGTTGAAGCGAATGCCGACCGGGAAGTCGGTCCCCACGGTGCGCCGCACGCTGCGCATGACCTCGCCGACCAGGCGCAGGCGGTTCTCCAGCGTCTCGCCGCCGAACACGTCGGTGCGCGGATTGGTGCGCGACAGGAACGATGACAGCGTGTACGCGTGGGCCGAGTGCAGCTCCGCACCGTCGAATCCGGCCTCGCGAGCCCGCGCGACCGCGGCGCCGAACTGCACGATGATCTGCTCGATTTCCTCGGGTGCAACGGTGTCGATGGTCTGCCGCCAGCCGGTGCGCGCAACCTTCATGAAGTGGATGATCTGCGGCACGATCTTCGAGTCGGAGCAGCCGTGGACGCGCTGCGTGAGATCGCGCAGACCAGCGATGTAGCGGTCGTCGCTGATGCGCAGCAGTGAACCCGACTTGTTCTGGTGGATCGCCATCGCCTCGACGATGATCAGCCCGGCACCGCCCTCGGCGTAGGCGACGTAGCGGTCGACGATGTCGTCGTTGACCATGCCGTCCTCGCGGCACAGGTGCGTGACCATGGCCGGAACCATCACCCGGTTCGGGATGACCATGCCGTTGATGTCGAGCGGCTCGAACAGCTTCATCAAATTGCTCCTGGAAGGGATGGGGGTACGGATGGCGCGCGGTTCACATCAACTCGCCGCCGGCGATGAGCAGGCTCTGGCCGGTCACGGATCGCGCCGCCGGCAGGCACAGCCAGCCCACGGCAGCGGCCACTTCGTCGGGCTGGATCAGGCGGCGTTGCGGGTTGTGCGCGACCAGTTCGGCGAGCGCCTGTTCGGGCGTGCGGCCGGTCTTGGCCACGATGTTCTCGACCGAGCGCGTCACGATGTCCGTATCGGTGAACCCCGGGCACACCGCGTTCACCGTCACGCCGGAGCGCGCCGTTTCGATAGCGAGCGAGCGCGTCAGGCCGACGAGCCCGTGCTTGGCTGCGCAGTACGCGGTGACGTAGGCGCATCCGGTCATCCCGGACGTCGACGCGATGTTCACGATCCGCCCGCTGCCCGCCTCGACCATCGGCGCAAGCACCTGCTGGATGCAAAGGAACGGCGCGGTGAGGTCGATGGCCAGCACCTCGTTCCATTTCGCGAGGCTCGTGCGCGCGAACGGCGCGGCGTGCGCGATGCCGGCGTTGTTCACGAGGATCGCGACCGGGCCGAACCGGTTCGCGCTGCCGGCGAAGGCGCGGGCGATGGAATCTGGAGAGTCCAGCTCGATCGCCTCCTCGGCCACGCGCACGCCGTGCGCTTCGGTCAGCTCCTTCGCGCAGGCCTGCAGCGCCGCCGTATCACGCCCCATCAGCGTGACATCGGCCCCCAGGCGCGCCAGTTCGAAGGCGATGGCCTTGCCGATGCCGCGACCGCCGCCCGTGACGACTGCGTGCTGCCCGTGCAGCGGTGAGGCACCGTCGCGTGCCGAGGCATTCATGGTTGCTTGTCTCCTGTGTCGAACGGGCATCTGCGGCCCGCTGGTCCTGCATCTCCAGGCCGTGCGCCTCGGGATGCGTGGGCGCACTGTAGGAGGGCAGTTCGATTCGGAACAGTGCCAAAATCGAAAGCATTCCATTCGAAACTCGAATACAGATGCCCTCGCTGGACCTGCGCCTGCTCGCCGTCTTCGACGAGATCGCCAAGGCGCGATCGGTAAGTCGTGCGGCCGATGCGCTGGAGCTCGGCCAGCCGGCCGTGAGCATCGCGCTGGCGCGGCTGCGCGAGCATTTCGGCGATCCGCTGTTCGTGCGCGTGGGTTCGTTCATGGAGCCCACCCCGCTCGCGCGCGAACTCACACAGCCCATGCGACAGGCACTGGCCGCGGTCGAGGCCGCGCTCGGTCACCGCAGCCGCTTCGAGGCGAAGACGACGACGCGCAGCTTCGTCGTCAGCATGAGCGACATCAGCCAGGTCGTGTTGCTGCCGTCGCTGTGGGCCCGGCTGCTGGGCGAAGCGCCCGGCGTGGCGGTCGACGTGCGCCCGCTGTCGCCCGAAACGCCGCAGCAGCTCGAATCCGGCGAGGCCGATCTGGCGATCGGCTTCATCCCGCAGCTCGATGCCGGCTTCTATCAGCAGACCCTCTTTCCGCAGCGCTACGTCTGCCTCGTGCGCGCCGGACACCCCCGCGTGCGCCAGTCGCTGAACCGCGCGCTCTACGAGGCCGAATCACACATCGTGGTGAGCGGCGCGGGGACGGGGCACGCGATCGTCGAGCGCGAGCTGGCGCGGCAAGGTGTTCAACGCCGTATCGCGCTGCGGGTTCCCAACTACGTCGGGCTGTCCTACCTGATCCAGGGAACGGACCTGATCGCCACCATCCCGCTGCGCCTCGCCGAAGTGATTGCCAAGCGTGGGCGCTATCGCATGTTCGATCCGCCGGTCCCGCTGCCCGGATACGAGATCAAGCTGCATTGGCACGAACGCTTCCACCACGATCCAGGCAACCGGTGGATGCGCTCGGCGATCACGCGACTGCTCAGGACCTGATGACCGCGCGGCAGCGCGACTCACAGCCTTCTCAACGCGGCGTCTCGCCGCGCAGCAGCACCAGCACGTCGGAATTGAACTCGCGCAGGTACAGCACGGCGACGACGCCCGCCGTCGCCAGCGCGAACACGAGCGGCGAGACGAACCAGCCGATCGCGGCGAACGCCATGTAGTAGGCCCGCAGCCCGGCGTTGAAGGTCTCGGCGGCCAGCCCCATCACGCCGCCGGCGCGGTCGGCGAAGCGCTGGCGCGCGGCATCATCGGCGTCGAACACCTCGGGCGCGGGCGCCGAGCCGACGAGCAGCGCACCGAAGGTGTACTGGCGCAGCCTCCAGGTGAAGCGGAAGAACGCGTAGATGAAGACCAGCAACAACAGGCCGAGCTTCAGGTCGAACACGAGCATCGACGTGCGTGCGACGAACGGTATCTCGCGCACCAGATCCGTCGTCTTCTCCGTCGTGCCGAGCACGGCGAGCAGGCCACCGATGATCAGGATCGTCGTCGACGCGAAGAACGACGGGCTGGCCGAGAGGTTTTGCACCACGACGCCATCGACGACGCGCACGTCGCGATACGTCGCCTGCAGCATCCACTCGCGGCGGATTCGGTTCGACGCGGCGAGCACCGACGGCCGGTGCTCGCCGCGCCGCCGCGCGAACTGCGCATAGCCGATCCACGCGCCGACGAACCAGGCCAGCGCGACCCAGTCGGTCCACGGCAGCAATCCGATCGCGTTGCGCAGTCCCTGCATGGCCGCGACTGTAACGCCGCCCCCTGCAACCGATCGGCACTCAGTTGGCGCGGCGCTTCGCGTCGAGGCTCCAGGCACCGGCGCCCCAGGCCACCAGGGCAAACATGCCGCCGGCCACCGCGAGGTTCTTCATGAACATCAGCTGGTTGATCATCTGCTTGTCCGCCGGCATCGCCCACCAGTTGTGGAAGAACACGTTCGCCGCCAGAGTGAACAGCGCCAGCGCGAGCGCCGCCCAGCGGGTCTGGTAGCCGACGATCAGCAAGATGGCCCCGACGAGTTCGACGGCCGTCGCGAGCGCCGCGAGCACGGGCGCAGCCGGCAACCCGACCGAGCCGATGTAGCCCGCGGTGCCGGCGAATCCGGCGCCGAGCTTGGCGTAGCCGCCGAGCAGGAACATGAGTGCGAGCAAGACGCGAGCGACGAGGGTCAGGGGATTCTGCAGCGCGGGGTTCATTTCGGTGTTTCCGTTCAGTTCAGGTGGGTGAGAAAAGGTCAGGCGAGGTCGAAGACCAGCACCTCGGCGGCGCTGCCGCCCGAGAGCGTCAGCGCGGATTCGCGGTCGAGCTTGAGCGCGTCGCCGGCGGCCAGTCGCTGGCCGTTGACGTCGAGCGTGCCGCGCACGAGGTGGACGTAGGCTCTTCGCGACGGATCGAGCGTGAGGGCCGCACGCTCGTCGCCGTCGAAGAGGCCGGCGTACAGCGATGCGTCGGCGTGGATCGTCACGGATCCGTCGCGGCCGTCGGGGCTCGCGACGAGCAGCAGCCGGCCGCGTTTGTCGGCCTCGGCGAACGCCTTCTGCTCGTAGCCGGGCGCGATGCCGGGCTCGCGCGTCTCGATCCAGATCTGCAGGAAGTGCGTCGTGCGGTCGGCATGGTTCGACTCGCTGTGGCGGATGCCGGTGCCGGCGCTCATGCGCTGCACTTCGCCCGGCACGATCGTCGCGCCGTTGCCGATGCTGTCCTCGTGCGCCAGCGCACCGTCGAGCACGTAGCTGACGATCTCCATGTCGCGGTGGCCGTGCAGGCCGAAGCCGGTGCCGGGCGCGATGCGGTCTTCGTTGATCACGCGCAGGTTGCCCCAGCCCATGTGCGCCGGGTCGTGGTAGTCGGCGAACGAGAAGCTGTGCCAGCTCTTGAGCCAGCCGTGGTCGGCCCAGCCGCGTTCGGCGGCCTTGCGCAGAGTCATCATCGTCGCGTCCTCCTATGAGAACTTCACTGTAGGTGCGGCTGTGGGGCCGTGGGCTGAGCCGCCTTGATGGCATCATTCAAACGCCCTGAAGCCCGCCATGCCCGACCGCCGCAACGTCCTGACGCCCGAAGCGCTGCAGATGATCGACACGATCGCGCGCACCGGCAGCTTCGCCGCGGCGGCGCGCGAGCTCGGCAAGGTGCCTTCGGCGCTGACCTACAGCGTGCGCCAGCTCGAGGAGGCGCTCGACGTGCTGCTGTTCGACCGCAGCTCGCGCCAGGCGCGCTTCACCGCCGCCGGCGAGGAGCTGTTGCGCGAAGGGCGGCGACTGCTGGAGGCGACGGTCGCAGTCGCCAATCGCGTGCGGCGCGTCGCCTGCGGCTGGGAGTCGCAGCTCGAGATCGTCGTCGACGACATCCTGTCGCAACCGACGCTGTTCGAACTCGTCGAATCGTTCTGCGCGCTGCGGCCCGACGACTCGGAGCCCGGCGGCAGCGGCCCGGGTACCCGGCTGCGCCTGCACAGCGAGGTGCTCGCCGGCACCTGGGAGGCGCTGGTCTCGGGCCGCGCCGACCTGGCGATCGGCGTGGCCGGCGACTTCGTGAACCCGGGCGGCATCGAATCGCGGCCACTCGGCGACGTGCGCTTCGTCTTCGCGGTGGCGCCGCACCATGCACTGGCGAAGGGCGGCGACCCGATCGACGCCACCGAGCTGGTGCAGCACCGCGCCGTCGCCGTCGCCGACACGGCGCAGCGCCTGACGCCGGTGACGTTGAACCTGCTGCCGGGACAGGACGTGCTGACGGTGCCGACGACGCGCCACAAGCTCGAGGCGCTCCTGCGCGGCCTCGGTTGCGGGTATCTGCCAGAGCCGCTGGCGCGGCCGCATTTCGAGGCCGGCCATCTGGTGGCGCGTGCAACGGCTGCCGGGCCGCAGACGGTGAGCCTGAGCTACGCCTGGCGCGCCGAGCGCGGCACGGTCGGCCTCGGCCGCGCGCTGCAGTGGTGGCTGCAGCAGCTCGGGAGCCCCGTGACGCGGCGCGCCCTCGTGGAGCGCCACGCCGGGCCGCTCGACTGAAGCAGTTGTGAGCTGATGCGCTACGTCGGCCGCTTCGCGCCCTCGCCGACCGGGCCGCTGCACGCCGGCTCGCTGGTCGCCGCGCTGGCGAGCTGGCTCGACGCGCGCGCCGCGCGCGGCCGCTGGCTGGTGCGCATCGAAGACGTCGACACGCCGCGCTGCGTGCCGGGCGCGGCGGCCACGATCCTGCAGCAGCTCGCCGGCTGCGGCCTCGTGCCCGAAGCGCCGCCGGTGCACCAATCGCAGCGCGGCGCGCTCTACGCCGCAGCGCTGCAGCGGCTCGCCGACGCCGGCCTCGCCTACCCCTGCGGCTGCACGCGCCGCGAGATCGACGACGCGATCGATGCCGCCGGCGCAGCGCGCGAGCGCCATGCCGAGCGCATCTACCCCGGCACCTGCCGCGACGGCCTGCACGGCCGGCCGGCGCGCGCGATGCGGCTGCGCACGCAGCAGCCGGGCGGCAATGACACCGTCGTCGACTGGATCGACCGGCGCCTCGGCGCGCAGCGCCAGAACGTGACACGCGAGGTCGGCGACTTCGTGCTGCGGCGCGCCGACGGGTTGTGGGCCTACCAGCTCGCCGTCGTCGTCGACGACGCCGATCAGGGCGTCACGCACGTCGTGCGCGGTGAGGACCTGGCCGACAACACGGCGCGCCAGATCCATCTGCAGCGCCTGCTCGGCGTCGCGACGCCGGCCTGGCTGCACACGCCGCTGGTACGCCACAGCGACGGCGAGAAGCTCTCGAAGGGCCACGGCGCCGAGGCCGTCGAGCCGGGTCGCGAAGCGCTGGCGGCAGCTCTCGGCGTGCTCGGCCTGCACGCTGAAGCGGGGGCGCCCGGCGACCTGCTGGCCAACGCGGTTGTGCAGTGGAGCGCACGCTGGCCGGTGGCATGATGCTGCCCCGCGCCCGCGATCGCGGGCGACGCATCGAAAGGATTCCCGCATGCAAACCACCCCCTCCGGCCTGAAGTACGAAGACACGGTCGCCGGCACCGGCGCCGAAGCCAAGGCCGGCCAGGACGTCACCGTCCACTACACCGGCTGGCTGTACGAGAACGGCGCAGCCGGCGCCAAATTCGACTCGAGCAAGGACCGCAACGACCCGTTCGGGTTCTCGCTCGGCGCCGGCATGGTGATCCGCGGCTGGGACGAAGGCGTGCAGGGCATGAAGGTCGGCGGCACGCGCCGCCTCGTGATCCCGCCGCAGCTCGGCTACGGCGCGCGCGGCGCCGGCGGCGTGATCCCGCCGAACGCGACGCTGCTGTTCGAGGTCGAACTGCTCGGCGTCTGAGCGCGATGACGCGGCCGCACGGCGTCGACGCGCTGGCGGCGCTGCTGCGGCCGGCTGAGCGCATCGTCGTGTTCTCCGGCGCGGGACTGTCGAAGGCCTCGGGCATCCCGACCTACCGCGACGTCGGCGGCCTCTGGGCCGAGGCCGGCAACTTGCGCTATGCGAGCATCGACGCCTGGCGCGCCGACCCGGGCGGTTTCTCGGCCTTCTGGTCGCAGCGCCGCAGCGAACTTGCCGCGGCGACGCCGAATCCGGCACACCATGCGCTGGCGCGGCTGCAGCGCCTCAAGCCACGCACGACCCTGGTGACGCAGAACGTCGACGGCCTGCTCGGCCGCGCCGGCGCGACCGACGTGCTCGAACTGCATGGGTCGCTGGCGCGGTCGGTCTGCGGCGCGTGCGGCGCGAAGGATCCGCCTGTAACGCCGGCGGCGCACTGCCTGGCCTGCGGCTGCGGGCGGCCGACGGTGCGGCCCGATGTGGTGATGTTCGGCGAGTACCTCGACGAGCGAGTCATCGCCAGCGCCGAGCGGGCCGC
This sequence comes from uncultured Burkholderiaceae bacterium, assembly GCA_964371405.1. GTDB lineage: Bacteria > Pseudomonadota > Gammaproteobacteria > Burkholderiales > Burkholderiaceae_C > JAMHWF01. The sequence goes on from CAYJLV010000003.1 coordinate 145,258, forward strand.
CAGGTGCTGCGACGTGCTGCTCGCTGTCGGCACCAGTGCGGTCGTCTGGCCGGCCGCCGGCCTCATCGAGAAGGCGAAAGCGCGCGGCGCTCGAATCGCGATCGTCAATGCCGAGCGCATCGAGCTGGCGCACCTCGCCGACATCGACGTCCTCGGTCGGGCCGAGGAACTGCTCCCGCCCGTCGTCGACGCGCTCGGCGCACCGCGTTCCGATCAGCGGCCGTAGCCGCCCTGGCGCGGGCGCTGCGACTTGAAGCCGCCGCCGGCCGGCTTGCGCGGCGCGGGCCGGGCGCCGGGGCTGCGCTCGAACGGCGCGCGCTCGCGCCCGCCATGGCCCTCGGTCGCGCGATGCTGGAACGGCTGACCGTGGGGTCGACCGCCCTGGCCGGGACGCCCGTTCGGGCGTGCCTGGCGCGGATCGGGTCGCGGCGCGTGCAGCCGCGGCGCCGGCTGGTGCGGTTCGAGGCCGGCGATCGTCGCGACCGGGATGTCCTGCGTCGTGAAGTGCTGGATGCGTCGCACCATGCCGCTGTCCATGCGCTCGGCGAGCGTCACCGCGAGGCCGTTGCGTCCGGCGCGGCCGGTGCGGCCGATGCGGTGCACGTAATCCTCGGCCTTCATCGGCAGGCCATAGTTGATGACGTGGCTGATCGTCGGCACGTCGATGCCGCGCGCCGCGACATCGGTGGCGACGAGCACGCGCAGGTCGCCGCGGCGCAGCGCCGTCAGCGTGCGGTTGCGGCGGCCCTGCGGCATCGCGCCGTGCAGCGACGCGACCTTGTGGCCCAGGTCGGCGAGGCGGTCGGCGAGCCAGTCGGCGTCGCGTTGCGTGCTGGTGAAGACGAGGGCCTGCTCGACTTCGCGCTCGGTGAGGATGTGGTCGAGCAGCGCGTTCTTGTGCGCGCCGTTGTCGGCCCAGTGCAGGCGCTGCTCGATGTTGACGTGCGTGTCGGTGTGCGACGCGACGTCGATGCGCTCGGCGTCCCGCAGCAGCTGCTGCGCAAGGCGGCCGACGTGGCCGGCGAACGTGGCGCTGTACATCAGCGTCTGGCGCTGCGCGGGCGTGTGCTCGGCGATGGTGCGGATGTCGTCGATGAAGCCCATGTCGAGCATGCGATCGGCCTCGTCGAGGACGAGCATCTCGACGTGCTCGAGCACCGCCTTGCCGGTCTGCAGATGGTCGAGCAGGCGGCCCGGGGTCGCGATCAGGATGTCGAGCGGGCCGCGCAACTGCTTGATCTGCAGCGGATACGGCACTCCGCCGAGGACGGTGGCGACGCGCAGGCCCTGGACGTGGCGGCCGTAGGTCACGGCCGCCTTGGCGACCTGCAGCGCGAGTTCGCGCGTCGGCGTCAGCACGAGGATGCGCGGACCGTAGACCTTGCCCTTCTCGCGGCGCTGCGTCGCGTCGAGGCGCGCGGCCAGGATGCGCTCGAGCGCCGGGATCACGAACGAGGCCGTCTTGCCGCTGCCCGTCGACGACGACACCATCACGTCGCGGCCGGCCACTGCCGACGGGATGGCGCGCGCCTGCACTTCGGTGGCGTTCTCGTAGCCGGCGTCAGCCAGCGCGCGCGTCACGGCGTCGTGCAGGCCGAGGGAGGAAAACTTCGGATCGAAACTCATCGCTGTCTTTCGGAAAGCAGCAGCATCGCCGCGCGAACCGCGCAGCGCGAACGCCGCCGGCGGACCACGAGGGGCCGCTGGGGAACAAGGTCGCCGGGAGAAGCTGCCGACGGCTGCGCGAGAGGCAGCCGGGCCGGGAGAGTCGATCGAGCGACGGCATCGCCGCCGACCGTGAGCAGCCCTGTGCTGCTCGTGCCCGAAAGGGGGTCAGGGAGATGAACGGACTGCGCGCCGTTGCCGACACACAGAAGCGCGCATTGTAGCGGAGTGCGGGTTTGCCCGCACTCCGATCAGGTGTTCAGCAGGTTCGCGCGGTAGTAGACCAGCTCGTCGATCGACTCGTGGATGTCGGCCAGCGCCGTGTGCGACTGCGCCTTCTTGAAGCCGCCGAGGATCGCCGGCTTCCAGCGCTTGGCCAGCTCCTTGAGCGTGCTCACGTCGAGGTTGCGGTAGTGGAACCAGGCCTCGAGCGCCGGCATGTAGTTGGCGAGGAAGCGCCGGTCCTGGCAGATGCTGTTGCCGCACATCGGCGACGTGTTCTTCGGCGCGTAGCGCTGCAGGAAGGCGAGCACCTGGGCTTGGGCGTCGGCCTCGGCGACAGTCGACGCCTTGACGCGCTCGATCAGCCCGCTCTTGCCGTGCGTGCCCTTGTTCCAGGCGTCCATGGCGTCGAGCGTGGCGTCGCTCTGGTGCACGGCGATCACCGGCCCCTCGACACGCTGCGTGATCTGCGCATCGGTGACGACGACGGCGATCTCGATGATGCGGTCGCGCTCGGGCGAGAGGCCGGTCATCTCGAGGTCGATCCAGACCAGGTTCTGGTCGCTCGAGGGCAGCGCAGCGGGGTCGTTCATGGGGCCTTCCTTGGCAACGGTTCGAGGCGGATCATCGGCCACAGGCCGGGCCCGCCATTCTGGCAGCCCTACACTCGCATCCATCATGTCCGCCACGCTGACCCTGCTGTTCGCTGCCGCGCTCGCCGCGTCGCTGGCGCTCGAGTTCTGGCTCGCCACGCGGCAGATGCGCCACGTGGCGCAACACCGCGACGCGGTGCCGGCGCCGTTCAACGCCACCATCGCGCTGGCCGCGCACCAGCGCGCCGCCGACTACACGCTCGCCAAGGGCCGCTTCGGCCTGCTCACGACGGCATTCGGCGGCGCCGTGCTGCTGGGCTGGACGCTGCTGGGTGGTCTCGACGCGCTGAACGCGGCGCTGCGCGACGCGCTGCAGCCGCGCTTCGGCACCATGGTCTGGCAGCTCGCGCTGCTCGGCGCCTTCGCGCTGATCGGCGGCGCACTCGAACTGCCGTTCGCCGCCTGGCGCACGTTCCGCATCGAGCAGCGTCACGGCTTCAACCGCACGACGCCGCGGCTGTTCGTCATCGATCTGGCCAAGGGCCTGGTCGTGGCGACCGTGATCGGGCTGCCGATCGCCGCGCTGATCCTGTGGCTGATGGGCGCCGCCGGGGCGCTGTGGTGGCTGTGGGCCTGGGGCGCCTGGGTCGGCGTCAACCTGCTGCTGCTCGTCGTCTGGCCGACGCTGATCGCGCCGCTGTTCAACCGCTTCGAGCCGCTCGCCGACGAATCGCTGCGCCAGCGCGTGCAGGCGCTGATGGCGCGCTGCGGCTTCGCCGCCAAGGGCCTGTTCGTGATGGACGGCAGCCGGCGCTCGGCCCACGCCAACGCCTACTTCACCGGCCTGGGCAGCGCCAAGCGCGTCGTCTTCTTCGACACGCTGCTGACGCGCCTGTCGGCCGGCGAAGTGGAAGCCGTGCTCGCGCACGAGCTCGGCCACTTCCGCCATCGCCACATCGTCAAGCGCATGGCGCTGATGTTCGCGGCCAGCCTCGCCGGCTTCGCGCTGCTGGGATGGCTGTCGCGCGAGGCCTGGTTCTACACCGGGCTCGGCGTGCAGCCCAACCTCGGCGCGCCCAACGATGCGCTGGCACTCGTGCTGTTCCTGCTCGTGGTGCCCGTGTTCGCCTTCTTCTTCGCGCCGCTGGCCGCGCTCTGGTCGCGCCGCCACGAGTTCGAGGCCGACGCCTATGCCTGCGAGCAGGCCGACGGCCGCGACCTGGCCGCCGCGCTGCTCAAGCTGCACGAGGACAACGCGTCGACGCTGACGCCCGACCCGGTCTACGTGCGCTTCTACTATTCGCACCCGCCGCCGGTGCAGCGGTTCGCCGCGCTGCAGGCGCGCCTCGGGTCGGCCGCGCCATGACGGCCGGCCTGCTCGCGCTGCACTGCAGCCCGCAGCGCGGCGTGGCGATGAACGCCGCCGAAATCGCGCAGCGCCTGGGCGACGTAGACGGCTGGCAGGCGGGCGCGGGCGCAATCGAGAAGACGTTCGCGTTCGAGACCTACCACGAGACGATGGCGTTCGTGAACGCGCTGGCCTGGATCGCGCACCGCGAGGACCACCATCCCGAGCTGCGCGTCGGCTACGACCGCTGCGTCGTGCGCTGGAACACGCACTCGGTGGGCGGCGTGTCGATCAACGATTTCATCTGCGCGGCGCGCACCGACGCGCTGGTGGCTCGTGCGGACTGACGCACGGCGGCGCGCGCGCCGATGACGCGCGGCGCCGAGCTCGACGAAGGCCTCGTGGTCGCCGGCCACGGCCGCCACTACATCGTCGAGTCGCCCGACGGGCGGCGCATCGAATGCGTGCCGCGCGGCAAGAAGAGCGACTGCGTCGTCGGCGACCGCGTGCGCTGGATGGCGACCGACGCCGCCGGCCGCGCCGGCGTGATCGAGCACGTCGAGCCGCGCCGCAACCTGCTGCTGCGGCGCGACGAATGGAAGACGAAATCGTTCGCCGCCAACATCGACCAGCTGCTCGTGCTCGTCGCCGTCGCCCCGTCGTTCAGCGAATCGCAGCTCGCGCGCGCGCTCATCGCCGCCGAGAGCGCCGGCATTGCGGCGCGCATCGCGCTGAACAAGACGGACCTGCCGGACGCCGATGCCGCGCGGGCGCGCCTCGCGCCGTACCGCGCGATGGGCGTCGACGTGATCGAGGTCGCGCTCAAGGCGGCGCCGGCAGCGGCGCGCGACGCGCTGCACACCGCGCTCGACGGCCGCGCGACGCTGGCGCTCGGCCCCAGCGGCGCCGGCAAGAGCACGCTGATCAACCTGCTGGTGCCCGACGCGAGCGCGCAGGTCGGCGAGATCTCGCAGGCGCTGAACTCGGGCCGCCACACGACGACGACGACACAGTGGTACTGGCTCGACGCCCAGCGGCGCGGCGCGCTGATCGACTCGCCGGGGTTCCAGGAGTTCGGGCTGCGCCAGATCGCGGCGCAGGATCTCGCCGCGCTGATGCCCGACCTGCGCGCGCATGCAGCCGCGTGCCGCTTCTACAACTGCACGCACCTGCACGAGCCGGGCTGCGGCGTGCGCGCTGCCGTCGAGCGCGGCGAGATCGCCGCGTCGCGCTGGCGCATCTACGGCGAGATCCGCGGCGAGCTCGCGTGATCCGAAGTCAGCCGACGAGGTTGGCCAGCGACAGGAGCGCGAGCAGCAGCATCCACAGAATCACGGAACGCCACACCAGCCCGACGATGCTGTGCAGGTGGCCGATCTGCGGCGCCACGCCGGGCGTTGCGCCACCCTGCGTCGCCGTGCCGTCGAGCTCGCCGACGCCGGTGGCGAAGGTCTTCGAGCGGTCGGGCGTGATGCCGGATGCCGCGCTGCCGCCGAGCTGCACGCCGGCCGCGCCGGCCGCCGCGGCGAGGATGATGCCTTCGTTCGCGTGCAGCCACAGCCCGGCGTCGCGGCGCCAGCAGCCGACGGCCTCCTCGAAGTTGCCGACGACGGCGAAGCCGAACGCCGTCAGCCGCGCCGGCACGTGGTCGATCCAGCGGAACAGCTGCTGCGACAGCCGCATCAGCCCCTCGTTGAGCGGTATGCCGAGCGCGCGGCTCTTGAACGCCCAGTAGCGGCTGGTGAATTCAGCCATGCGGTAGAACACGGCGCCGGCCGGACCGAACCCGAGCGTCGACAACACGACGAACCAGAAGAATGCGCCGAAGACGTGGCGGTGCGCGGCGAGCAGCGAGTGCTCGATGACGTGGCGCAGCAGTTCGGTGCGCGGCAACTCGCTCGCATCGAGGTGACGCCATTCGGCGAGCAGGCGGCGCGCTTCCAGCTCCTCGCCGCGCTCGAGGGCGTCGCGGATGTCAGTGAAGTGGTGGCTGAACTGGCGAAAGCCGAGCGTCAGGTACAGCACGACGACGTTCCACACCAGGCCGAGCAGCAGGTTGACCTGCGCGAGCGCGAGGTACAGCCCCGCCGCGATCACGGCGGGCAGCAGCACCGTGATGCCCCAGACGACCCAGGCATGGTGGGCGCGCCCGGCGTCGAAGTTGCGGCCGGTCCAGCGCGCCCACGAAATCAGCGCACCGTGCACGCGGTTGTGGCGCGGCAGCGGCTTGAGTTGCTCGAAGACCAGCGCCAGCAAGACGGCAAAGAAACTCATGCGCCGGCATCATACCGGCCGCCCTGCAACACCCGATCAGGCAGCGAGGAAGCGGTAGAAGTTGCGCAGCATCGCTGCCGTCGCGCCCCAGATGAAATAGTTGTGCAGCGCGCCGCTCGGGTCAGTGCCCTGCCACGGCATCGACAGGAACTGGCGCGGGCCGCTGCCGTCGTCGATGGTGTGGCGGTGGTGGTGCGCCGGATTCATCACGAAGGCCAGCGGCACCTCGAACACTTCGGCGACCTCGTAGGGGTCGAGCTGCATCGTGAAGCCGGGGCGGATCAGCGCGACGACGGGCGTCACCACGAAGGCCGTCACCGTCGTGTAGGTCGGCAGTGCGCCCAGCACTTCGACATGGCGCGGATCGAGGCCGATCTCCTCGCGCGCCTCGCGCAGCGCGGTGGCGACGGCATCGGCGTCTTCGGGCTCGGCTCGCCCGCCGGGAAAGCTGACCTGGCCCGGATGGTCGATCAGGTGCTCGGTGCGGCGCGTCAACAGCAGCGTCGGCTCGTCGCGCGCGACGATCGACACCAGCACGCTGGCGGGCGACGGCTCGCGCACACCGAACAGGCGGTCACGCTGGAACTCCGGAGTCCACACCGGCGGCGCAACGAAGCGCCCGCGCAGCGCGTCGGGCAACAGGTTTGGCGACGCGACCGGCGGCAGGTGGTCGTCGATGCCGACCACAGGCACGAGTTGCGGGTCGAACCGGGGCAGCGACGGCCCCGACCGGGAAGCGCGACCGTCCGTCAGGCCAGCTTGTGGCTGCGCCGAAAGCTCGCTGGCGCTACGCGCCTCGCCGCTGCGCGGCGTTGACTTCGTCAAGCAAGCTTTTCCTTGATCCGCGCCGACTTGCCCGAGCGCTGGCGCAGGTAGTACAGCTTGGCGCGACGCACGTCGCCGCGACGCTTGACCTCGATCGACGCGATCAGCGGGCTGTAGAGCTGGAACGTGCGCTCGACGCCTTCGCCGCTCGACACCTTGCGCACGATGAAGCTGGAGTTCAGCCCGCGGTTGCGCTTGGCGATGACGACGCCTTCGTAGGCCTGCGCGCGCTTGCGAGTGCCCTCGACGACGTTGACGCTGACGATCACGGTGTCGCCGGGCGCGAAGGCGGGAATGTTCTTGTTGAGTCGAGCGATCTCTTCCTGCTCGAGCGTCTGGATCAGGTCCACGGTGTTCTCCTGTGATCGTGCCGGCGCTGGAAGGGATTTCGATGAGGGCGTCGCGCGCCCTCGCCCGGCAGAGGATCGAAAAGCCGCGGATTATAGGCCAAGCGAGGCGAGATAGCGCTCGTCGGCTGCCGACAGCGCCCCGGCGGCGCGCGCCGCGACGATCAGGTCGGGGCGGCGCCGCGCCGTCAGCGCCAGCGCCTGCTCGCGGCGCCAGCGCGCAATTCCCGCGTGGTGACCCGACAGCAGCACGCCAGGCACGGCGCTCGGGCCTTCGGGTGTCGTCAGCACTTCGGGCCGGCTGTAGTGCGGGCAGTCGAGCAGCCCGGTCGTGAAGCTGTCCTGCTCATGCGACGCAGCGTCACCCAGCACGCCGGGCTGCAACCGCGCCACGGCGTCGAGCACGGCCAGCGCCGGCAGCTCGCCGCCCGACAGCACGAAGTCGCCCAGACTCAGCTCGACATCGACGTTGCGGTCGATGAAGCGCTGGTCGACGCCTTCGTAGCGACCGCACAGCAGCACCGCGCCCGGCCCGGCGGCGAGACGCTCGATGCGTACCTGGTCGATGCGTTCGCCGGCGGGCGAGAACAGCACGACCGGCGCCGCATCGGCCCGCGCCGCGCGCACCGCGTCGAGCGCGCGCTGCAGCGGCTCGGCCAGCAACACCATGCCGGGGCCGCCGCCGTAGGGCCGGTCGTCGACGCGGCGGTAGGCATCGTCGGCGAAATCGCGCAGCGGCCACAGCTTCACGTCGACCGCCGGCGGGGCGCCGTCGCGCACCTCGAAGGCGCGCCGCGTCACGCCCTGCGCGAAGTGCGGAGCGAACAGCTCGGGGAACAGCGTGACGACATCGAAACGCATCAGTAGTCGAGCGCCCAGTCGACGGTGATGCGACGCTGCTGCAGGTCGACAGCGTCGACATAGGCTGCGACGAACGGGATCAGCCGCTCGTCGGCACCCTCGGCGGCGACGCGCAGCACGCTGTGCGGGCCGGTGTCGAGCAACCCGGCAACCACACCGAGGGCCTGTCCCTGGCGGTTGACGACATCCAGCCCGATCAGGTCGACCCAATAGAACTCGTCGGGGTCGGCGGTCGGAAAACTCCCGCGCGACACGAAGACGCGCCCGCCGCGCAGCGCCTCGGCGGCCGTGCGGTCGCCGACTTCCTGCGCCGCGGCGACGACGTAGTCGCCCTGCTCGCGCGCAGCGGTGATCTTCAGCAGCGCAGGCCAGGCCGCGCGCGCAGACTCGGGGCGCGGCTCGTCGGGCGGCGCGAGGAACCAGCGGCGCGACGAGTACAGCGCCTGCGGGTCGGCGGAGAACGGCTGGACCTTGATCCAGCCCTTGACGCCGTAGGCATCGACGATGCGGCCGACTTCGACGGCATCGCCGGGCCAGGCCACGTCGGCCGCGTCGGCGGCGTTCATGGCCGGCGGATCGTCAGGCCGCAGCCTTGGCCTGCTCGATGAGGCGCGCGACGGTCGGCGACAACTGGGCGCCGTTGCCGGCCCAGTAGGTCACGCGGTCAAGCGCGACGCGCAGCGGCTGCTCGCCGCCGGCGGCCACGGGGTTGTAGAAGCCCACGCGCTCGATGAATCGGCCGTCGCGGCGATTGCGCGAGTCGGCGACGACGATGTTGAAGAACGGGCGCCTCTTCGCGCCGCCGCGTGCGAGTCGAATCACGACCATGATCTGTTCCTTGGAATCCGAAACGATCTACCGCACCAGGAGACACGCAGGCGAGATGGACCGGAAACGGCCGGCGAACCTCGGTGCGCCGGCCAGCATGCTTGGCGCCGTAGATACGCCCGTCTTCCGACCGGCCGTCGCCAAAGTATGGAATTATAAACTTGCGCGCCGCCGAGCCTGCTGCCCATGAATGCCACCGCCCTGCTGATCCGCCCCAGCGTCGCTGCCGACGTGCCGCGGCTGGCCGCCATCTACGGGCAGAACGTGCTGCACGGCACCGGCACCTTCGAGCTCGACGCCCCCGACGCCGCCGAGATGGCGCGCCGCCGCGACGCCGTTCTGGCGGGCGGCTGGCCCTGGCTCGTCGCCGAGCGCGCCGGCGACGTCGTCGGCTTCGCCTACGCAGCGCCGTTCCGGCCGCGCCGCGCGTATCGTTGGTGCGTCGAGGACTCAATCTACCTCGACGCCGGCGCGCGCGGTCGGGGCGTCGGCCGCGCGCTGCTGGCCGAGTTGGTCGCGCGCTGCACGGCGCTGGGAGCGCGCCGCATGCTGGCGGTGATCGGCGACTCGGGCAACGCGGCGTCGATCGGCGTGCACCGCGCCTGCGGCTTCGTGTCGGCCGGCCTGCTCGAGGCCTGCGGCTGGAAGCTCGGCCGCTGGCTCGACGTCGTGATGATGCAAAGGCCGCTCGGCCCGGGCGACACCACACCGCCGGCGGACTCATGAGGCGTGCCGCGCGCTCCAAGACGCTGGCGACCTGGCTCGGCGTCGTCGGCGGCAGCTTCGGCCTGCACCGCTTCTACCTGCACGGCTGGCGCGACCCGCTCGCCTGGGCGCACCCATGGCCGACGCTCGCCGGCCTCTACGGCGTGCAGCGCATGCGCACGCTCGGCCAGGACGACGTGCTGTCGTGGCTGCTGATCCCGCTGCTCGGCGTGATGATCGCGGCCACCATGCTCGTCGCCATCGTCCACGGCCTGACGCCCGACGAGCGCTGGAACGCGCGCTGGAACGCCGGGCGCGCGCCGTGCCGCACCGGATGGCTCGCGGTGCTCGGCGTGATCGCCGCGCTGATGCTCGGCGGCGGCGTGCTGATGGCGACGATCGCGTTCAGCGCCGAGCGCTGGTTCACCTGGACCTCGCGCCCGTTCACCTGAAGACCCACAGGCCCAGGTAGTAGGCCGCGCCGGCAACCACCGCCGACGCCGGAATCGTCAGCACCCAGGCCCACACGATGTTGCCGGCGACGCCCCAGCGCACCGCCGATGCCCGCCGCACCGAGCCGACGCCGACGATCGCGCCGGTGATGGTGTGGGTCGTCGACACCGGGATACCGAGCGCCGACGCGAGGAACAGCGTCAGCGCGCCGCCCGTCTCGGCGCAAAACCCCCCCACCGGCTTGAGCTTGGTGATGCGCTGGCCCATCGTCTTGACGATGCGCCAGCCGCCGAACATGGTGCCCAGGCCGATCGCGATGTAGCACGACCAGATCACCCAGGCCGGCGGCATCCTGTCGGACGCGGCGGTGTAGCCGGTGGCGATCAGCAGCATCCAGATGATGCCGATCGTCTTCTGCGCATCGTTGCCGCCGTGGCCGAGGCTGTAGAGGCCGGCCGAGACGAGCTGCGCGCGGCGCGACCAGTTGTCGACGTAGAGCGGCGAGACGCGCCGGAACAGCCACGACACGCCGACCATCAGCAGCGACGCCAGCACGAAGCCGAGCAGCGGCGACACGAAGATGAACAGCACCGTCTTGCCGACGCCGCCGGCGATCAGCGCGCCGGGGCCGGTCTTGGCGATCACGGCACCGACGATGCCGCCGATCAGCGCATGCGACGAACTCGACGGGATGCCGTACCACCAGGTGACGATGTTCCACGCGATTGCACCGATCAGCGCACCGAACACGACCTGGTGATCGACGACGCCGGGCATCACGATGCCCTTGCCGACGGTGGCCGCGACCTGCAGCTGGAACACGCCGATCGCCAAGACGTTGAAGAATGCGGCGAACGCCACTGCCTGGTGCGGCTTGAGCACGCCGGTCGAGACGACGGTGGCGATCGAGTTCGCCGCGTCATGGAAGCCGTTCATGAAGTCGAACGCCAGCGCCAGCACGACGAGCAGCGCCACGACCCAGAAGGCCACCTGGAGCGAATGCATGCGGCGCGTCCCGCAGGGTCAGGAATTCTCGAGGACGATGCCCTCGATCAGGTTGGCGACGTCCTCGCAGCGGTCGGAGATCGATTCGAGCTGCTCGTAGATCGTCTTGAGCTTGATCAGCTCGCGGACGTCGTTCTCCTCGCGGAACAGCTTGGACATCGCGGCGCGCATCACGCGGTCGGCGTCGGACTCGAGGCGGTCGATCTCCTCGCAGGTCTTGATCGCGGCGTCGGCCGTCTGCGCCACGCTCAGCTTGGGCAGCAGCGAAACGGCGTGCTGCACCCGCTCGCAGCACTTGGCGCTGATGTCGCCCAGACGCAGCACTTCCTCCGTCATCGAATGCACGTCGTAGAGCGACATCGTCTCCGACGCGTCCTGCAGCAGGTCGACGATGTCGTCCATCGCATTGATCAGGCGGTGGATCTGTTCGCGGTCGATCGGCGTGATGAAGGTCTTGTGCAGCAGGCGGTTGACTTCGGCCGTCACCTTGTCGGCATTGCGCTCGGCGCGCCCGACCTCCTCGGCATGCTGCTCGCGCTGCTCGGCATCGCCATAGTTGCGGATCATCAGGATGAAGGCGCGCGCCGCTTCCACCATGTGGCTGCCGTGCTGGTTGAACAACTCGAAGAAGTTGCCTTCGCGCGGCAGCAGCTTGCCAAACAGCATGGTCTCTCCGGGGGGTGGAACCGTCGTGCGGCGGGCGCCGCCGACGCGTCATCGCTTCGTCACGCCCACGAGTGTAAGCGCAGCCGCCGGCGGCGCCGGCGGCGCTCAAGGCGTCAGCGGCTCGATCGCCTGCGCGCCGAGGCCGCGCAGCAGCTCGACGACCGGCCCTCGGCCGGGAATGACGAGTTCCGGCGCGACCTCGGCCAGCGGCTGCAACACGAAGGCGCGCTCGTGCGCGCGGGGGTGCGGCAGCGTGAGGGCCGGCGTGTCGACAACCGCATCGCCGTGCAGCAGCAAGTCGAGGTCGAGCGTGCGCGGTGCATTGCGCAGCCCGCGCACACGGCCGTGGCGCTGTTCGATCGTGTGCAGTGCGGCGAGCAGTTCGGCGGAGGACAGCGCGGTGTCGAGGCCGGCAACGGCGTTGATGAAATCGGGGCCCGTCGCGTCGACCGGCGCGCTGCGGTACAGCGACGACTGCGCGACCAGCCGGGTCCCCGGCAGCGCCGCCAGCTCGGCCAAGGCGCTGCGCACGGCGTCTTGCGCGTCGCCGAGGTTGGCGCCCAGGCCGATCCAGGCGCACACGCGCTCGGCCATGGCGCTATCCGGCGTCGGTCGGCTCTGGCGGGGTGCCGGCCGGTTTGCGCCGGCGGCGGCGCTTGCGCGGCGCGGCCGATGCGGCGGGCGCCGGATCGTCGCCTGCGGGCACGGCAACGCGGCGCCGCGCGTGCTCGTGCTCGCGCAGCTCGGCCAGCATGTCGCGGCGCACTTCGTCGCCGGCCAGCGAGAAGTCTTCCCACCAGGCCGCGAGCGCCGCATCGACTTCGCCGGCTTCGGCGCGCAGGCGCAGGAAGTCGAAGCCGGCGCGAAAGCGCGCCTGCTCGACGAGCGTCAGCGGCCCGTTGCCGACGCGGCGCTCGAAGCGCGGCTGCATCATCCAGATCTCGCGCATGTCGGCGGCGAGCTTGCCGCGGCCCGAGATGTCGCCGATGCGCGCGTCGAACGCGGCGTCGATCGCCTGCTGCAGCGCCGGGAACGGCGCCTCGCCGGCGGCCCTGTTCTTCGTCCAGCCGTCCTGCACGTCGTGCCACAACATAGAGGCCAGCATGAAGCTCGGCGCGACCGGCTTGCCCTCGCCGACGCGGCGGTCGGTGTCGGCCAGCGCGAGCTGCACGAACTTCTCGCGCCCGTCGTGGCGGTGCGCCTCGTCGAGCGCCACGTCGAGCACCGGGAACACGCCGCGGTGCAGGCCCTGCTTGCGCAGCTCCTCGATGCTGGCCAGCGCATGGCCGGTCTGCAGCAGCTTGATCATCTCGTCGAAGGTGCGCGACGGCGGCACGTTGTCGAGCAGTGCCGCCATTTCCTTGATCGGCGCGCGCGTCTTCGACTCGATCTCGAAGCCCAGCTTGGCGGCGAAGCGCACGACGCGGATGATGCGCACCGGGTCCTCGCGGTAGCGCGCCACCGGGTCGCCGATCATGCGCAGCAGCTTCTTCTTCGCGTCCTTGATGCCGCCGTGGTAGTCGACGACGATCTGGCGCACCGGGTCATAGTAGAGCGCGTTGACGGTGAAGTCGCGCCGCGCCGCGTCCTCGATCTGCGGCCCCCACACGTTGTCGCGCAGCACGCGGCCGCTCGCGTCGACGACGTGGGTGTGACCGGCCATCGCCTCCTTCGCATTGCGCTCGTCGCCCGCGACCTGCTGCGACTCCGTCGCTGCGACGTTGGCGCGGAAGGTCGAGACCTCGATCACCTCGTGGTCGCGCCCGCGGCCGTACACCACGTGCACGATGCGAAAGCGCCGGCCGATGATGAAGGCGCGCCGGAACAGCGCCTTCACCTGCTCGGGAGTCGCGTCGGTCGCGACGTCGAAGTCCTTGGGCCGCAGGCCAAGCAGCAGGTCGCGCACCGCGCCGCCGACGATGTAGGCCTCGTGGCCGGCGTCAGCGAGCGTCTGCACGACCTTGAGCGCGCGCTCGTCGACGAGCGTCGGGTCGATGGCGTGCTCGGCAACCGGCACTTCCAGGCGCTTGCCGGTCTTGACGCGGGGCACGGCCCCTTCGGTCTTGCCAAGCAGACGGTCGATGAACTTCTTGATCATTCGAACAGTTTCAGGATGCGCCAGCCGCGCTGGCGTGCCAGGGTTTCAAGCGACGCCGACGGATTCGTCGCCACGGCGTCGGTGGCGCGCTCGAGCAGCGCCAGGTCATTGAGCGAATCGCTGTACACGCTGATGCGGTCCCAGTCGCGCCACGTGCTGCCGCTCTCGCGCAGCCATTCGTCGACGCGCGCCACCTTGCCCTCGCGGTAGCTCGGCGTGCCGTCGATGCGGCCCGTGATGGTACCGCCGGCGTCGCGTCCGAGGCGCACGGCGATCAGGTGCCCGATGCCGAAGGCGCGCGCGATCGGCGCGGTGACGAAATCATTGGTCGCCGTCACCAGCGCGATGCGGTCGCCGCGATCGCGGTGGCTGCGCACCAGCTCCAGCGCCGAGGACCGCAGCGCCGGCTGGATCACTTCGCGCATGAACTGCGCCTGCGCCGCCGCCGCGTCCTCGGCCGAATGCGCGCGCAGCGCCTCGGTGGCAAACGCGATGTAGGCATGGATGTCGAGCCGGCCCGCCTTGTACTGGTCGTAGAACTCGTCGTTGCGGCGCCGGAAACCGGCTTCGTCGACCCAGCCGATGCGGATCATGAACTCGCCCCAGGCGTGGTCCGAGTCGAGCGGCAGCAGCGTCTCGTCGAGATCGAACAGGCACAGGTTCACGACGGCGCGCCCTCCTCGGTCAGCATGCGGCGCAGCAGCGGCACCGTGATCGCGCGCTTCTCGGCCAGCGCAAAGGTGTCGAGCCGTTCGATCTGCTCCATCAGGTGCGTCAGATCGCGTGCGAAGCGCGTCAGCAGGTAGTCGATCACCTCGTCGGACAGCAGCACGCCGCGGCGGTCGGCCTCGCGGCGCAGCGCGGCGCGCGACTCGGCCTCGCCGAGCGGCTGCAGCGCATAGACCGGCCCCCAGCCGAGCCGGCTGCGCAGGTCGTCGCGCAGCGGCAGATCGACCGGCGGCACGCTGCCGGCCGCGACGACGACGGCGCCGCGCGCCGCCGCGTCGATGAACAGCGCGAACGCCGACTGCTGCTGCGCGTCATCGTAGGCGTCGCAGTCGTCGAGCGCGATCAGCGTCGCGGCGCCATCGGCCGGCCAGGGTGCGGCGTCGCCGGCGCCGAACGCCGCGGCACGGCCGCCCTGCGCGATCCAGCGCTGCAGCGTCGCGTGCAGCAGGTGCGACTTGCCGCTGCCCGGCGGGCCCCAGAGGTAGGTCGGCGCCGCGCCGGCGGCCAGTGTCTGCAAGTGGGCGACCGCGGCGGCATTCGCGCCGGTCAGGTAGTTGTCGAACGTGAGCGTCGCCCGGGTGCCGATGGCCAGCGGAATCTGCTTCATGCGGAGCGCGTCGCGTGCACGGTCTTGCTGCTGCGGCGGCGTCGAAGTGGGGACGTGAGGGTCATGCGAACGGTTGGCCCACGGCGAAGTCATCCGCCGCAAGCCGGGGATTCTAAGGTTGCAGGGCGGTCGGACAGTTCAATGCAGCCGCGGGCGGCCGAGCCGGCGCAGCGTGCGCAGCCGCTCGCCGAGCACGCCGCGGTCGCCGGCCTGCGGCGCATGGTCGAGGTAGTACGCCAGGTCGTCGGCAGCCGAGTCGTTGAAGCCGAGTTCGGCGTAGGTCAGGCCGCGGTCGCGCCGCTCTTCGGCCGACTGCGGCAGCAGGATGACCAGGCGCTGCTGCACGGCGAGCAGCCGCGACCAGTCCTCACCGCCGCGGAAGATCTCCTTCAGATTGCGCAGCATGCGCGCCAGCACGTCGCGCGCCGGCGCCGCCTGCAGGAACAGGCCGAGCGGAACCTCGAAGTCGCCCGCCAGCCCCTGGCGGCGGCGGTACGGCACCAGCATCTCGTCGAGTTCCTCGCGCGACAGCGACTGGCCCGACATCGGGTCGATCACGACTTCGCCCTGCGACATCTTCAGCTTGACGAGGAAGTGCCCCGGGAACGAGACGCCGCGCGCGGTCAGGCCGATCTGCGACGCAAGCTCGATGTAGAGCACGGCCAGCGTGATCGGGATGCCGCGCCGCGTGACGAGCACCTCATGCACATAGCTGTTGCGCGGGTCGTAGTAGTCGTTGGCGTTGCCGGCGAAGCCGAGTTCCTGGAAGAAGTAGCGATTGAGCCAGCGCAGGCGCTGCATCGCCGCGGCGTCACCGGGCACGCGGCGCTTCAGGCGCTCGGCCAGCGCGTCGATCTCGGCGAGCACGCCCTGCGGGTCGAGCTGCGGGTACTCGTCGTGCGCGATCGTGATCGCGGCCTCGAGCAGCGGCAGGTGCGCGTCGTCGGCGACCAGCGCAGCGAAATACTCCAACGCCGTCGGTGCATGGAACTGCAACTCGCCCGCCATGTGACGAGTGTAGTTCACGGCATGGCCGTCAGCCGCGCCGCACGAACTGCCCCGGCCGCAGACCGGCCGCCGCCAGCACGCCGAAGTAGACAAGCGCCGCGCCGGCCAGCACGGCGGCGAGCAGGCCGGCGCGCAACGCGGCCTGCGCGCCGAGGCCGACCCAATCGATCGCGTGCGCGGCCCAGGCCAGCCCGCCGCCCATCAGCGCCGTCGCCGCGCCGACGCGCAGACCGAACCCGACCCAGCCGGGCAGCGGGCAATAGATGTCGCGCCGGCGCAGGCCCATGAGCAGCCAGCCGGCGTTGATCAGCGCGCCCAGCCCGATCGACAGCGCCAGCCCGGCATGGCCGAGCAGCGGCACCAGCAGGGCATTCAGCGCCTGCGTGGCCACGAGCACGACGATGGCGATCTTGACCGGCGTGCGGATGTTCTGGCGCGCATAGAAACCCGGCGCCAACACCTTGACGGCCACCAGTCCCATCAGGCCGATGCCGTAGCCCATCAGCGCGACGACGGTCTGGCGCACGTCGTTCGCCTGGAACGCGCCGTGGTGGAACAGCGTCGCCACCAGCGGCTCGGGGAACACGACGAGCGCGACGGCACACGGCAGCGCGAGCAGCACCACGAGGCGCAGCCCCCAGTCGAGCAGGCCGGAATAGGCCTGCGCGTCGCCCTTGGCCTGCAGCGCGGCGAGCTGCGGCAGCAGGATCACGCCGAGCGCCACGCCGAGCAGCGCGGTCGGAAACTCCATCAGGCGGTCGGCATAGAACAGCCAGGTCACGGCGCCGACGCCGACGTGCGACGCGATCTGCGTGTTGATCAGCAGCGAAAGCTGCGCCACCGAGACGCCGAGCAGCGCCGGCGCCATCTGGCGCAGCACGCGCCGCACGCCCGGGTGGCGCCACGCGGCGACGAGCGTCGCCGGCGCGAGGCCGATGCGCGGCAGTGCGCCGATGCGGCGCAGCGCCGGAACCTGCACCCCGAGCTGCAGCACGCCGCCGAGCATCACGCCGGCAGCCAGCGCGTAGATCGGCTCGATGCCCCAGCGGCCGAACTGCGGCGCCAGCCCCCAGGCGGCGCCGATCATCGCCAGGTTGAGCAGCACCGGCGTCGCCGCCGGCACGGCGAAGCGCCTGCTGGTGTTGAGGATGCCGCCGGCCAGCGCGACCAGCGACATGAAGCCGATGTAGGGCACCATCCAGCGCGTCATCAGCACGGCGGCGTCGAAGGCTTCGAGCCCCGAGCCGATCGCCCAAACCAGCACCGGCGCCGCGACGACGCCGACCGCGCAGACGACGAACAGCGCCCAGAACAGCACGGTGGCGACGGCGTCGATCAGGCGCCGCGTGACCTCTTCGCCCTCCTTGACGCGCGTCTCGCCGAGGATCGGCACGAAGGCCTGCGAGAACGCGCCCTCGGCGAACAGGCGGCGCATCAGATTCGGGATGCGGAACGCGACGTTGAACGCGTCGGTCCAGGCGCTGACGCCGAACGACGCGGCGATCAGCAGGTCGCGCACCAGACCCGTGATGCGCGAGGCCAGCGTGAGCAGGGAAACGGT
This sequence comes from uncultured Burkholderiaceae bacterium, assembly GCA_964371405.1. Lineage (GTDB taxonomy): Bacteria > Pseudomonadota > Gammaproteobacteria > Burkholderiales > Burkholderiaceae_C > JAMHWF01. The sequence continues at coordinate 163,053 of CAYJLV010000003.1, forward strand.
GGACGCGGCCCGCAGCAAGTTCATCGAGAGGCGGATTATAGGAAGCGGCTTTCGTCCGGTGATATACTTCGCCGCTTTCGCTCCACCTAAACGCACCGCACCTATCACGCATGGCCACCTCGACCAAAGCCAAGAAGAAGACCGTCCGCATCGCTTCGGGCCTCAAGCGCGTGCGCCAGGACGTGAAGCTCAACGCGGCCAACACGGCACTGCGCTCGAAGTTCCGCACCATGATCAAGAACGTGCAGAAGGCCGTGCTCGCCGGCGACAAGGCCAAGGCGACCGAAGTGTTCCAGTCGGCGCAGAAGGTGATCGACTCGGTGGCCGACAAGGGCCTGTTCCACAAGAACAAGGCGGCGCGCCACAAGAGCCGCCTGTCGGCCAAGATCAAGTCGCTCGCCGCCGCTGGCTGAGCGTCCACCGCCTCCTTCCGCCAAGGGCCTGCTCGCGCAGGCCCTTCGTCTTTGGGCCCCCCTTAGAATCGAAGCGCCCCCTCTCCCGACCGCCGAGCCCGCCGCAATGACCGCTTCGCAACCGAACGCCGCCGCCGCCGAACCGCACGTGATGAAGACCTACACGCGGCTGCCGATCGCGCTGTCGCACGGGCGTGGCTGCAAGGTCTGGGACACGAACGGCCGCGAGTACCTCGATGCGCTCGCCGGCATCGCCGTCAACACGCTGGGCCACGCGCATCCGAAGCTGGTGCCGGCGCTGCAGGAGCAGATCGGCCGGCTGATCCACTCGTCGAACTACTACCTCGTGCCGCTGCAGGAGCAGCTCGCGGCGAAGCTGGTCGAGCTCTCGGGGCTGACCAACGCCTTCTTCTGCAGCACCGGCCTGGAGGCCAACGAGGCGGCGCTGAAGATCGCCCGCAAGTACGGCCACGACCAGGGGATCGAGCGCCCCGAGATCGTGGTCTACGAGAAGGCGTTCCACGGCCGCTCGATCGCGACGCTGTCGGCGACCGGCAATGCCAAGGTGCAGGCCGGCTTCGGCCCGCTGGTCGAGGGCTTCGTGCGCGTGCCGCTCAACGACGTCGCCGCGCTGGAAGACGTGGCGCGCACGCGGCCGAACGTGACGGCCGTGTTCCTCGAAGTGATCCAGGGCGAAGGCGGCATCAACCCGGCGACGATCGACTACCTGCGTGCGGTGCGCCGCATCTGCGACGAGCGCGGCTGGCTGCTGATGCTCGACGAGGTGCAGTGCGGCATGGGCCGCACCGGCAAGTGGTTCGCGCACCAGTGGGCCGGCATCCGGCCCGACGTGATGCCGCTGGCCAAGGGGCTGGGCTCGGGCGTGCCGATCGGCGCCGTGGTCTGCGGGCCGAAGGCGGCCGGCGTGTTCGGCCCCGGCAACCACGGCACGACGTTCGGCGGCAATCCGCTGTCGATGCGCGCCGGCGTCGAGACGCTGCGCATCATGGAAGAAGAGCGCCTGCTCGACAACGCGGCGACGGTCGGCGCGGCCTTGAAGGCGGCGCTCGAGCGCGAACTGGCCGGCGTCGCCGGCATCGTCGAGGTGCGCGGCCAGGGCCTGATGCTCGGCATCGAACTCGACCGCCCCTGCGGCGACCTGCTCGGCCGCAGCGCCGAGGCCGGCCTGCTGCTCAGCGTGACGGCCGATCGCGTCATCCGCCTGGTGCCGGCGCTCATCCTCACCAAGGGCGAGGCGATGCAGATCGTCGCCATCCTGTGCCCGCTGATCAAGGCCTTCCTCGCCGAAGCACGGCCATGAAGCCCGGCATGAGCCTGCTCAAGCACTACCTGCAGTTCAAGGATCTGCGAGCCGAGGAGTACGCCTACCTGTTCGAACGCGCGGCGATCATCAAGACGCGCTTCAAGAATTACGAGAAGTACACGCCGCTCGTCGACCGCACGCTGGCGATGATCTTCGAGAAGGCCAGCACGCGCACGCGCGTCAGCTTCGAGGCCGGCATGTACCAGATGGGCGGCTCCGTCGTGCATCTGACCACGGGCGACAGCCAGCTCGGCCGCGCCGAGCCGGTCGAGGACAGCGCGCGCGTCATCAGCCGCATGGTCGACCTGGTGATGATCCGCACCTACGAGCAGGCCAAGCTCGAATGCTTCGCAGCCCATTCGCGCGTGCCGGTGATCAACGGGCTGACCAACGAGTACCACCCGTGCCAGATCCTGGCCGACGTGTTCACCTTCATCGAGCACCGCGGTTCGATCGCCGGCAAGGTCGTCGCCTGGGTCGGCGACGGCAACAACATGGCCAACACCTGGCTGCAGGCGGCCGACATCCTCGGCTTCACGCTGCACGTCAGCACGCCGACGGGCTACGAGATCGACCCGGCGGTCGCCGGCGTGGCGCACACCGACTGCGTCAAGACGTTCAGGAATCCGCTCGACGCCTGCCGCGGCGCCCACCTGGTGACGACCGACGTCTGGACCAGCATGGGCTACGAGGCCGAGAACGAGGCGCGCCGCAAGGCCTTCGTCGACTGGTGCGTCGACACCGAGATGATGGCCGCCGCGCAGCCCGGCGCGCTGTTCATGCATTGCCTGCCGGCGCACCGCGGCGAGGAAGTCGAGGCCGCCGTGATCGACGGCCCGCAATCCGTCGTCTGGGACGAGGCCGAGAACCGGATGCACGTGCAGAAGGCGTTGATGGAGTACCTGCTGCTCGGGCGGATCGGCTGAAGCGCCCGTCCAGGTCCCGGGCGGGAACGCCGTTTGCCGGGGATTGGAATCACGACAACCCCGGGGAAGTCAGCATGCCGGATCAGCGTTCCGGGCCGCACCAGGTCATCGGACCCGGCCAGGACCACGACGCCGAGCTGTTTCGCCTGATGATCGAAGGCGTCGGCGACTACGCCATCTTCATGCTCAGCCCGGGCGGCATCGTCTCGTCGTGGAACGCCGGTGCCGCGCGCATCAAGGGCTATGCCGCGCACGAGATCATCGGCTCGAGCTTCGAGCGTTTCTACACGCCCGATGCGCTGGCCGTCGGCTGGCCGGCCGAGGAATTGCGCCGCGCCGCGCAGGCCGGCCGCTACGAAGACGAAGGCTGGCGCGTGCGCAAGGACGGCACGCACTTCTGGGCCAACGTCGTCATCACGGCGCTGCGTGCGCCGTCGGGCACGCTGCTCGGCTATTCCAAGATCACGCGCGACCTGACCGAGCACCGCGCCCACGAGGTGGCGCTGCGCCAGAGCGAGGAAGCGCTGCGCCTGCTTCTGGAGAGCACGCGGGACCACGCCATTTTCCTGCTCGATCGCGACGGCTTGGTCTCGAGCTGGAACGCGGGCGCCGCCCGCGTGCTCGGCTGCACCGCCGACGAAGCGATCGGGCACCCGTTCTCGATGTTCTACACGCCCGAGGACGTGGCCGAAGGCAAGCCGCAGCACGACCTCGACGTGGCCGCGACCTCCGGCTCCTCGGACGCCACCGGCTGGCGCACCCAGTGCGACGGCACGCGCTTCTGGGCCGACGTCGGCATCACGGCGCTGCACCACGACGACGGCTCGCCGCGCGGCTTCGCCGTCGTCACACGCGACCTCTCCGAGCGGCGCCGGGTCGAGGCGCTGGAAAGCGAAGGCAAGCGCATGAACGAGTTCATCGCGATGCTCGGCCACGAGTTGCGCAACCCGCTCGCGCCGATCCGCAATGCCGTCGGCATCATGGAGAAGAAGGCGACGTCGCCCGAGATGCTGTGGTGCAAGGAGGTGATCTCGCGCCAGGTCGGCCACCTCGCGCGCTTCGTCGACGACCTGCTCGATGTGAGCCGCATCACCAGCGGCAAGATCCAGCTCGAGAAGGAGCTGATCGACATGAACACCTTTCTCAGCGCCACCATCGACTCGACCCGGCCTGCGGTCGCGGCCTACGAGCATGCGCTCGAGCTGACGCTGCCCGACAATGCTGTGCAGATCATCGGCGACCCGACGCGGCTGTCGCAGGTGATCGTCAACCTGATCCACAACGCGAGCAAGTACACGCCCGACGGCGGACGCATCGAGGTCGCGCTCGAACAGCGCGGCGGCTGCGCCTACATCCGCATCCGCGACAACGGCATCGGCATGTCGACCGAGTTGCTCGACAGCGCTTTCGATCTGTTCGTGCAGGGCGAGCGCGCGCTCGACCGGCCCGAAGGCGGTCTCGGCATGGGGCTCACGCTGGTCAAGCGCATCGTCGAGCTGCACGCAGGCGCGATCACCGCGACCAGCGCCGGGCCGGGCCAGGGCAGCGAGTTCGTCGTCTCGCTGCCGGCGGTCGAGAACAACGTCGCGATGCTGCGCCGCATGCGCGCGCCGCCGCCGCAGGCGACGCCGCGCCGCATCCTCGTCGTCGACGACAACGTCGACGCCGCGAGCAGCCTGTCGGCTCTGCTCGAAATCGCCGGCCACGCCACGAGCATGGCGCACAGCGGCGACGAGGCGCTGCACCAGGTCACGGTCGACGTGCCCGATGTGGTGCTGCTCGACATCGGCCTGCCCGGCATGAACGGCTACGAAGTCGCGCGCCGGCTGCGCGACATGCCGGGCCTCGCCGGCACGCGGCTGATCGCGATCACCGGCTACGGGCAGGAGAGCGACAAGCGCGCAGCCAGCGCCGCCGGCTTCGACACACACCTCGTCAAGCCGGTCGACTTCTCGCTGCTGACGGAAGTGCTCGAGCGGCGCTGAACCCGGTGCGCCGGGCGCGCGGCGCTCGAGGAAGCGCCGGGCCGCACCAGGTTTCCTTGAGCGCCGCGGGGGGCGGGCCGGGCGCAGCCCGGCCCTGGCGCCCTCATCAGTACCGATGGCCGGCGCCGAACGCAAACGCGAGTCCGGCGTCGACAACGGTGCTGGCGAGCGCCCCCTGCGTCGATCGCACCCGGCCCGCGCCGACGCGCGCCGAGATCGCGGGCGTCAGGCGCCAGCCGGCATACAGCATCGGCTGCACGATCGCACCGCTGCCGCTGTCGATGCCGCCGCCGCCCGCCACGCCGGCCAGCAGCTCGGCGCCGAGCAGCCACGCAGCGGCCTCGGGGCGCCACTGCCAGCCGGCGCCGATCAGGCCGACCGAGTAGCCGCCGGCGCCGCCGCCCCACGCGCTGTGCACCTGGCCCGTGAGATAGGCCGACTCGCCGAAGTAGCGGTTGAACTTGTAGGCAACGGCCTGCAGGTGGCGCGGCGGGCCGGCGCGCCGCGCTGCGTCGCGATAGGTCAGCGCGCCCAGCACGGCTTCCTGCCGCGTCGGGCCCTCCCCGGCCGCGGCAGCGCCCGCAGGATCGAGGTCCCAGTTCAATGCCAGCGCGGCGAACGGCGCGCTGAACTCGCCCTGCGGCGCGCGCGCCCAGCCGGCCTCGGCCGTCACGCTGGCGCTGCGCGAGACGCGCAGCGTGCCATGCAGCGCCGCCTTGGCCAGCAACCCGCCGCCCACCGGAACATCGCCGCCGCCGCCCAGGCCGAGCGCGACGCGGCCGCCGACGCGCAGCCGCTCGCCAAGCGCCGTCTCGGCACCCGCCGTGGCGAGGAACTCGGCATAGCCGGCGACGCCGCCGCTGCCCGCGCCGTTGGCCTCGACGCCCCAGAACCACGGTGCCGCAGCATCACGCTGCTCGGCGCGCGCACCGACGTAGCCGAGCCTCGCCTTCAGCGGCTGGCCGCTGACGCCCAACGTGCCGCTGCGCGGCCGGTAGACGCCCGCCACGGCCAGCACGCGGTCGAAGCCGAGGCCCGAGCGCGATCCGACGCGCGACGACGCGGCGCCCGCATCCGGCGACAGGTAGCGGAACTCGGTGTCGGTGCTGACAACGACGCCGAGCTGCCGGCTGCCGATGTCGCCATTGGAAAAGCGCACCTGCGACGCCGACAGGCCCGCGCGCCAGCCGCCGCCGAAGTTCCACAGCAGGTCGGCGTGCGGCCGCCACATCAGGCCGCCGCCGACCGGCGCCGCACCGCCCCCGCCGCCGCCGACGTAGAGGCCGAGCTGCAGCTCGAGCGGCCCGGCGATCGCGCGCCGCCACGCGCCCTCGGCGCCGAAAACGAACAGCCCGCCGCGCCGGCCGCTCGCCGCGCCGTAGAGAGCGGGGCCGACAAGCACGCCCGGCGCCAGCTCGAACAGGTAGCTCGCGCCGAGCAGCCCCACGTGCTCGGCGCCCGGCAGCTCGATGCGCTCCAGGTTCAAGCGCAGCTCGGTGCCGATGCGCTGCTGGGCATCGACGCCAGGTTGCGCGACGGCGATCGCGGGGGCGACGAGGGCCAGCAGGGGCAACAGCTTCATGGTCGAGGGAACTTCGGTGTGGAAACAGCGGCGCAGCATAACGGCAGCGTGGCGCGGTATCGTGCGGGCTCGTCCCGATGCAGCCGAACCGCCCCCTCCCCCTGCCCGCCACGCTGCGCCACACCCTGCTGTCGGCGCGCGATCTGCTCGCAACCGCCGGGCCGTTCGTGCTGCTGGCCATGGCGCTGCTCGTCGTCGCCTACTGGGTGCTCGACCCGACGCCGCCGCGGCGCGTCGTCCTCGCCACAGGCGCGCCGCAGGGCGCCTATGCCGAGTTCGGCCGGCGCTACGCCGAGCAGCTGAAGGCGCACGGCATCGCCGTCGAGCTGCGCGCGACGCAGGGCGCGGCCGAGAACCTCGCCCTGCTGCGCGACGCCGATTCGGGCGTCGACATCGCCTTCGTGCAGGGCGGCGCCGACATCGCGCCGCAGGGCGACGACGCCGATGACGAGCTGCGTTCGCTCGGCAGCATGTTCCACGAGCCGGTGTGGCTGTTCTACCGCGAGGACACGGCGCGCCGGCGGCTGAAGGCGCCGCGGCTGGCCAACCTGTCGCAGCTCGCGGGCTGGCGCGTCAACATCGGCGCTGCGGGCAGCGGCGTGCCGCCGCTCGCGCTGCGGCTGCTCGAGGCGAACAAGATCGACCCGGCGACGATCACGCTGCTGCGCGAGCCGCAGACACCCGCCGTCGTCGACCTGCTCGAAGGCCGCAGCGACGCCCTCGTGCTCGCGTCCGCGCCCGAGTCGCTGATGGTGCAGATGCTGCTGCAGACGCCGGGCATCGCGCTGTTCGACTTCGCGCAAGCCGAGGCCTATGCGCGGCGCCTTCCCTTCATGAGCCCCGTCGTGCTGCCGCGCGGCATCGTCGACCTGGCGCGCGACCTGCCGCCGGCCGACGTGCGCCTGGTCGCACCGACGGCTGCGCTCGTGGCGCGCGAGTCGACGCACCCGGCGCTGGTGCAGCTTTTCATGCAGGCGGCGCAGCGCATCCACGGCGAGGCCGGCTGGTTCCAGCGCCGCGGCGATTTTCCGAACGCGCGCAACACGGAGCGTCCGCTCGCCGCCGAGGCGCAGCGCTGGTACCGCAGCGGCCCGCCGCTGCTGCAGCGGCACCTGCCGTTCTGGCTCGCCAACCTGGTCGACCGCATGTGGGTCGTGCTGCTGTCGATCGTCGCGATCCTGATCCCGCTGTCGCGCGTCGTGCCGCCGCTCTACGAGCTGCGCGTGCGCTCGCGCATCTTCCGCTGGTACGGCCGGCTGCGCGCCGTCGAAGCGGCACAGGGCGGGCGCGATACCTCCGCACTGCTCGCCGAGCTGGCCGAGATCGAATCGCACGTCGAGCACGTCACCGTGCCGCTGTCGTATGCCGACGAGCTGTATGCGCTGCGCAGCCACATCCAGCTCGTGCGCCGCCGGCTGGAGGCGGCGGGGCCCGCCGCCGGCGAACCGGCATGAGTTTCTGCAGCGTGGTACAAGAAACGACGATGGACACGCGCACCTCCGAGATCCGCCTGCGCATCGAGCGCGTGCGCGACGCGATGCAGCGCCACGGCGTCGAGGCGCTGCTCGTGCCGTCGAGCGACCCGCACCTCTCGGAGTACCTGCCCGGCCGCTGGCAGGCGCGGCAGTGGCTGTCGGGCTTCAGCGGATCGATGGGCACGCTCGTCGTCGCGCGCTCGAAGGCAGCGCTGTTCGCCGACAGCCGCTACTGGGTACAGGCCGAGGCCGAGCTGGCGGGCAGCGGCATCGAGCTGGTGAAGATCCCGACCGGCGCCGCCGCGCACCATGTCGACTGGCTGGCGCGCGAAGTGCCGCGCGGCGCGACGGTCGCCGTCGACGGGCAGGTGCTCGGCCTGGCCGCCGCGCAGGCGCTGCGCACGGCGCTCGAACGCGCCGGCATCACGTTGCGAACCGACATCGACGTCATCGACGAAGCCTGGCCCGACCGCCCCGCGCTGCCGGCGGCGCCGGTCTACGAGCACGCGGCGCTGCACGCCGGCGCGCCGCGCGCCGACAAGCTGGCGCAACTGCGCGCCGCGATGGCGGCGCACGGCGCGACGCACCATTTCGCATCGACGCTCGACGACATCGCGTGGCTGTTCAACCTGCGCGGCAGCGACGTCGAGTACAACCCCGTCTTCCTCGCCCATGCGCTGATCGGCGCAACCGAGGCGACGCTCTTCGTCGCGCCCGGCAAGCTGCCGCCCGCGCTGGCGGCCCGCCTCGCCGCCGACGGCGTGCGGCTCGCCGACTATGCAGCCGCGCCACAGGCGCTCGCCGCGCTGCCCGAGGCCAGCGTGCTGCTCGTCGACCCGAAGCGCGTCACCTGGGGCCTGCGCGAGCGCGTGACTGCCGGCGTGCGCGTCGTCGAGGCGATCAACCCCACGACGCTCGCCAAGAGCCGCAAGACAGACGCCGAGGCCGACCACGTGCGCCGTGCGATGGAGCAGGACGGCGCGGCGATGTGCGAGTTCTACGCCGCGTTCGAGCAGTCGCTGCGCAGCGGGGAGCCGCTGACCGAGCTGACGGTCGACGAGCGCATGACGGCGGCACGCGCGCGCCGGCCCGGATACGTCGGCCTGAGCTTCCCGACGATCGCCGGCTTTGCCGCCAACGGCGCGATGCCGCACTACCGCGCGACGCCGGCGTCGCACGCGCGCATCGAAGGCGACGGCCTGCTGCTGATCGACTCGGGCGCCCAATACCTCGGCGGCACGACGGACATCACACGCGTCTGGCCGGTCGGCACGCCGGGCGCTGCGATGCGGCGCGACTACACGCTGGTGCTCAAGGGCACGCTGGCGCTCAGCCGCATGCGCTTCCCGCGCGGCACGCTGGCGCCGATGCTCGACGCCATCGCGCGTGCGCCGCTGTGGGCCGAGGGCCTCGACTACGGCCACGGCACGGGCCACGGCGTCGGCTGCTTCCTCAACGTGCACGAGGGCCCGCAGAGCATCAGCAAGGCCGTGCCCGATGCGACGATGGCGATGGAGCCCGGCATGATCACGTCGGTCGAGCCGGGGCTGTACCGGCCCGGGCGCTGGGGCATCCGCATCGAGAACCTGGTGCTCGCCGTGCCGGTTGCCGGCGCGGCCGACAGCGAGTTCGGCGAGTTCCTCGAGTTCGAAACGCTCAGCCTGTGCCCGATCGACACGCGCTGCATCGAGCGCACCCTGCTGCGCGACGACGAGGCGGCGTGGCTCGACGCCTACCACGCCATGGTGCGCGCGCGTCTCGCGCCGCTGGTCAGCGGCGCGGCGTCGGACTGGCTGGTCGAGCGGACGGCGCCGCTCGCGCGGTAAGGCGCGAACTCAGGCGAATTCCTCGTCGAAGAGCAGCGACCCTGCGCTGCGGCAGGCCACTTGATGATGCGTGGCTACCTGTTGCACCACTGCTGCTCGCAGGGCACACCGTCGTTGTTTCCGTCCATTTTCACGCCAGGACAGTTGCGGAGAAAGAACGTCGCCTCTGCGCAGGAAGTCATTTGCGAACAGTGAGTACGGCCATCGCACTTGAAGCTCACCGATGGCTCGGGCGGAAGGGCAGCAGCTGGCAAGACAGAGCCAGCTGGCTCGTTCGCCGCCGTGGAAGCAGCAGAGCGGAGGACAAAGTGCTGGTAGCCCTGCCAGCCAAGGATGGCAACGATGACAAGGAGCACGATGTTTCGCATTTCACGTGACCAGCGTCGGGTGCAACGAAGGGTTGGGCCGCGCGTGCACGACAGGCGTGAAGCTCAAAGCCGAAAGATTGAGACAAGGATCATGAGCGCCAATTGGGCGGCCGGCAAAATCATAGAGACGAGGACTAAGCGCAAGACATAGGACGACCCTGGGCTCTTGCGGCTGGCGCGAATGAGCAAGAAGTTGACGAGCATCGTGATCGGGATGCCGAGGAAGGCAAGCAGCATTGCGCCAAGCCCAACAAACGACCCACCGCCCCGTGTGGCTAGGATGATCGCGAACGAGAACCCAACTTGAACAAGCGCTACAAGGCCTACGCCGAAAAGGTATCTCAAGAGAGGCTCCAGCAAGGAAGATCGCGTTGATGGAGCAGCGTAGCCTTCATGGTGCGGCCCAACGCCTGAGTTAAGCCGCGCCGCGAAGCGGCGTCGGCTTGGACGAATTGTTAGCCGTCAGCTCAACGCGCATAGCGAGCCACATAGTCTTGCTTCTTCTCGCACCATTGCAAACTCATTTCAGTGATTGCAGATGAGTCATTGGCGAAGTTGCTAAAGAGAATTAAGAGGTCTTCAATCAAGAACTCGTAGGCCCACTTGTGGCGCATGAAATCGGAAAAGACAAGCATACCTTTGAAGGCCGTGCCTTCAGACCATGTTTGCATCCAGTAATAGTGGATGAGCTGATTACAAACATCGAGGACCCCAAGTTCTGACGTCTCAGGGTTGGCCAGATCGAATCGGTCTTCCGGGAACCCTGAGCCAACATATGTGAAAGGTCTAAGTCCCATTTTCTTGTATCGGATTACCGGCATCCGCGTGTTCCGAGCACGATCGTTCACTTTCGGCCGCTCAAGTAAGGAGCGCACCTGGAACGCCACTAGCATCAGGCGACGCTCATACAGTACAAGCTGCTTTTCCGACCATCTACGGTACTTGCGATGCTTCGTGAGCCAGGCCAGCTCTGCGCGCAGCTCCTGACGCCAATACGTTGATTCGATCATCCGTTCAGCTCTTGGGTGACGCGCGGGAACTTCATCTGACGGCTAACTTGGTTATCGGGCGCAGCAACTGCGCCCTAACACCGGCGCCTGTCGCCCTAACATCCTTCGGCCCATCCTCCGAAAAGTCGCGCCGCGCCTGCCAAGCAGGGTGTTGACTGTTGTTTTGTACAGCCGTATCGTGCGGCCCATTGCAGTGCCCTCCCCGGGGCGGACTGTGCACCGGCTCTCTGCTGGCGGCAACTGCCTCGGGGCGTTTTTCATCCGATCCTGTCCTCAGGCAGGAGGGGTGCATGGCCGCATTGTCTTCGCCGCCCTCGTCGTCGCGGCCGGCGCAGCAACAGTCGCTGCCGCCGCTGCGCTCGACGCGCCTGCTCGACCAGTTGCGCGAGCGCATCCGCCTGCTGCACTACAGCCGCCGCACCGAAGAGGCCTACGTGCACTGGTGCCGCGCCTTCATCCGCTTTCACGGCCTGCGCCACCCCGCTCAGATGGGCTCGGCCGAGGTCGAGTCATTTCTCGGCTGGCCGGCGAGCGGCGCCTTTCGGCATCGACGCATCGGCAGGCGTTGTCGGCGCTGTTGTTCATGTACTCCCGCGTCCTCGGGCTGCAGTTGCCGTGGCTCACGGAACTGGCTCGCCCGCGCGTGCAGCGGCGGCTGCCCGTGGTGCTGTCGCGCGACCAGGTCGCGGCGGTGTTGCAGCGGCTCGAAGGCGAGCAGCGCCTCTTCGCGCAGTTGCTCTACGGCACCGGCATGCGCTTGTCGGAGGGGCTCGCGCTGCGCATCAAGGATGTCGATTTCGCGCACCGTACCGTCATCGTGCGTCATGGCAAGAGCGGCAAAGACCGGCTGCTGATGCTGCCGCAGTCGCTCGAGGGCGCCCTGCGCGCACAACTGGCTCACGCGCGCGCGCTGTGGCAGGCCGACCGCAGCGCCGCCATCGACGGGGTCGCCCTGCCCGATGCGCTCGAGCGCAAGTACCCGCGCGCCGGCGCGTCGTGGTCGCGGTTCTGGGTGTTCCCGCAAGCCGCGCACTCGGTCGATCCGCGCAGCGGCGTGGTGCGTCGCCATCACATGTACGACCAGACCTTTCAGCGCGCTTTCAAGCGCGCGGTGGCGGCCGCCGGCATCACGGAGCGGCCGGTCACGCCGCACACGCTGCGCCACGCCTTCGCGACGCACCTGCTGCAGGACGGCTACGACATCCGCACCGTGCAGGAGCTGCTCGGCCATGCCGATGTCGCCACGACGATGATCTATACGCACGTGCTCAGAATCGGCGGCGGCGCGGTGCGCAGCCCGCTCGATGCCATCGGCGCCGCTGCCTGACCGACGCGCGTCCGGCCGGCCGTCGCGCCGCGCGCGCAATCAACTGCCTGCGCGCTGCATCGGCGCGGCGAGCGCGAGTTCGAGCGTCTGTGCGCTGTCGCGCAGGTGTGCCGCCGCCTCGGCGCCGAGGCCGTTGCGCCGCAGCGCCGCCTGCATGCGGCCGAGCAATTCGCGCGCTTGCATGCGCCACAGGCTGCGCGCATCGGCGCGGCTCATCGCGCCCGGCCGCAGCAGCAGGCCGGCGACGCGGTCGAGGTGTGCGCGCTGCAGCTCGCGGCGCGCCGGCGCGATGTCGCCGGGGCGGTCGAGCTCGCTCCACACTTCGCGCGTCAGCCGCTGCACCAGCTCCGAGAGGCGGAACGCATCGGCGGGCCGGTCGAACTTGGTCTCGCTGTCGAGGATGCGCGACGCGACGGCGTCGCTCATCAGCTGGGCGAGCAGGTTGCGCTGCACGTCGAAGATCGTCTGCGTGACCGAATAGTCGGTCGAGACCGGCCCGTCGCCGTCGGCCAGCGCGTCGCCGCGTTCGAGCCAGTCGGGCGCGAGCCGGCGCTGCAGCGAGGGCGACACGACCAGCCCTTCGGGCGCGAAGACGTGGCGCGCCAGCAGGTCGAGCGTGGCGCGCTGCGTCGCGGCGGCAACCGGCTGCAGCGGGTCGCGGCCGCTGCCCGGCGCGTCGCGCAGCGTGCGCACGCCGCCGATCTGGCGCGCCGCCACCGACGCAGCGCGCCCGAGGTCGCGCACGGCGAAGTTGATCGAGCGGCGCAGCACGGCGTAGTCGCCGTTGAGGCGGCGCGACTCCTGGCGCTGCAGCAGGTCGTGCGCGATCGCGAAGCGCTTCTTCGCGAACTCGAGCACGTCGCCGCCGAGGTCGAACTGCAGCGACTCGGGGTCGATGCCGAGGTAGTTGTCCTCGTCGGTGCCGTAGGCGAGCAGCGGGTCGCCGCCGCTGCGGCCGGCGATCGCCGCCAGCGCCTGCGCTTCGTCGTCGGCAGGCAGCGCGGCATAGCCGTATTCGATCGCCCAGTAGTCGTAGGGCCCGAGCGCGAGCTGGAAGCGCGCGCCGCCGGGCTGGCCGGGGCGCGGCAGGTTGACCGGCTGGTAGTCCATCACCGAGGCCGAAATGCCGTGCTCGCGCGTGAACTCCGGGTCGGAGAGCTGCGCCTCGCTGTAGGCGCGCGAGGCGCGGAAGTTGTGGCGCAGCCCGAGCGTGTGGCCGACCTCGTGCATCGTCACGTCTTTCAGGTAGTCGAGCACGAACCGCTCGGCGGGCGCGCCGTCTTCGCCGTCTTCGCCGTTCACGGCGAGCACGTCGAGCACGTCGAGCGCATAGCCGAGCTGCTCGGCGGCGTGGTCGGCGTGGCCGCAGTCGGCGCCGTGCGCATGCACGCTGCGCGCCGCGGCGGCATCGGGCAGATTGGCGAGCATCGCACCGGCGTCGGAGCCGAGGATCTGCGTGCGCAGCGTTCGCATCGAGCGCGACGACAGGCTCTCGAGCGCGATGTCGGCGTCGAGGATCTCGCCGCTGCGCGGGTCGACGTGGCTCGGCCCGATCGCGCCGAAGCGCGGGGTGGCGTTCGTCATCCAGCGGATCGAGGCGCGGTCGACGTCGAGCGTGTCGAAGGTGGCGTCCTCGGGCTGGACCTGCACGACGATGGCGTTGCGGTAGCCGATGCGCTCGAACGCCTTGTTCCATTCGAGCACGCCCTCGGTGATGGCGGCGCGGTACTTCTCGGGGACGGTGCGATCGAGCCAGTAGGTGATCGGCCGGACCGGCTCGGACAGTGCCGCAGCCGGGTCCTTCTTCTCGAGGCGCCAGCGGTTGATCCAGCGCAGCTTGGGCGTGCGCGCGATGTCGTCGCCGAAGTCGTGGCCGAGGCTGGTGAAGTAGCCGACCCGGCTGTCGGCCTTGCGCGGCGCCATCGGCTCGGCGGGCAGGCGCGACAGCGAGTAGTGCAGGCGCACGAACAGGCTGCGCGGATCGGGCAGCGTGCGCGGCGTGCCCGGCGCGAGGGCCGCGCCCGGCTGCGGCACTGCGATCGACGCCGTGGCGTAGTGGTTCTGCACCTCGATGACGGTCGCTTCGGCGCTGCCGCGCGTCGCGACCACAGCCGAGTTGCGCGCATCGAATGCGTAGCCCTGCCGGTAGGTCCGCTGCAGCTTCGCGCCGATGCCCAGCATGTCGCTCGCGAACATGCCGTGGGCCTCGATCAGCACGGCCTTCGATTCCGGGTGCGGCTGGCTCGCCACCGGCGCGCTGCCGATCAGGCTCGGCGAAAAAGCCGCCTGCACCGCGCGCGCCTCGGGCGTGCCGGCCTTGGCGAAGTACTCGATGTTGCGCGCCACCAGCTGCACCATGTTGTGGATGCGCCGGAACTCGACGAGCTGCGCGCCGCCGACGCCGCCGCGCCCGCTCATCGCGCCGCCGTAGACCGGCGCCTCGCCGATGCCGCCGGCCACCTTGGGGCTGAGGAACAGCGGCCGGCCGAAGTCGTCGGGGCGCAGCTCGATCCACAGCTTCTCGTCGCGCTGCCACAGCGTCAGCACGCCTGCGACGGGCTTCGCGTCCTTGACCACCGTCGCGAAGGCGGGCGGCGCACCGGCGGGCAGCGCTGCGGCGGCAGCCGGCGCGGCGCCCGGCACCGGCGCCGCGCGCGGCGCCGCAGGCGGCGTGGCCGGCGTGCCGGCGGCGGTATCGCGCGGCAGCGACGCGATCATCGTCGGCAGGCTGGCGCAACCGGCGAGCAGTGCGGCAGCGAGCACGGCGCTGCCGGTCGTTCGCAACGGCAGCGAGAACGGCAGCGAAAAAAGACGCGGGCAGGTCATGCGACGGGCTGCGGTCACGCGAAGTCGAGGCGGCAGCTTCGCATTGGACGCCGGGAGCCGGAAAAGTTGCATCCGCGCCGCGACTCTGCCGCCGCCTTACTTGAGCGCCTTGTAGCGCAGCCGGTGCGGCCGCGCACCTTCCTCGCCCAGGCGCTTCTTCTTGTCGGCCTCGTATTCCTGGTAGTTGCCGTCGAAGAAGACCCACTTCGAGTCGCCCTCGCAGGCCAGGATGTGCGTGGCGATGCGGTCGAGGAACCAGCGGTCGTGGCTGATCACCATGATGCTGCCGGCGAACTCGAGCAGCGCGTCTTCGAGCGCGCGCAGCGTCTCGACGTCGAGGTCGTTGCTCGGCTCGTCGAGCATCAGCACGTTGCCGCCCTGGGCCAGCGTCTTGGCCAGGTGCAGCCGGCCGCGCTCGCCGCCCGAGAGATTGCCGACGAGCTTTTGCTGGTCGTTGCCCTTGAAGTTGAAGCGGCCGATATAGGCGCGCGACGGCATCACGAACTTGCCGACCGTGATGCTGTCGAGGCCGCCCGAGACGTCCTGCCACACCGTCTTGTCGGACTGCAGCTCGTCGCGGCTCTGGTCGACGAAGGCCATCTTGACCGTCGGGCCGATCTTGACTTCGCCGCTGTCGGGCTTTTCCTTGCCCGAGATCATGCGAAACAACGTCGACTTGCCGGCGCCGTTCGGGCCGATGATGCCGACGATCGCGCCCGCGGGCACCTTGAAGCTCAGGTCGTCGATCAGCAGCCGGTCGCCGAAGCTCTTGCTGACGTTGACGAACTCGATCACTTCATGGCCGAGGCGGTCAGCCACGGGGATGAAGATTTCGTTGGTCTCGTTGCGCTTCTGGTATTCGACGTCCGACAGTTCCTCGAAGCGCGCCAGGCGCGCCTTGCTCTTGGCCTGCCGGCCCTTGGGGTTCTGGCGCACCCACTCGAGCTCCTTCTTCATCGCCCGGGTGCGCGCGTCTTCCGTCTTCTGCTCGAGTTCGAGGCGCTTTTCCTTCTGCTCCAGCCAGACGCTGTAGTTGCCCTTGTACGGGA
>CAYJLV010000004.1:0-168742 GCA_964371405.1 uncultured Burkholderiaceae bacterium
CGCCGGCTGCGCGCTGCTCGTCGTCAGCGAGGAGCTCGACGAGCTGTTCGAGATCGCCGATCGCATCGTCGTCATCGCGCAGGGCCGGCTGAGCCCCGCCCTCGCGACGGCCGACGCGACGGTCGAGACGATCGGCGCATGGATGTCGGGCTTGTGGGATCGTGCGGCGGGAGCGAACCGTGTTCATGATTGAGGCGCGGCCGGCGCCGTCGCGCGCGATGGCGCTCGTCAGCCCGGTGCTCGCGCTGGGGATCACGGTAGCGATCGGCGTCGCGCTGTTCGCGCTGCTCGGCAAGGACCCGCTGCGCGGGCTGCAGATCTTCTTCGTCGAGCCGGTGAAGAACGCCTACGCGCTCTCGGAGCTGAGCGTGAAGGCGACGCCGCTGGTGCTGATCGCACTCGGGCTGGCCGTGTGCTTTCGCTCCAACGTGTGGAACATCGGCGCCGAAGGGCAGTACATCGTCGGCGCGCTCGCCGCCGGCTGGGTCGCGATGCAGGCCGGGCCGGGCACCGGCCGCTCGATCGTCGTCGCGATCCTCGTCGCAGGCGTCGCCGGCGGCATGGCGTGGGCGGCGCTCGTCGCGCTGCTGCGCGACCGCTGGAACGCGAGCGAGATCCTGGTCAGCCTGATGCTCGTCTACGTCGCCGACCTGCTGCTGGCCTGGCTCGTCTACGGGCCGTGGAAGGACCCGCAGGGCTACAACTTCCCGCAGACGATCACCTTCGCCGCGGTGACCAAGCTGCCGCGGCTGGTCGAGGGCTTGCGCGCGCACATCGGCGTGGTGATCGCGCTGGCCGCGGTGGGCGCGTGCTGGCTGTTCCTGTTCCGCAGTTTTCGCGGCTTCCAGCTGCAGGTCGGCGGCCTCGCGCCCGCGGCCGCGCGCTACGCGGGCTACTCGTCGCGCGGCGCGCTGTGGACGGCGCTGCTGCTGTCGGGTGGCCTGGCCGGGCTGGCCGGTGCGCTGGAGACAGCCGGGCCGCTCGGCCAGCTCACGCCCTACGTGCCCGCCGGCTACGGCTTCGCCGCCATCATCGTCGCCTTCGTCGGCCGGCTGCACCCGCTGGGCATCGTCTTCGCCGGCGTGCTGATGAGCATGTTCTACATCGGCGGCGAACTGGCGCAGTCGCGCATGGGGCTGCCCAAGTCGCTGACCGGCGTGTTCCAGGGCCTGCTGCTGTTCGCGCTGCTCGCGTGCGACACGCTGATCCACTATCGCGTGAAGGTGGCCCCCCCCCGTAGCGCCTTCGGCGCTCCCCCCCAGGGGGGCGCCACCAGCGGCCCGGCGAAGCCGGTTCCGCGGTGGCCGCTCGGTGGAACCCGTTGACATGGACGCCTTCGCGCTGCTCATCGCCGCCACCCTCAACGCGGGCACCGTGCTCGCGATCGCGGCGCTCGGCCTGCTCGTGAGCGAGCGTGCCGGCGTCGTCAACCTCGGCGCCGAAGGGTTGATGCTGGTCGCCGCGGTCGCCGGCTTCGCCGCGGCGGTGCACAGCGGCAACGACTGGGTCGCGCTGGCGGCCGGCGCCGGCGCCGGCGCGCTGCTCGCAGCGGCGTTCGGCGCGCTCGTGATCTGGCTCAACGCCAACCAGTACGCGACCGGCCTCGCGCTGAGCCTGTTCGGCGTCGGCTTCTCGGCGTTCACCGGCATCCGCTACACGCAGGAGCGGCTGCCCGAGCGCGTGCAGTTCGAGCTGCCCGGGCTCGCCGAGCTGCCGTTCGTCGGGCCGGCGCTGTTTCGCCAGCACCCCGTCGTCTATCTCGCGATCGCACTGGCGATCGGGCTCGCGTGGTGGTTGGCGCGCTCGCGTGCCGGCCTGGTGCTGCGCGCCGTCGGCGAGTCGCCCGAGTCGGCGCATGCGCTGGGCTACCCGGTGCGGCGCATCCGCCTCGCGGCCGTGGTGGCGGGTGGCGCGCTGTGCGGCGTCGCCGGCGCCTACCTGTCGGTCGTCTACACGCCGCTGTGGGTCGAGGGCATGGTCGCCGGCCGCGGCTGGATCGCGCTCGCGCTGACGACGTTCGCCACCTGGCGGCCGCTGCGCGTGCTGCTCGGCGCCTACCTCTTCGGCGGCGTCACGATGCTGCAGTTCCACCTGCAGGGGCAGGGCGTCGACGTGCCGAGCCAGCTGCTGAGCATGCTGCCCTACCTGGCGACGATCGTCGTGCTGGTCGCCATCTCGCGCAATGCGAACTGGGTGCGCGCCAACATGCCGGCGTCGCTCGGCAAGCCATTCTTCCCAGGCGCGTAGTCGCTGCCTATCGTGATTCGAGATAGCCGGGCGGCGCAATATTGAATTTCTCGGCAGGCGGGTTGCGTGGCTATCGTCGCGCAGCCTGTCGTGAGGCAGGTGTTCCATCCACGCGAGGAGGCCTCCCGATGAAGAACCGAACGCTGTGTCTGCTGTGCACCGTCCTGCCGCTGGCTGTCGCGCTGCCCGCCGCGGCGCAGGTCTCCAAGCTCGGCAAGTCCGAAGGCCGGGTCGACATCGTCGCGTGGCCGGGCTACATCGAGCGCGGCGCGACCGACAAGAACTTCGACTGGGTCACCGACTTCGAGCAGAAGTCGGGCTGCAAGGTCAACGTCAAGACCGCCGGCACCTCCGACGAGATGGTGGCGCTGATGAACGAGGGTGGCTTCGATCTCGTCACGGCGTCGGGCGACGCCAGCATGCGGCTGATCGCCGGCAAGCGCGTGCAGCCGATCAACGTCGCTCTGGTGCCGAGCTTCAAGATGGTCGACGCGCGGCTGCAGAAGGCGCCTTGGCACCACGTCAATGGCAAGCACTACGGCGTGCCGTACCAGTGGGGCTGGAACGTGCTGATGTACAACACCAACGTCTTCAAGGACAAGCCGCCGACCTCGTGGAAAGTCGTCTTCGAGGAGCAGACGCTGCCCGACGGCAAGAGCAACAAGGGCCGCGTGCAGGCGTTCGACGGCCCGATCTACATCGCCGACGCGGCGCTGTACCTGATGAAGACCAGGCCCGAGCTCGGCATCAAGGATCCCTACGAACTCAACGAGGCGCAATACAAGGCCGCGCTCGACCTGCTGCGCGGCCAGCGCAAGATCGTCGGCAAGTACTGGCACGACGCCTTCGTGCAGATCGACGACTTCACCAACGAAGGCGTCGTCGCGTCGTCGAGCTGGCAGTTCCAGGCCAACATCCTGAAGTCCAAGACCCGGCCGAT
Source organism: uncultured Burkholderiaceae bacterium (assembly GCA_964371405.1). Taxonomy (GTDB): domain Bacteria; phylum Pseudomonadota; class Gammaproteobacteria; order Burkholderiales; family Burkholderiaceae_C; genus JAMHWF01. Next base: position 3,188 of record CAYJLV010000004.1, read on the forward strand.
CGCCACCGTCGTGCCGGTCGAGGGCGCCACCGGCTGGGCCGACACGACGATGATGCACACCGAGGCCAAGCACCCGAACTGCGCCTATCAGTGGCTCGAGCACTCGCTCAACAAGAAGCTGCAGGGCGATCTGGCGGCCTGGTTCGGCTCGGTGCCCGTCGTGCTCGACGCCTGCAAGGGCAACAAGCTGCTCGGCGACCAGGGCTGCGAGAACCAGGGCCTGGGTTCGTTCGACAGGATCGCGTTCTGGAAGACGCCGACTGCCAAGTGCGCGTCGCAGAAGGACCAGTGCGTGCCGTACCACAAGTGGGTGTCGGACTACATCGCCGTGCTCGGCGGGCGTTGACGCGCAGCAGCGCGCCGTGGCGATGACGGCCGCCGTCACGCTCGAGCGCGTCGCCTGCGTCTATGGCAGCGGCGCGGCGGCGGTGCGCGCCGTCGACGATGTCAGTCTCGATATCGGCGCGGGCGAGTTCTTCACGCTGCTCGGGCCCTCGGGCTCGGGCAAGACAACGTGCCTGCGCATGATCGGCGGCTTCACGCTGCCGACGGCGGGCCGCATCCTGATCGGCGGCGCCGACGTGACGCGGCGCCCGCCCTATGCGCGGCCGGTCAACACCGTGTTCCAGGACTACGCCCTCTTTCCGCACATGAGCGTGCGCGACAACGTCGCCTATGCGCTGCGCGTGCGCGGCGTCGCGCGCGCCGAGCGCGAGCGCCGCGCCGCCGAGCTGCTCGCGCTGGTGCAGCTCGCTGGCGCCGGCGAGCGGCGCCCGGCGCAGCTTTCGGGCGGCCAGCGCCAGCGCGTCGCGCTGGCGCGCGCGCTGATCGGCCAGCCGCAACTCTTGCTGCTCGACGAGCCGCTCGGCGCGCTCGACCTCAAGCTGCGCGAGCAGATGCAGAGCGAGCTGAAGGCGCTGCAGCGGCGCCTGGGCATCACCTTCCTCTTCATCACGCACGACCAGCATGAGGCGCTGTCGATGAGCGACCGCATCGGCGTGTTCGCCGACGGCCGGCTCGAGCAGGTCGGCACGCCCGCCGCCGTCTATGACGCGCCGGCGACGCGCTTCGTCGCCCACTTCGTCGGCGCCGCCAACGTGCTCGACGGTGACGCCGCGCGCGCGCTGACCGGCCACGCCTGCGCGATGCTGCGCCCCGAGCGCATCACGCTCGGCCCCGCGGCCGGCGCGCGCGCCGGGGGCGTCGTCGCCGACGTGCAGTACTTCGGCGCCTACACGCGCGTGCGCGTCGATGCCGCCGGCACGACGCTGCAGGTCGATCTCGGCGCCGCCGGTGGCTCACCGGTGCCGCAGCGCGGCGACACAGTGCACCTGCACTGGGACGAACGCGCCGTGCATGCGCTGGCGGCGGCTGGCGCGCGACACCGTGGTGATGCCCCGGCCACCACCACCGCCGAGGCGGCGACATGAGCACGCTCGCGTTGCCCGCACCGCCGCCGAGCGCACGGCGGCGCATCTCGGACCTGCTCTACACGCGGCGCGGCCTGCTCGTCATGGCGCTGCTGGCGCCGCCGCTGCTGTGGTTCGGCGTCATTTACCTCGGCTCGCTGCTCGCGCTGCTCGCGAACGCCTTCTTCGGCCTCGACGACTTCAGCGGCCTCGTCGTGCGCGAGTTCACGCTGAAAAACTTCGTCGAGCTCGCGCAGCCGGCCAACGTCGACATCGTCGTGCGCAGCGTCACGATGGCGACGGCCGTCACGCTCGCCTGCATCGTGCTCGGCTGGCCGCTGGCCTACACGATGGCGCGCCACGCGCGCGGCGTGCACAAGGCGCTGCTCTACGTCGCCGTGATGCTGCCGCTGTGGTCGAGCTACCTGGTGCGGCTGTATGCGTGGAAGCTGCTGCTCGCCCGCGAGGGCGCCGTGTCGTGGGCGGCGCAGCAGCTGCACCTGACGTGGGCGCTCGACGCGCTGCTGGCGATCCCGCGTATCGGCGGCCCGTCGCTCAGCTTCTCGACGCTCGGCACCTTCGTCGTCTTCGTCTACCTGTGGCTGCCGTTCATGGTGCTGCCGATGCAGGCGGCGATCGAGCGCATCCCGGCCTCCACCATCGAGGCATCGGCCGACCTCGGCGCCGCCCCGCGCCAGACGCTGTGGCGCGTGATCCTGCCGCTGGCGCTGCCGGGCATCGCGGCGGGCTCGATCTTCACCTTCTCGCTGACGCTGGGCGACTACATCGTTCCGCAGGTGATCGGCGACAGCACGCTCTACATCGGCCAGGTCGTCTACAAGCAGCAGGGTGTCGCGGGCAACATTCCGTTCGCGGCGGCGTTCTCGCTGGTGCCGATCGTCGTCGTCGGTCTCTATCTCTGGATGGCGCGCCGCTTGGGGGCCTTCGATGCGCTCTGAGGCGGCGACCGTCGGCGTGTCGCCCTGGATGCGCGCCGCCGCCTGGGGCGGCGTCGCCTTCCTGCACGTGCCGCTGGCGCTGATCGTGCTGTATGCCTTCAGCGCCGAGGACAAGAGCTACCAGTTCCCGCCGCCGGCGCTCACCGCGCAGTGGTTCGCCGTCGCCTGGCAGCGCGACGATGTGTGGGCGGCGATCCGCCTGAGCCTCGAGGTGGCGGCGTGGTCGACGGCGATCGCGCTCGTGCTCGGCACGCTGGCCGCGGCGGCGCTGGCGCGCACGACGTTCTTCGGCCGCGACGCCATCTCGCTGCTGCTCATCCTGCCGATCGCGCTGCCGGGCATCGTCAGCGGCATCGCGCTGCGCTCGGCGTTCCACACGCTGGAGATCCCGTTCTCGTTCTGGACCATCGTGATCGGCCACGCCACGTTCTGCGTCGTCGTCGTGTTCAACAACGCGGTAGCTCGGCTGCGGCGCATGAACCCGAACCTGATCGAGGCGTCGATGGATCTCGGCGCCGACGCCTTCCAGACGCTGCGCTGGGTCGTGCTGCCGCAGCTCGGCTCGGCGCTGCTCGCCGGCGCGCTGCTCGCCTTCGCGCTGAGCTTCGACGAAGTGATCGTCACCACCTTCACCGCCGGCCAGCAGACGACGCTGCCGATCTGGATGCTGCAGGAGCTGATCCGCCCGCGCCAGCGGCCGGTGACCAACGTCGTCGCCGTCGTGATCATCACGCTGACCTTCCTGCCGATCGTGCTCGCCTACACCCTGACCCGGGCCGACGAGCCCGGGGCCCGCTGAACGTGTCCTCCCGGGAGATGCCATGACCACCTTGCACACCGACCTGCTGATCGACGGCCAGTTCGTGCCCGGCGAGGGCGACGCCGAGACGATCCTCGACCCGGCCAGCGGCGCGACGCTGGCCTCGGTGCGCGAGGCCTCGGTCGAGCAGGTGCACAAGACGGTATCGGCCGCGCACCGCGCGTTCGATGCCTGGAGCGAGACGACGCCGATGGAGCGCTCGCGCCTGCTGCTGCGGCTCGCCGACGCGATCGAGGCGCGCGCCGAGGAGTTCGCGCGCATCGAGAGCCTGAACTGCGGCAAGCCCTACGCGCGCGCGCTCGGCGACGAGATCCCGGCCATCGCCGACTGCTACCGCTACTTCGCCGGTGCCGCGCGCTGTGTGAGCGGCACCGTCACCAACGAATACCTGGCCGGCCACACCAGCATGATCCGGCGCGACGCGGTCGGCGTCGTCGGCTCGATCGCGCCGTGGAACTACCCGCTGATGATGGCGGCGTGGAAGACGGCGCCGGCGCTCGCCGCGGGCAATACCGTCGTGCTCAAGCCGAGTGAGCAGACGCCGCTGACCTCGCTGCTGCTGGCGCGCGTGGCCGCCGAGATCTTCCCGAAGGGCGTGCTCAACGTGATCAGCGGCCGCGGCGCGAGCGTCGGCCAACCGCTCGTCGAACACCCCAAGGTGGCGATGGTCAGCCTGACCGGCGACGTGGCCACCGGCCGCAAGATCCTGCAGGCCGCCACCGGCACCCTGAAGCGCACCCACCTCGAGCTGGGCGGCAAGGCGCCCGTGATCGTGTTCGACGACGCCGACCTGTCGGCCGTCGTCGACGGCATCCGCACCTTCGGCTACTACAACGCGGGGCAGGACTGCACCGCCGCGTGCCGACTCTACGCCGGCGCCAAGGTCTACGAGCGCCTCGTCGCCGACCTCTCGGGCGCCGTCAAGACGCTGAAGATGGGCACGCAGGACGAGCCCGACGTCGAGCTCGGGCCGCTGATCTCGGAGCGCCAGCGCAGCCGCGTCGCCGCCTTCGTCGAGCGCGCGCAGATGACGGGCCACATGGAGATCACCACCGGCGGCAAGCTGCGCGGCGGCGCCGGCTTCTTCTACGAGCCGACGGTGATCGCCGGCGCAAGGCAAGAGGACGAGATCGTCAAGCGCGAAGTGTTCGGCCCCGTCGTCAGCGTGACGCGCTTCGTCGACGCCGAGCAGGCCGTCGCCTGGGCCAACGACAGCGACTACGGGCTCGCGTCGTCAGTCTGGACGCAGGACATCGGCCGCGCGATGCGCGTCGCCCGCAAGCTGCAGTACGGCTGCACCTGGATCAACACGCACTTCATGCTCGTCAACGAGATGCCGCACGGCGGGCTCAAGAGCAGCGGCTACGGCAAGGACATGAGCATGTATGCGCTGGAGGACTACACGGTGGCGCGGCATGTGATGGTGCGGCACTGACCGGGTAGAGGGCAGCGAATGGAAAGGGGTCCGCGAGGGACCCCTTTCCGGCCCGCTTGCGCGGGTCGCCTGCCAGACCGTTGCCGGACTGGTCGGCGATTTCAGTGTGCCTTCGCCGCCAGGCTGCCGCTGTCGGCCGAACGCTCGCGTCGCCGTAGGAATCTGCTGATTGGCGTGCCAGCCGATCCGCGCAGTGTCGAATACGGCGGCCCTCGTTCGTCATAGAGGGTGAGACACCGAAAGGAGAGCGAAATGATCCCCAAGAACACGATCTGCCTGTGGTACGACGGCACCGCCGAAGAGGCCGCGCGCTTCTACGCCGTAACCTTCCCCGACAGCGCGGTGCGCGCAGTGCATCGCGCGCCCGGCGACTATCCGTCGGGCAAGCAAGGCGACGTGCTGACGGTGGAGTTCACCGTGATGGGCATCCCGTGCCTGGGGCTCAACGGCGGGCCGGCGTTCAAGCACAGCGAGGCGTTCTCGTTCCAGGTCGCGACCGACGATCAGGCCGAGACCGACCGCCTGTGGAACGCCATCATCGCCAACGGCGGCCAGGCCAGCGAGTGCGGCTGGTGCAAGGACAAGTGGGGCCTGTCGTGGCAGATCACGCCGCGCGCCCTCACCGAGGCGTTCATCGACCCCGATCGTGCGGCGGCCAAGCGCGCTTTCGACGCGATGATGGAGATGAAGAAGATCGACATCGCCGCCATCGAGAAGGCGCGGCGCGGCTGAGGCCGGGCGTCAGGCGTCGTCGACCTCTCTCGCCGACGCCGAGGCTTCCTCCTGGGCGAGCAGCCGCATCACCTCGTCGTCGCTCAGGCTGTCGATCTCCTCGGCGATACGCTGCGGCGCCGCCACCAGCGAATCGATCGCGCTCGCCAGCTCGGCCACGGTGGGGTGGCGAAACAGCAGGTCCACCGCCACCTCGATGTGGAACGCCCGGCCCACCTGGGCCATCACTCGGGCGCCGGCGAGCGAGTCGCCGCCGAGCGCGAAGAAGCTCGCGTCGCGCGGGATGCTCGCGGTGCCGAGCAGCTCGCCGATGATCGCCGCGACGCGACGCTCCGTCTCGCCGACAGCGTCGTCGGAGGCAGCCGCCGCCTGCGCCGCTGCCAGCGCGGCCAGGGCGTCGCGCCGTACCTTGCCCGACGCATTGACGGGCAACGCGTCGATGAAGGTGAACGAGGAGGGCACCTTGTAAGGCGCCAGGCGCGACAACAGGAACTCGCGCAACTGCGCCGGTTGCGGCGCGGCACCCGCGGCCGGCACGATGGCGGCGGCCACGTCTTCGCCCAACGTAGGGTGCGCGACGCGAAAGGCGGCGGCCTGCAGTACGCCGGGATGCTCGAGCAGGGCATCCTCGATCTCGCGCGGCAGCAACTTCTGGCCTCCGCGGTTGATCAAGTCCTTGATGCGGCCGGTCAGGCACAGATAGCCGTCGTCATCGAACCGACCGAGATCGCCGGTGCGGAACCACTGGCCCGGCTGCGTGCCGGCCACGGGACCGCGGATCGTCACCTCGCCTTCTTCGCCGCGGGGCACGCTGCGCCCGTCGCCATCGAGCAGATCGAGTTCCACACCGAGCGCGAAGCCCACCGTGCCGGGCTTGCGGATGCCCGGCGGCATCGGATTGCCCGCGATCGGCGTGCGTTCGCTCATGCCGTAGGTTTCGATCACCGGCGCGCCGGTCAGTGTCTCCAGCTTGTGAAGCGTGGCCGGCGGCAACGCCGCGGCGGCCGAGCGGAGGAAGCGGAAACGGTGATGCGGCGCCTTGCGTCGATACAGCTCGGCGTGGGCCAGCAGCCATTGGTGCATGGTGGGCACGCCGCTGAACCAGGTGGGCTCGTAGTCCGCGACCGCCGCGAAGAACTCCTCGGGGTCCTGCATCGGCACGCTGAGCATGCGCCCGCCGCTGACGACGGTGGACAGTGTGTTCACGATCAGCCCGGCCACGTGGAACATCGGGCGGGTGTTCAGGCTGCAATCGGCCGCGGACAGCTGGAAGTGCCCCGCGAGGGCGCGCGCGCCGGCCAGCACCATCTCCTGCGAGAGTTCGACCAGTTTCGGCTCGCCGGTGGTGCCCGAGGTCCGCACGATGAGCGCGGTGTCGTCGGGCCGGCGCTGCGGCAGTTCGCGGCGCGCCGGCAGCGGCGCCGAGGCCAGATCGAGTGTGCCGGCGGGCCGCGCCGGGTCGAGCAGCACCTCGATCAGCGGCAGGCCGAGTTCGAGGGCCACGCTGCGGGCCGACGTCGGCGCCCCGGCTTCGAGCAGTACCGCGTGCGCGCCGGTCGCAACCAGCAACTTGCGCAGTTCGGCCGGCTGCGCCGCGGGATCGAGCGGCACGCAGGTGGCACTGCTGGACACGGCCAGCCAGGCCGCGGCCATCTCCGAGCGGCCTTCGAGCGCCGTGGCGATGCGCGGCGGCCCGCCCGTGGCGGGCACGGGCCACGCCGCGGCCAGCGCTTGGGCCTGTGCCCACAGGTCGCGGTAGCACAAGCCGGCGCGCCCGGGCACGATCAGTGCGATCTGGTCGGGGCGCTGCCCGGCTTGCGCACGCAGCAGCGCTGCCACTGTTGCGGGTGGGGCGTTCGAGGAGGCGGGAGAGGCCGGGTGCGCGGTCATTGTGCGACGCTATCATCTGCGCGCGAGCGGTGTCGCCCCCTCATTCCAGGCGCGGAACGACTCTCCTCGCCACCCTTGCGTGCGCACCCGTTCGACAGCGGCCATCGAGCTTGCCTCGAAACGGTGACGCACCGGGGGTCCCCTCAAGCGGTGTGGACGAGATCGCTTCGCGGCCGCAGCCGCGCGCCGGGCCGTCGTTGTTCCGCGACCGACTCGCGTTGCGTCTCCCACGCGCGCGTCAGCGCTGTCTGGCCGCTGCGTCGTGCGGCTTCGATCAGCGTCTGCTCGATGACGTCGCGCTGCGCGTGGCTGCCGCCGAACCGGTTCGTCCGGGTCCGGATCGGGTGCAGCAGCTCGACCGTGCGAGCAAAGTCGTTCTGCGCGAACGCCACGAAAGCCTGGACGGCCGGCGCGCCGACATCGCGCGTGAAGGCGGCGTTGTCGTCGTCGCGGGACAGGGCCCGCTCGTGCGCCTGCTGCAGCTGGCGCAACGCGTCGTCGCGGCCCGCGCGCACGAAGGCCATGGCGGCATGCAGATCGTTGAAGGCGTAGTTGCCGCTCGCCGCGTGCGGCGACCAGCGATCGGCCAACCCGGCCCAGCGGTCGCCCACGGCGTGGCCGCGAATCTCGGCACGCCACAGCAGCGCGCTGGCGTCGATGAGTTCCGCCACCACGGTGGGGAGGTGTCCGTGGATGGGCCCGTCGTACAGCCGCAGTGCGGCCGTGCCGTCGCCCCGGGCCAGGTGGTGCAGCGCCAGATGCCACCAGTTGTGCACGGCCAGGAAGTTGTCCTGCTGCCACCCCGGGTTGCCTTCCATCCAGCGGATGCCCTCGTCGCGGCGGCCCTGCATCTCCAGCACGTGGGCCACGGCATGCTGGGCCCAGGCGTCGCGCGGCTCGAGTTCCACCGCCTGCCGGCCCAACTGCTCGGCGCGCGCGTAGTCGCCGTTCTCTTCCAGGCCGAAGGCCAGCATGCCGAGCACGGCATGCCAGCCCGGCACCGCGCCGGACCAGGCCGGCATCACGGCCAGAACGCGGTCGCGCAGCATGCGGGAGTCGCCGCAGAAGAAGTCGATCTGCTGGCCGAACTGCAGGGCCAGCGCGTCCAGCGGGTAGATCGCGCTCAGCGCCTCGAGCACCCGCCCGGCGGCGTGCCAGCGTCCCTTGCACAGCAGCTCGATGGCCTGCAGGTGCAGCGACTCGCGCTCGTCGTGGGGCAGGCCCCGAGCGCTCGCCAGCGCCTGCTCGGCCGGCGCCACGGCCGGTGCCTCGGTCGACAGCAGCAGCAGCCAGGCGCGCAGCACCTGGGCCATCACCATTTCCGGTGCTGCGGCCAGTGCGCCGTCCGCTGTCGCCAGCGGGTTGCCGATGAAGCAGCGGGTCTCGCGGGAGGCTCTCTCGAACAGGTCGAGCGCCTGCGCGTTGCAGCCCGACAGGGTGTAGCCGACTGCGTCTCTCATGCTCGTGGCTCCTGTCCGGTGCGCGCGCACAGCGCGCCGCCCGAGGCGTGTTCGCCGCTGCGTGCGAACATGGCGGCCAGCCGCGGCCGGAGTTCGATGGTTCTCGATGCGCGTTTCATCACTTCGCCTTTCTCGATGACTCGTGGTTGAGGTGGCCGAGATGGTCGTGCGCAGCGCCCGAAACCACTCAAGCCGATCGCGTCAGCAACCGGTCGAATCCGCCATGCCACCGGACACCGCCAAGCCCCTGGTCGTCGCGCTGCTGGCGACCTCGGCCACGACGTCATCGACGCTCTTCGGCGTGCACGACATCCTCAGCGGCGCCCGCCGCGACTGGGAGATGGTCGTCAACGGCCGCGCGGCCGCCTCGCCCATCCAGCCGATCGTGGTGGCCCGCAGCCTGCAACCCGTGCCGGCGGCGAACGGCGTCGTGATCCAGCCTCAGGCCGCGTTCGGCGACCTGCCCGAGCCCGACGTCGTCTGCATTACCGACATGTTCCTCGCGCCGGGGCAGGACATCGCCGGAATGTTCGAGCCCGAGGTGCGCTGGATCCGGCAGCGCCACGAGGCGGGCGCCACCATCGCGGCGGTCTGCACCGGCGCCGTGCTGCTGGCGCAGGCCGGGTTGCTGGAGGGGCGGGAGGCCACGTCGCACTGGGCCTTCTGCGAACTGCTGGGGCGCCAGTACCCGGGGACGCGCTGGATGCCCGAGAAGGCGCTCGTGACCGCAGGCGTGGGTCAGCGGCTCGTGATGGCGGGCAGCGGAACCAGCTGGCACACGCTGGCCCTGTACCTGATCGCGCGCTTCGTCGGCGCCGAAGAGGCCATCCAGGTGGCGCGGCTCAACATCATCGACTGGAGTTCCACCAGCCCCTTGGCCTATGCGGCGGTGTCGCACGCCGCCCAGGTCGAAGACCCGCTGATCGCCCGCTGCCAGGAGTGGGTCGCCATGCACTACGAGACTGAAAGCGCCGTGGCGGCCATGGTGCGGCTCAGTGGTCTTGCCGAGCGGACCTTTCAGCGCCGCTTCGCGCGCGCCACGGGCCTGACGCCGATCGACTACGTGCACACCCTGCGCCTCGAGGAAGCCAAGCAGTTGCTCGAGTCGACCGAGCTGCCGATCGAGGCCGTGGCGCTGGACGTGGGCTATCAGGACGCCGGCTTCTTCGCCCGCCTGTTCAAGCGCAAGGTGTGCGTGACGCCGGCCCAGTACCGGCGCCGCTTCGGCACGTTGGCGCGGCGCCTGGCGAGCGTCGCACGGCTGGGTTGAAGCGACTCTGGACCGTCGCCGTCGATGCAGTGGTGCCGGGCACCGACCCCGATCGCGCGGCGGCCATGCGCGCCTTCGACGCGATGATGCAAGTGACGAAGATCGACATCGCCGCGATCGAAGCGGTCCGGAGCGGCTGACGCGCGCCGCCTGCAGCGAGCGGCGCTCAGCTCGGCATCCGCTGAGCGCGCGACTGCCCGCTCTGTATCCATGTGGCTACAATCGCCTCGTGTACAGGTTGCGCCAGACCGAGCAGTTCGTCGCATGATCAAGTCGCGTGCCAAGGCATCGCCCAAGCTGATCGATTTCGACGCCGCAAGGTATCTCGACGACGACGAGGCGATCGCCGAGTACATGACGGCCATCCTCGAAGCCGACGATCCCGACCTGCTGCTGCTGGCGCTGGCCGATGTGGCGCGCGCCAAGGGCATGGCGCAGGTCGCCAGAGATGCCGGGCTGGCGCGCGAGAGTCTCTACAAGGCGCTGACGCCCGGGGCGAAGCCTCGTTTCGAAACCATCATGAAAGTGGCGCGTGCGCTGGGCGTGAAGTTCGTCGCCCAAACGGTCTGAGCGCCGGCGGATGAAGCAAGGCGCACTCAGTTCGGCATCCTCCTCGCCCGCGACTGCTCCCTCGCCAGCTCGATGAACTCCTCCGCCGCCGGCGTGAGCCCCGAGCCGCGCCGCCACACCAGCCCCACGTCCACCGTCGGCGTCTCGTCGCGCAGCGGCCGCACGTCGACGTGCTCGGCGTCGAGCGTCCAGGGGCGGTAGAGAAAGTCGGGCAGCACGGCCACGCCGATGCCGGCGCCGACGAGCGAGCGCACGGCTTCGAGCGACGAGGTGCGCAGCATCGTCTGCGGCTTCAACTGGTGGCGCGCCCAGATGCTGCGCATCAGGTCGTCGATGCGGTCGGCCTCGAGCACGATCTGCGAGCAGCCGGCGCATTCGGCCAGCGAGACGTCGTGGCCGTTGGCCAGCGGGTGGTTCGACGCCAGCCACACGCGGTTGGGCGAGCGCGTCAGCGTCTCGGCCACCAGCGCCTGCGGCTCGCCGAGGGCGTTGCTGACCATGATGGCGACGTCGAGCTCGCCGTTGATCAGCAGGTGCTCCAGGAAGCGCGGCGACTCCTCGGTGACGAGCACCTCGACGCCCGGGCAGTGGCGGCGGTAGCGGCTGAGCAGGTCGCTGAGGTAGTAGCCGGCGACGAGGCTCGTCACGCCGACGGCCAGCGTGCCGGCCGGGCCGGCGCTGGCGTCGGCGGCGTGCAGCCGCGTCGCGTCGGCCACGGCGCTGATCACCTTGCGCGCGCTGGCGAGGAAGCGGTGGCCCTGCGGCGTGAGCGCCATGCCCTTGGAGCTGCGGTCGAACAGCCGGCTGCCGAGCTCGTCCTCGAGTTCGAGCATCGCCTTGGTCAACGCGCTCTGCGCCACGTTGAGCATGCGCGACGCGGCCGCGAGCGAGCCGCTCTCGGCCACGCCGATGAAGTAGCGGAACTGGCGCAGCGTGATGTGGCGGTGGTTCATCGCGAGCGGCGGTGCTGCAGGGGCGGCGTGCGCAGTATGCCGCCCGGGCCTGCCTGTGTATGCTTGGCGCCGCCCGAAGAACCAGGAGTGACCATGACCTCGCTTTCGCCCCGCCCGCTGCTGCCCAGCACCCTGGGTGCGGCGCTCGCCGCACTCGCCCTCGCCGGTTGCGGCAAGAAGGAGGAGGCTCCCGCCCCGGCGGCGGCCGCGCCGGTCTCTGCGCCGGCGCCGGCGAAGGCCGAGCCGCTGAAGGTCGCCTTCGCCTACATCGGCCCGGTGGGCGACGGCGGCTGGACCTTTGCGCACGACAACGGCCGCAAGGCGCTCGAGCGTGAGTTCGGCGACAAGATCGCGACCAGCTTCGTCGAGAAGGTGCCCGAGTCGGCCGACGCCGAGCGCGTGTTCCGCGACCTCGCGGGCCAGGGCGCCAAGCTCGTCTTCGGCACGACCTTCGGCTACATGGAGCCGATGCTCAAGGTCGCCGCCGACCACAAGGAGGTGAAGTTCGAGCACGCCACCGGCTACAAGCAGGCCGACAACCTGCGCACCTACGACAGCCGCACCTACGAAGGCGCCTACATGGCGGGCGTGATCGCCGGCGGTATGACGAAGGCCGGCACGCTCGGCGTCGTCGGCTCGGTGCCGATCCCCGAGGTGATCCGCAACATCAACTCGTTCACCCTCGGCGCGCGCAGCGTCAACCCCAAGGTGAAGACGAAGGTCGTGTGGATCAACGACTGGTTCAACCCGCCCAAGGAGACCGAGGCCGCGCAGAGCCTGATCAACCAGGGCGCCGACGTGCTGTTCCAGAACACCGACTCGTCGGCCGTGCTGCAGACCGCGGGCAAGAACAGGAAGTTCGCCTTCGGCTGGGACAGCGACATGACGGCCTACGCGCCCGAGGCGCACCTCGCGTCGGCGATCATCGACTGGGGCCCGTACTACATCCAGGCGACGCGCGACGCGCTCGAAGGCAAGTGGCAGGGCAACCAGGGCGCGTGGTGGGGCGTCAAGGAAGGCGCGATCGACATCGTGTCGATCTCCGACAAGGTGCCGGCCGAGCTGAAGGAGCGCGTGCTCAAGGTCAAGGCCGGCCTGAAGGACGGCAGCTTCGTGATCTGGAAGGGGCCGCTCGCCGGCCAGGACGGCAAGCCGGTGCTCGAGGACGGCAAGGTCGCCGACGACAAGTTCCTCGGCGGGATCAGCTTCTACGTGCAGGGCGTCGAAGGGAAGGTTCCCACCGGCAAGTAGTCAGCCGACCAACGGCGGGAGCAGCCGGACCGCCAGCCCGGCGGCGGCGCACGCGCCGATCAGCGGGATCACGCCGACCTTGTAGCGCAGCAGTGCGACGAGCGCCGCGGCGGTGATCACCGCCGATGCGGCGTCGAACGGCCCGGCGATGCCCTCGGGCCAGAACACCTGCAGCGCGAAATAGAGCGCCAGGTTGACGATCACGCCGACCACGGCCGCCGTGATGCCGGCGAGCGGCGCGACGAAGCGCAGCTCGCCGTGCGTCGTCTCGATGAACGGCGCGCCCAGCAGGATGAAGAAGAACGAAGGCAGGAAGGTGAAGAACGTCGCCACGACGGCGCCGGCGACGCCGGCTGCTGCCGCCGCGTCCGGCCCCAGCGGCATCGACGACCAGCCGCCGACGAAGCCGATGAAGGCCACGATCATGATCAGCGGCCCGGGCGTCGTCTCTCCGAGCGCCAGGCCGTCCATCATCTGCGCGGCGCTCAGCCACTGATACTGCTCGACCGCCGCCTGGAACACGTAGGGCAGCACCGCATACGCGCCGCCGAAGGTCAGCAGCGCCGCCTTGGTGAAGAACCAGCCCATCTGTGTCAGCGTGCCGGTCCAGCCGTGGCCCCAAGCCAGCGCGCCGAGCGCGGCGAGCCACAGCGCGCCGAACGCGGCGCACAGCGCCAGCGCGCGGCGCGCCGACCAGCGCGCGTGCGCCGGCGTCGGCGTGTCGTCGTCGATCAACGCCGCGCCGTGGCGCCCGCCGGCCGCGCCGTGCTTCGCGCTGGCGGCGAAGGCCTGTGGCACGAAACGCGCGCCGACGGCGCCGAGCACCGCGGCGGCTCCCACGATCAGCGGGAACGGCAACCGCGCCACGAAGATCGCCACGAAGGCCGCGATGGCGATCGTCCACAGCAGCGGGTGACGCAGCACGCGCGAGCCGATGCGCCACGCCGCGTGCAGCACGATCGCGACGACGGCGGGCTTGACGCCGTAGAGCAGTGCTGCGATTGCCGGCACGCTGCCCCAGCGCAGGTAGATCCAGGCCAGCAGCGCGATCAGGGCCAGAGACGGCAGAACGAACAGCCCGCCGGCGACCAGCGCGCCGGCGGTGCGGTGCATCAGGAAGCCGATGTAGGCCGCGAGCTGCGTCGCCTCGGGGCCGGGCAGCAGCATGCAGTAGTTGAGCGCGTGCAGGAAGCGCCGCTCCGAGATCCAGCGCCGGCGCTCGACCAGCTCGGCATGCATCAGCGCGATCTGCCCGGCGGGGCCGCCGAAGCTGATGCAGCCGAGCTTGAACCAGTAGCCGAAGGTCTCGCGCAGCGAAACCGGCGCTGGCGGCACTGCGGCGGATGCGGGCGGGGCCACGGCTTGCATCAGCAGCGCACGGGCAGCGAGCGAAGGCGGGGCGCCATTCACGGAGTGTGCCAGCGGCCGATCCCGCCGATCCCGAGCATGCCGCCGCGACGCGCTGCCGCGCCGGCGCCAGGCCTTCTGCGATCGATCGTCGACGGCCTGCGCCGCGAACTGCAGCGTCGCGACGGTGCGCCCGTCGGCGCCGCGTACGCTCAGTCGCGGTCGCGGCCGCGACCGCGGTGCTTTTCCTTCTTGCCGCGGCCGTGGCCGCGGTCTTCGTCGTAGCGCGACTGCACCCAGCTCTCCTGCACGAAGTAGACCGGCTGGCCGCAGGCGTTGTACGCGCCGCAGTGCTTGGCCCACTTGCGCTGGTGGCCGGGCGGCACGTAGAGGTAGACCGGCTGCTGTACGACGTGCACCGCCGGGCGCGCGATGATCATCGGTTGAGCGTAGACGACCGGCGGCGGCGGATAGTTGCCGATGTCGATGCGGCCGTAGACGCCGGGCTGATGGATGCCGACCGATACGCCGATGTTGGTTTCGGCGACGGCCGGCGCGGCGGCGAGGGCAGCGAGCGCGAAGGCGGCGCCGGCGTGCAGGAGTCTGGATGTCTTCATGGGTCGGTCACTGGAGGGACAGCAACAGTGCTGCGGTTCCGCCAGTGTGTCGTCGCGCGTGTGTCGCGGGGTAAGCAGACGTATCGGGCGGCGCGGTGGGTCGCGACGAACTCAGGGGAACGTGAAGTTGGTCGCGATCGATCCGCCCGCACCGAAGGTCAGCGGCCCCGCGCTCTTCGTCGCGCCAGCCGATTCCGCGACCAGCGTGTACTTGCCCGCGGCGGCCGTGTCGGGCGCGAAGACGAGCGTGGCTGGCGCCGCGACGTACGGCGCGACCTGCGGCGCGGCGACCGGCAGCGTCAGGGCGTAGGCGCCGGTCGAGCCGTCGACCGGGCCGCCGGCGACTTCGACGCTGCGGCCCACGCTCGTCAGCGCCTGTCGCGCGACGAGGCCGGCCTCGATCGGTAAGGTCGTCGTCGCGACCACGCCCGACGCCGCGGCCGACGGCGACGAGGCGGCGGGCAGCGGCGCCGCTGCGCTGTTGACCGTCGTGACGGTGTCGGCCGCGACGATCACGCCGGTGACGATGTCGGTCGCGTGTCCCGGCGCCGTGACGACCAGGTCGTAGGTGCCCGGCGCGACCCACGGCAGCAGCGCCTTGCCCGTCGAGTCGGGGACGGTCGCCCTCACGATGGCGCCGTCTTGCTGCAGCGAGACGGTCGTGTTGCCGTTGGCCACCGCCGTCGCCACATGGCCCTGCACGCCCGAAACCCAGCGTGGCGTCACGCTGACGACCGGCTTGAGGTGATAGTTGCCCGAGTTGCCCGCGCGCACGATGGACTTGCAGACTTGGAAGTCGAGCAGGACGTCCGCCAGCCGGTCCGCCGCGACGTCGATATTGACGTTCAGCTTCAGCCCGGTCTGCTGGCCGCTCGGCGTCGTCAGCGGCGTCTCGGCGCTTCCGGTCGGCACGATGGAGTTGGCCAGCGGCGTACCGCCGCCGTTGGCGGCGAGCACGAGCCGCATCTGCGTGTACTTGCCCGCAGGCAGCGGCGTCTGGCCCAGTTCCTCGAGCACGCCGTTGGTCAGCGACAGCAGGTCGACGCGCCGGGCCGGGCTCAGCACGACCTCGGACCAGCCCGCGTCGCCGGCGCCGGCGCCGGCGCTCTGGTGCACGCGCACCTTCTCGATCGTCACCCAGACCTGGTCGTAGCCGCAGGGCGCGTCGGTCAGCGCCAGTCGCAGCGTTCCGGTTCCGCTGCCGCCGCTCCCGCCGCCGCATGCGGCGAGGCCGATCACGATGGCGCCCGCGAGCGCCGCGCCTTGCATCAGTCTGGCTCTCATCATCTGCTTCTCCTAGTGGAACGCCGCGAGTGTGTCGCCGTCCGGTTGCTGCCGCGTAAGCATGGGTATCGGCGCGCGGACGGGCTGTCGGCGACTGCGCCGCATTCGTGTCGGGCCTGCCTGATGCCCGGCGAGGCGTTCGCCGGCCCTCAGGCGTTCACTGCGGCAAGGCGGCGCAGCGCCTCTCCCGTCGCGCAATTGCGGGGAAGAATGTCTCCAGCGCCAGCTCCGACAGCGTGATGTCGACCGGCACGTCGCGCTGGGGCGAGGCTTTCCTCGCCGCGCAGCCGCTGGTCGTCGCGACATTCGCCGAGCTGCAGTTCATCGGCTTGCGCCGCTCCGGTCGCCTGTCGGGTCTCGGAGCCTGAGGCCGCGCGGCCTCGCACGCCGTCGACGCCGCCTACAATCGCAGCGACACCCGGCCAGCCACCGCCGGGTGTCGTTGTTTCATCGTGGCCATGTCGAGGACAACCATGTACAAAAACCTCATCCGCGCGGCGGCTGCCGTGGCGTTCGCGGCGTCGGCCGCGTCCGTCTCCGCACAAGTCGCGAACCCGCCGGCGCAGCCGTCGCTGAAGGTGGGATTCGTCTATGTCAGCCCGGTCGGTGACGCCGGCTGGTCGTTCCAGCACGACCAGGGCCGACTCGCGATGGAGCGCGCGCTCGGCGCGCGCGTGGCGACGACGACTGTCGCTGCGGTGCCCGAAGGCGCCGATGCCGAACGCGTGATGCGCGACCTCGCGGCGCAGGGCCACGGCCTGATCGTCGCCACCAGCTTCGGCTACCTCGAGCCCGCGCTGCGCGTCGCGGCCGAGTTTGCCCAGGTGAAGTTCGAGCACGCGGGCGGCTGGAAAACGGCGGCGAACCTCAACACCTACAACGCGCGCTACTACGAGGGGCGCTACCTCGCGGGGCTGGTCGCCGGCGCGGCCAGCCGCAGCGGCATCGCGGGCTACGTGGCGGGGTTCCCGGTGCCCGAAGTGATCCAGGGCATCAACGCCTTTGCGCTCGGCATGCAGGCGCTGAACCCCAAGGCGCAGGTGCGCGTGCTGTGGCTCGACACCTGGTTCGACCCGGCGCGCGAGCGCGACGCCGCGCTCGCGCTCGTCGCGCAGGGCGCCGACGTGCTCACCAACCACAGCGGCTCGCCGGCCGTGCCGATCGCCGCCGAGGAAAAGGGCGTGCGCGTCGTCGGCTACCAGAGCGACATGCGGCGCTATGCGCCGCGCGCGCAGCTCACCGCGATCGTGCACCAGTGGGGTGGCCACTACACGCGCGTCGCGCAATCGGTGCTCGACGGGCGCTGGCAGGCGCGGCCGGTGTGGGGCGGGCTTGCCGACGGCTACATCGCGCTGGCGCCGCTGGCCGCCGACGTGCCGGCCGAGACGGCCGCGCTGGTGCAGCGGCGCCAGAGCGAGATCGTCGCCGGGCGTTTCCATCCGTTCTCGGGTCGAATCGTCGACCAGGCGGGCACGCTGCGCCAGTCCACCGGCTCGTTTTCCGACGAATCGATCGCCACTATGGACTGGTTCGTGCAAGGCGTCAGCGGCAGCCTGCCGGCGCGGCGCTGAGATTCAGGGAGTCGCGTTGGCGTCCGCCTCACGGTGCCCAAGCGTTGCTGCGAGTGCCGACGCAGCAGCGCCGAAGGCATAGCAGTCCATTGCGAGCGCGCCGTAGGTGACGCCATCGTGCAGCCGCAGCGGCGCCGCGTCGCGCCCCTGCGTGCCCGCGGCCACGTACCACGGCAGCCAGTGCTCGTCGCTCGGGTGCATCGTTGCAGCGTGCGGCGCGCGGCGGCGGTAGTCGAACAGCGCGTCCCAGTCGCGCGCTGCGGCGCGCTCGTGCACCCAGCCTCGAAACGCCGCGGCGGGTTCGATCTCGGGCGCGTCGACGTCGGGTCGGCCTGCAGCGCCGTAGAGCAGCCCGAGGTTGTGCGTCACGCTGCCGGTACCCATCACGAGCACGCCTTCGTCGGCCAGCGGCGCGAGCGCCGCGCCGAGCGCGAACTGGTCCGCCGGCGCGTGTGACGGCACGAAGGCCAGCGGCACGACGGGCAGGTCGGCAGCGGGCCAGGCGTAGCGCAGCACGGTCCAGATGCCGTGGTCGAGGCCGCCGGCTTCGGCGAGTTGCGCATCGGTGCCGGCCTGGCCCAGCAGCGCGTGGACGCGGGCGGCGACGTCGGGCGCCCCTGGCGCGTCGTAGCGCAGGCGGTACAGCGCGTCGGGAAAGCCGCCGAAATCGTGCACCGTGTCGTGACGCGCCGCGCCGAGGACGACGGGCCGGCGCGCCGTCGTGTGCGCCGACACGGCGACGATGGCGCGCGGCCGGCCGAATGCGGCTTCGATCGCAGGGCCGAGGCGCTGCAGGAAGGCGCCCGTCGCACCCGGCTCGAGCGCGATCATCGGCGAGCCGTGCGAGATGAAGAGGGAAGGCAATCGCGGGTTCATGCGATCGATTGGAGCGCCTGCCGCGCCGCCGATCGTTGCGCCCGATTGACCGCAGCGTTCGACCGGGTGATGCGCCTTCGTGTAACGTGCGGCGGCCATGGACGCTGCTGCCCCCCGACCGCCCCGTCTCACCCGTCTCGCCTGGCGCCAGTTGCTGCGCGATCTGCGCGCCGGCGAATTGCGCCTGCTGCTCGTCGCCGTGACGCTGGCCGTGGCGGCGTTGGCCGCGGTCGGCTTCTTCGCCGACCGGCTCAACGGCGGCTTGGCGCGCGACGCGCGCGCGCTGCTCGGCGGCGACGCCATCGTCGCCAGCGACCGGCCGGCGCCGGCTGAGTTCGCCGAACTGGCGCGCAGTCTGCGGCTCGAGGTTGCGACGACGACGGCGTTCCCGAGCATGGCGCGCGCGCACGAGTCGCGCGGCGGCGCGACGCGGCTCGTTGCCGTCAAGGCGGTGAGCGACGCCTATCCGCTGCGCGGCCGGATCCGTGTTGCGGCCGCGCCTGGCGCCGCCGACGCACCCGCCGCGCAAGCGCCGGCGCGCGGCACGGTGTGGGTCGACGCCGCCGTGCTCGACGCGCTCTCGCTGCGCGTCGGCGACAGCCTGCTGCTCGGCGACGCCGCGTTGCGCATCGCGCACGTCATCGTCGTCGAGCCCGACCGCGGCGCGGGCTTTCTCGCCTTCGCCCCGCGCGTGCTGCTGCACGAGGCCGACCTCGAGGCGACGGCGCTGATCCAGCCGGCCAGCCGCGTCACCTACCGGCTCGCCGTCGCCGCGCCCGACGGCCGCGAAGCCGCGGTGCGCGACTTCGTGCAGCGTGTCGAGACGCGCATCAAGCAGGACACGCTGCGCGGCGTGCGCGTCGAGTCGCTCGACTCGGGCCGCCCCGAGATGCGCCAGACGCTGGATCGCGGCGAGAAGTTTCTCAACCTCGTCGCGCTGCTGGCGGCGATGCTGTCGGCGGTGGCGGTGGGCATCGCGGCGCGCGACTTCGCCGAGCGACACCTCGACGACTGCGCGATGCTGCGCGTGCTCGGCCAGCCGCAGCGCGCGATCGCCGCGACCTACCTGCTCGAGTTCGGCTTTGTCGGTCTGGTCGCCAGCGCCGCCGGCGTGCTGCTCGGCTGGGCCGTGCATTACGCTTTCGTCTGGCTGCTCGCCGGTCTGGTGCAGACGGCGCTGCCGCCGCCCGGCGCGTGGCCGGCGCTGTTCGGCTTCGGCGTCGGCTTCACGCTGCTGCTGGGCTTCGGGCTGCCGCCCGTGCTGCAGCTCGCGCGCGTGCCGGCGCTGCGCGTGATCCGGCGCGACGTCGGGGCGCTGCAGCCGGCGTCGCTCGCCGTGCTCGGCGCCGGTGCGCTGGCCTTCGTCGCGCTGCTGCTGGCGGCGTCGTCCGACCTGAAGCTCGGCCTGATCGCCGTCGGCGGCTTTGCCGGCGCGCTGGCGCTGTTCGCGCTGCTCGCGTGGCTCGCGGTGCAGGCGTTGCGCCGCATCGTGCCGCGCACGCGCGCGCCGCGCTGGGTCGTGCTGGCGACGCGCCAGATCGCGTCGCGCCCGGCGTTCGCCGTGCTGCAGGTGTGCGCGCTCAGCGTCGGCCTGCTCGCGCTGGTGCTGCTGGTGCTGTTGCGCACCGACCTGATCGAGAGCTGGCGCGCGGCGACGCCGCCCGACGCGCCGAACCGCTTCGTCATCAACGTGCAGCCCGACCAGGGCGAGGCCTTCCTCGCGCGGCTGCAGGGCGCGGGTGTGCACCGCTACGACTGGTACCCGATGATCCGCGGCCGCCTCGTCGCCGTGAACGGCAAGCCGGTGTCGCCCGACGACTATGCCGACGACCGCGCGCGCCGCCTCGTCGATCGCGAGTTCAACCTGAGCCACGCGGCGCAGATGCCGCCGCACAACACGCTCGTCGCCGGCCGCTGGACGCCCGACGAGGCCGATGCCGTCAGCGTGGAAGAGGGCATCGTGCAGACGCTGGGCCTGGCGCTCGGCGATCGGCTGTCGTTCGACATCGCCGGGAGCGTCAGCGAGTCGCGCATCACCAGCGTGCGCAAGGTCGACTGGGGCTCGATGCGCGCCAACTTTTTCGTGATGTACCCGCGCGCGGCGATGCCCGACGTGCCGGCGACTTACATGGCGGCCTTCCGCGCGCCCGCCGCCGCGGCGGCGAACGGATTCGACAACGCGCTGTCGCGCGACTTCCCGAACATCACGAACGTCGATGTGTCGGCGTCGGTCGCTCAGGTGCAGCAGGTGCTCGACCAGGTGGTGCGCGCCGTCGAGTTCCTGTTCGGCTTCACGCTGGCGGCCGGGCTCGTCGTGCTGTTCGCCGCCGTTTCGGCCACGCGCGAGTCGCGCGCGCGCGAGTTCGCGCTGATGCGCGCGATGGGCGCGAGCGGCGCCCTGCTCGCGCGCGTGCAGCGCACCGAGCTGCTGGGCGTCGGCGCGCTCGCCGGGCTGCTGGCGTCGATCGCCGCCATGGCGGTCGGCTGGGCGCTGGCGCGCTATGCGTTCGACTTCACCTGGCGCGCGTCGCCGTGGGTGCCCCTGGCCGGCAGCGCCGTCGGCGCGCTGCTCGCGCTGGCCGCGGGCTGGTGGGGCTTGCGCGAAGTCCTGCGCCGCCCGGTCGTCGACACGCTGCGCCGCGCTGCGGAATGAAGCTCCCTCTCCCGCTTGCGGGGAAGCGCTTTGCGCTTCGGCGCAGGCTCATGTCGCGCAGCGACGTGATGCCGTAGCCACAGGATCGGGGCGAGGGCCGGGGTGAGGGCTGCGTCAGCCCGCCGCCACCTTGAACGTCCCGACCGCCTGCGCGAGCAGGCCGGCTTGCTGCTTCAGGCTCTCGGCCGCGGCGGCCGATTCCTCGACCAGCGCGGCGTTCTGCTGCGTCATCTGGTCGAGCTGGGTCACGGCGGTGTTGACCTGGCCGATGCCGTCCGACTGCTCGGCGGAGGCGGCCGTGATCTCGCCGATGATGTCGCTGACGCGTTTCACCGAGGCGACGATCTCCGTCATCGTCGAGCCCGCATCGGCGACCAGCCTCGAGCCCGAATCGACCTTGTCGACACTGGCGCTGATCAGCGCCTTGATCTCCTTGGCGGCTTCGGCGCTGCGCTGCGCCAGGCTGCGCACTTCGGCGGCGACGACGGCGAAGCCGCGGCCCTGCTCGCCGGCGCGTGCCGCCTCGACGGCGGCATTGAGCGCGAGGATGTTGGTCTGGAACGCGATGCCGTCGATCGTGCCGATGATGTCGGCGATCTTCTTGGAGCTGGCGTTGATCTCGTCCATCGTCGTGACGACCTGCGACACGACGCTGCCGCCGCGCTCGGCCACTTCGGCGGCCGACGAGGCGAGCTGGTTGGCCTGGCGCGCCGCGTCGGCGCTCTGGCGCACCGTGCCGGTGAGCTGCTCCATCGAGGCGGCGGTCTGCTGCAGGTTGCTCGCCGTCTGTTCGGTGCGGCCGCTCAGGTCGGCATTGCCGCTGGCGACTTCGGTGCTCGCCACCTGGATGCTTTCCGACGCGTCCCGCACCTGGCCGACGATGCGACGCAGCGATTGCTGCATCGCTTCGAGCGAATGCATCAGCCGCGCCGGCTCGTCGCGTCCGCGCGTGTCGACGCTCGAGCTCAGGTCGCCGGTGGCGATGCGCTCGGCGAGCGCGCGCGCGTCGTCCATCGGCCGGCAGATCGACAGCATGTTGGCCAGCGTCGTAGGCACGACGATCGCGATGGCGAACAGCACGACGGCGCCGAACATCAGGTAGGCCAGGCGCGTGGCTTCGGCGCGCGCCGCCCCCGCGGCCTCGGACTCGGTGTTGAACTCGGTCTGCAGCGTTTCGACCTGCTGCTCGACAGTGCGACGTGCTTCCTTGGCCTTCTCGAGCATGCGATTGGCGACGGTGGCGGTGTCGTAGCCGCCCGCCTCGATCTGCTTGACGATGTGCGATGCCCTCTCGGCGTAGGTCGTGATGTCCTTGTCGATGGCATCGGCAGCCGCCGCCCGCGTCGTCGATCTGGCGTGGCCTGCCAGCTCCCTGGCGCTCTCGCGCACCGCGGCGATCGCGTCCTCCCACTTCGGCTTGTACTCGGCGATCTGCTGCGGCTTCTCGTAGTTGATGATCAGATCCTTCTCGTAGCGCTGCACGTTGCCGAGCGACGTGCGCAGCTCCGACAGCGCGACGCTGTCGGCATGTGTCGTGGCGACGAAGTCGTCGCCGAGCGCGGCGACGCGGCCCAGGCCGAGGGCGCCGGCGCCGCCGATGCCGGCCAGCAATGCCAGCACGATGACGATCGCGCCGATCATGCGGGTGCGGATCGTGTATCCGCGCATCAGATGGATCAGTTTCATGGAAATACCTGCTTCTCGAGCTTCAGACGGTGTGGGACAGCTTGAAACTGGATACGGCCTGCGCAAGCAGGTGTGCCTGCTGGCGCAGGCTCTCGGCGGCGGCGGCCGACTCCTCGACGAGCGCGGCGTTCTGCTGCGTCATCTGATCGAGGTTCGTGACGGCGCTGTTGACGCTGCCGATGCCGTCCGACTGCTCGGCGGAGGCGGCTGTGATCTCGCCGATGATGTCGGTGACGCGCTTCACCGAGGCGACGATCTCCGTCATCGTCGAGCCGGCGTCGGCGACGAGCCTGGAGCCCGAGGCGACCTTGCCGACGCTGGTGCCGATCAGGGCCTTGATCTCCTTGGCCGCTTCGGCGCTGCGCTGCGCGAGGCTGCGCACTTCGCCGGCGACGACGGCGAAGCCGCGGCCCTGCTCGCCGGCGCGTGCCGCCTCGACGGCGGCATTGAGCGCGAGGATGTTGGTCTGGAACGCGATGCCGTCGATCGTGCCGATGATGTCGGCGATCTTCTTGGAGCTGGCGTTGATCTCGTCCATCGTCGTGACGACCTGCGACACGACGCTGCCGCCGCGCTCGGCCACTTCGGCGGCCGACGAGGCCAGCTGGTTGGCCTGACGCGCCGCGTCGGCGCTCTGGCGCATCGTGACCGTCAATTGCTCCATCGACGAGGCGGTCTGCTGCAGGCTGGCTGCAGTCTGCTCGGTGCGCGTGCTCAGGTCCTGGTTGCCGGTGGCGATCTCGGAGCTGGCCGTGCCGATGCTGTCGCTCGACTGGCGCACCTGGCCGACCATGCCGCGCATCGAAGCCTGCATCTTCTGCACCGCCGCCATCAGGCTCGCGGCCGCACCGGACGGCACGACGACATCGTCGCGCAGGTCGCCGTCGGCGACGCGCAGCAGCGCGCTCCTGGCATCGGCCGGGTCGCCGCCGAGTTCGCGGCGCACGGCGCGCATCATCACCAGCGACAGCGCGACGCAGACGGCCAGCGCCAGCGCCGCGAAGGCTGCCGCGACGACGAGCGACTGCGTCGAGCGTTGTTCCGTCGCCGCGTGACCCGCACCGGCGCGTTCGGTCGCGGCCTGCATCTGCTGCGTGAGCTGACCGTTGAGCTTGGCCCACAACGGCGTCTCTTCCATCAGGATCGTCATGATCACTTCGCCGGGGCTGTCGCGCACCTGAACCACGATCTTCTGCTGGATCGCGATGTGCTCCTTGATCAGCGTGCCGATGGCGGCCAGCGGATCGGCGAACTCGCTGCCCTGGGCGAGTTCGGCGGCGCGCGCCACGTCCTTGGGCAGCGTCTCGTGCGCCATCGTCAGGGTCTGTGCGGCGTCCTTGTTCGAGCGGTCGAGCGCGAGGTCGCGCACCGCCTGGTTGGCGCGCAGCGCCAGCGTCTGCAGCTCGCGCAGTGCGCCGGCGATCGCCTGCTCGTGCGCCATCAGGCTGCGAAAGTCGCTCTGCGTGCTCCACAGGCCCCAGAACGTGGCGGCGAGGGCGGCGCAGAACAGAACGGCAGGCGCCACGAAGCAAAGCACCAACTGCGAGAAGAAGGACAGTTTTTTCATGGCGTCGGGGCGCGCAGCGCGGTTGGAAGGAAGGAACGAGTCGTCAGAGGGCTTCGATCAGGCCCATGTCGGCGCTCGACATGAGCGCTTCGATGTCCATCAGGATCAGCATGCGCTCGTGCATGCTGGCGATGCCGGTGATGAAGCTGGTGTCGACGGCCGAGCTCATTTCGGGGGCGGCCTGGATCGAGTCGGCGGCCAGCTCGAGCACATCGGAGACGGAGTCGACGACGCTGCCGACGACGCGGCCCTTGACAGTGAGCACGATGACGACGGTGAATCCGTTGTACTCGGCGGTCTCGCAGCCGAGCTTGATGCGCAGGTCGACGATCGGCACGATCACGCCGCGCAGGTTGATCACACCCTTGATGAACGCCGGCGCATTGGCGATGCGCGTGGGCTGCTCGTAGGAGCGGATCTCCTGCACCTTCAGGATGTCGATGCCGTATTCCTCGGCGCCGAGCCTGAACGTCAGGAACTCGCCGGCCGGCGCGACGTCGTGGCGGGCACCCTGCTGGCGGGCGGCTTCATGGCGCGCCACGAGGGCGCCTTCGGTCATCATGTTCATGGCTTGCTCTGCAGTGGTGTTGCGGGGGTGGGGCGGTCAGAAGGTTTCCCAGTCGTCGTCGGGGGCCGACGCGGCGGAGGGTTTCGCAGCCGGCGGCGGCGCGACGGCCTGCGTCAGCACGGGCGGCTTGGCGGAGGGCGGCGGTGCGGACGGTTCGCTGCGGCGTGCGTGCGCGATCGTGTGTTCGGCGATCTTCGCCGGCGTCGGCAGCGGTGCCGGCGCAGCGGGCGCGCGAACCGCAGCCGGCCTGGGCGCTGCGATCGGTGCTTTCGCTGCAGACGGTGCCGGTGATGTGGCGGGCACGGCCGGCGCGACGCGTGCCGGCGCGGCAACCGCAGCGGGCAACGGGGCAGCAGCAGCCGAGTCGAGCCTGAACGAGCCGACGACCTGCGCCAGCCTGACGGCCTGTTCCTTCAGCGACGTGGCGACGGCAGCCGACTGCTCGACCAAGGCGGCGTTCTGCTGCGTCATCTGGTCGAGGTTGCCGACGGCGGTGTTGACCTGGCCGATGCCTTCGGACTGCTCGCTCGACGCGGCCGTGATCTCGCCGATGATGTCGCTGACGCGTTTCACCGAGGCGACGATCTCCGTCATCGTCGAGCCCGCATCGGCGACCAGCCTCGAGCCCGAATCGACCTTGTCGACACTGGCGCTGATCAGCGCCTTGATCTCCTTGGCGGCTTCGGCGCTGCGCTGCGCCAGGCTGCGCACTTCGGCGGCGACGACGGCGAAGCCGCGGCCCTGCTCGCCGGCGCGTGCCGCCTCGACGGCGGCATTGAGCGCGAGGATGTTGGTCTGGAACGCGATGCCGTCGATCGTGCCGATGATGTCGGCGATCTTCTTGGAGCTGGCGTTGATCTCGTCCATCGTCGTGACGACCTGCGACACGACGCTGCCGCCGCGCTCGGCCACTTCGGCGGCCGACGAGGCGAGCTGGTTGGCCTGGCGCGCCGCGTCGGCGCTCTGGCGCACCGTGCTCGTCAGCTCTTCCATCGACGAGGCGGTCTGCTGCAGGCTGGCAGCGGTCTGCTCGGTGCGCGCCGACAGGTCGGCGTTGCCGGTCGCGATCTCCGTCGTCGCGGTCGTGATGTTGTCGGTGCCGGAGCGCACATGGCCGACCAGCTTGCGCAGCGCGTCCTGCATCTCGCCGATGGCGCGCAACAGGTCGCCCAGCTCGTCGCGACGCGGTGAGTCCAGGCGCTGCGACAGGTCGCCGCCGGCGACGACGCGTGCCGCGGCGACGGCCTCGCCGATCGGCCGCGCGATCGAGCGCGTGATAGCCCAAGCCATCGCGGCGCCCACCGCCAGCCCGGCGCCGGCCAGCAGGAGGAGCATCAGCCGGGCCTGGTCGAGTTGGCCCGCTTCCTTGGCGGCATGCTCGACGACGAGCCCGTCCTGCAGCTTGCGCAGCTCGCCCATGCTCGCAAGATAGGCCTGCGACGCCGGCAGCAGCCGCTCGTTGAGCAGCGTCTCGGCGGGCGCTGTCTCGCCGCGCTGGAACATGGCCATGATCTGGGTGCGCAGTTCGAGGTAGGCCTTGCGTCGTTCGCCGATCTCGGCCAGCAGCGCCTTGGCGCGCTGCGACGTGAGGCGGGGTTCCAGTTCCTTCTGAAGCTCGCTGATCTCGGACGACGTTTGCTTCATCAGCGGCGCGAAATGCGCTTCGACAGCGGAGTTGCCGCCCGACTTGGCGATCGCGAGGACGCGCGCGAGGTTCAGCTCGGTGCGCGCGACCCAGTCAGCTGTCGCCTCGGCGCTGCGCCCGAGATCGGCGGCGGCGGCGTTGTCGCGGCCGGCCTGCGCCATCCCGATCCACGACGCGGCGACGATGGCGCACAGCAGCAGCAGCACGGTGCCGAATCCGAGGGCCAGGCGCTGGCCGATCTTGAGATTGTTGAGACTCATGGCGGGTGGAGGATTACGGGCTGGAGTGTTCTTGGGTCGAGGCGGTCACTGGTGCGAGCGGCGCACGAGGCTGCCCACGTCGAGGATCAGCGCGACGCGGCCGTCGCCCATGATCGTGGCGCCCGAGATGTGGTCGACGCGGCGGTAGTTGGCCTCGAGGTTCTTGACGACGACCTGCTGCTGGCCGAGCAGCTCGTCGACGAGCAGCGCGACGCGGCCGCCGTCGGCCTCGACGACGACCATGATCGAGCCGTTGCGCTCGGCGCCGTCGCGCGGCACGTGGAACACTTTCTCCAGGTCGACGACGGGCATGTAGTCGTTGCGGACCTCGACGACGCGGCCGCTGCCGCCGATCGTCTTGACCATGCCCGGCTCGAGCTGGAACGATTCGACGACGGAGCCCAGCGGAACGATGTAGCACTCCTCGGCGATGCCGATCGACATGCCGTCCATGATCGCCAGCGTCAACGGCAGGCGCACCTTGACGCTCATGCCGCAACCCTCGGCCGAGTCGATTTCCACCGTGCCGCCGAGCGCCGTGATGTTCCTCTTGACGACGTCCATGCCGACGCCGCGGCCCGACACGTCGGTCACGACGTCGGCGGTCGAGAAGCCGGGCGCGAAGATCAGGCTCCAGACGTCGGCATCGGGCATCGAGTCGGGAGCGTCGAGCCCGCGCTCGCGCGCCTTCGTCAGCAGCTTGTCGCGGTTGAGGCCGCGGCCGTCGTCGCGCACTTCGATGACGATCGAGCCGCCCTGGTGCGAGGCCACGAGCGTGATCGTGCCGTGCTCGGGCTTGCCCTTGGCGACGCGCTCGTGCGGCAGCTCGATGCCGTGGTCGCACGAATTGCGCACCAGATGCGTCAGCGGGTCGGTGATCTTCTCGACCAGGCCCTTGTCGAGTTCGGTCGCGTCACCCACCGTCACCATCTCGACCTTCTTGCCGAGCTTGGCCGTGAGGTCGCGCAGCATGCGCGGGAAGCGGTTGAAGACGATCGACATCGGAATCATGCGGATCGACATCACCGATTCCTGCAGGTCGCGCGTGTTGCGCTCCAGGTCGGCGAGGCCGGCGGCCATTTGCTGGTAGAGCGCTGCCTCGACGCCCTTGCTGTTCTGCGCCAGCATGGCCTGCGTGATCACGAGCTCGCCCACCAGGTTGATCAGCTGGTCGACCTTCTCGACCGAGACGCGCAGCGTCGACGCTTCGCCGCCGGCCGGCGGCGCGGCTTTCGCCGGCGCCTTCGCCGGGGTGCGCGTCGCGGCCGGCCCCGCGCTCTGCAGCGCGGCGTCCGGCGCTGCGGCCGGGGTGCTGCCCGGTGCGCCCGGCGCATCGTCGAAGAAGCCGAATCCGGGGTCGGGCTGCTCGGGCGGCGGCGCGCCCGGCGCATTGGCGTGAAAGCCGTAGCCCGGCCCGAGCGGCAGCAGCTTGACGTGCTCGCGCGCGATGTGGAAGGTGAACAGGTCCAGCAGGTCGTCGTCGCTGCTGTCGGTGGTGATCTTGAAGCGGCGCATGCCGTCGGCCGGCTGGCCGCCGTCGAGCGGCTCGATCGTGCCGAGGCCGGCGATCTCGGTGAACAGCTCGACCAGGTTGTCGGAGCGCTCCGGGGCCTCCAGCGGGCCGACCTGCAGCTCGAGCTGGCGCAATGTCGATTCCGGCGCGGCAGCGGCCGCGGACGGCGTCGCGGCGGGCGCCGCAAACGCGGCGGCGCGCGCCGGCGTCGCCGAGACCGCGATCGTCTCGCCGGCGACCAGCGCGCGGATCTGGGCCAGCAGCTCCGTCGTGTCGACGGCGTCGCCGCTGCCGCCGTTCTGGTGGCGCGCGAGCTGCGCGCGCAGCGCGTCGCCCGACTGCAGCAGCACGTCGACCATCGGCGCCGTCGGCGCGAGCTCGTGGCGGCGCAGCTTGTCGAGCAGCGTCTCCATCTGGTGCGTCAGCTCGGCCGCGTCGGCGAAGCCGAACGTCGCCGCGCCGCCCTTGACGGAATGCGCGCAGCGGAAGATGGAGTTCAGCTCTTCGTCGTCGGCGGCCTCGATGTCGATTTCGAGCAGTTGCTGCTCCATGCGGTCGAGGTTCTCGCCGGCCTCCTCGAAGAAGACTTGGTAGAACTGGCTCAGGTCGATCCCGGCAGCGACACTGCCGGCTTCGGACGTCATTTCGGCCATGGGAATGCTCGGTGGGACTGCGGGCGGCGGGTCAGCGGACGACCTTGCGGATCACTTCGATCAGCTTGGTCGGGTCGAAGGGCTTGACGAGCCAGCCGGTGGCGCCGGCGCTGCGGCCGGCCTGCTTCATCTGGTCGCTCGACTCGGTGGTCAGGATCAGGATCGGCGTGCTGCCGAACTTGGGGTCCTCGCGCAGTTTCTTCGTCAGGCTGATGCCGTCCATGCGCGGCATGTTCTGGTCCGTCAGCACGAGGTCGAAGCCGCGCGTGCGCGCCTTATCCCAGGCGTCCTGCCCGTCGACGGCTTCGGTGACGTCGTAGCCCGCGCTCTTGAGCGTGAAGGTCACCATCTGGCGCATGGAGGCAGAGTCGTCCACGGCGAGGATTGAATGCATACGATGCTCCGGGGGGTTCTCGGGGGTTTTCGGGCGGGTGCGGCGTTTCTTTAGAACAGCTCGATCGAGCCGGCGTCCATCTCGGCTTGCGTCACCGGATTCGGGCGCAGCGGCGTCTCGTCGACGACCGCTTCCTCGCCTTCTTCGTCGGCGAAGGCTTCGCGCGCAAGCCGGTCGGCGCAGCCGCGCAGCCGGCGATGGGTGTGGGTGATGAGCTGCGACGCCATGTCCTGGAACTGCAGCGCCGTGATGGCGGCGCCCAGGTGCTGCATCGCCTGCTCGTAAGGCGTCGACGCATCGGCGGCATCGTGCAGGCCGCGCGCGACGCGGATCTGCTCGGTGGCGCCGTAGAAGCCGTCGGCCAGCACCTGGCAGGCGTCGGCGAGCAGGGTCTGCAGGCGGTCGAGGTCGTTGCTCGCCACCATCAGGTCGTCCTGCAGGTTGGCGGCCGCCATCAGCGGCAGGCTGGCGTGGTTCACGCTGGCTTCATTGACTTGCATCGTCACGGACTCGGTTGGGTCGTCGATGGGGCCATGCACCCGCCTCGAAAGGCGTGGTATCGGACAGCAGGATTCTCGGCAGCGGCGGGCGCTGCCGAGCGCCGGATGACCGGGCCGAATGCGGCCCATTTCGGTGCTTCCAGGCACCCCCAGGGCCGGGCTGCGCCCAGCCCGCCCCCCCGAGAGAGTCGAGGAAACCAGGGGCGACCCGGCGTTTCCTCGCGCGCCGGCCTGCAGCGACGCGACGCCGGCTCGCGCCATACTTGCGGCATGGATCACACAGAGGGGCAGGGACCGCGCAGGCTGCGTGTGCTGCACGTCGAGGACGCCGAGGTCGACCACGTGCTCGCCGTCAAGCAGATGCGCCGCAGCGGCCTCGATCCGGAGGTGGTGCGCGTCGAGACGGCGGCCGAGTTCGCCGCGGCGTTGTCCGGGCCGTGGGACCTGATCCTGTCGGACTACAACCTGCCCGGTTTTTCGGGCCTGGCCGCGCTCGAGATGCTCAAGGCCAGCGGCCGGCTGATCCCGTTCATCCTCGTCTCGGGCGAGATCGGCGAGGACCAGGCCGTCGCCGCGATGCGCAACGGAGCCAGCGACTATCTGCTCAAGAGCAACCTGGCGCGGCTTGCGCCGGCGATGCTGCACGCGATCGAGGCGACGCAGGTGCGGCGCGACCGCGCCGCGACGGCGCTCGCGCTGGAGGAGTCCAGGCAGCGCCTGTCGCAGCTCGCCCAGCACCTGCAGACCAGCGTCGAGGCCGAGCGTGCGGCGATCGCGCGCGAGATCCACGACGACGTCGGCGGCTCGCTCACTGCGCTCAAGTTCGACCTGGCCTGGATCGCACGCCGCGCCGAATCGCCCGAGCTGCAACAGCGCGCACAGGCCGCGCTCGAGACGGTGAGCCACGCGATCGAGGCGAGCCAGCGCGTGATGCACAACCTGCGCCCGGCGATCCTGGAGCAGGGGTTGATCGCCGCGCTGCAGTGGATGACGTCGCGCTTCGAGCGCCGCACCGGCGTGCCGTGCATCTTCCGCACCAGCCACGAGCAGATGCAGTTGCCCGCCGGCGTGCCGCTGGTCGCCTACCGCACGGCGCAGGAGGCGCTGACCAACGTGACCAAGCACGCGCAGGCGACGCGCGTCGAGGTCGACCTGCACCTGGGGGGCGGCATCCTGTCGCTCGAGATCAGCGACAACGGGCGCGGCCTGAGCCAGTCCGACCTGGCCAAGGCGCGCTCGTTCGGCATCCGCGGCCTGCACGAGCGCGCCGGTACGGTGGGCGGCTGGGTCGAGCTGAGCAGCGGCTCGGCGGGCACGACGCTCATCCTTTCGGTGCCGCTGGCTGCCGACGAACTCGACATCGAGGTCGACGCCGGCGGCGCGGCGTACGATCCGACGTCGTGGGGCAACCTGTGACGATCCGAGTCATCCTCTGCGACGACCATGCGCTGATCCGGCGCGGCATCCGCGACACGCTGTCGGACTCGCCCGACATCGAAGTCGTCGGCGAAGCGGCCGACTACGGCGAGCTGCGCTCGCTGATGCGCAACCACGCCTGCGACGTGCTGGTGCTCGACATCAACCTGCCCGGGCGCAGCGGCCTCGACGTGCTGCACGTGCTCAAGGACGAGGGCTCGCCGGTGCGCGTGCTCGTCGTCAGCATGTACCCGGAAGACCAGTACGCGATCCGCGCGCTGCGCGCCGGCGCCTTCGGCTACGTCAACAAGGGCGGCGATCCGGCGCTGATCGTCGCCGCGGTGCGCACTGTGGCGCAGGGCCGCAAGTACGTCACGGCCGAGATTGCGCAGATGCTCGTCGAGAGCCTCACCACGCCCGAGAACGGCAACGCCCACGACAAGCTGTCGGACCGCGAGATGCAGACGCTGGTGATGATCGCCTCGGGCAAGCGGCTCTCCGACATCGCCGAGGAACTGATGCTCTCGCCCAAGACGGTGAGCGTCTACCGCGCGCGCGTGCTCGAAAAGCTCGGGCTCGCGAACAACTCGGAGCTGACGGTCTACGCGATCCGCAATGGGTTGGTGGGGAGTTGAGTTCGCGGTCGGTTTCAGCTTCGGCGCGGCAAGGCTGCGGGCGTGTGGCCGGCGAGGCTTAGCTGAGCCGGTCGCCGCTGGGCGGCGACTGCCCTGCGCTGCTCGCGCTCGCAAGGCGGCTGCGGAACTCGCCCTCTCCGGGCCGCCTGCGGCGACCCGGAACCGGTGCTCGAACAGTCCTCGCCGTCCCCGCGCTGCGCGCGGGGCAACCTTGCGAGCGCTGTGCTGCTCGGCGGCTCAGATGCGCCCCGCCGGCCACACGCCCGCAGCCTTGCGAACCGGCGGTGGCATGCCAACGCCCCGCACTGCACCCCGTCACCGGCCGCAGCAGCTGACAACCGCAGCCGGAATCAGAACCGCGCCAGCATCTGCTCCAGCGCCATCGTGAACGGGGCTTGCATCATCGGCAGCGTCAGCAGCACGCCGAGCAGGCCGACGCCGAGCGTGATCGGGAAGCCGATCGCGAACACGTTCATCTGCTGCGCCACGCGCGAGATCACGCCGAGCACCAGGTTGACGAACAGCAGCATCGCGATCATCGGCAGCGCGATCCACAGGCCGAGGCGAAAGATCTCGCTGCCCCAGGTCTCGGGGCGGACCGCGCGCAGGAAGGCGAACGGTTCCGGGCCGACCGGGAAGGTCTGGAAGCTCTGCACCACGGCGGCGATGACGAGCAGGTGGCCGTTGATGATGACGAAGAGGAACGCCACCGTCGTGCCGAAGAAGCGGCTCACCGCTGTCGCCTGGCCGCCGGTCGAGGGGTCGAAGAAGCCGGCGTAGTTCAGGCCCATCTGCAGGCCGATCAGCTCGCCCGCGAACTCGATCGCGGCGAAAACGATGCGCACGGCGAAGCCGATCGACATGCCGACGAGCAACTGCTGCGCGATCGCGACGAAGGCCGTCGGCGAGTCGAGCGCGATGCGCGGCATCTCGGGCAGCAGCGCCTGCGCGGCGAAGGCGATCAGCCCCGCCAGGCCGACGCGCACGCGCAGCGGCACGGCGCGCTGGCTGAACACGGGCATCGTCGTGAACACGGCGAGCACGCGCAGGAACGGCCACAGCAGCGGGCTGATCCAGTCGATCAGCTGCGCTTCGCTGAAGGTCAACATGGCGCGCGGGCGACGACGGGCGGGCGAACCGTCAGCCGACCGAGCCGGGGATGGCCTGCAGCGTGCGCTGCAGGTACTCGACCAGCGTCGTCACCATCCACGGCCCGGCGAAGGCCAGCGTCGCGACGGCGGCGAGAATCTTGGGCACGAACGACAGCGTCGCCTCGTGGATCTGCGTCGCAGCCTGGAAGATGCTGACGACCAGGCCGACGCCGAGCACGACGAGCAGCACCGGCGCGGCGATGGTCAGCAGCATCAGCATGCCGTGCTGGCCGGTGGTGAAGACTTGCTGGGCGTCCATGGGTCGTGGGCAGGGCGGGTTGGGCGTATCAGGTCGCGAAGGAGGCGGCGAGCGAGCCGAGCAGCAGGTTCCAGCCGTCGGCGAGCACGAAAAGCATCAGCTTGAACGGCAGCGCCACGAGCACCGGCGACAGCATCATCATCCCCAGGCTCATCAGCACGCTGGCGACGATCATGTCGATGACGAGGAATGGGATGAAGATCAGGAAGCCGATCTGGAACGCGCTCTTCAACTCACTCGTCACGAAGGCCGGCACCAGCACCTTGAAGGGCACGTCCTGCGATTTCACGCCGGCGTCGAGCTTGGCCAGCCGGGCGAACAGCATCACGTCGGACTGGCGCGTCTGCTTGAGCATGAACTCGCGCATCGGCGACTCGCCGCGTTTGAGCGCCTCGTCGAAGGCGATGCGGTTCTCGGCATAGGGCTGCCAGGCCTGCGCGTAGACCTTGTCGATCGTCGGGCTCATCACGAAGAAGGTCAGGAACAGCGACAACCCGACGATCACCTGGTTCGGCGGCGCGGCCTGCGTGCCCAGCGCCTGGCGCAGCAGCGACAGCACGATCACGATTCGCGTGAAGCCCGTCATCAGCAGCAGCACGGCCGGCAGGAACGAGAGCGCGGCGAAGAACAGCAGCGTCTGGATCGGCACCGAGTAGCTGTTGCCGCCGGCACCCTGGCCGATGACCAGCGGCAGCCCGGCGGGTGGCGCGGTCTGGGCTACAGCCGGCAGCGCGGCGGCCGACAACACCGTCACGGCCGCGAGCATGCCGGCTCGGCGCAGGCAGCGCCGCGAAAGGAGGGCGTCAGCGCGCACCGTCGCTCCCCTTGGCGTCGCGGTGCGGCTGCAGCTTGGCGAGCAGTTGTGCGAACGGGTCGGCGGGCGCGGCCGGCGGCAGCGGCGCATCGTCCTGCGGCTCCATCGTGTGCAGCATCGTGATCGACTGCGGCGTCACGCCGAGCACCAGCCAGCGCCGCGCGTCGCCCGTGCCGACCTCGACAGTGACGAGGCGCTGGCTCGGCGACAGCGGCAACGCGGCGATGTTGCGCATCGCGCCCGCCGCGCCGGCGGCGCCGAAGCGGCCGCTGCGCTTGAGCAGCCACAGCACCGCCGGGATCGCCGCGACGATCGCGACGAACCACAGCAGCGACAGACCCGTCGATGCATTCATGGAAGCGAGATCCAGAATCTCAGGTCGTCTTCGACAGCCGCCGCATGCGCTCGCTCGGCGTCACGATGTCGGTCAGCCGGATGCCGAACTTGTCGTTGACGACGACGACTTCGCCCTGTGCGATCAGGTAGCCGTTGACGAGCACGTCCATTGGCTCGCCGGCCAGCGCGTCGAGCTCGACCACCGAGCCCTGCGCGAGCTGCAGGATGTGCTTGATGGGGATGCGCTTGCGACCCAGCTCCACGGTGATCTGCACCGGGATGTCGAGGATCATGTTGATGTCGTTGCCCGCTCCCGCTCCCGTGCTCGGCGCGAAGTTGGCGAAGGCCGCCGGAGCGACGCTCTCGGCCAGGCCCGTCTCGGCGGATTGCGGCTTGGCCTCGGCGAGCGCCGCGGCCCAGTCGGCCGCCATTGCGTCGGCGTCCTGCGTGGCGCCGACGTCGGCGGCGTTGCTGGTGTCAGACGACATGCGATTCTCCCAGCCAGCCCGCGTTCGAGCTGGTCAACAGTTGATCGATCTTGATCGAATACTTGCCGCGCGACGTGCCGTAGTGGCAGTCGAACACCGGCACGCCGTCGACCTTGGCCTGGATCACGGGCGAGAGGTCGAGCTCGACGAAGTCGCCCGGCTTGAACGACAGCAGCTGCTCGACGGTGGCCGGCGCCTGCGCCAGCTCGGCGACGAGCTCGACCTCGGCGGCCTGGATCTGCGACTTCAGCAGGTTGACCCAGCGCCGGTCGGGCTCGGCCGAGTCGCCCTGCACGGTGGAATAGAGCACGTCGCGGATCGGCTCGAGCGTCGCATAGGGCACGCAGAAGTGCACCGTGCCCGTCGTGTCGCCGATCTCCAGCGTGAACGACGACGCGACGACGATCTCGCTGGGCGTCGCGATGTTGGCGAACTGCGGCTGCATCTCGGAGCGCTGGTACTCGAGTTCGAGCGGATAGACGCCCGACCACGCCTTCTTGTACTCGGCGATGATCACTTCGAGCAGGCGCTGGATGATGCGCTGTTCGGTCGGCGAAAAGTCGCGGCCCTCGATGCGCGTGTGGAACTTGCCGACGCCGCCGAACACGGCGTCGATCACGGCGAACACCAGAGACGGGTCGCAGACGATCAGCCCCGAGCCGCGCAGCGGCCGCACGCTGACGATGTTGAAGTTGGTCGGCACGACGATCTCGTGCAGGAAGGCGCTGAACTTGAGCACCTTGACGCCCGACAGCGACACCTCGGGGCTCTTGCGGATGAAGTTGAACAGCCCGATGCGGATGTTGCGCGCGAAGCGCTCGTTGATGATCTCCATCGTGGGCATGCGCCCACGCACGATGCGCTCCTGGCTCGCCAGGTTGTAGTCGCGCACGCTGCCTTCGGGAGCTTCCTCGCGATCGAGCTTCTGGCTCTCGCCGGTGATGCCCTGCAGCAGGGCGTCGACTTCGTCTTGCGACAGGATCTGCTGATTCATCGCCCGTCGCTCATTGAATGATGAAGTGCGAGAAGTGGACGTGGCGCACCGGGTTCTCGGCGGCGTCGCCGTGCCGGTTCGCCTCGATGCCCATCGCCAGCGCCACCTCGGCCTGGATCTCGCGCGCGAGGTGTTCCTTGCCGGCGCGCGACAGCAGGTCGGCCGAGTTCTTGTGCGCGAGGATCATCAGGATGCCGTTGCGGATTGCCGGCATGTAGAGCTTGATCTGGTCGCCGACCTTGGCGTCGCCGATCTCGAGCGAGACGGCGATCTGCACGAAGCGCTCGGCCTCCTTGTCGGCGAGGTTGACGGTGAACTGTTCGAGCGCGACGAAGACGGGCGGCGTCCTGGGCGTTGTCGACCTCGGCTCGGCCGGCGCGTCGGCCTGCGGGCCGTCGCCGTCTTCGCCGCCTTCGAGCTGCTCGGCCTGCTGCGCCGCCTTGTGCTTGAGCCACAGCGCCGCGCCGCCGCTGGCCGCGGCAAGGAACAGCAGCGCGCCGGCCAGCATCACGACCAGCTTCTTCGACAGCCGTTTCTTCGGCGGGGCGTCGGTCCCTTCGGCGACCGCAGTGGACATGGGGGCTCCTTCGTTGCCTGCGGCAGCGCTCCCGGCGGGGCGCGCGGCTGCAGTCTCTGCAATCGATTATTCGGAACCGGGGTGGCCGCGATGCCGCGATAAGCGGGCCGAAGGCGCATCAGATCGGCGCCGAGCCCAGGGCCCGCCTGCGTTGCGCAGACGCATCGGTTCCGCGCAGCGCAGGTGGCCCCGGCCGCGCGGCGTGAACGATTCACGCGTAGAGATCGACGACGCCGCGCGCAGCGCGTGCCGCGGCGGCCGGCATCGGTGCGGCGGAGCCGCTGTCGCGCTCGCTGCCTGCGTTGCGCGCGCCGGCCGGTGTGCCCGGCGCGGCCTGCTGCGGCTGCGCGTCGTGTCGGCGCGGCTGCTGGAACACGCCGCCGCCGGCCAGCGTGAGGCCGGATTCGCGCAGCGCGCTCGCCAGCTCGGGCAGGCCGGACTCGATCGCGCTGCGTGTCGCCGCCACGTCGGCGACGAAGTCGATGCGCGCCCGCGTGCCGTCGAGCGCGATGCGCACGTCGATCGGCCCCATCTCGGCCGGGTGCAGTTGCAGCCGTGCCTCCTGCACGCCGTCGCGTGCGAGGCGGCCGAGCGTGATGGCGAGCGAGGGCGCGAACTCGGCGCTGCCGACGGCGGCGGGGACGCTGGCGTGCAACGGTGCAGCGGCGCCGGCCGGGCTGCCCGCCGGGTCGGCGAATGTCGCCGCGAGCGGCGCGGCGCCGGGTGCCACGGTGACCGGTGCGGCGTCGGCGGCGCGCGCTGGCGCGGCCGGCAGGGCCGAGGCGTCGCGGGGGCGGGCCGCTTCGGCTTGCGGCGCGGGTGCGGGCAGGTCGGCGGCGAGCGTCGCGCGTGTGCTGTTCGATGCCGTGGTGTCGTCGCGCGCAGGACCGGCGGCGCGGCGCGGTGCAGCGGCCGGCGCGGCGCCGGCCGGTGCCGGCGTCGGCGCGATACCGGTGCCGGGCGCCACCGTGGCGTCGGATCCTGCGAGTGCACGCACGGCTGCGGCGATACCGGTGGCGAGCGGTGCGGCCGCCGGGTCGCCGGCGGGCGCAGCGTGGGCAGCGTGGGCAGCGTGGGCAGCGACGGCCGGTGTCGCGCCGTCTTCGGTCGGCCCGGCCGCAGACGCAGCCGCCGCGGGGCTCGGCGCGGCGGCGGCGGTTGCGCCGATCGCGGCGTCGGTCGCCGCCTGTGTCGTCGCGGAATACGAGGCGGACGCTGCGCGCGGGGCGTCGCGTTCGGCGCCGGGTGCGGCGCGGGCTGCACCGCTCGGCGCGTCGCCGGTCGGCGCGGCAGCGTCGCGGAGAGGCGTCGTGGTCGGCGGCGGCGCGACGAGCGACGCCGCCCACGCGGCCAGCGCCGGGTCGGGCAGCGGCGGTTGCGCCACGGCATCGCCGCGCGGCGTGTCGGTGGTCGCGGTGGCCGCAGCAGCAGCAGCAGCAGCGTCCTCGGGCACCGATGGCGTCGGTGCGGTGGCGTCGCTGCAGGCCACGGCCGGATCCACAGCCGCGGGTTCGGCCGCGACGGCATCGGCAGGCTCGCCTGCACCCGCTGCCGGCACGCCGCCCTGCGCGCCGCGGCTCGCGGCGGCTGCGGGCGTGGACTTCGCGGTCGCAGGTCGGGGGTTCGCGCCGCCTGCGCTCGCGAGCGCCGCGTCCTGCGGTGGCGGCGTCGCGCGGCTCAGCCATTGCGAGAAGCTGCCGCCGCCGGCGTCGGTCGATGCATCGGCGGGGGCGGGCGTCGGCGCGGCCGGCGCAACGGCCGTCACGGGGGTCACGAGCGGGATCTGCATCGCGGGTCGTCCTCGTCGCGGTCGTGATCAGTGGGCGAGCGCCGGCGCCGAAAGCGCGGCGTCGCGGTGCCAGGCGGCAAGCGCGGCCAGCTCGTCGCTGCCGCGCTGTTCATGGCGTGCGGCAGCAGCCTGCAACTCGCGCTCGCGGCGCTCGATCAGCTTGCGGATCGATGCGACGCGCAGCTCGCGTTCGCGCAGCGCGTCGCGCGCCGACTGGAGCTGGTCCTTCGCGTGCTCGGCCGTGCGGTGCTGCTGTTCGACGGCCTGCGTCAGACGGTCCATGAAGCCCTGGTAGCAGCGCACGATGTCGATGCTGCCGCGCTGCGCGAACTCGCGCGTCCAGCGTTGTTCGTAGTCGCGCCGGTACTGCAGCAGCTGCTCGAGCTGGGCCTGGGCGCGGCGCGCCGCGTCGTCGCTGCGGCGCAGCGCCGCGAGTGCGGCGTCGCGCACCTGTTCCTCCTGCTGGAGCAGCATGAGCAGGGCGGGGATGCGGGTCGTTTCGGTCATCGTCGGGGTCCGGCAGGTCGGCGTCGCGGGCTTCGTCGTCAGGCGGCGATCGCACCGCCGAGCTGTCGCACGCTCGCGTCGAGCGTGGCGGGTTCGTGCATGTCCTGCTGCAGCAGCGCCGTCATCGCGGCGTGCGCGTGCACCGCGCTGTCGAGCTCGGGGTCGTGGCCGGGCGCGTAGGCGCCGAGCTGGATCAGGTCGCGCGCCTTGCTGTACTTGGCGTGCAGCTGGCGGAAGCGCCGCGCGGCCTCGAGGTGCGCGCGCGCCGCGACGTTGTTCATCACGCGCGACGCCGAGCGTTCGATGTCGATCGCCGGGTAGTGGCCGGCCTCGGCGAGCTCGCGCGACAGCACGATGTGGCCGTCGAGGATGGCGCGCGCCGCGTCGGCGATCGGATCCTGCAGATCGTCGCCTTCGCTGAGCACGGTGTAGAAGGCCGTGATCGAGCCGTTGCCGGCGAGGCCGTTGCCGCTGCGCTCGACGAGCTGCGGCAGCTTGGCGAAGCAGCTCGGCGGATAGCCCTTGGTGGCCGGCGGTTCGCCGATCGCCAGCGCGATCTCGCGCTGTGCCATCGCGTAGCG
Source organism: uncultured Burkholderiaceae bacterium (assembly GCA_964371405.1). Lineage (GTDB taxonomy): Bacteria > Pseudomonadota > Gammaproteobacteria > Burkholderiales > Burkholderiaceae_C > JAMHWF01. Next base: position 42,618 of record CAYJLV010000004.1, read on the forward strand.
CGTCAGCGAATCCATCAGCAGCAGCACGTGCTTGCCGCGGTCGCGGAAGTGCTCGGCCACCGCGGTGGCGTAACTCGCGCCCTGCATGCGCACCAGCGGCGGCGCATCGGCCGGCGCGGCGACGACGACGGAGCGCGCCAGCCCCTCGGCGCCGAGGATGTCCTCGATGAACTCCTTGACTTCGCGTCCGCGCTCGCCGATCAGCCCGACGACGATCACGTCGGCCTCGGTGTAGCGCGCCATCATGCCCAGCAGCACCGACTTGCCGACGCCGGAGCCGGCGAACAGGCCGATGCGCTGGCCGCGGCCGACAGTGAGCATCGAGTTGATCGCGCGCACGCCGGTGTCGAGCGGCTGGCGCACCGGGTCGCGGTCCATCGCATTGATCGGGCGCCGGCTCATCGGTGCGTCGTGCACGTCGGCCAGCGGGCCCTTGCGGTCCATCGGCACGCCGTGCGAGTCGACGACGCGGCCGAGCAGGCCGTCGCCCATCGGCAGGTGCAGGCCGCGGTCCTCGCTGCGCCGCCACGGGTGGTTGACGCGGCCGAGCCTGGGCGCGGCGGCCGGCGTCGGCCGCGGCACGACGAGTGCGCCGCTGGCCAGGCCGTGCACCTCGCCGGTGGGCATGAGATAGGCGCGGTCGCCCGAGAAGCCGACGACTTCGGCGATCACGGGGGGCTGCCCCTTCATGCGCACTTCGCACACGGCGCCGACCGGCGCGCGGATGCCCGCCGCTTCGAGCACCAGCCCGGCGACGCGCACCAGCTTGCCCTGCGACTCCAGCTCGACCGGGGCGGCGGCGAAGGCGCGCAGGTCGGCGAGGTAGCGCTGCCACTTCTCGACCCGCGCGGGTACGACCCCCACTTCCCGCATGCGGGAAGTGGGTCGGGGTGAGGGATCCCGGCCGGCCGCAGTGTTCACAACGTCCCGTCCTCGCCGTCCTCGTTCACTTCGCCGCCGAGCGCCGCCGCGGCGCGGCGCCAGCGGTTCTCGATACCGGCTTCGACGATGCCGACGTCGCTCTCGACGATGCAGCCGCCGCGCGACAGCGTCGCGTCGGCGACGAGGCGCGCGCCGCGGCGCTCCAGCTCGTCGCCGGCGCCCTGGGCGACCAGCGGGGCGTCGTCGGGGTGCACGCGCAGCGTGATGTGGCGCGCGCTGAGCATCACGCCGGAGACGGCCTCGCGCGCGACGCCGGCCACCAGTTCGGGCTGCACCGTCAGCTCGTGGCGCACGACCTGGCCGGCGAGGTCCATCGCCGCATGGGCGAGCGCCTCGGCCATCTGTTCCTCCATCGCGCCGAGCTGCTCGTCGACGCTGCGCAGCAGTGCGCCGAGCTGCGCCGTCATCTGCTGCGCGAAGCTGCGCTTGAAGCCTTCGAGCGCGACCAGCCCGTCGCGGTAGCCGTCCTGATAGCCGGACTGCCGCGCCGCCTGCAGCGCGGCCTCGAGCGACTCGACGGCCGCCTCGGCCGGGCTCGCGTCGGCGCCGGGAACGAGGCCGGTCGCCGCGGGCGCATCGCCGCCCGACAGCGCGTCGGGGGTCCACGCCGAGAACGAGCTGAGCTCCTCGCGCGGGATGAAGCGCGCATACGGCGAGGCCGGCTTGGCGCCCGGCGCCGGCACCTGGCGCGGCTCGCGCCTAGACGAACTCGTCATCACCGCTGCCTCCCAGCACGATCTGGCCTTCCTCGGCGAGGCGGCGCACGATCTTCAGCATTTCCTTCTGCTCGGCCTCGACTTCCGAGACGCGCACCGGGCCGCGCGACTCGAGGTCCTCGCGCAGCGTCTCGGCGGCGCGAGTCGACATGTTCTTGAAGATCTTCTCGCGCAGCTCCGGCGTCGCGCCCTTGAGCGCGACGATGAGCGACTCGGACTGCACTTCCTTGAGCAGCGCCTGGATCCCCTTGTCGTCGATCTTGCCCAGATCGTCGAAGGTGAACATGTTGTCCATGATCTTCTGCGCCAGATCGTTGTCGGCCTCGCGCACGTAGTCGATGATCGCCGTCTCGACGCTCGAGCCCATCATGTTGATGATCTCGGCAGCGGCCTTGGCGCCGCCGAGCGAGGCCTTGCGCATCTTGTCGCCGCCGGCGAGCACCTTGGACATCACATCGTTCAAGTCGCGCAGCGCGCTCGGCTGGATGCCGTCGAGCGTGGCGATGCGGATCAGCACCTCGTTGCGGTGGCGCTCGGGCAGCAGCATCAGCACCGAGGCGGCCTGGTCGTGGTCGAGGTGGACCAGGATCGCAGCGACGATCTGCGGGTGCTCGTTGCGCAGCAGCTCCGACACCGAGGTCGGGTCCATCCACTTCAGGCTCTCGATGCCCGTCACGTCGCTGCCTTGCAGGATGCGGTCGATCAGCAGGTTGGCCTTGTCGTCGCCGAGCGCGCGGCGCAGCACCGACTTGACGTACTCGTCGTTGTCGGCGACGAGCAGGCTCTGCTCCGAGGCTTCCGTCGTGAAGCGGCCGAGCACGCCGTCGACGCGCTCATGCGTCACCGTCTTCATCTTGGCGATCGTCTCGCCCAGGCGCTGCACCTCCTTGGGCGAGAGGTGCTTGAACACCTCGGAGGCATCTTCCTCGCCGAGCGACATCAGCAGGATCGCAGCGTCCTCGAGTCCCTGGTCGTCCATGGTCGTTCTTCTTCGTTGTTGCCGGGCTTAGACGGTCTGGCCGCCGTTGACCCAGCTGCGCACGACGCCGGCAACGGCGGCAGGGTTCTGGCGTGCGATCGCGCGCGCGCCGTTCAGCTGGTCGCTCGCCTTAGGGCCTTCGAGCGCCGGAGGCGTCGCGGCCGGCAGCACCTGCGCGTCGTCGACGACGGCGTTGAGCGTCTGGCCGCGCGAGGGCGCCGCCGGCGGGAGCACGGCCTTGAACGCCGGGCGCAGCAAGCCGAAGAAAACGAGCAGCGCGACGAGGCCGAGCGCTCCCGGCACGGCGACGGCGCGCAGCAGGTCGATCGTCTCGGGCTGCTTCCAGACAGGCAGCTCCTGCGGCTTGGGTGCGGTCTCGACGCGGAACGGCGCATTGATCACTTTGACCGAGTCGCCGCGCTCCTGGTTGAAGCCGATCGCCTCGCGCACCAGGCTGGTCAGCTTCTCGACCTCGTCGCCCGACAGCGGCACGTGCGTCGTCTTGCCCTTGGCGTCGGTGACGGCGCGGTGGTTGACGACGACGGCCGTGTTCATTCGCTTGACGGTGCCGGTGGCGGCGCGCGTCACTTTCACCGTCTTGTCGACTTCGTAGTTGGTGACGTTGTCGCGCCGCGTGTTGCTCGCGCCGCCGCCGCCCTGCGCGGCCTGCAGCGGCTGCGCCGCGCCGGTGACGGGCGCGGTCGCCGGCACCGGCGGCTGGTTCGACGTGGCGCCCGGCACACCCGCGGGCTGGCCCGGCGTGCTGCCGAGCGACTCGCTGGTCTGCTGGCTGCGCACCGTGGCCTGCGCCTGCGCGCCCTGGTTGGGCGCATAGTTCTCCGAGGTCGATTCCGACTGCGTGAAGTCGACTTCGGCCGTGACCTGCGCGCGCAGGTTGTCGCGGCCGACGATCGGCTCGAGCAGCTCGACGATGCGTTTGCCGTAGCCCGCTTCGAGCTGCGCGACATACTGCAGCTGGTTGGCGTCGAGGCCGTTGGTGGCGGCCGCGGTGTCCTGCGGGCCCGAGATCAGCGCGCCGCTCTGGTCGAGCACGCTCACCGCCTTGGGCGAGAGTTCGGGCACGCTCGATGAGACCAGGTGCACGATGCCGGCGACCTGCGCGCGGTCGAGCGTGCGGCCGGGGTGCAGCGTCAGCATCACCGAGGCGCTGGGTTTTTGCTGCTCGCGAAAAAAGCCGTTCTGGTTCGGCAGCGCGAGGTGCACGCGCGCGCCCTGCACCGCGGCCAGCGCCGTGATCGAGCGCGTCAGCTCGCCTTCGAGGCCGCGCTGGAAGGTCAGGCGCTCCTGGAACTGGGTCTGGCCGAAACGCGCCGAGTCCATCAGCTCGAAGCCGACCACGCTGCCCTTGGGCAGGCCGGCCGAAGCGAGCTTGAGGCGCGCGTCGTGCACCTGCGCGGCGGGCACGAGGATCGCCGCTCCGCCGTCGGCGTGCTTGTACGCAATGTTCATCTGCGACAGTTGCGCGATGATGGCGCCGCCGTCCTTGTCCGACAGGTTGGCGTAGAGCACCTTGTAGTCGCCCTGGCTGCGCCACATCGTGAGCGCGACGGCGACTGCGGCGATCGCGGCCAGGCCCAGGCCGAGGTTGAGCTTGCTGCGCGCCGGCAGCGCGGCCAGTCGGGCGACCGGACCGTCCTGCGCGGGCAGGCTCGGTGTGCTGGCGGGAACGAGGGCGTTGTCCATGAGGGCGGGCAGTCGAGGGCTGTCGAACGAAATCGATTATTCGGAAACTGAAATGCGCAGGTGCCGCGAACAGGCCCCGATTCGGCAGTCAGTTCCCGCCACCGTCGCGGGCCGTGCGCCCTAACATGGGAACCGTCCCCCACTCACTGTGGACGCAGCCCCGCCATGGACGTCAAGCTCAAGCCCTTCGATTTCGCCCAGGCCGTCGCCCGCGCCGGCCTGACGACCAGCGGCCAGCCGATCGCGCGCGGCAAGAGCGTCGAGGGCCCGGGTTTCCAGGGAGCACTGGCCAATGCGCTGAAGTCGGTCAGCGCGGCGCAGAACGAGGCGACGCGGCTGCAGCGCGAGGTGCAGCTCGACAACCCCACCGTCAGCCTCGAAGAGACGATGGTCGCGATGCAGAAGGCGCAGATCGGCTTCCAGGCGACGCTGCAGGTGCGCAACCGGCTGGTGCAGGCTTACACGGACATCATGAACATGCAGGTGTAGCGCTGCGGTGGACGCATGCCGGGCAAGCTCGGACCAACTGAGCCGACGAGTCCAGCTTGGCGCGTACCGTTCCGCGTGTCTGCGTTATCGTCGGCAACCGGCTGTCGCCCACGGGTGCCCGCAGGGCTCCGTGTCACGGCCGATACGAGAGCCCAACGCGGCCACTGATGGCAGTCGGAGTCTCGGCGTCAGAACTGAAACGCCAGCCTCAACCCGCCCCAGTGCTTCCCGCCGACCATGATCGGCGCCGCCGCTTCCTTCATCACGATGAACTTGCCGCCGCCCATGTCGCGGCGATATGTCTGGAGCAGGAACGGCCGCGTGTTGCGCGCCGAGGCGAGGCCGGTGCGGTCGTCGAAGATGCGGCGGTAGCGGCTGTTGGCCGTGTCCCAGGCCAGGTCGCCGCGCTGCGGGTGGCAGTACTTTCGGTTGTGCGTGGCGATGTAGCCGTTGCGGTCGGCGGCGATGCAGTACACGACTTTCGGCGACATCTGGAGCATCGGCTCCTGCACCTGCGGGAACAGGCGGTCGGCGAGCGCGACGAAGCGCGTCGTGTGCTGCGGCGGGTGGGTGCCCGCGATCGGGCGGTACTGTTCGTCGAACAACTCGGCTGCGCCGATCGCGCCGCTTTTCAGCGCTTCGTCGAGCAGCGCGCCGATCTGCGCCGCGGCGCGCTGCGCGGCTTCGATGTAGGGCGTGTCCTCGGTTTGCACGCCCGAGCCGGCGACGATCTCGATCAACTGTTCCGAGACCTGCAGGAAGGTTTCGCTGCGGCGCTGCGCCGCGTCGAGCGAGTGGCCGGTGCGTTGCGTCTCGGCGTCGAGCGTGCTGACCTGTGCGCCGAGGCCGCCGCAGATCTCGCGGCTGCCGGCGGCGGCGGCGTCGATGCGGCCGACGCTGCTTTCGACATCGGCCAGCGCGCTCTGGAACGCGCCCGGGCTGGCGTTGTTGCCGGCGTCGCTGCGGATCTCGACGGCCAGGCCTTCGATGCGGCCGTCGAGCTCACCGAGCGTGCGCATGATGTCCTTGGAGCTGCCTTCGACTTTGCCGGCCAAATCCTTGACGGCCTCGGCGACGACGGCGAAGCCGCGGCCGGCCTCGCCGGCGCGCTTGGCCTCGACGCTGGCGTTGAAGGCGACGAGTCGTGTTTGCAAGGCGATCTGGCCGATCTGGCGCGCCGCGTCGGCGACGGCGCGCAGCGTGTCGACGATGCCGGCGACTTCGTCGCCGACGCCCTGCACGGCGCTGCGCGCGCGCGCGACGGCGGCGCGGCTGTCGCCGCTCTGCGCGCCGATCGCGTCCTGCGCCTGCACGACGAGCTGCAGTTGCTGCATCAGCGCCTTCAGCGTCTCGGATTGGCGCGTCGACGCGGCGAGCGCGTCGCCGATCAGGCCGCGCACCTCGGCGGCTTCGCGGCCGACGCCCGAGGCCTGCTGCGCCAGCTTGCCGACGATGGCGCCGGCGTCGGCAACGGGCGCCGCGGCGGCGGGCGCCTCGTCGTCGTTGGCAGCGGCGCGCGCCTTGCGCAGCAGCGAGCGCACGGCTCTCACCACTCGCGCAGCTTGACGCGCAGCCGCGCGATCGTCTGGCTGTGGAGCTGGCAGACGCGCGACTCCGTCACCTTGAGCACCGCCGCGATTTCCTTCAGGTTCATGTCCTGCTCGTAGTACATGCTCATCACGAGCTGCTCGCGCTCGGGCAGCGTCTTGATCGCGGCGACCAGCGCCTCGCGCATGCGGTGGTCCTGCAGTTGCGCGAGCGGGTTCGCTTCCACGTCGGCAACGTGGCGGTCGAGGTAGTCGCTGTCGCCCTCGTCGCCCGACATGTCTTCCAGGTGCACGAGCTGCGTGCCGCGCACTTTGCCGAGCAGTTCCTGGTACTCGGCGAGCTTGAGGCCCATCTCGGCGGCGATCTCGCTTTCGTGCGGCGCGCGGCCGAGCTTTTGTTCGAGTCGGTGCACGGCGGATTCGATCTCGCGCTGCTGCTTGCGCGAGCCGCGGCTCATCCAGTCGTTGCCGCGCAGCTCGTCGAGCATCGCACCGCGGATGCGCTGCGTCGCGAAGGTCTCGAACTGCACGCCCTGCGCGGCGTCGAAGCGGCTTAGCGCGTCGGTCAGGCCGATCATGCCGACCTGGATCAGGTCGTCGAGCTCCACGTTGGCGGGCAGCTTGGCGATCATCTGGTGCGCGAGCCGGCGCACCAGCGGGCTGTATTGCTTGAGCATCGACGTGAGGTCGAGCTGGCCTTTGGCGGTGTACATGGATCTGGGCTCCGGAATCATCATCAAACCTCCACCGCAACGCCGGGCGCGGGTCGGCTCCACAAGGCAGGGGGCAGGCCGTGGCCCGGCGGCGCGCCGGCCGGCGGCAGGCCGGGCTCGCAGGCCGCCAGCAGCTCGCGCACGAGGCGGCGCAGGGTGGCGTCGGGCGCATCGGTTGCGGCGCTCGCCGGGTCGACGCGCACCCAGTCGTGCAGCACGGCGCCGAGGTAGGTGTCGGCGCAGGCGGCGAGCTGCTGCGCGATGCGCTCGGCGCGCGGCGACGCCGGCGCCGCGGTCAGCAGCAGGTCGTGCGCCATCAGGCCGGCGCGCTGCGCCAGCAGCTTCATCGCGGCATAGGCGTGCATCACGGCGTGCGGGCGATCGTCGGCGAGCAGCAGCGGGCGCACGTTGCGGCGCGCGAACATGCGCGCCAGGTCCGACGCGCCGGCATGCACCAGCAACACGCCGGCCTGCGGTGCGGCGTCGGCCACCGCCTGCAGGAAACCGGCGGTCGAGCCGTGGGTGTCGACGTGGCGCACCGGCAGGCCGCGCGCGGCGAGGTAGGACATCTGCGGCGCCAGCGGCTCGATGCCTTCGGCGAGATCCATCATGGCCAGCTCGCGCGGCGCGGGCGCGCCCTCGGCGGCGTCGACGACGAGCGTGTGCAGGCCGAGCTCGGCGAACGCGGTGCACAGCCGCTCGAGCAGCACGCCGGCGAACGGCACGTGCGGATTCGAGACGACAGGCAGGCTGCGTGTGCGCGACTGCGCGAACATGCGACGCAGCCCGTGGGCCTGGTCTTCGTGGGCGCTGTTGAACATGATCGGTGGGGCGGGAATCGGATCAGTGGCGCGCGGCGGCGGCCGGCGGCGCTGCCTCGTGGCGCGGCGCGCCGGCGAACATCAGGCTCACGTCGCCGGCGTCCATGCGGAAGGCGGCGCCGGCCGTGGCGCGCAGCGCGCGATGCACCAGCGCCTTGGCCGACAGGCGATGCCAGTCCTCGGGCACGCGCTGGCCGTTGGCGACGCCGACGACCTTCATGCGGTGGCGGATGATGGCGTCGAGCGCGGGGCCGAGCTTCATCGCCTCGTCCATCTTCGAGATCACGACGCCCGCGCACTGGCTGGCGCGGTAGGCGAGCATCACGTCCTCGATCGTCTCGCCCTGCGCCGCGGCGTTGACGACGAGCAGCTTGTTGATCGAGCGGTGCGAGAGCATGTCGAGCAGCTCGCGCGTGCGGCTGTCGCGCTGGCCGATGCCGGCGGTGTCGATCAGCACCATCTTCTTGGCCGACAGCAGATCGAGCAGGTCTTCGAGCGTCGCCCGGTCGTGCGCCGTGTGCACCGGCACGCCGAGGATGCGGCCGTAGGCGCGCAGCTGTTCGTGCGCCGCGACGCGGTAGGCGTCGAGCGTGATCAGGCCGAGGTTGACCGCGCCGTGCTTCGTGGCGAAGGCGGCGGCGATCTTGGCCGTGCTCGTCGTCTTGCCGACGCCGGTCGAGCCGATCAGCGCGTGCACGCCGCCCTGATCTTCGAGCGCACCGTCGTGCTCGTTGGTCAGCAGGTTGCGCTCGAGCACGCCGCCGGCCCAGGCCAGCTCGTCGCCCGTCGAGGCGTCCATGCCTTCGACCAGCTTGCGGATCAGCGCCGGCGAGAAGCTCGCATCGAGCAGTTTTTGCGTCAGGCGCGCCTGCGCCGGCTGGCGCTGCAGCTTCTCCATGAAGGCGAGCGCGCCGAAGCGATCCTCGATCAGGCCCTTCATCGAGCGCAGCTCGTTCATCATGTCCTGCTGGTCGCGCCGCGATGCGGCGGCGGCCATCGTCGGCGCGGGCGGCTCGTCGGCCCAGGCCAGGCTGTCGTGCAGCAGCGGCGGGTCGACGCGCAGCGGTGCGGCCGCGCGCATCGGAGCCGATGCTTCGGCCAATGCCGGTTGCGGTGCGGTTTGTGCTGCGGCGATGGCGGCAGCGGTGACGGTGGGCGCCGGCATCGCGGGCACTGCGGCCTCGGGCGTGCGATGGGCGGCCTGGCGACGCTTGAGCATGCGCTCGCGCACGTAATCCTGGAACGACAGCGTGCTCATCGACAGGCGCTCGACGTCGCTGGCGACGTCGTCGGTGCCTTGCGGCGCGGCGCTGCTGCGCGTGCGTGCCGGCGCTGCGGCCGGAGTCTCCGGCGCGCCGGCGGCCATGCGCTCGATCTGCTGCATGCCCTCGGGTGCCATCGCGAGCACCTCGACACCGTCGCCGGCGGGCTTGGTCGACAGCACGACGGCGTCGTCGCCGAAGGCCTGCTTGACGAGGGCCAACGCATCGCGGGAAGTGCGCGCGTGGAAGCGTCTGACATTCATGCGGTGCCTCCGATGATGGAGCCGATACGGATCGAATGCGTTTCAGGAATCTCGCTGTGCCCCAGCACCTTGAGCCGCGGTGCGGCGCGGCGCAGCAGGCGCGCCATCGGCGCGCGGATCAGGTCGGGCACGAGCAGGCAGGCGGGCACGCCGAGGTCTTCCTGGCGTTTGGCCGACTCGGCGGCCGAGCGCGTCAACGTGTCGGCGACGCCGGGGTCGAGCGCGGCGCCGTGCGGCGAGTTCAGCGCCTGCGCCACGAGGCGTTCGAGGTCGGGCTCGAGCGCGATCACGTCGAGCTCGCGCACCGGGCCATAGATCTGCTGCACGATGGCCGGCGCCAGGTGCACGCGGATGCGGCGCGCCAGCTCGGCCGGGTCGGTGACGGTAGCGGCGTGTTCGGCCAGCGCCTCGACGATCGAGCGCATGTCGCGGATGTGCACGCCTTCCTCCAGCAGCAGCTGCAGCGTCTTTTGCACGGTGGCGATGCCGACCATCTTGGGAATCACGTCTTCGATCAGTTTCGGGGCCAGTTTGGTCACATGCTCGACCAGCTGTTGCGTCTCGACACGGCCGAGCAGCTTGGCGGCATGAAGCTGCATCAAGTGTGAGAGGTGGGTCGCGACGACGGTCGAGCAATCAACGACCGTAAATCCGGCCATTTGGGCGGCCTCGCGCTGGCGCTCCTCGATCCACACGGCGGGCAGGCCGAAGGCCGGATCGGTGGTGCGCGTGCCGATCAGCTGCTGCGTCGCGTGGCCGGGGTTGATCGCCAGGTACATGCCCGGGTAGGCCTCGCCCTCGCCGACGACGGCGCCGCGCAGCGTCAGGCGGTACATGCCGGGCTTGAGCTCGAGGTTGTCGCGGATGTGCACCGGCGGCGGCAGGAAGCCGACGTCCTGCGCGAACTTGCGGCGCACGCCCTTGATGCGTTGCAGCAGGTCGCCTGAGCGCGTCTTGTCGACGAGCGCGATCAGCCGGTAGCCGACTTCGAGGCCGAGCGTGTCGACGGGTTGCAGGTCGTCCCAGCTCGCCTCGGCGTCGGCGGCGGGCGCCGTCACCGGCGCGGACGGTGCGTCCTTCTCGGCCTGCTGGCGCTGCGCCATGCGGCGCGCCAGCCAGCCCATGGCGCCGGCGATGAGCAGGAAGACGACGTGCGGCATGCCCGGGATGACGCCGAGCACGCCGATGATGACGGCCGCGATCGCCAGCGCACGCGGCGAGTTGAACACCTGCTTGGCGATCTGGCTGCCGACGTCTTGCTCCTTGCCGACGCGCGACACCACCATGGCGGCCGACACCGAGATCAGCAGTGCAGGAATCTGCGCCACGAGGGCGTCGCCCACGGCGAGCTGGACGTAGGTCGAGGCTGCCTGCGAGGCCGGCAGGTCGTGCTGGATCACTCCGACGATGAAGCCGCCGATGACGTTGATGACCAGGATCAGGATGGCTGCGATGGCGTCGCCGCGCACGAACTTGGAGGCGCCGTCCATGGAGCCATAGAACTCGGCTTCGTCGGCCACTTCGACGCGCCGGCGCTTGGCGTCCTTTTCGTCGATCAGGCCGGCGTTCAGGTCGGCGTCGATCGCCATCTGCTTGCCGGGCATGGCGTCGAGAGTGAAGCGCGCGCCGACCTCGGCGATGCGCTCGGCACCCTTGGTCACCACGATGAAGTTGATGACGACGAGGATGGCGAAGACGATCAGGCCGACGGTGAAGTTGCCGCCGATGAGGAAGTGGCCGAACGACTCGATCACGGCGCCGGCGGCGCCGGTGCCGGTGTGGCCTTCGAGCAGCACGACACGCGTCGACGCGACGTTGAGCGACAGCCGCAGCAGCGTGGTCACCAGCAGCACCGACGGGAAGGCGGCGAAGTCGAGCGGCCGCACCATGCTTGCCGACACCATCATCACCATCAGCGCCAGCGCGATGTTGAAGGTGAACAGCAGGTCGAGCGCGAACGGCGGCAGCGGCAGCACCATCATCGCCAGCACGAGCACGATGAACAGCGGCGCGAGCAGCGCCTTGAGCAGACCGGCGTTCGGGCCGAGCAGCCGCTGCAGTTGCGCCGTCATGGCGTTCATGCGTCATCCTCCGGGGCGTCGTCGCCCTTCGTGTGGTGCGGGTCGAGTTCGGCCGGCACGGCGAGCGCCGGCAACGATTGCGGCATCGGCGCCTTGCCGCCAAGCGCGGCACGCAACTGGTAGACGTAGGCCAGCACCTGCGCCACAGCGGCGAACAGGGCGGCCGGGATCTCGCGGTCGATCTGCGCGTGGGCGTAGAGCGCGCGCGCCAGCGGCGGCGCCTGCAGCACCGGCACCTTGTGCTCGTTCGCGGCGTCGCGGATGCGCATCGCCAGCAGGTCGGCGCCCTTGGCGACGACACGCGGCGCGGCCATCGTCGCGTCGTCGTACTTCAGCGCCACGGCGTAGTGCGTCGGGTTCATCACGACGAGATCGGCCTTGGGTACGGCGGCGATCATGCGGCGGTTGGCGCGCTCGCGCATCAGCGCCTTGACCTTGGACTTGACCTCGGCGTTGCCCTCGAGCTCCTTGTGCTCCTGCTTGGCTTCCTGGTGCGACATCTTCTGGCGCGCCAGGTGCAGGTGGCGCTGCAGCGGCACATCGACCAGTGCGAACGCCGCCAGCAGCAGCACGAGCAGCGCCACGCCGCCGGCGAGCGTGCTCGCGACGTGGCCGAGCGCCGTCGGCAGCGGCAGCGCGAGCGCGGCGCCGAAGCTGTCGATGTGGCGGCTCAGGTACCAGGCGCCGATGCCGCCGAGCAGCAGCGCGAGCAGGCAGGCCTTGAGCGTGTCGCCGAGCTGACGCTTCGACATCAAGCGCGGCAGGCCGGCCAGCGGGTTGAGCTTGGAGAAACGCGGCGCAAGCGGCTTGAAGCTCCAGACCCAACCGCCGCCGGCCAGCGCAACGGCCAGCGCGACGACCATCATCAGTGCGCCCAGCGGCGCGACGAAGGCGAGGAACAGCGGCGCCAGCGCCGCCATCCGTTCGCCCATCGCGGCCGGCGTGGCGAGCGCCGCGGCGTCGAAGCGCAGCGCGGACGCCAGCACCTCCTGCAGCGTGCGCGCCGCCCCGGGGCCGAAGGCGACCAGAGCCGCGCCTCCGGCGGTGATCGTCGCGAAGTGCGACAGATCGCGCGAGCGCGCGATCTGTCCTTCCGCGCGCACACGCTGCAGCTTGCGCTGCGATGCTGGCAGGTTGCGGTCTTGTGCGCTGTTGTCGGCCATGTCGAGGAGGGATGTTCTCCTCGACGATTGTTCCGGCGGGGCGCCGGAACTTAAGGCCGATAAGCGGGAGGAAGGGCGGTCAAATGCCGGCCCTCACCCCGGCCCGGGGGCGCTCAGAACCCGAGACTCGCCAGCAGGTCGTCGACCTGTTCCTGGTTGGCGACGACGTCGGTGCGTCCGCTCGGATCGACGACGGGGCCCTGCAGCAGCGCCGGATCGATGTGGCGCTGGCCGGCCGGCGCCGTCTGCAGCAGCAGCTTGAGCAACTGGTCCTCGATGTCGCCGGCCAGTTTGACGACCTTGGCGACCACCTGGCCGGTCAGGTCGTGGAAGTCCTGCGCCATCATGATGTCGGTCAGGTGCTGGTCGATGCGCGCCGTCGACGCCTCGACGTCGCCGACGAAGTTCATCACCGAACCCGACGCGACGGCCTTGACCGGGTCGGCGACGATCGACTGCGCCATGCGGCGCGTCGCGTCGGCGATGCTGCCGTGCTCGGCCTTCGCGCTGTCGACGAGGTTCAGCACCTTCTCGGCGGCCTCGCCTGTCTTGGCGGCAATGTAGGTGAGGCGGCTGCGTGCGTCCGGCAGGGAATCCGTCAGCTCGCCCAGGCGCGGCATGAAGCCGAGCTGGGACAGCGTGTCGTGCAGCTGGCGCGCCATCTCGCCGAGTTGCTGGTGCACGATCGGCGGCGTTTCATGGGCGACGGGCGCGGGGATGGCGGCGGGGTGGCTCATGTTGTTGTTCTCACTTGCCCAGCTTTTGCAGGATCTTCTGCACCTTCTCTTCGAGGGTGGCCTTCGTGAACGGCTTGACGATGTAGCCGGCGGCGCCTTCCTGCGCGGCGCGCACGATGTCTTCCTTGCGCGCCTCGGCCGTCACCATCAGCACCGGCAGGTGCTTGAGCGTCTCGTCGGCCTTGATCTGCGCGAGCAGCTCGAAGCCGTTCATGTTGGGCATGTTGATGTCGCTGACGACGAACTCGAAGCGGTCGTTGCGCAGCTTCTGCAGCGCCATCACGCCATCCTCGGCTTCCTCGGCGTTGTTGAAGCCGCTTTCCTTGAGCAGCCCGCGCACGATGCGGCGCATGGTCGAGAAGTCGTCGACGATCAGGAATTTCATGTCGGTGGCGGAGCTCATGGGTAACCTCGGCTGCTGCAATCGCGCTGCGCGCTGAATTGACTCGGTTATCGGGCGTTCGGCGGCGGGCTTGAGCCCTGTGCGACGAGCGATCCCTGCGCCGGCGCCGGCGCGGCGGCGGACGGGCCGGCGCCGAACGAGGGTTCGGCGGGCTCGGGCGGCTCGACCGGCTTGTCGAAGAAGCGGTCCTCGGCGTCGCGGTTCATCACGATGATGCTGATGCGCCGGTTGGCTGCGCTCAGCGGGTCGACCTTGTCGAACGGCACGCTCGACGCGAGACCCTGCACGCGCAGCACGCGCGCGGCGGGCAGGCCGCCGGCGAGCAGCTCGCGGCGCGACGCGTTGGCGCGGTCGGACGACAGCTCCCAGTTGCTGTAGCCGAACTCGCCGGTGGCGAACCCCGCGGCGTCGGTGTGGCCTTCGAGCGTCAGGCGGTTCGGCACTTCGTTCAATACGCGGCCGATCTCCTGCAGCAGCTCGCGCATGTAGGGCTTCACGATCGCGCTGCCGCTGTCGAACATCGGCCGGCTCTGCTCGTCGACGATCTGGATGCGCAGGCCGTCGGCCGTCATGTCCAGGCGCATCTGCGAGTGCAACGGCGCGAGCTTGGCGCTGGCGGTGATCGCGTCGTCGACGCGCTTTTGGAGCGACTCGAGCCGCGCGATCTCGGCGCGCTTTTGCTCGGCCTTCAGCGCCTTGAGGTTGATGGTGCGGCGCTGCGCCTCGACGTCGCCGTTCTTGACCTGGCCGTGCGTGCGCGAGAGATCCTGCCCGCCGCCCTTGACGACGTGCGATGCGTCGCCCGAGCCGGTGCCGCCGCCGAGCAGCGAGATCTTCAGCGGCGAGTTGAAGTAGTCGGCAATGCCCTTGCGGTCGCCTTCGCTGGTCGAGCCGAGCAGCCACATCAGCAGGAAGAAGGCCATCATCGCCGTGACGAAGTCGGCATAGGCGATCTTCCAGGCGCCGCCGTGGCGGCCATGGCCGCCCTTCTTGATGCGCTTGACGATGATCGGCTGCAGCCGCTTCGCGTCACCCGCCATCACAAACCTCGCTCATGCGCGCGCGGCCGAGCGCCGGGCCGCCCCAAGTCGGCCGCGCCCCCCTCGGGGGGCAGGAGCCGTACCCGGCGACGGGGGGTCGTCATTTCTTCCCCTTCACGTGGTCCTCGAGCTCTGTGAAGCTCGGGCGCTCCGTCGAATAGAGCACCTTGCGGCCGAACTCGACGGCGACCTGCGGCGCATAGCCCTGCATGCTGGCCAGCAGGGTCGTCTTGATGCACTGCAGCTCCTTGGAGCTCTCGTCATTCTTCTGCTCGAGCAGGCCGCCGAGCGGCTCGACGACGGCATAGGCCAGCAGGATGCCGAGGAAGGTGCCGACCAGCGCCGAGCCGATCATCTGGCCGAGCACGGCCGGCGGCTGGCCGACCGAACCCATCGTGTTGACGACGCCGAGCACCGCCGCGACGATGCCGAACGCCGGCAGCGCGCCCGCCAGCCGCGCGATCGCCGCCGCCGGCGCGTGCGCCTCGTGGTGGTGGGTCTCGATCTCGCTGTCCATCAGGCTCTCGATCTCGTGGGCGTTGAGATTGCCCGAGACCATCATGCGCAGGTAGTCGGTGATGAACTCGACGACGTGGTGGTCGGCGCCGACCGTCGCGTACTTCTGGAACACGGGCGACTCCTCGGGGTGCTCGACGTCGTTCTCGATCGACATCAGCCCTTCCTTGCGTGCCTTCTGCAGGATGTCGTAGAGCAGCGCCATCAGCTCCATGTAGCGCGCCTTGGTGTACTTCGAGCTCTTGAGCAGCGTCGGCAGCGCCTTCATGACGGCCTTGAGCGTCTTGGGCTGGTTGTTGACGGCGAAGGCGCCCGCGGCGCCGCCGCCGATGGCCATCATCTCGGTCGGGATGGCGTGCAGGATCACGCCGATGTTGCCGCCGTGAATGATGTACGCGCCGAAGATGCAGCCCAGCGCGACGACGTAGCCGATGATGACGAACATGGTCTGGCGGTTCGGAGTTGCGGCTCACGCTGCGTCAGTGCAACGGGCCTCGGCTGTATATCGGCGCCGCAGCCGCGCACTTGATGCCGAGTTGCATTCCGGTCCGGGCGATCGGCGCGAAGCGTGCGAACGATCCGGGAGATATCGGCCCGCCGGCCGCGGACTTCAGCGCCCGATGCGGTACAGCCAGACGCGGCGCCCGTCGCGACAGGCGGCGACGGCGCTCGGCCGCACGCCTTCGACCGCGAACTCGAGGCTCGCCAGCCAGGCGCCCGGCGCCAGCTCGGCGCGCGCCTTGGCCCATGCGCGCGCCATGGTCTCGGGGCGCTGGAACAGGTAGACGAGGGCGCAGCCGCGCCAGTCCTGCGACCACATGTCGCCCTGGCGCACGCGCGCCCAAGGGCAGCGCAGGCGCGCGGCGAGCGCCAGCGGCCAGCTGCGCTCGATGCCTTCGACGGCGGCGCGCGGAAAGCTGCGGCGCAGCGCCGCCAGCCCGTGACCGAGGCCGCAACCAGCGTCGAGCACGCGCGCGCCGTCGGGCAGCGTGATGTGCGCAGGCAGCGCGTCGAGCGCGTCGGCCGGTGTCGGAAAAAGAGGCGCGTCGCGCCAAGCGCTCACCGGATAGGCCAGCGCGAGCAGCACGAGCGAGAGCAGCCAGGCCCAGCCCGGCACGCCGCCGGCCAGCCCCGCCGCGGCGAGCGAGAGCGGAAAGCCGCCCGCGATGATGAGGCGGCGCCACGGCGTGTTGCCGGCCGCGCCGAGCACGATGCCGGCGACGATGCCGCCGGCCGCCGCGATGCCGGGCTGCGAGCCGGCCGCGCGCAGCAGCGCATAGAGGCCCCAGGCGAGGCCCCAGCCGAGCAGCGCCGGCAGCGGCCAGACGCCGCGCCGCGGCGCGGCCGCCGGGGGCGCCGCGAGCAGGGTGCGAGCCATGGTCAGAGGTTCTTCAGTGCAGGTGCGCTGCTTCGGCCTCGTCGAGCTCGTCGCCTGCGAGAACCTTGCGCGTGGCGCTGTCGAACTGGATCGAGCCCGCGGCTTTGCCCTTGCCGGCGCGCGCCGGCGGGTTGCACAGGCCGCAGACGAAGTGGCGCGCGATCTCGTGCGGGTGGGTGACGAAGTGGCCGCCGCACTTGGAGCACTTGGTCATCGTCAGCATGCCGTTGTCGACGAACTTGACGAGGCGCCAGGCGCGCGTGATCGACAGCAGCGGCTCGAGGTTCTGCGCCTGCGTCTGCTCGAGATAGAGCTGGTAGGCCTTGATCACGGTGTCGATCTCGTCGAGCTCGGCCACCTTGTTCAGGTATTCGTGCACGTTGAGGAACAGCGACGCGTGGATGTTGGGCTGCCAGGTCATGAACCAGTCGGTCGAGAACGGCAGCTGGCCCTTGCTCGGCGACTTGCCGGCCACTTCCTTGTACAGGCGCAGCAGGCGCTCGTAGGACAGGTCGGTCTCCGATTCCAGCACCTGCAGGCGCGCGCCGAGGTTGATCAGCGTGACAGCGCGGTCGATCTGCTTGGCTTCGGTCAGGATGCTCTTGATGCGTGCCATGGCGTCGGTGCTCCGGAGTGCGAGGGGGTGGGGGTCAGGCGGCCTCTTGATGGCGGCCGGCCATCAGGATGCTGGCGTGCAGGCGCGACGTGACGTCGTTGGCGGCCGTCTTGCCGTGGTTGGTGAGCAGGGCCCAGACCACGTCGTCGTCCATGCGGAAGCGGCACAGCAGCGTGTTGCCCGAGGCGATCTTCATCATCTGCGCCGGGCTCAGCGTGTCGATCGTCGCCGCCGTCTCTTCCGAGATGCCGAGGCGGAACAGCGCCTGCTCGCGGTCGGCGCGGATCAGGCTCTGCGCCAGCATCAGGTACGACAGGTTCGTTTCGCGGATCTCGCTGAGGATCGTTTCGGTGTTCATTGCGGCTCCTGGGGGCTGGTTGCGCATTCGATGGAAGTGATTGTGGGCAGCCCCCCGCGCATGGGACATCAGGCCGGTTCTGTGGCTTGAGTCCATCTTCTTCCGTGCCGCGTGTCAGGCAAATTCCTACAGCCGGGACGGCGCGGCAAGCGAACTGAAGGGTGGAAGCGCCGCTGCTTTCCGGATGGGCGGGACGGGGCGGCCGGGACAATCGACGCAGCCATTTTCGGAGCCACCATGACCGAGCCGCTCGTCAGCTTCTGCATCCCGACCTGGAACCGCGCGCGCTATCTCGCGTCGCTGCTCGAGTCGCTGGAGGGGCAACTCGCCGGCTTTGCTTACCCGTACGAGATCGTGATCGCCGACAACGCGTCGCCCGATGCGACGCCGCAAGTCGTGAGCCGGTTCACGGACCGGCTACCGATCCGCTACCTGCGCCACGCGACGAACATCGGCGGCTACCCCAACTTCCAGTTCGTGATGACGCAGGGCGCCGGGCGCTACCTCGTCTACCTGTCGGACGACGACTCGATCCTAGGCGACCAGGTTGCCGACGTGATCGCCACGATGGAGGCCGACCCCGAGCTCGTCGTCGTCTACGCGCCGTGGCTGATGTACGACCTGGTCGCGCAGCAGGCGCAGGGCCAGTTCTACAGCGTGCCGCACGACATCCGCATCGCACAGAACGACCACGGCGCGCTGCTCGACCGCGTGCTGCGCCACCACATATTCCCCGAGATCCAGATCACGCGGCGCGACGCCTTCCACGCCACGATGCCGCGCGTCAACGACCCGGCGTTCCTCGCCTTCGTGCACTCGTCGGACTACCTGACGAAGGGCGCCGTAATGATCCGCCGGCAACCCTTCTACGTGGCGATCACGCGCTACTTCGCCGACGAGGAGCGAGAGCAGCTCGGCACCGACGAGGTCGAGCACGCCTGGGACCGCTACCGCGGCGGGCTCGAATACATGCTTGCGCGCAGCGGCACGCCGATCTCGCCCGAGGAGCGCATCGGCTTGCAGGCGCGCATCCAGCAGATGATCGCCGGGCGCATGGCGGTGGCGGTGCGGCTGCGCCACCTGAAGAAGCGCGACCCGGTCGACACCTACTACATCGCGATGCGGCTGCGCGGCATGGGGTACGAGTCGATGCTGCCGGTGCCGCTGGAGACGCTGGCGTCGCAGGCGATGGTCGGATTCCTGATGAGAGACGCCGAGCTGCGGCGCGGCGTGCGGCAGATTCTCGTGGTGGGTACCACGGGCAAGGACGAGCGCAGCTACCTCGCGCGCGAGGCCGAGCTGCCGGTGGAGTTCGTCGACGACCTGCATGGCGTGGAACATCTGAACGATGCGCTCGTGTTCGTGCGGGATACGACGGTG
This sequence comes from uncultured Burkholderiaceae bacterium, assembly GCA_964371405.1. Taxonomy (GTDB): domain Bacteria; phylum Pseudomonadota; class Gammaproteobacteria; order Burkholderiales; family Burkholderiaceae_C; genus JAMHWF01. Next base: position 61,726 of record CAYJLV010000004.1, read on the forward strand.
AAGGCCAAGGGGCTCGAAGGCGTCGGCGCCGCGGCCCAGCGCAACGTGCGGCTGGTGCACGAGCGGGATTTGGCTTGGAAGTTCGGGCTGTAGGCTGAGCTGATTGGCGCGCGGGTATCGCCGCCCGCCATTCGAGGCGCATCCGTGAAGACCCGGGTCCGCGGGGACTGCCGGATCGTGGGCGTTCGGGTAGGCTGCGCGTGCATCGAGCGCCGTGTTGCCGCCAGCATGGTTGTCTGCCTCATGCCGCGCCGCGGTCGGCATTAGGGCGCAAGCGCAGAGGGTCGACTTCGGCGGCGATAGGCTGAAAGTTCAACGGCCACCGGAACTTGGGTGCGGTGCGGCCCGCCGTGATAGGGAGACACGACGCCTTGTTATGCATCACCGTTTGCGCCCTATAACCAAGTTGAGACTGTGCAATAACTGGATGGCCTGGCCTCCGGGAAGACGCTGACGGCCAGCGCGATGCGGGCGCGTTGGACGCGCATCGAGTCGATGCGAGAGGCCCGCGATGGCGCGCTACAAGCCAGTTGAGCGAGACGGCATCTTCCTGCTGGTGATCCTGTCCGAGCAGATCCAGCCCGGCACCATCGAGTTCGCGTTGGATCACCTGGTCGAGCACGAACTCGACTGCTCGGCGCTCGATGCCAAGTTCTGCAACGACGAGGTCGGCGCCAGTGCCTACGACCCACGCGTGATGCTCAAGATCGTGCTGCTGGCCTACAGCCGCGGCCTGGTCTCCAGCCGCAAGATCGAAGCGGCCTGCGCGCTGTTCATCGCCCTCAGCGGCGACAGCCAGCCAAGCCATGGTGGGCGATCAATCTCTGCGCAAGGCTCGGTGGGGAACTTGTTTCATCGAGATGGGTTGGCGGGGCTCACGCGCTCGCCGCGCCGGCTGCCAGTGTGAGGATTGTCTTGCTCACGCTGTACGCGAAAGCCAAGACGGACAACCTCACCGGTCCCAAGTTGAAGGAGATTCGCCGTGCCCTCGAAGAGTAGACCCCTGCCCAAGGCCGAGCTGGCCGCGTACGAGGCCAAGCGTGATCTGGCGGCCGAGTTGCTCGAGGCAGTCCGCGAAATGAAGACGGGTCGGGTGCAGGTCGTCACGTCCCCGGTCATCGAAGCGCGCAAGAAGACAGGGCTGTCGCAGTCGCAGTTCGCGGCGCTGCTCGGCGTCTCGGTTCGCACGCTTCAAGGCTGGGAACAGGGCCGCAAGCAGCCGAGTGGCGCGGCCCGTACGCTGTTGGCCATTGCAAGCACCAATCCCAAGGCGGTGCTGGCCGTGGCGGGGAAGTAGCGCTGCGGCTCAGTCCCGAAAGAAGTCCCCGATCGCCGGCTCCCGCACTTCCTTGAACGCCAGCTCGCCGGCGCCGAACGGCCCGGCGAAGACGAAGCAGTCCCCCGGCGTCTCTCTGTTGACCACGCTCACCCCCTGCGCCACGACGCTGCCGGCGCGCACGCGGCTGCGGCCGATGACGGCGGTGTTCGGGTAGAGCACGACGTCGCTCTCGATCACGGGCGCCACACCGCGGTTCTTGCCGATGGTGGAGTTCTGGTACAGCACCAGCCGCTCGCCGTAGGTGGCCTTGGCGAGCACGATGCCGACCGAGTGGCCGATGTAGAAGACCTCGGGCAGCGCGATCTCGTAGAAGCAGTCGATGCCGTTCAGCGCCTTGTTGAGCAGGAACAGCTTGGTCGGCACCTCGGTCTCGGCGCCGCCGCCGGCGCGCCAGATCGTGTTGGCCAGGTAGTAGAGGAACTGGCAGTACTGCGTCGAGTGCAGGTAGTCGAAGCGCTCGGGCTGCCACGGCTTCACGCGCGCGATGCAGTGGCGCAGTCGATCTAGCGCGGTGTCGAGGTGGGCGTCGACCGCCTTGGCGCAGTCGCGCCCGTCGGGAAAGTGGTGATCGAGCTGGCGCAGCAGGTAGGCGCGCAGCCCGTCGCGGCCGATGCGCTCGATGGTGAGCATGTCAGCCGGTCACGCGGGCGCCTGGTAGCGCATGTGCACCAGGCTCGGCTCGCTCGTTGCGGGCAGCGACGGGTCTTCGAACCATTCCGTCAGCCCCGGCTCGACGCGCACGCCCAGCGGCACGCGCCGGAACTCGACGAAACCCACCTTGCGGTAGAACTCGCACGCCGGGTTGTCGGAGCGCACGCGCACGGCCAGCTCGCTCAGCCCGAGCTGGCTGCGCGCCCATGCCAGCAGTGTGCGCAGCCCGAGCTTCATCAGCCCCGGCGGCGACGCGCCGCCGCTGACGATGGCATCGGCCTCGCCGTAGCCGCGGCGCCAGTCGATGAAACCCAGCCCCAGGTGGCCGAGGCGCTCGCCGTCGAGTGTGTCGAGCATGAAGAGCAGCTTGCCCTCGTTGGCGTGGATCGGTCCTTCGAGCCAGTGGCGGGTGCGCACGTCGTGCGCGTCGAACTCCGTCAGGAAGCGCGTCACGTGGCGGTTGCGCCATTCGCTGAGCAGCCGCACGTCGGTCGGGTCGGTGTGGCCGGGCACGCTGGCGATCGGCCGCAGCAGCGCGCGCACCGGCGCGTCCACCGCCAGCACCAGCGCCGGCGCGCGGCCGGCGCGCGTCGTGTCCTTGATGGCGCGCAACAGCGCCTGGCCCGGCGTCGGCGATGCCGCCGCGTGGGGTTGCGATACGGTGCCGGTCGCTGCGGCCGGCCGGCATTCGAGTTCGACGCTCATGCCTTCACTTGCGCAAAGTAGGTGTGCACCTTGTCCGCCACGTGGCGCACGGTGTCGAGCGACATCTTCGAGTGCAGCGGCAGCGACAGGATCTCCTTGCCGACGCGGTCGGTCACGCTCAGGTCTCCGGCGCGGCAGTCGTTCCACAGCGTGAACCAGTGGCCCGGCTGCCAGTGGATGCCGGTGTCGACGCCTTCGGCCTTCAGGAAGTCGCGCAGCGCGTCGCGGTGCTCGGCCGGCACGCGGATGTAGTAGAGGAAGGGGTTGACGCCGTCGAAGTCGGTCGCCGGCGTGCGCACCGCGGCCAAGCCGGCGAGCGCGGCGTTGTAGGCGCGCGAGGCCTCGCGGCGGCTGCTCGCGATCACATCGAGCTTGCCGAGCTGCGCCAGGCCGATGGCCGCGTGCATGTTGAGCATGTGGTAGCGAAAGCCGACGCGCTCGACGTCGAAGGTCCACGCGCGCTTGTTCTGATACATCACGGAGGCGGGCTGCTGCATGCCCAGCAGGCGCAACTCGTGCACCTGGCGCAGCTCGTCCTCGCTCTTGACGACGATCGTGCCGCCGTCGAGGCAGGTCACCGTCTTCACCGGGTCGTGGCTGAAGACGCAGATGTCGGAGAAGCTGCCGACCATGCGGCCCTTGTACTGCGAGCCGAACGAATGCGCGGCGTCGTGGATGATGCGGATGCCGTGGCGCTCGGCGAACTTCGCGATGCCGTCGTGGTCGCACATGATGCAGTCGTAGTCCATCACGATCATCGCCTTGGTGCGCGGCGTGACGAGTTGCTCGGCCTTGGCGAGGTCGATCGCCAGCGTGGTGTCGTCGCAGTCGCAGAACACGATCTCGGCGCCGACCCAGGTGATCGCCTGGAAGTCGGCCGAGCAGTTGAACGACGACACGATGACTTCGTCGCCCGGGCCGACGCCGGCCACCAGCAGCGCGATGTGCAGGCCGGCCGTGCCTGTGCTGACGGCCGCGACGTGACGGTCGGGCGCGTCGATGATCTCCTTGACCTTCTCCTCGAACTTCGAGACGTAGCTGCCCATGCCGAGCCAGCCCAGCTCGAGCGACTCGCGGCTGGCGTCGATCTCTTCCTTCTCGATCAGCGGCTTGAAGACGGGGACCATGGGCGCACTCCTGGCAAGGTGACGTTCGTGCCGTTCACTCTAGGCAACGGCGCGCGGGGCGAGGCACCGAAAAGCGCCGGGTAAGCGCCCCAGTCCTGCTGCGCGTCAGTCGATCTGCAGCCGCGGCACCGCCGTGACCAGCCGCGCACCCCACGAGCGCGCATAGGCAAGCTGCGCGCCGATCTCGGCGCGCAGGTTCCACGGCAGCACGACGATGAAGTCGGGTTCGTGGCGGCGCAGGTGGTCCTCGTCGACGACGGGGATGCGCGATCCCGGCAGGAATCGCCCCTGCTTGTGCGGCGACGCGTCGACGACGTAAGGCAGCAGATCCGGGCGGATGCCGGCGAAGTTGAGCAGCGTGTTGCCCTTGGCGGCGGCGCCGTAGGCGGCGACGTGCTTGCCGGCACGTTTCTGCTCGATCAGGAAGGCGACGAAGTCGTTCTTGATGCGCTCGGCTTCGCGCTGCAGGCCGCGGTAGAAGCCCGGCTCGCTCATGCCGGCTGAGGCCTCCTGCAGCCGCAGTTCGTCGACGCGCGGTGTCGGCGCGCGCTCGTGCACAGCGTGCTGCGCCCACACGCGCAGCGAACCGCCGTGCGTCGACAGCGTGTCGACGTCCCACACCATCAGCCCGTGCGCCTTCAGGATGCGTTCGACCGCCAGCAGCGACAGGTAGCTGAAGTGCTCGTGGTAGATGGTGTCGAACTGGCTCTGCTGCACCAGCCGCAGCAGGTGCGGAAACTCGAGCGTCACGGTGCCGGCGGGCGCCAGCACGGTGGCCAGGCCGGCGACAAAGTCGTCGATGTCGGGCACATGGGCCAGCACGTTGTTGCCGATCACGAGGTCGACGCTGCGGCCGCGCTCGGCGACGAAGCGCTCGGCGAAGCCGCGGCCGAAGAACGACTCGATCGTCTCGATGCCGCGCTCGTCGCGCGCCACGCGCGCCGTGCTGGCGGTCGGCTCGATGCCGACGCAGGGCACGCCGCGCGCTTTGACGTATTGCAGCAGGTAGCCGTCGTTCGACGCCACCTCCACCACGAGCGACTGCGCACCGAGGGCCAGCCGGTCGCAGGCGTGCTCGACGTAGCGGCGCGCGTGCGCCAGCCACGAGCGCGAGTACGACGAGTGGTAGACGTAGTCGGCGTCGAACAGAGCCTCGTGCGACTGCACCTCGTCGACCTGCACCAGCTTGCACTCGGCGCAGGTCCAGACCTTGAGCGGGAAATGGATCTCGGGCCGCTCGAGCTGCTCGCGCGTCAGGAAGGCGTTGGACGGCGGCGCGGCGCCGAGGTCGACGAAGACGTCGGCGAGCGGCGCGGCGCAGTGGCGGCATTTCATGATGGAAGCGTTCCTTCGATGCGGTCAAGCGTCGGATGCGCGCGATCGCGCTCCGAGACGAGCGTCACGGGCAGCGGCCAGGCGATCGCGAGGCGCGGGTCGTCGTGGCGCACGCCGGCCTCGTGCGCCGGCTCGTGAGCGGCGGTGTGCTGATACAGCAGCTGGGCGTCGTCGCTCAGCGCCTGGAAGCCGTGGGCGCAGCCTTCGGGAATCAGGACCTGGCGCTCGTTGTCTTCGGACAGCTCGACGGCATGCCAGCGGCCGAAAGTCGGCGAGCCGCGGCGCAGGTCGACGGCGACATCCCAGACGCGGCCGCGGATGCAGCGGATCAGCTTGGTCTCGGCGTGTGGCGCGCGCTGCCAGTGCAGGCCGCGCACCGTGCCGCGGTGCGCTGTCACGGTGTGGTTGACCTGCACGAAGCGCAGGTCGCGGCCGGTGGCCTCGGCGAACGTCGCGTTGCAGAACAGGCGCGTCAGGCGCCCGCGCGCGTCGCTGCGCGGCGTGGTCTCGACGACCCACGCGCCGGCGATCGGCGTCGGCTCGAACCTCATGCAGCGGCCCAGGCCAGGCCGGCGTGGCGGGCATCGGCGACGTAGCAGTGCAGATCGTCGCGGCTCGCGACCTGCCGGCCCTCGTGCCAGGCGCGGTACCAGGCCGTCGTGCGGGCAAGCATCGTGTCGACGTTCCACACCGGGCGCCAGCCGAGCGCGCCGTGCGCCTTGCTGCAGTCGAGGTGCAGCAGCGCGGCTTCGTGCGGATGCGTGGCCGCAGCGTCGATTTCGTGGCGCACCGCGGGCCACTGCGCGGCGATGCGTTGGACGACGTCGCCCACCGCGAGGTGGCCGTCGGCGTCGGGGCCGAAGTTCCATGCCTCGGCGCAGGCTTGCGGGTCGGCGAGCAGGCGCTGGCCGAGCAGCAGGTAGCCGGCCAGCGGTTCGAGCACGTGCTGCCAGGGCCGCGTCGCGTGCGGGTGGCGGATCGGCGTGCTGCGGCCGGCGATCGCGGCGCGCACCAGGTCGGGCACGAGGCGGTCGTCGGCCCAGTCGCCGCCGCCGATCACGTTGCCGGCGCGCGCCGTGGCCAGCGCCACCGGGTGGCCGCGGCCGTCGTCGTGCGCGAGAAAGCTCGCGCGCCAGCTCGCCGAGACGATCTCGGCGCAGGCCTTCGACGCGCTGTAGGGATCGTGGCCACCGAGCGCGTCGCTCTCGCGGTAGCCCGTGGCCGTGGCGCGGTTGGCGTAGCACTTGTCGGTGGTGGCGTTGACGACGGCGCGCACCGTCGGCGTCGCGCGCACCGCTTCTAGAAGATGCACCAGGCCCATCACGTTGGTGTCGAAGGTGGCAACCGGCTCGCGGTAGCTGCGCCGCACCAGCGGCTGCGCCGCGAGATGGAACACGACTTCGGGCTCGAAGCGGCGCAGCGCGGCGCGCACCGCGGCGGCGTCGCGCAGGTCGACGAGCGCCTCGTCGGCCAGGTGCAGGCCGAGCAGCGCGGCGTGGGCGTGCTCATGGTCCGTCGGCAGTGCCAGGCCACAGACGCGCGCGCCGAGCTTGCCGAGCCACAACGCGAGCCACGAGCCCTTGAAGCCGGTGTGGCCGGTGACGAGGACGCGGCGGCCTTCGTAGGCGCCTCCGAACAGCCCCAGGCTGTTCACTGCCACACCCGCCACGGCGCGGCACCGGTCTGCCACAGCTCCTCGAGCCGCATCTTGTCGCGCAGCGTGTCCATCGGCTGCCAGAAGCCGCGGTGCGTCCAGGCCGAGAGCTGGCCGTCGCGCGCGAGCTGCTCCATCGGCTCGCGCTCCCACACGGTGGCGTCGTTCTCGATGTGCTTGAGCGCCTCGGGCTCGAGCACGAAGTAGCCGCCGTTGATCCAGCTGCCGTCGCCCTGCGGTTTCTCCTCGAAGCGCGTGATGCGCTTGTCCTGGATGTCGAGCGCGCCGAAGCGGCCGGCGGGCTGCACCGCGGTCAACGTCGCGAGCCGCTTCTGCTTCTTGTGGAACCTGACCAGCGCGCCGATGTCGACGTCGGCGACGCCGTCGCCGTAGGTCATGCAGAACGCGCCGTCGTCGAGGTAGTCGCGCACGCGGCGCAGGCGGCCGCCGGTCTGCGTCTGGTCGCCGGTGTCGACCAGCGTCACGCGCCAGGGCTCGCAGTGACGGTGGCAGACCTCCATGCGGTTCTCGGCCAGGTCGAACGTGACGTCCGACATGTGCAGGAAGTAGTTCGCGAAGTATTCCTTGATGACGTAGCCGCGATAGCCGAGGCAGACGATGAAGTCGTTGATGCCGTGGTGCGAATAGAGCTTGAGGATGTGCCACAGCACCGGCTTGCCGCCGACCTCGACCATCGGCTTGGGCCGCACCGTCGTTTCTTCGGCCAGCCGCGTGCCGAGGCCGCCGGCCAGGATGACTGCTTTCATCGGATCCCCATGCAGGTGTCTGTTCGCGCGCGCGAGGCGGGCGTGACTGCAAAGGTAGCCGCGGCGCGGCGGCGGCGATGGGCGGAGGTAGCGCGCGATCCGGGGTCAGTTTCGGCGCGGCGCCCGCTTCAGCGCGGCGCCTGTGCCGCCAGTTCGCCCAGCCGCGCCAGCGCCGGCCGCACATTCGCGCCGAAACGCTGCGCCGATTGCTGCACGAGCGGCTCGCCGTAGCGGCTGCGCAGGCCGCGCATCGGGTTGAGCCGCGCGCCTTCGAGCCAAGCCTGGAGGTCGGCCTCCTGCGACCAGGCGCGGTCGGCGGACATCTGCACGAGCGTGCCGCGCACCCAGTCGAGCGGCGTGTCGGGGAACGGGTTCGGCGGGCAGAGCCGGTTCTTCTGCGCGTCGTCTTCGCGGCGCGCCTCGACGAAGGCGACGAGTGCGGCGTTGAACGGTACGAGCCCGATGCGTACCGGCTGCAGCGTGATGCGGTCGCTGCCGAAGATGGGCAGCGCGGGCGGGCGGCGCAGGCCGTCGGCGGCGCAATGCACGTGCAGGTGGCCGGGCCCGTTGGGGATCGCGCCGTGGTCGAGCACGATGCGGTCGCGCTCGATGCGGCGCACGTGCCCGAGACGCACCACGTCGCCGATGCGGCGCAGCAGGTCGACCTCCCAGTCGCCGATCGTGGCGCCCTTGTACATCGTCGGGCGCACGCCGCGGTCGACGCGGCGCACCTGTTCGGCGGCCTCGAGGCGGTCGAACAGGTCGTCGACCGAGCTCGCCTGCGCGGCCGCCTCCATCTGCAGCGCGATGCCCTCGAACAGAGTGTCGACGAGCTGGCCGGGTTGCGCATAGCGGCGGTTCAGCACCCAGCTCTCGCGCGGCTTGATCCACTGGATGGCGTCGGGGTCGACGCCGTTCTCGAGCAGCCAGACGCAGGCGTCCATCGCCGTCTTGCCGGCGCCGACGACGACGTAGCGCTCGGGCCGCTCGGCGACCCGGGCGAGTTGGCCGACGGGGATCGACGCCACGCCGTCTGCGACCTCGTACGGGGCCGGCGTGTCGGCGGGAATCGCCGGCGAGAGGTAGCTGGCATCGACGAGCCGCTTGCGCACCTTGACGTCGATCGCCTCGCCGGTCAGGCGCGACACGATGCGGTGCCCGCCGACGTGATCGTGCTGCGGGAAGTAGCGCACCCGGCCCGACGCGAGCAGCCGCCGGTCCATCACGCGGGCGTAGTAGGCGCGGATCTCGGCGCCGCGCGCGCGCTCGTACTGACCGGCCTCGGGGCCGCCCGGCTCGATCGCGTCGTCGCCCAGCGGCATCGAGTTCACGCCGTAGTACATCGACGGCTGGTGCAGGCGCACGAACGGATAGGCGTCGTTCCAGTGCCCGCCGGGCGTGGCGCGGCGCTCGACCATCACGACTTGCGCATTGCTCTCGGCGAGCAGCGTGTCGGTGAACGCCATACCGGCGGCGCCGCTGCCGACGACGAGGTAGTCGGCTTCCAGGGTGCGAGGGGCCATGCGCCTCTCCTGCCGTTGCCGGACCGGACAACACGCGGCGGGCCCGTCGGACCCGCCCGTAGCGTAGCGAATCGCGGCCCCGGCTGCCAGCCGGGCGCGGCTCAGGCCGCCGGCAGGTGATCCGGCGCCGAACCCTGTACGGCGCGCTCCCACATCCGCAGGTAGAGCGCCTCGATGTCGCGCGCGAACTGCGTGCCGTCGAACAGCGGGCTCGCCGTGCGCTGCGCGGCGAGGTGCTCGCGCAGCCGCGCGCGGCGCGGCGTGTCGGCGGCCAGGTCGAGCACGGTGGCGCAATAGGCCTGCACATCGTGGCAGACCAGTTCGTCGCCGAGGCCCACCGCGTGCAGCAGGCTGGCCGCGACGCGCTGCGCGAAGGTTGCGCCCTGCAGCGTGACGACGGGCACGCCGACCCACAAAGCCTCGCTCGCCGTGGTGTGCGCATTGCACGGCCAGGCGTCGAGGTAGACGTCGGCGTGCGCGAGGCGGGCGAGGTGCTCGGCCGGCGGCAGCAGCGGCGCGAAGACGATGCGTCCGGGCGCGATGCCGCGCGCGGCGGCCTCGCGCTCCAGCGCGGCCTGCACATTGGTGTTCCACTGCAGCAGCCACAGCACGGCGTCCGGCCGCGCGTGCAGCAGCGCGCACCAGGCGTCGAACACCTCGGGCGAGATCTTGTACGACTGGTGGAAGGCGCACATCACGAAGGCGTCGTCCGCCACGCCCCATTCGGCGCGCGTCGAGATGCGTGGCAGCGGGCGCTGCGCGTCGTTGGGCTGGTAGCACAGCGGCAGCTGCGCGATCTTCTCGCTGAAATGCGCGGCGTGCGCGAGCGGCGTGACGACCGGGTCGCCGACGATGTAGTCGATGAACGGCGCGCCGCTGGTGCCCGGGAAGCCGAGCCAGCTGACCTGCAGCGGCGCCGGCCGGTGCGCCATCACGGGGAACGGCGTGTCGAACGTGACGCCCTTCAGATCGACCAGGATGTCGATGCCGAGCTGGCGCACGCGCGCCGCGATCTCGGCATGGCCGACGCCCTGCAGGTGCTCGAAGTGCTCGGCCGCCGCGGCGATGCGCCGGCGCATTGCGCTGCCGTCATCGGGGCCGGTCGACAGCAGCGTGACCTCGAAGCGCTCGCGGTCGTGGCTTTCGAGCATCTGCGCCATCAGCTGCGACGTGGCATGGCTGTGAAAGTCGGCCGACAGGTAGCCGATGCGCAGTCGCTTGCCGTGTGCGCGCGCACCGCGCCGCGGCAGCGGCCGCGCGCCTTCGGCGACGTGCAGCGCGTAGTGGCGCGCCACCTTGAGCTGCTCCAGCGGGTCGTCGACGAACACGACATGCGGGAACGGGCCGGTCTCGAGCGGCGTCGCGTCCGGCGCGGCGCGCACGGCAGTGCGCAGCTCGGCCATCACGTCGGCGGCCTGCGGCCACCGACAGGCCTCGCGCTCGAAGAACATCACCAGTGATCGCGCCGCCAGGTCGCTGCTGCCCAGACCCAGCACGATGGCCGTGCGCAAGCACTCGGCGGCTTCGGCCTTCATCTCCACGCTCTTGAACGAGATGCCGAGGCGAAAGTGGGTATAGGCGTCGTCCATCTTCATGCCGAGCGCGCGCAGGAACTGCGGGATCGCCTCGGCGTGGCGCCCGCAGCGCTGCAGCGCCAGCGCCAGCGAAGCGATGTGAGGATGGTCGGGCGCGACGCCGTCCGGCAGCGACCTCAGGCACACGACGGCGTCGAACGGCCGGTTCAAGCCGAGCAGCGCATGCGACTCCAGCGTGTAGGCGAGAACGGTTTCGGGGTGGCGCCGGCGCAGACGCCCCGTCTGCGCGATGGCTTCGTCGGGTCGGCCGACCTTGATCAGCGCATGCGCGGCGGCCAGCACGTAGGCCGGTTCGTTGTGCAGCCGCGTTGCCTGCTCGTAGGCGCGCACCGCCAGCGGCCACCGCTCGAGTCGGGCGTGTTCCTGGCCCGACTTCCAGCGGCGCAGGGCCTGGGGATGGCGGGCAGCGGCGGGGGAGGGATTCGGAAGCGCAAGGGCCATGGCGCGACGGACGGAAGTTGACGCAACGAGCCTACGCGGCGCGGCGCGCTGGCGATGCGTCGAATTGGCCGCCGCCAGGGTGGTTGTTCAAGCGCTCGCGGCTGCAGGCGCGGCGGCCGCGCGCAACACGGCGGCGCGCTGGCGCCACGCCGCGCCCTCCGCCGCATCGCCCAGCCCTTCGTGCAGCACGGCGAGATTGGCGGCCGCGAGGAAGCTGCCGCGCCCGCGCACGCTGTCGGGCAGCGCCGGGTTCTCGCCGATCTCGAGCGCGCGCAGCCAGCTCTGCTCGACCACCGGCAGCAGGGTCGCGGCGTGCCCCGGCTCGCTGGCGGCCCAGTCGAGCAGCAGGTCGCCGAGGGCGAAGCTGAAGTCGGGCGAATGCGTCCAGTGCGGCATCTCGCGCTCGGCGATCTGCAATGCCTCGGCGTGGCGGCCGATCTTCTTGAGCGTGTAGAGCGTGCGCAGCACGAGGTCGTGGCGCCACGCCGCGCGCGCGTCGGCCTCGGCCAGCGCCTGTTGGTAATGTGGCGCGGCCTCGGCCCAGCGGTCGTGCACCTCGTGATCCTTGCCGAGTTGGTAGCGCAGGTAGCTGTCGGCAGGCGCTTCGTCGAGGGCGCGCGCCAGCAGCCGCGCGTTGCGGTCGCCCTTGGCCTGCATCTGCGCTTCGCGGTAGCCGTCGTGGCCGATCGCGAGCGGCCAGCGGCGGCGCGGCAGCGCCGTGTCGGGCTGTTCGTGGATGCGGCCGGCGTAGCGCGCGCCGCGCGGCAGCAGCCGCGGCAGCCAGCTCGGCGCCTCGGCGACGGCGGCGCCGCTGTCGTAGCTGCTGGCGACGCTGACGCTGCCGATGTGATCCGGCGCCGCATCGCGCAACTGCGCCAGGCAGTCGGCGCCGTCGGCGATCCATTCGTCGGCATCGAGCACGAGGCGCCACGGTGCCTCGGTCAGCGCGAGCGCCGCGTTGCGCGCGGCGGCGAAGTCGTCGACCCAGTCGAACGATGCGATGCGAGCGCCGCAGCGCGCGGCGATCGCCGCCGTGGCGTCGCGCGAGCCGGTGTCGAGCACCACCATCTCGTCGACCCAGGGCCGGGCGCCGGCGAGCGCACGCTCGATGCAGCGCGCCTCGTCGCGCGCGATCATCACGAGGGCGATGCGCGGCACGCCGAAGGCGCTTCGGGGGTGGGTCATACCAGCGCCAGCATGCGCTCGTGGTTCAGGCGCACGCGCACTTCCTGCAGGCGCACCGCACCCTCGACCGCGTGGCGCGGCTCGCCGGTGTCGCGCACCGCCGGCACGCCCAGTGGTTGGCCGTCGGCGCGCGCGATGCTCGCCACCTTGGGCCGGTTGGCCCGCAGCCCGCGATGCAGAACCACAGCCGTCTCGCCGCTGGCCAGGCGCACGTAGCTGCCGGGCGGATAGATGCCGAGCGCCTTGATGACGGCTGCGCCGATTTCGTCGAGCCCGCCATCCGCTCCGAGGCAGGCGTCGCGCGCGGCCAGCGTCGCGGGCATGCCTTGACGGCCCTTGCGCGGGCTGATCTTGGCGGTGAACACGTCGACGCGGCGCAGCAGCCGGCGCAACCGCTCGGAGTCGCCGAGCGCCCCCAGCGCGACGGCGGGGCGCGGGTCGTCATGGTGTGCGGCGACGACATCGATCCACAGCGAGTCGTCCACGCCGGCGTCGCGCAGCATCTGCGCGCCGACGGCGGCGTGTCGATCGATCTGGGCGCGCTGCGCCGGTGTCGGCTGGACGGACTGCAGCGCCAACGCGTCCTGCAGCGCCGTCATGCCGAGGTTCATTGTCAGGGCGGCGTGGCGCAGCGCGTCGGTCTGCTGCACCGGCCAGCCGAGCGTGTCGGCACACAGCTCGACGGTGACGGCGCACACCAGCGCGTGGTGGCTGCTGTAGTGCGTGTGCTCGTGCGTCGTCGCCTGGATCAACAGATAGAGCAGCGCATCGGCGTCGCGTGCGACGAGCTGGCGCAGCCGTTGCGCCAACGGCAGCAGCCGAGCCAGCCAGGCGGCGTCGGGCCGCGCTTCGCGCAGCAGCGCCGACAACCGCAGCTGCAGTTGCGACACCTCGACGGGCAGCGGCTGCAGCGCCGCGGCGGCGGGTGCCGCGCGCAGCGGTGGCGCCGCCGGGGCCGCCGGGGCCTCGGACCGTGCCTGCGCGATCGACTTCAGCGACACGTTGCCGCGCACCATGCGGTCGATCTCGCCGGCCAGGCCGCGGCGCCACTGCTCCGTCTGCTCGTGGTCGACGAACAGGCGGTGCGACAGCAGATTGCGCAGTTGCTCGTCGCTGGCGATGACGGCGCCCTTGGGCATCAGCAGCGCGCCGGCGGCATCGACAACGTCGAACGGCAGCGAACCATTGACGCGCAGATGCTCGGCGGAGAAGGAAATGAGATTCACGTTGATCAGCGGGGGCGGCGCGCATGCGCGCACGAAGTTCATTCATATCGGCGCAAGGCGCGCCGTCCTTGACCGCGAAGGCTGGAGCATGCGGGGGCCGTGCGGTCGCGCGAAGTGGCGCTCAAGTGCGGCGCTGTTCGGCCGATCTTCAGGCTTGACTTTTCGGGCCGCCGCCGCAGACGGATGCAACAGGGCCTCAAGTTCCGCGAACGGCGGTCCGATAAGCCAGCCAACGCTCCTGAAGATTCGGGGACGTGGTCCGGTTGGCCGGCCACTGGGTAGGCAGCACATCAGAGCGCTGCGGGACACAACGGACGACCAGCGCGGGCGGTGCCTGCAGGCGCGACAACCGTCGCACCTGCAAGCGGGCAGCCAAGCCGCGAGGGGCGACCTTCGAGGCGACGCATGTGAATCGCCGGCGCTGGGCCGGGAGTGTTTTTAACCTGAGGACCTTGAACATGAGCATGTCGATCAACACCAACGCGGTTTCGCTCAATGCACAGCGCAACCTGACCACGTCGGCTTCGTCGCTGGCGACTTCGATGCAGCGCCTTTCATCGGGCCTGCGCGTCAACTCCGCCAAGGACGATGCTGCCGGCCTGGCGATCGCCGACCGCATGAATGCGCAGATCCGCGGCATCAACGTCGCGATCCGCAACGCCAACGACGGCATCTCGCTGGCGCAGACGGCCGAAGGCGCACTCGCCACCGTGACCGATGCGCTGCAGCGCATGCGTGAACTTTCGGTGCAGGCGCAGAACGGCTCGAACGGCACGAACGACCGCATCAACCTCGACGCCGAGTACCAGCAGCTTTCGGCTGAAATCACCCGCATCGCGACGCAGACCAAGTTCAACGGCCGCGACATCCTCAACGGCGCCGCCGGTGCGCAGACCTTCCAGGTCGGCGCCAACAACGGCGACACGCTGGCGATCACGACGGCGGCGGTGACGACGGTGGCCGGCGACGTGCTGACGGCCGGTGCGGCATCGACGGCGCTGGCCGCGATCGACACCAAGCTCGACGCGATCACGACCGACCGCGCCAAGTACGGCGCTGCGATGAGCCGGATGTCGTTCGCGATCTCGAGCCTGCAGATCTCGGGCGAGAACCAGTCGGCCGCGCGCGGCCGAATCATGGACGCCGACTTCGCCTCGGAGACGGCCAACCTGTCGCGCTCGCAGATCCTGCAGCAGGCGGGCAGCGCGATGGTGGCGCAGGCCAATCAGTTGCCCAACCAGGTGATGGCGCTGCTGCGCTGATGCCATGAGGGCGCGGCGCCTCGCGGCGCCGCTGCCCGAATGCATCGCAGACCGACGGCCGCCCCGCGGGGCGGCCGTTTGCATTGGGGTCCGGCGTCGAACTGAGCCCGGGAACGCCCCCTTTTCGGCGCAATGCCGATGTGGCGGCTGCCGAAGAATCCGCACCACAGGCCGCACATCGTCTGGCCTGAAGTGTCCGGCCTGATCGTCGGGCGTCTTCGGAACTTCAAGGAAGCCGACCATGTCAACCATCAACACCAACACCGTTTCGCTCAACGCGCAGCGCAACCTGAGCACATCGGCCTCGTCACTGGCGACCTCGATGCAGCGCCTGTCGTCGGGCCTGCGCGTCAACTCCGCCAAGGACGACGCCGCGGGCCTCGCGATCGCCGACCGCATGAACGCGCAGATTCGCGGCGCCAACGTCGCGATCCGCAACGCCAACGATGGCATCTCGCTGGCGCAGACGGCCGAAGGCGGCCTGGCGACGATCACCGACGCGCTGCAGCGCATGCGCGAGCTGGCGGTGCAGGCGCAGAACGGTTCGAACGGCACGAACGACCGCATCAACCTCGACGCCGAGTACCAGCAGCTTTCGGCCGAAGTGACGCGCATTGCGACGCAGACCAAGTTCAACGGCCGGCTGATCCTGAGCACGGACGCCGGCGGCCAGACCTTCCAGGTCGGCGCCAACAACGGCGACACGCTGACCGTGACGACGGTGGCGGTCACGACGGTGGCGGGCGACGTGCTGACGGCAGGCGCCGCGTCGACGGCACTGGCCGCGATCGACGGCAAGCTCGACGTGATCACGACCAACCGCGCGACCTACGGCGCCGCGATGAGCCGGATGTCGTTCGCGATCTCGAGCCTGCAGATCTCGTCGGAGAACCAGTCGGCCGCGCGCGGCCGCATCATGGACGCCGACTTCGCCTCGGAGACGGCGAACCTCTCGCGTGCACAGATTCTTCAGCAGGCCGGCAGCGCGATGGTGGCTCAGGCCAACCAGCTGCCGCAGCAGGTGATGGCGCTGCTGCGCAACTGAACCCGGCCCGTCGGCCGACGCCGCCGCCCGCCCTGGAAAGCGATCCTGGGCGGGCGGCGGCGCTGACAAAAAGAGGCTCAAGTCCCGGCGCGGCCTGCCGATAGCTCCCGGAAGGCGTTGAAGGAACATCCCCATGGCGACCATCTCGTCCCCCGGCATCGGCAGCGGACTCGACATCAGCAGCATCGTCAGCCAGCTCGTCGCGATCGAGAAGCAGCCGCTCACGAAACTGCAGACCGAAGCGACTTCGCTGCAGACGAAGCTGACCAGCTACGGCAAGATCAAGTCGGGCTTGGCGGCGCTGCGCGACGCCGCGTCCGCGCTGACGCGCGCCACGACCTGGGGGCAGACGGTCGGCGCGTCGAGCGACAGCGCCGCCGTGGGTGTTTCGACCAGTTCGACGACGAAGCCCGGCACCTATGCCATCGAGGTGCAGAAGCTTGCCGCCGCGCAGTCGAACGCGACCGGTGTCTATGCGTCGGCCGACTCGCTGGTCGGCGAGGGCACGCTGCGCATCGAGCTCGGAACCTGGGGCGCCGGGCAGGCGAGCTTCACGCCGAAGGCGGGCGCGACGGCAGTCGACATCACTGTCGGGCCGCCGGCCGAGTCGCTCGCGCAATTGCGCGACAAGATCAATGCGTCGAACGCCGGCGTCGTCGCGTCGGTGCTGACCGACGCGAGCGGCGCGCGCCTCGTGCTGCGCTCGGCGTCGACCGGGGCGCCGAACGCTTTTCGCGTCACCGTGACCGACACCGACGGCAACAACAGCGACGCCGCCGGCCTCTCGGCGCTGGCCTTCGACCCTTCGGCCGGCATCCTGACGATGGCGCAGGCGCTGGCCGCCGCGAATGCCGCCGCCAGCCTGAACAGCCTGCCGATAACGTCGGAGAGCAACACGCTCGCCAACGTGCTCGACGGCATGACGCTGACGCTGGGCAAGCTGACGACGGCGCCGGTGCAGGTGACGGCGACACAGGACGACGCCTCGATCCGCAAGTCGATCGACGCCTTCGTCAAGGCGTACAACGAGCTCAACACGCTGCTGGCCGAGCAGACCAAATACGACGCCGCGAGCAAGAAGGCCGGCTCGCTGCAGGGCGACGGTGCGGCGATTGCGATCCGCACGCAGATGCGCAGCATGCTCGGCGCGACCAGCGGCGCGTCGACGATGTTCACGCGACTGGCCGACGTCGGCCTCGACGTGCAGCGCGACGGCTCGATCTCGCTCAACGAGACCAAGCTCAAGAACGGCCTGGCCAACCTCGGCGAGATGCAGAAGCTGTTCGCCAACTCGGACCTGGTGACGCCGGCCAACAACGGCATCGCGACGCAGATCCGCACCATTGCCGACCAGCTTCTGAGCATCGACGGCAGCATCAGCTCGCGCACCGAGGGGCTGCAAAAACGCATCGACCTCAACGAGGACCGGCAGGAGCGCCTCGAAGAGCGCCTCGCGCAGACCGAGAAGCGCCTGCTCGCGCAGTACACGGCGCTCGACGCGCGCATGGGCCAGCTCAACAGCCTCTCCGGCTACATCACGCAGCAGATCGCGGCGTTCAACGCCAACAGCGGCAACGACTGAAGCGTGCGCGTGCGTTGCGCGCGCGGCGCCTCAAGTCGACGCGGGGCGCGTCGATAACTCTGGCAACACAAGCACACACCAGGGATCGCCCGATGTACGCGACTGCCAGCCCGTTCTCGCCGCCGATGGCGCATTGCGCCGACCGCGCCTACCGCGACGTGGGGCTCGAGACCGGCGCCGCGGCAGCGACGCCGCACCACCTGATCGCGATGCTGTTCGACGGCCTGCAGGAGTCGCTGGCGCAGGCGCGCGGCGCGCTGCAAAGCCACAACCTGGAGATCAAGGGCCGCGCCATCGGCCGCGCCGTGCGCATCGTCGAGGAGGGGCTCAAGGGCGGACTGAACCTCGAGACCGGAGGCGCGCTGGCGCAGGATCTGCGCGAGCTGTACGCCTACATCACGCTGCGGCTGACGCGCGCCAACCTCGACAACGACGAGGCGCCGATCGCCGAATGCCAGCGCCTGATCGAGCCGGTCGCCGCCGCGTGGGCCGCCATCGGCGACCGGGCGGGCCGCTGATCGGCCCGCCACCATGCCGGGGCACCCTGCCATGAACCACGAACTGTTGCACTACTACGAGGCGATCGAGCGCGCCAGCCAGGACATGCTCGAAGCCGCGCGCGGCGGCAACTGGGACCACGTCGTCAAGCTCGAAGGCGCCTGCGCCGTGCTGATCTCGCAGCTCAAGCATGCCGCCAAGGAGCAGCCGTTGCCGAGCAGCGCGGGGCAGCTCAAGTCGCGCATCATGCAGCGCATCCTGATGAACGACGCCGAGATCCGGCAACTGGCTGAACCGTGGCTCGAGCAGCTCGACCAGCTGCTGGCCGGCCGGCCGAAGCTGCTGCACTGACCGCGGAGCACGCCATGCCGATGGAAACGGCACCGATGCAGCTCGACGCGCTGGGCGCGTCGGCCGGGGGGCTCGACGAGTTCCGCCTCAACTCGCGGCACGACGTGATGGGTCTGCTCAAGCGCCTGCTCGACGCCGCCGCGCTGCTGCATCTGAACACCGCCGAGGGCGCCGTCTACACCACGACGCTGTGGACGCTCGACTCGGCGGGCGGCGCGCTCGGACTGACCGCCGACAGCCACAGCCCGGCGCTGCAGCGCGTGCTCGAGTCGGAAGACATCACCGTCGTCGGCTATCTCGACAGCATCAAGGTGCAGTTCGACCTGCCGGGGCTGGTGCTGGTGAACGGCACGCGCTTGAGTGCACTGCGCGCGCCGCTGCCGCGCTGCATCTACCGCTTCCAGCGCCGCAACAGCTTTCGGGTGCGGCCGCTGGCACGCGGCGCTCCGACCGTGAGCCTGCCGCACCCGATGATCCCCGACATGCAGCTCACGCTGCGCCTGCTCGACGTGAGCGTCGGCGGCTGCGCGCTGCTGCTGCCGGCGGATGTGCCGCTCATCGAGCCGGGCGTGCGCGTCAACGGCGTCGACCTCGCGCTCGACGCCGACACGCGCGTGCGCACCGCGCTCGTCATCCACCACGTCTCGGCCGTCGGCTCCGACACCGGCGCCGTGCGCCTGGGCTGCGAGTTCGCCGGGCTGTCGGGCGAGGCAGTACGCTCGATGCAGTTGTTCATCGACCAGGTGGAGAAGCGGCGGCGGATTCTGGTGCTGTGAGGGAACTGAAGCTGCGACTCGGGACTGCCTCAGCGCGCGAGAAATCCTGCACGATTTGCACGTCGGGCTGACCGTTCGTCGCCCAATGGCGAACGCTCATGCATCGAGCTGTCGACCGGCCTCCGGAGTGCGGATATCGTCACCCGGCGATTTACGCCTCCCCGGAGCCTGCTCGATGAAGCGACTGAGCCGCATGGGCTTTACCTTGATGGAGCTGATGATCACAGTAGCGATCGTCGCGATACTGGCTGCTGTAGCCTATCCCTCCTATACGGAATACATCCGGCGAAGCCGGATCGTCGAGGCCACCGGAGAACTGAGCACGCTGAGGGTGCGGCTCGAGCAGTTCTATCAGGACAACCGGCACTACGGATCGACAGCGGCTGCGTGTGGTGCCGCAATGCCTGCGGCCGGCGCATTCACGTATGCCTGCAATTGGGGAGCCGGCGGAACGAATCAGTCGTTCCTCGCAACGGCGACGGGTGCAGCCGGGGCCGGTATGACGGGCTACTCCTTCACGATCGATCACACCAACCAGCAGCGCACGACGGGGTTTCCTGGTGCGTCGGGACTGCCGGTCACATGCTGGATGAAGCGAAAGGGCGACACATGCTGACGCGGCGCCGCACTTCGGCGCGAATGCCGCGGCGCATCGGCGCCTTCGGCTTCACGCTGATCGAGCTGATGGTGACGATCGTCATCATGGCCGTTGCAGCGGCGCTGGCCGCTCCGAGCTTCTCGTCGCTGATCGGCAACTATCGGGTGCGAAGCAGTGCGGAGAGTATTCTCAACGGGCTCAATCTGGCGCGAGCCGAGGCGGTGCGTCGCAACAGCCCGGTGAGTTTCACGCTGAACGGCGCGGCCTCGGCATGGACGGTCGCTCAAGTCGCGCCTGCAACCACGATCCAGACTCGGGCGGCTGCAGATTCGAACGTGGCGGTGGCGTCGAGCAATGCAGGTCTTGCCGTGACGTTCCGGCCCACCGGGCTCGTCGATCCCACCGGGACCTGGCTGACCCAGATCACGGTGTCGAGCGCCGTGGCCGGCACGTCGGCAAGGCGTATCGACATCCTGGGGGGCGGCTTGATCCGCATGTGCGAACCCGGCGTGAGTTCTGCCAACGATCCGCGGAGGTGCTGATGAACGGTGCTTCGAATCGATCCGGCGGCGCCGGCCAGACCGGCTTCACTTTGATCGAGATCCTAGTGGCGTTGCTGGTGTTCGCGTTCGGCATCTTGGGGCTGGTCGGCCTCCAGGCGAACGCGATTCGATTCTCGACCGACGCGCAGCAGCGAGCAGACGCCACATTCCTGGCCGACCAGTTGCTCGGGCGCATGTTGATCTCCGATCGGGCGACTGCAGCTGCATTCGCCCACTATCCCAACGGCACCACGATGTGCGCGCCGACAGGCAGTGCGTCGACGAATGCCGTCGTTACCGAATGGCTGGGCGAGGTTCAGCGGGTTCTCAACGGCGCTCCCGAGGACCAGCAGATCGTCATCGACGCGGCGACCGGGCAGGTCACGGTCCGCATGTGCTGGACCAGTGGCGCCAATGGGGCACCTCACCAGTTGATCGTCAGCAACCAGGTGCAATGGCAATGAAGGCGATCGCGCACGTCCAACGCTCGCGCGCCGTCGTGGGTGCCCAAGGCGGTTTCACTCTGGTCGAAATGATGGTGGCCATCGCGATCGGCTTGATCGTGACCTTGGCAGTGACGGGAGCTGTGCTGACGATGGGGCGGCAGTTCCGGGTCGTTGCCGCGAACTCGGCCGCGCAGGGTAGTGCACAGATCGCCCTGTCGTTGATCGACAGCAGCGGCCGTTCTGCCGGCGCCGGCTTGTTTGCCAACGGCCGACTGCTTTGTCCCACGTTCAATGCGTGGCGGGATGGCGCTGTGCGGGCCAACGGCTCCGTGTTGATGCCGGCGCGCATCGTGGACGGAGGTGGCAACGGTCTTTCGGACACCGTCGTCTTCACCGGATCCAACGCTTCGGGTGCGCTTTCGACGGCGCCATTGGTCGACAGGATGGCGGGCCCGAACGCTGCCACTCTTCTCGTCGGAAACACCGGAACCTTCGCTGTCAACGACCTTGGGCTGATCGGTGCTCCCGGCAGCAATCAGCCATGCACGCTGGTCCAACTCACGGCAGCTGCAACGGTCGGCGCCGCCTGCGCCGGCAATGCGACAGCCTGCAAGACGCTGACCAAGGCGATCGATCCGGGCGGAGCGACGGGGTACAACCCGGCAGCGGGCACGTTCGCTGCCGAGCCGGTCTATGGGTTCGCCGAAGACCTCGGAGCCGTGCCGCCGGTGCGGGGACCGGCTTCGATCACTCGGCTCGGCAGCGTGTTTCGGCAGGACGCCTATGCGGTGCAGTGCGGCACGCTCGTTCAGTACGACGCTTTCAGCCCGGTGGCGCCGACGTGCACGCAGAGCCCGCTCGGTTTCGGCGGTGGTGCCAACGCGTTGGCCACCGATGTTGTCTTGATGCATGCCCAGTACGGCGTGAGCGCATCGGCGGCGAGCGACATCGTCACGAACTGGGTCGAGCCGAGCGGCGTGACGTGGGGGGCGCCGAGCGCTGCCAACGTCGAGCTGATCAAGGCCATCCGCGTCGTGGTTGTCGCGCGATCCAAGGAGCCCGAAGGATCGGTCGTCACGGCGGCATGCACCAATCCGGCAGCTGTGGCCAACACTGGGCCGTGCTCGTTCAACGATGCCAACGCGCCTGTCATCGACGTGAGCGGCATCGCCGTGCCGGCAGGCCGAACCTGGCAGAACTACCGCTACCGCGTGCACCAGGCGGTCATTCCGCTGCGCAACGTGATCTGGAGCAACTGATGGGCCCGATGCGTCCGATTTCTTACCGGCGACTGCGCGGCCTCGTTGGCCCCAGCCGCAGCCGCGGCATGGTCCTGTTCGTCGTCCTGATCGTGCTCACGCTGATGCTGCTGGCCGGCCTCGGCGTGATGCGCGCGGCGGATACCGGGAACGTGATCTCCGGCAACTACTCGTTCCAACAGGCCGCGGTGCAGGCCTCCGACCGCGCATTGACCGACGCCGTCAACACGCTGGCCGGCATCGTGGCCGGCGGCGCGGGCAACACGAACGTCAACAACCGCTACTTCGCGGTGCAGCAGGCGGCAGTCGACGCCCGAGGCATCCCGACGGCGATCAACTGGGACAACGTCGTCTGCGTCGGCCCCGACGGCGCCGTAATCGCGGACTGTTCGCTCGACCAAGGCAACTACCGGATCCAGTTCCACATCGAGCGGATGTGCTCCAGCAATCCGACCATGACCGACATCACCGACATCCGCGCCAAGTGCGAGTACGAACCGAGCGTGTCGGCGCTGTCGGCAACGAGCATCGCGTTGCGCTATCGAGTCCTGATGCGGGTTCGCGGACCGCGTGGCACCGAGGGCTGGTTCGAGGCAATGGTCTCGGGACCGGCTTCGTCGTGAGAAGCCGTAGCAGGAGCTTAGGGGGATGAACATGCGAATGAAGATCAAGAGTCTGGCCCTGCGAGTCGCGAAGTGGCCTGTCGCGTTGTCACTGCTGGCCTTGACTGCGGGCGCTGCCCTGTCGCAGACGATCAGCGACGTTCCGTTGGCGGTGAAGAACAACGTGCCGCCGAACATGATGTTCATGATCGACAATTCGGGATCGATGAGCAACATCGTTCCGACTGCCCCGTACAACGCCACCGCAACCTACCCTATTACCTGCGCGGCGAATCGCACTATCGCGTCGGGGGCGAGCATCGACATCAACATCGGTACGGTGGGCGGCGTTTCGGGTGTTCCTCGATTTACTTACAGCGGAAACACGTACCGCCACATCACGCTCGACAGCACGAACGGCCGCTGTTTCGACAACAACGGCATCTACGCGGCGCGGTTGCTGGGCGAGCCGAATTCGCCGAGCAGCTATCTCGACGCCGACTACACCGGCCACTTTCTGAACTGGTACTTCGGCAACTTCGACGGACCGGTCTCGGGATGGTCGGGCCGCAAGCGGTTGACCGTGGGATCGGTCGACACCCGCATGGAGATTGCCAAGACGTCGGCAAAGACTGTTGTCGATGGGTTGCCCATCAATACGACCGGAAGCGGGCGTGCGACCGTGCGGATCGGGCTGAGTACGTACAACAGCGGCAACGGAGGGCGGCTTCTTTCCACGATGAAGGATCTGGTCGATCCAATCAACACCAGCACGTCGACGACCATCGGCAAGACGACGTTCAAGACCAGCATCGACGGTCTGACGCCCAGCGGAGCCACACCGCTTGCCACGACGTTGGCTGATATTGGGCGGTACTTCTCTACAGGGTATGACGGGAATGTGATCACCGCCAACGGAACAGTCAGCATTAACAACTTGTTGCGCTTGAACGGAACAGACGACAACCGTGCAGCCTGTCTGGCCGGGTGGAACTCTTGCTCCAGTGCGGCATCGGATCCGCGACCGATTCAGTACACCTGCCAGCGTTCGTACGCCTTCCTGATGACGGACGGCCGGCCGCAGGGCGATCGTTCTTTCAACAACAATACGTACCTGCACGACTACGATCGTGATTGCAGCGGTGCCAATGCATCGGCCTGCACGGGTTCTTACGATCGCAAGACGGCAAGGCAGTACGAATCCCAGGGTTCCGACTACCTGGACGACGTCGCAAAGGCGCTTTTCGACATCGACCTGCGACCCGACCTGACCGTCACGCCGCCGCGGATCAAGAAGAACAACCTGCTGACCTACACGATCGGCTTTGCCGACACGCAGGTCAGGAACGACCCGCTGCTGATCAACGCGGCTGCGCAGGGCGGCGGTCGCTTTCTGACGGCCGACGACGGCCCTTCGCTTACGTCGGCGTTCCAGAGCGCATTGACCGACGCCTTCGCGAAAGACGCCGCATCGGCTGCCGTGGCCGTGGCCAACGCACAGATCACGGTCAACAACATCAGCTATGCGCCGAGCTACAACTCCGGCTCGTGGTACGGCGACCTGGAAGCGTTCTCGCTCGACACCACCACGGGCCTACCGATCGGCGCGGCTCACTGGTCGGCGCGTGACCGGCTCAACGCCTTGGCGCTGGCGAATCGCAAGATCGCATCCTTCAACGGATCTACGGGCCAGCCGTTCACGGGCGCCAACTTCGCCGGCACGCCGGCCAGCCTGACGGTCGGCGTCATCGACTATGTGCGCGGCGTTCGCACTGGCGAAGGAACGACTTATCGCACCCGCGCGCACCTGCTCGGCGACCTCGTCAACGCCGAGCCGACCGTCGTGACCTATGGCGACGGCGTGCCCATCGTCTTCCAGGCGGCGAACGACGGCATGCTTCATGCCTTCGACGGCCGTGTGGCGGCCAGCGCTACGACCCGGGGTCAGGAGCTCTGGGCCTACGTGCCGCGCCTTGTTCACCCGAATCTGGCGGCCCTCTCGACACCGAACTACGCGCATCGCTATTACGTCGACGGCACGCCCGCCACGGCCGCGATCACAGGTGCGGGGGCGATGACCCGCATCCTGGTCGGCGGGCTTGGCAAGGGCGGCGCCGGCTACTACGCGCTCGACATCTCCGACTATGCAGCTGCGACGGAAGCCGACGTTGCGGCCAAGGCGAAGTGGGAAATCAAGCCGACGAACATGGGCTATTCGTTCGGCACGCCGCTGATCGTGAATACGTCTGCAGGTTGGCGTGTCGTCGTGGCCTCGGGCTACGACAACGGCGCGGCGCTGGGCGGTGACGGACAGGGCTATGTCTGGGTGCTGAATCCGTCCACCGGAGCCGTCGAAAAGACTATTCGTACCGGCGTTGGCTCGGCAGCGAGCCCATCCGGCTTGGCGCATCTGTCGCGGCTGGCGAACACGCCGGCCGATGCCGTCGTCCGTTATGTGTTCGGTGGCGACCTCGCCGGCAACGTGTGGCGAATCGACCTGGACGCAGCCGACAACAGCTTGGCCGCGAGAATCGCGGTCCTGACCGATGGCGCGGGTAACACGCAAGCCGTCACGGCGCCGGTGCAGGTCGGGCCGGTCTCCGGAAGCAGCGTCAAGTATTTCGTCTACGCCGGGACGGGTCGCTACTTGGCCGACGAGGACGTGCCCGGCAACGCTGGCGTCAATCGATGGGCGACCCAAATGCAAACGATGTACGGCATCCTCGACGACACCAGTGTCGCAAGCCCGACGACGCCGAACATTCGCGGCTCGAACGGCTCGACCTGCCCGGCAGGGGGCGGGTCTGCCGACTTCGTGTGCCAGTCGTTCACCCACGATGCCGGGACGAACAGCTACTCCGCGACGGCTCATCCGGTCGACGTGGCATCCAAGCGCGGCTGGTACATCGACATGCCGAACGACACGCGGTTGCAGTACGGACGGATGACGACCACCCCAGCGTTGACCACCGGCGGGACGCTGGCATTCACTGTCAACGTGCCGACCAACGTGGCGTGCGATCCGGGCGGCAGTAGCTGGTTCTTCGCGCTCAGCGGCTCCAACGGCGGGGCCGTACCGAGAGTGATTGGCGGCAACACGTACTTTGTTGCAGGCATCTTCCTGGGCGATGCACTTGCCAGTCGGCCCGTGATTCTCGAGACTGCAGACGGGAAGCACGCGTTGATCCAGAAATCGGACAAGTCACGGATCAGTCCTCCCATACCGGAACCGACCAGTGTCGCCGCTCAATGGAGGCGGATCTATTGGCGGGCGCTCCATTAAGGTGGAGCCACACAAAGCACAAGGGCGCCGCATGCGGCGCCCTTTGTCTTCGGTTCTGTCGTCCGTCGCGAAGCGTCAGGCCTGAATCGCCCCGCCGCGCGCCTGCCGCTCCGCGGCCCCGTGCGCCCCATACAACGTCGCCGGATCCCGCGGCAACAACACATCAATCGCCCGATCCAGCGCCGCCATTGCGCGCGCCAGCGCTTCGCGCTGCGCCGCGACCTGGCCGGCGGCGACCGTCAGCCGCTGGCGCAGCTCGGGCGGGATCCTGCCGTGGCGCGCCGCGGCGCCGAAGTGCTCGACGGCGTGCGCCAGGGCGCGGTGCAGTTCGCTGGCGTGGCGCTCGATGGCCGCGCTGTCGCGGCGGCACAGCGCGTCGCCGAGCGCGGCGAGGCCGGCCTCGACGGCGAGCAGCGGTTTCTCGAGATCCGTCATGGCTGCGCCCGACGGCTTCACTGCTTCTTGCCGAGCAGTTCCTGCGCGTTGGCGATCAGCTTGTCGGCGATCACTTCGGCGTTGATGCGGTACTTGCCGTCGGCGATCGACTGTGCGATGCGCGCCACCTTGGCGGCATCGAACTCGGCGTCGGCCGGCTGGCCGACCAGGCCGGTCGCCGCTTCCGACAGCTTGACCTTGGCGCTGGCCTCGGCGCCGGTGACGGCGGTGTTCGCCGCGGCGTCGGTTTTGCTCGTACCGGCTGCCGGCGTGCGCGAAGTCGTGACCGGGGCGAGCGGACCCTTGGCGTCAGGATTTCCGATCTTCATGGTGGCGTTCTCCAGAGGGGCGGCACGGCGGCAGCCCCATCAACATGCACGGTGTATCGGCGTCCGGCCGGCGGACTTTAATCGGATCTCGGTGCCCGCCCGCGGGGGTGGTGCGGCGAAGCTGTTTCATAGTGTCAACTCGACCCGGCGCTCGCCGACCGGCTCGGCGCTGACGACGCGCCCGGCTTGGGTGCGCACCCGCGCTGGCCGACCTTCGACGCCCGGCGTCAGCGCCTCGCCGTGGCCGGCGACGGCGAAGCCGTTGCCGGCGGTTGTGATGCGCACCGTGTCGCCGGCGGCGAACCAGACGCGCGGCTTGAGGTGCGGTGCACGCACTCCCGCGCCAGCCGCCAGCGGCCGCGCCAGCGTGCGGCCGATCAAGGCCTCGGCCTGCGCGTAGGCGGCGCCCGGCTCCTCGGCCCAGTCGATCTCGGCTTCGCGCAGGTCGGCCGCGCCGAGCGCGCTGCCGGCGGGCAACGCCGCGGCGGCGACCCAGGCGAGCGCGTGCACTTTCACCGTGATCGGCAGGTAGACGTTCCAGCGCGCCGGGCCCTGCACGCAGCGCAGGCCGATGCGCGTGCGGCCCCACAGCCGCGTCTGTGCCGGCAGATACGGTTGCACCTCAGCGCAGGGCGCGAGCTTGAGGCGCGGGTCGAGCCGGCCGACCTCGATCTCGACGCGGGCGCCCGGCGCTGCTGCGCGCGTGCCCGCGCCGGCGATGCGGCGCACCTCGTCGGCGAGCGCGTCATCGAGCGCAGCGCCCTCGGGGGCCGCAGCCGCGAGCGGCAGCGAGGCCGGCACCGTCAGCGCCATCAGCGCGCAGCACCACGAGAGCAGGGGCAAAGACATCTTCACGCCGTCACTCTATGCGCCGGCGGCGCGCCGCGGCGGGGCGAACAGGGCGGCAATCGGCCCGCTTATCCCGCTAATGTCCGGCGCGGTGCTGCCCACAATCGCCGACAACGCCCCCAAAGGCTTTGCCACCGGGAACCGCAGCATGATGAACCGCCTGACCGAATCGCTGGACTTCAATGCGCAAGCCTTGATGCTGCGCGCCGAGCGTCAGCGACTGATCGCCAGCAATATCGCCAACGCCGACACGCCCGGCTACGTGGCGCGCGACCTGAACTTCGCGCAGGCGCTGAAGCAGGCCACGGGTTCTGCCGGCAGCGGCGCCGGCCCCGTGACGCCGGCGGCCAGCCACGCGGCGCACCTCGGCGCCGGCCCCGCGGCGCGCAGCGAGGCGAACCTCGTCTACGCGACGCCGAGCCAGACCAACCTCGACCGCAACACGGTCGACATGGACCGCGAGCGCGCCAACTTCGCCGACAACTCGGTGCGCTACGAAGCGACGCTGCGCTTCATCAACGGCAACGTGCGGACCGTGCTGAGCGCGATCACCGGCCAGTAAGGAGAACGCCCGTGTCGATGTTCCAGATCTTCAACGTCGCCGGCAGCGCGGTCAGCGCGCAGTCGCAGCGCCTCAACGTCGTCGCGTCGAACCTGGCCAACGCCGACACCGTCGCCGGCCCCGACGGCCAGGCCTACAAGGCGCGCCAGGTCATGTTCCAGACGCAGCTGATGGGGCAGGTCGGCGCCGCTGGCGTGACCGTGAGCAACGTCAGCGAAGACCAGACGCCCGGGCGTCGCGTGCACGACCCGAAGCATCCGCAGGCCGACGGCGACGGCTACGTCACCTACAGCAACGTCAACGCCGTCGAGGAGATGGTCAACATGATCTCGGCGTCGCGCTCGTACCAGAACAACGTCGAAGTGATGAACACGGCCAAGACGCTGCTGCAGAAGACGCTGCAGCTCGGCCAGTGACGCACGACCGCTGAGGACGCCTCATGGTCGCCACGATCAATCCGCTGAGCCAGACCAACACCTACGGCCAGTCGTCGGCCGCGTCCACTGCCGGCGCCAACGAGGCCGGCAGCGCCGACCGCTTCCTCAAGCTGCTGGTCGCGCAGATGAAGAACCAGGATCCGCTCAACCCGATGGACAACGCCGAGGTGACGAGCCAGATGGCGCAGATCAACACGGTGACGGGCATCGCCAAGCTCAACACGACGATCGAGGGCCTGTCGTCGCAGTTTGTGCAGATGCAGGCGCTGCAGGGCGCGTCGCTGGTCGGGCGCTACGTCACCGTCAAGGGCAGCGCGCTGACGATCGCCGAGGGCAAGGGCTACGGCGGCTTCGAGCTCGCCGCGCCGGCCGACAGCGTCAAGGTCGAGATCCTCAGCGCCAGCGGCCAGGTCATCGGCACGCAGAACCTCGGCGCTGCGAGCTCCGGCGTGCACAGCTTCGACTGGAACGCCGCCGGCATCGAAGCCAATGCCGGCACGCGCTTCCGCGTCACGGCCACCTCGGGCGCCAAGGCGGTCGAAGTCACGCCGCTGATGCTCGATCGCGTCGCGTCGGTCAACGCGGGCGGCACGACGCTCACGCTCGACCTCGCGCAGTCGGGCACCGTCGACTACAGCGCCGTCAAGGCGTTCAACTGATACCCACCAAGGAACAGAGCCATGAGCTTCCAGCAAGGTCTCTCCGGCCTCAACGCCGCCAGCCGCAACCTCGAGGTGATCGGCAACAACGTCGCCAACGCCAGCACCTTCGGCGCGAAGGCTGCGCGCGCCGAGTTCGCCGACATGTACGCCTCGTCGATGAACGGCGCGGGCACCAGCACGATCGGCATCGGCGTGAACCTGGCCGCCGTGTCGCAGCAGTTCACGCAGGGCAACATCACGACCACCGGCAATCCGATGGACCTGGCGATCAACGGCTCGGGCTTCTTCCAGGTCAGCGACGGCCGCAACCCCGTCATGTACACGCGCAACGGCCAGTTCAAGGTCGACCGCGACGGCTACATCGTCAACAACCTGCAGCAGCGCCTGATGGGCTACATGGCCGACGGTACGGGCATCGTCCAGCCCGGCCAGGCCGTGCCGCTGCAGTTGCCGACCGCCGGCATCAACCCGCAGGCCACGGGCTCGATCCGCCTCGAATTCAACCTCGATGCGCGCCTCGCGCAGACGGCGCCGACCGCGGCGCAAATCCTGGCCGGCACGCCGCCCATCGTGCTGAACGACCCGACGACGTACAACAACGCCACTTCGATGACGGTGTTCGACGCCAAGGGTCAGGACGTCGCGCTCACCTACTACTTCCAGAAGGCCGACACCAACGTCGCCGGTGTGACCAACTGGAATGTCTACGTCACCGCCAACGGCAGCCCCGTGAACCCCGACGTGAACGGCCTGCCGACGGCGATCCAGATGACGTTCCCGGCCAACGGCGGCAATCCCACGACGCCGATCGCGGCGGTGGCGCTCAACATCCCGGCGGCGACCAACGCGTCGGGCGCGCAGACGCTGGCGATCCCCGGCATCCAGCTCGACCTGACCAACGCCACGCAGTTCGGCTCGGCCTTCAGCGTCACCGACCAGACGCAGAACGGCTACGCACCGGGCCAGCTTTCGGGCATCACGATCGAGTCCAACGGGATCGTCACGGCGCGCTACTCGAACGGCCAGACCAAGCCCGCGGGCCAAGTCGAGATCGCCACCTTCCGCAACCCCAACGGCCTGCAGCCGATGGGCGGCAACAACTGGACGCGCAGCTTCGCCAGCGGCGACCCCGTCGTCGGCGTGCCGGGCAACGGCAACCTCGGCGTGCTGCAGGCCGGTTCGCTGGAAGAAAGCAACGTCGATCTGACTGCCGAGCTGGTCAACATGATCACGGCGCAGCGCGTCTACCAGGCCAATGCCCAGACGATCAAGACGCAGGACTCGCTGATGCAGACGATCGTCAACCTGCGCTGATCGATCGAAGGTCGCAAAGGGGCGCGCGATGGACCGCATGATCTACCTCTCGATGTCGGGCGCGAAGGCGACCCTGCAGCGGCAGGACACGCTGGCCAACAACCTGGCCAATGTGTCGACGGTGGGCTTTCGCGCCGAGCTGGCGGCGTTTCGCGCCGTTCCCGTCAACGGCAGCGGCGCCAGCACGCGCGTCTATGCGCTCGAAAGCACGCCCGGCCACGACGCGACGCCCGGCGCCGTCACGGCGACCGGCCGCAACCTCGACGTGGCGATGAAGGGCAATGCCTGGCTCGCCGTGCAGGGGCTCGACGGCACCGAGGCCTACACCCGCGCCGGCGCGCTCGATATCTCGGCCGAAGGCCTGCTCGTCACGCGCGGCGGCCTCACCGTGCTCGGCGACGGAGGCCCGATCAGCGTGCCCGCCAATAGCCAGATCGGCGTCGGCGCCGACGGCACGATCAGCGCGACGGCGCCCAACGGCAAGACCAGCTCGGTCGGCAAGTTGAAGCTCGTGACGCCCGAAGCAACGCTCGAACGCAGCGCCGACGGCCTGTTCCGCGCCCGCGACGGCGACCTCTCGGCCGACCCGACGGCGCGCGTGCAGGACGGCGCCCTCGAAGGCTCGAACGTCAGCCCGGTCGAGACGATGGTGGCGATGATCGCCGCCGCGCGCCAGTTCGAGGCGCAGATGAAGATGCTGCAGACCGCCGAGGCCGACGAGCGCGCGGCGTCGAAGCTGCTCACCCCCAACGGCTGAGGACACGCACCATGATCCGATCGCTCTGGATTTCGAAAACCGGCATGGAGGCCCAGCAGACTCAGCTGGACACCATCTCGCACAACCTCGCCAACGTTTCGACCAA
Organism: uncultured Burkholderiaceae bacterium; assembly: GCA_964371405.1. Taxonomy (GTDB): domain Bacteria; phylum Pseudomonadota; class Gammaproteobacteria; order Burkholderiales; family Burkholderiaceae_C; genus JAMHWF01. Next base: position 92,969 of record CAYJLV010000004.1, read on the forward strand.
CGGCTTCAAGCGCGGCCACGTCGTGTTCGAGGACTTGATCTACCAGAACCTGCGCCAGGCCGGCGCCAACAGCTCGGAGCAGACCACGCTGCCGACCGGCCTGCAGGTCGGCCTGGGCGTGCGCCCGGTCGCCACGGCGCGGATCTTCAGCCAAGGCAACCTGCAGCAGAGCAGCAACCCGCTCGACATCGCGGTGCGCGGCAACGGCTTCTTCGCCGTGCAGATGCCCGACGGCACGGCGGGCTACACGCGCGACGGCGCGTTCCAGGTCGACTCGCAAGGCCAGCTTGTCACCAACAACGGCTACACGGTGCAGCCCGGCATCACGATTCCGCCCGGCGCGCAGAGTGTGACGATCGGCGCCGACGGCACGGTCGGCGTCGTGATGCCCGGCCAGTCGCAGCCGCAGTCGGTCGGCCAGTTGCAGCTCGTCGGCTTCGTCAACCCGGCCGGCCTCGAACCCAAGGGCATGAACCTGTTCGCCGAGACGGCCGCCTCGGGCATGCCGAACGCCGGCACGCCGGGCCAGAACGGCCTGGGCAGCCTGCAGCAAGGCTACGTCGAGACCTCCAACGTCAACGTCGTCGAGGAGCTGGTCTCGATGATCCAGACGCAGCGCGCCTACGAAATGAACTCGAAGGCGATCCAGACCTCGGACCAGATGCTGCAAAAGCTCGCGCAACTGTGAGCGCCCCGATGAAGCTCGCCCTCGCGCTTGCCGCTCTCGCCTTGCTCGCCGGCTGCGAGACGCTCAACCGCCCGCCGCCGGTCGACATCGCGCAGCCGACCTCGGTGCGCCCGCCCGCGCCGCCGATGCAGACGGTCAACAACGGCGCCATCTTCCAGCCCTCGCAGTACCGGCCGCTGTTCGAGGATCACCGTGCGCGGCTGGTCGGCGACACGCTGACGATCCAGATCGTCGAGAAGGTCAGCGCGAGCCAGAAGTCGACCAGCTCGGTCGACAAGTCGGGCAAACTCGAAGGCGGCATCACGGCGTTCCCGCTGCTGTCGGCCAATTCGTTCAACCGCGCCGGCGTCGCTGGCACCTCGGCCAACTCCTTCGCCGGCAAGGGCAGCACCGAAAGCAGCAACGACTTCTCAGGCACGATCACGGCGCAGGTCGTCGACGTGCTGCCCAACGGGCACCTCGTGATCGCCGGCGAAAAGCAGATCGGCGTCAATCACAACGTCGACGTGCTGCGCTTTTCGGGCCAAGTGGACCCGCGCGCGATCCAGCCCGGCAACAGCGTCGCGTCGGCGCAGATCGCCAACGTGCGCATCGAGCACCGCGGACGCGGGCAGCAGGCCGAGGCGCAGGGAATAGGCTGGCTCGCGAGGTTCTTTTTGAACGTTCTGCCGATCTGAGCCTGAACAGAATGGGGCACCACCGATGGCCGCCACCATGCCCCCGCTGCCCGACACCTCCCTCGATCGACTGATGCGCGCCGCTGTCGCGCTGGCGATGCTCGCCGCCAGCGCCGCCGTCTGGTGGCCCGCTCCGGCGCATGCCGCGCGCCTGAAGGACCTGGCCGCGGTGCAGGGCGTGCGCTCCAACCCGCTGGTCGGCTACGGCCTCGTCGTCGGCCTCGACGGCACCGGCGACCAGACGACGCAGGCGCCGTTCACGACGCAGAGCCTGAACGCGATGCTGCAGCAGATGGGCATCACGGTGCCGCCCGGCACCTCAATGCAGTTGCGCAACGTCGCCGCCGTCATGGTCACGGCGCAACTGCCGCCGTTCGCGCAACCCGGCCAGGCACTCGACGTCGTCGTGTCGTCGCTCGCCAATGCCAAGAGCCTGCGCGGCGGCACGCTGATCGCGACGCCGCTCAAGGGCGCCGACGGCCAGATCTATGCGCTGGCGCAGGGCAACCTGATCGTCGGCGGTGCCGGCGCGTCGCAGGGCGGATCGAAGGTGCAGGTCAATCATCTGAGCGCGGGCCGCGTGCCGGCCGGCGCTACCGTCGAACGCAGCGTGCCGACGCCGCTGGCGCAGGGCGAGCACCTGCAGCTCGACCTCAACAGCAGCGACTATGCGATGGCGCGCGACGTCGTGCGCGCGATCAACGAGCGCATGGGCGACGGCACGGCGTGGGCCGCCGACGGCCGTGCGATCCGCGTTCGCATGCCGGCCGACACCAACTCGCGGGTCGCCTTCCTCGCCGACGTCGAGAACCTGGAGATCCGCCTCGCGACGCCGGCGGCCAAGGTCGTCATCAATGCGCGCACCGGCTCCGTCGTGATGAACCAGTCGGTCACGCTGGCCGCCTGCGCCGTGGCGCACGGCAGCCTGTCGGTGACGATCAGCTCGACGCCCGTGATCAGCCAGCCCGGCGCGCTGTCGCAGGGCCAGACCGTCGTCGCCGAGAAGGCCGACATCCAGATCACGCAGCAGGCGGGCTCGCTCGTTTCGCTGCCGGCCGGCGCGCGGCTCGCCGACGTCGTCAAGGCGCTCAACGCGCTCGGCGCGACGCCGCAGGATCTGCTCGCCATCCTGCAGGCGATGAAGTCGGCCGGCGCGCTGAACGCCGAGATCGAGGTGATCTGACCGTGACCGCCGTGCCCAACGCCGCCGGCCTCGCGAGCGACACGCGCTCGATCGATGCGCTGCGCTCGGCCGCCGCGCGCGACCCGAAGACGGCGGTGCGCGAGGCCGCGAAGCAGTTCGAGGCCCTCTTCATGAACGAGATCATGAAGAGCATGCGCCAGGCAACGATGGCGTCGGGGATGCTCGACAACTCGGGCACGCAGCTCGGCACGGAACTGCTCGACACCCAGTTCGCCAACAAGATGACGGGCCTGCCCGGCGGGCTGGCCGACGCGATCGCGCGCCAGCTCGAGCGCCAGATGGGCGGCGCCGGGGCGCCGACGCTCGGTGCACCATCAGCGGCAGTGTCGAAGCCGTCCACGGCCGACATCGCCAGCGCGAAGATCCCGACGCGCCAAGCCGGCTTCGTGCACCGCCACGACGCAGCGGCCAAGGCTGTCGAGGCGCAGAGCGGCATCCCGGCGGCGTTCATGATCGCGCAGGCCGCGCACGAGACGGGCTGGGGCCAGCGCGAGATCCGCAACACCGACGGCACGCCGTCGCACAACCTGTTCGGCATCAAGGCCGGCAAGGGCTGGAACGGGCCGGTCGCCGAGATCACGACGACGGAATACGTCAACGGCCAACCGCGCAAGGTGACGGCGAAGTTCCGCGCGTACGAGAGCCACGAGGCCTCGTTCCGCGACTACGCGAAACTGATTCAGGACAGCCCGCGCTACCAGAACGTGTACCGGCAGGCGACGAGCGGCAGCGGCACCGCCGAGACTTTCGCGCAGGGCCTGCAGCGCGCCGGCTATGCCACCGACCCGGCCTATGCCGACAAGCTCGCGCGCGTCATCAACACGACGCTGCGCCTGCAGCGCGCCACCGCCTGACGCGGGAGACGAGGGCGAGCCATGTCCACCTACAGCCTGCTCAACATCGGCACGCGCGCGCTGAACGCCAACTACGCGGCGCTGCAGACGACGGGCAACAACATCGCCAACTCCGGCGTTGCCGGCTACTCGCGCCAGCAAGTCGAGCTTGCGACGGCGACCGGCCAGTTCACGGGCGGCGGCTTCATCGGTCGCGGCGTCGACATCCAGACCGTCACGCGCGCGCACGACGCCTTTCTCAGCCGCGAAGCGATTGCGACGCGCTCGATCGCCGCGGGCGACGCCGCGCGGCTCGCGCAGCTCGAGCGGCTCGAATCGCTGTTCAGTACCGGCGAGGCCGGCATCGGCTACGCAGCGGGCGAACTGCTCAACGCCTTCGGCGACGTCGCCAGCCGGCCGCAGGACCTCTCGGCGCGGCAGGTCGTGCTGGCCCGCGCCGACGAACTGGCGGCGCGGTTCCGCAGCGCCGATGACCAGTTCTCGCAACTGCAGGCCGGCGTCACGCTCGACCTGAAGAACTCGATCACGGCCGTCAACGGCTATGCGAGCCAGCTCGCGGCGATCAACCAGCAGATCGCCGGCGTGCAGGGCACGGGCCACGCGCCCAACGACATGCTCGACGAGCGCGACCGCCTCATCGGCCGCATCGCCGACTACCTGCAGGTCTCGACGGTGGCGGCCGACGACGGCTCGGTCAGCGTGTTCGTCGCCGGCGGCCAGAACATCGTGCTCGCCGGCACAGCGACGCCGCTGACCGTCGTCGCCGACCCGTACGACGCGAGCAAACTGCATGTCGGTCTGCGCGAAGGCGCCAACGTGCGCGCGATTCCCGACGCCGCCTTCGGCGCCGGCTCGATCGCCGGCCTGTTGCGTTTCCAGGGCGAGGATCTCGTCGACGCGCGCAACCTGCTCGGCCGCATGGCGACGGTGATCGGCATGCGCATGAACGAGCAGCAGGCGCTCGGCCTGAACCTCCTGCAGCCGGCCGCCGCCGGCTCGGCGTTGTTCGCGCTCGGTGCGCCCGAGGCGGTCGCGGCGGCGTCGAACACGGGCGGCGCTTCGGTGCAAATCGGCATTGCCGATGCGCGTTTCCTGCAGGCCAGCGACTACGAACTGCGCGCCGACTCCGCCACGCCCGGCGCTTATCGAATCACGCGGCTGGCCGACGGCGCCGAGTTCAGCTCGGTGCCGACGGCGGTGCCGGGGCAGTACCAGCTCAATCGTATCGAAGGCGGCGTCGCCACGGCAGTGGGCGCACCGACGACGGGCATCGCCATTGACGGCATCAGCGTCACCGTGACCGGCGCTACGGCCGCCGCCGACCGCTTTCTGCTGCGCCCGGTCGGGTTGGCGATGCAGACGATGCGGCGCGACCTCGCCGACCCGCGCGGCATTGCCGCCGCGTCGCCGGTCACGGCCACGCTGGGCGCGACCAACACCGGCAGCGCGACGGTGGCATCGCTGGCCGTCGTGTCGCCGACCTATTCGACGGCGCCGATCACGGTGCGCTTCACCAACGACAGCGGCGCCTGGCAGGCGCTCGACGCCGGCAACGCCGTCGTCGCCAGCGGCACCTGGAACGCCGGGCAGCCGATCGCCGTCAACGGCTGGGAGCTGCAGCTGAACGGCGCGCCGAAGACGAACGACAGCGTCGCGATCGGTGCCACGCAGTACTCTGCCAGCAACAACGGCAACGCGCTGGCGCTGCTCGGCGTGCGCGACGAGGCCCTGATCGGCCGCTCGCGGCTGGCCGGCGGCCTGCTGTCGACGGGCGAGTCGATCACCGACGCCTACGCCAGCGCGATGGCCGACATCGGCGTGCGCGTGCAGACGGCCGAGGCGGCGAGCACGATCAGCGCCGCAGTCGCCGGCGACGCCGAGACGGCGCGCGCCGACATCAGCGGCGTCAACCTCGACGAGGAGGCGGCGCGCCTGATCCAGTTCCAGCAGACCTATCAGGCCGCGGCCAAGGTGATCCAGGTCGCGCAGGCCGTGTTCGACACGCTGCTGCAGACGATGGCCCGCTGATCGATACCGGGGTTCACACGATGCGCATCAGCACCGCCAATTCCTACGACAACGCGATCGACTCGCTGACGCAGCGCCATCGCGCCCTCAGCGAATCTCAGGAGCGGTTGACGAGCTTGAAGCGCGTCAACCGCGCCAGCGACGACCCGACGGCCGCGGCACGCGCCGAACGCGCGCTCGCCACGCTGCAGCGCACGCAAAGCGAGATGCGCGGCGTCGAGGCCAGCCGCGTCGCGATGACGCAGATCGAAGGTGCGCTCGGCGAAGGGGGCGAGTTGCTGCAGCAGGCGCGCGAGGCCATCGTCTCCGCCGGCAACGGCTCCTACAGCGATGCCGAGCGCAAGGTGCTGGCGCAGCAGATCCGCGCCGTGCGCGAGCAATTGCTGGCCGCGGCCAACCGCGGCGACGGTTCGGGCGGCTATCTGTTCGGCGGCCAGGGTTCGGCGACGCCGCCCTTCGTCGACGGTGCCGGCGGCGTGAGCTACAACGGCGAAGCAGGCCGGACGCAGGCCGCAACGCGCGACGGTCTGCCGCTCAATGCCGACGGGCAGGCCATCTGGCTCGCCACCCCGGATGTCTTCAAGCTGCTTGGCGACGCCGCCACCGACCTCGAGACGACGGGGCGCACGCAGGCGGCAATCGCGACGACGAATGCCGCCGCGCTGCAGGATCTCGATGCCGTGCTCGGCCGCGTGCAGCTCGCCCGCAGCGAGGCCGGCGAAGTGCTCAACCGCATCGACGGCGTCGCCGGTCGGCTCGCCGACGACGAGGTGGCGGCGAGGACGGAGCGATCCAACGCCGAGGATCTGGACATGGTGCGGGCCCTGTCCGAGTTCCAGAACCAGCAAACGAGCTACGATGCCGCGCTGAAGTCGTATGCGCTGGTGCAGCGCATGTCGCTGTTCACCTACCTCAGCTGACGCCCACGCAGGACCCACCGTGACCGTGACCGAAACCGGCATCCTCGACCAGATCGCGCTCGGCTACTCGCCGATGATCGATCGCAACCGCAACGTCGTCGCGACGCGGCTGACGGTGTTCGCGTTGCGCCCCGATGCGCCGCTCGATGCGGGGCAACTCCTGCAGATGGTCGGCGGCGTCTGGCCCGAGGGCGGCGGCAAGGTCGCGCTGAACCTGTTGAGCGAGAGCCTGCTGCGCGACCTGCTGAACGCCAAGCCGAGCGCCAACGTGATGATCGAGGTACCGAGCTTCATGGCGTCGGACGCCGCGCACGTCGCTGCGCTGCAGGCGCTGCGCGCCAACGGCAATGCGCTGCTGCTGCGCGGCCGCCCGGCCAGCGAGCTGCCGCCCGACGTGCTGCCGTGCTTTGCGCAGTCGATCATCGACATCGAGGACGATCGTCGCGCGGCCGGCGTTGCGCCGGCCGGCGCGGCCGCGCGAACGATCCCGCACATCCAGTCGGGCGTGCGAACGCTCGCCGACATGGAAGCGAGCTTCCAGCGCGGCGCCGTCGCCGTGCTCGGCTGGCCGATGGACGACGCGGCGACGCAGCCCGGGCGCAAGAAGACGCAACACGACCTGCAGGTCATCGTCGAGCTGATGCAGCGACTCGACGCCGAAGAGCCGGTCGAAAAGCTCGACAACACGCTGCGCCGCGACCCGACGCTCGCCTTCAAGCTGATGCGCTACATCAACTCGCCGGCGTTCGGCCTGCGCGTCGAGATCAACTCGTTTCGCCACGCCATCCTGCTGCTGGGCTACAAGAAGCTCAAGCGCTGGCTCGCGCTGCTGCTGGCCACCGCCGGCAAGGACGTCAACCTGCGCCCGGTGATGTACGCCGCGGTGCGGCGCGGCCTGCTGATGGAGGAGTTGGCGCGCAGCAGCGGCGACGAGGAGATGCGCAACGAGCTGTTCATCTGCGGCGTGTTCTCGCTGCTCGACAAGATGATGGGCGAGCCGTTCGCTGACCTGATGAAGACGATCCCCGTGCCCGATCGCGTGCGCGACGCGCTGGCCGAGGGCAGCGGGCCTTACTTGCCATACGTGAACCTGATGCTGGCAGTCGAGTCGGAGTCGCTGTTCGACATCCGCGAGTCCGCCGAGGCGTTGCTGATGGGCGCGGCCGAGATCAACCGCGCATTGCTGCGCGCGCTCGCCAACGCATCGCAGATCGAGTAGCGCGCGGGCGCCGGCGCGTGCGTACACTCGCGCTCGGGCCGCCGCCCGGCGCGGGCAGCGGACCGACGATGGACACGACGCAACCTCCGACGACCGACGCCACCGGCGACGCCACCGGCGCCGCGATGCGCGAACTCGTCGGCATGTTCTGGGACTCGCCGTTCCCGACCACGGTGCAGGACGAGACGCACCGCCTCGTCGCCGTCAACGACGCCTTCGTCCAGTTCACCGGCTACCCGCGCGAGCGCCTGATCGGCTCCGATCCGGTGCAATTGCAGCCGCCCGACGACCGCGAGCGCAGCATCGAGCGCCGACGCCGACACGCCGCGAGCACCGATGGCCGGATGGCGCCGCTCGTCGATCAGCGCCTGGTCGATGCTGCCGGACGCACACGCTGGTTCCGCGCCGCGCGCCGCGAGATTGCCGACGCCGGCGGCGGCGTGCTCTACCTCTCGGTGCTGCAGGACGGCACGCCCGAGCACGCCGCGCGCGAGCAGGCCGACCGCTCGGCGCGCGACCTCGACCAGTGGTTCGACATCGCGCGCTCGGGCATGCTGCTGTTCGACGACGCCGGCCTGCTGCTGCGCACCAACCCGGCCTTCGAGGCATTGGTCGGCGCGCTGCCCGTCACGCTGGCCGAGGCGACGCCGCGCGTTCAGGAACTGCTCGGTTGGGAAGGCGGCGCGCCGAGCCCGCTGCTCGAGCCCGGCGCCGCGCCGCTGGAGCGCTCGGCCTGGCTCGATGCCGCCGGCGGGGCGTCGCGCCGGCTGCGCGCCATCGTGCGCTGCTACAAGACGCCGACCGGCCAGCGCCGCTACATGGCCGCCGTCGACGACTTGAGCGTCGAGGAGGAACGCGACCTCGCACGGCTGCAGATCGGAGCGATGGCCGAGACCGCCGGCGTCGGCGTCGCGACGTTCCGCGAATCGGGCTGGATGAGCGCCGGCCCGGCGCTGCGTCCGCCGCCCGAGGCTCCGGGGCTGTCGCGCAACGGCGGCCTGCATGCCATAGGCCGCGAGATGGTCGTCGGCGAGACGCTGCCAGCCTACGACGCGGTGCAGCGGGCGCTGCGCAGCGGCGAGCGCGCCGAGCAGCGCTACGCCGTGCGTCACCCCGAGCTGGGGCTGCGCTGGCTGCTGACGCGGGTCGAGCCCGGGCAGCTCGCGTCGGGCAAGCGCACGCTCTCGGTCGTCACGCTCGACGTGACTGATCAGCAGCAGGCGCGGCTGCACAACGAGCAGTTGCTGCGCGAGCTGGACACCATCCTCGAAAGCTCGCCGGCCGGCATCGTCTATCTGCGCGGCGAGCACGTCGTGCGCTGCAACCACCGCTTCGAGCGCATGCTCGGCGCCGAGGCCGGCGCTGCGATGGGCCGCAGCGTGCGCGAGCTGTTTGCCGAGGTACCCACGGTGCGCGACACCGTCGATGCGCTGGTGCAGGCGATCGCCGACGGTCAGCCGTTCGAAGCCGAGTTCCAGGCGCAGCGCAGCGGCGACGCGCAGAAATGGTGGTCGCTCGTCGTGCGCAGCGAGCGCGTGCTGGGCGCGCCCGGCGAGGCGGTCGGCATGCTCAGCGACATCACGCGGCTGAAGTCTCAGCAGACGCGGCTCGAGGCACTGGCGCGCGAGCGCGAATACGCCGAGGCGTCGCTGCTGCGGCAGGCCGACCGCACGCGCGCGATGCTCGACTCGGTGCTGGTGGGCATCGTCACCGTCGGCCGCGACGGCATCGCGTGGATGAACCGCTCGGCGCGCCGCATGTTTGCGGGCGAGCTGGCCGACTTCATCGGCCGGCCGCTTGCCACCGTCGCCACACCCGAGCCGGATCACCCGTTCCGCCGCACGCACTACCTCGACGAACTCGTCGAAGGCCAGGCCGCGACCTTCGAATGTCGCGTCAAGGCGCGCGACGCGCGCGAGTTCTGGATCGCCGGCAACGCCGTTGTGACGCTGCAGCAGCAGGGCGGACGCGAGCTGACCTACGCGCTGCTCGACATCGATCGGCGCCGTCAGGCCGAGGTGCGCATCGCCGAGGCGCAGGTATCGTTGCAGCGCATCATCGAGATGGCGCCGCTGGCGATCACGCTGCACGACGCGGCGACGCTGCAGGTGCTGCAGGCCAATCCGGCGGTCGAGGCGCTGACCGGGCGGCCGGCCGCGCAGGTGATCGGCCGCGAGCCGGCCGAGTTGTTCGAGCCCGAGCTGGCAGGGCGCATGTGCGACGAGATGCGCGCGGCCTGCGCCGCGGCGCTCGGCACGCGTCACGAATACCGCGTCGGCGACGGCGTGGCGCTGCGCGTGTGGGACGCGCGCATGCTGCCGCTGGCGGCCTCGGGCAGCGTCGCCGAGCAGTTGTTGCTGGTCGCCACCGATGTCACCGAACAGCGCGCCGCCGAGCAGGCCCGGCTCGAAGCCGCGATCGCGCAGCGCGAGATGCTGGTCAAGGAAGTGCACCACCGCATCAAGAACAACCTGCAGGGCGTGGCCGGGCTGCTGCAGCAGGCGGCGGCGCGCCGGCCCGAGGTGGCGCCGATCCTCGCCGACGTTGGCGGCCAGGTGCAGGCGATTGCGCAGGTCTACGGGCTGCAGGTCGGCGCGGCGGGGCCGCTGCGCGTCAGGAGCGTCGTCGACGCGATTGCCGGCGCGGTGCGGCGCACCTTCGGGCGCGATATCGAGCAGAGGGTCGAGGGCGCCGACGACGCGCATCGCTGGGCGCTGCCCGAGGCCGAATCGATCCCGATCGCGCTGACGCTCAACGAGCTGCTGAACAACGCCGTCAAGCACAGCGACGCCGGCGCGGCGATCCGCTGTACGCTGCAATTCGATGCCGACGGCGTGCGCATCGTGATCGAGAACGCCGGGCGCCTGCCCGCCGGCTTCGACCTCGCGCGCGTGCCCGGCGGCGTTTCGGGCCTCGGCCTGGTGCGTGCGCTGCTGCCGCGGCGCAGTGCGGCGCTCGCGATCGAGCAGGATGGCGCTCGCGTCGTCACGACGATCGCGCTGCGCCCGCCCGGCGTGACGTACCTGACGCGGTTGTGACTTCAGCGCGCCGCCCGATGGCCGACAATCCCGGCGAGAGGCACAACGTGGGCGACAAAGGAAAGATCCTCGTGGTGGACGACGACCGGCTCGTGCTGGCGACGCTCACGCACGGCCTGTCGCAGGCCGGCTACCGCGTGATCGACGCCGACAACGGCGACGACGCCATCCTGCTCGCGCGCGAGCACCGGCCCGACCTCGCGCTGCTCGACATCCGCATGGAAGGCAAGAGCGGTTTCGACGTCGCCGCCTACCTGCGCGATCATTGCCGCGTCCCGTTCATGTTCCTGTCGGCGTTCTCCGACGACGCGACGGTGGCGCAGGTCAAGGCGCTCGGCGCCGTCGCCTACCTCGTCAAGCCGCTCGACATCCGCCAGATCGTGCCGGCGGTCGAGGCCGCGTTCGGCAGCCTTGCGCAACGCGCCGCTGCGGCGCCCGTGCCGCGCAGCGGCCTGAACGGCGACGCGCTGGTGCAGACGGTCGCGATGGCCGTCGGCGTGCTGATGCACCGCTATTCGGTCGACCGCGCCGCGGCGCTCGAGCAGCTGCGCCGCGCCGCGCAGCTCGACGGCTGCACGCTCGACGAGCAGGCCGAGCGCATGCTGCAGGCCGTCGAGTTGCTGGCGCGCCCCGCGGCCTGACGACACCCCGATCGCCGAGCACGGCGAGCGACCCTCCGAGAGGGTTGGGCCATGCTTGGGGCGGCCCGGCGCGGCGGCCCGGAATCTTCGGGGGCCGGCGCGCCTCAGGCGCGCAGCGTGAAGTGAAATCGCGCTCCGTGGCCGACTTCGGACTCGGCCCAGATTTCCCCGCGATGGCGCTGCACGATGCGCCGCACCGAGGCCAGACCCACGCCCGTGCCCTCGAAGTCGCTCGCGCTGTGCAGGCGCTGGAACACGCTGAACAGCCGGTCGGCGAAGCGCATGTCGAAGCCCGCGCCGTTGTCGTGCACCGTGTAGGCGCAGCCGCCGTCGTGCTCGGTGCGCTCGAAGCCGATGCGCGGCTCGGCGGTGCGGGCAGTGTATTTCCAGGCGTTGCCCAGCAGGTTCTCGAGCGCCATGCGCAGCAGCGTCGGGTCGCCCTGCGCCGTCATGCCCGGCTCGATGTGGACGTCGACGCGGCGCTCGGGTGCGCTGCGACGCAGGTCGTCGACGACGAAGCCGGCGAGCTGCGACAGGTTGACCGGCTGGCGCACGAGCGGGCGCGACGACAGTTGCGACAGGTTCAGCAGCGCGTCGATCATGCTGTTCATGCGCGCCGCAGCGCCGAGGACGCGGTCGAGATGGTCGTGGCCGGTCTTGTCGAGCGCGCCGCCGTAGTCCTCTTTGAGGATGCGCGCGAAGCCGTCGACGACGCGCAGCGGCGCGCGCAGGTCGTGCGACACGGTGTACGAGAACGCCTCCTGCTCGCGCGCCGCGTCGCCCGCGTCGTCGACAGGCGGCGCCTGCATCGGCGCCGCATCGCGCCCGGCTTCGAGCGGCCGCGCCGTGCCGAGGTGGCCGATGAAGCGGCCGCGGCCGTCGAACCGTGGCGCGCCGCGCAGCAGCCAGCGGCTCGTCGTGCCGTCGGCTTCGCGTCGCGTGACGTGCAGGTCGACGATCGAGACCTTGGCGCACAGGCGCTCGCGCAGCGGGCCCGGCGGCGGCGAGCCGGCATCGAAACGCTCCCATGCGGGCGCGGGTGGCTCCTGAGCTGCGCTCCAGGACGCCGGCGACGCAGTGGCCGGCGGCGTCAGGCGCAGCAAGCGATGCGCGTCGTCGGTCTGCCACTGCCAGACGTCGAGCAACTCGACCAGCGTCTGGCGATCGAGGCGCGCCGCGCGCAACTCGCGATCGGCGCGCTGGCGCGCCAGGCTGGCACCGCCGAGCGCCGCGACGCAGGCCAGCACGAGTGCCAATGCGAGCCAGGCGAGCGCGAGCTGCCAGAGGCCCTGGGGTCCGTCGACCGCCCCTGCCGGCTCCGACGGCGGCGTACCGAGCCGCCATGACACGAGGCTGGCCAGCACCAGCGTGAACGCCAGCGCGGCGACGACGAGCGCGCCGCGGCGCAGGCCGCCCGTGAGCAGGTCGCTGGCTCTATGCATGGAAACCATTGTAGAGACACGGCTTGCACGCGCGCCGCGTGCGCGCTTGCGCTCAAGTCGCGCGAGCGCGCACCGAAAACAACTCGAAGGTGGCGGCGTCGAGAATGTGTGCAATGCTGCCGGTGCATGCAGGGTGCGGCTTGACGCAGGTGCACCACTGCTACATTCTGAATCCAACGCCAATGCAGGGCGGGCGGCGCGACGATGCGCGGCGCCGGTCTCGCGAAGGCGGTCATGGCGTCAACATGGTGAATTCCGATCATTCGTCAAGCGTACGTGCCGGCGTTGCCGATGCCGGCACTTCGGCGGATGAGGTGCTCGACGCCCAGGCGCTGGCGCGGCTGCGCGAACTCGATCCCGGCGGCAGGACCGGCTTGCTCGAGCGGGTACTGCGCGCCTTCGAAGTCTCGGTCGGGCGGCTCGTGCCGCAGCTCGAGCAGGGCCGCGCCAGCGGCGATCTGCAGGCGGTGGCGCACGTGGCGCACACGCTGAAGTCGTCGTCGGCGAGCATCGGCGCGCTGGAGTTGTCGCGGCTGTGCGCCGACTGCGAGCGGCGCGTGCGCGAATCGCGCGCCGACGGCCTCGACGCCGTGCTCGACGCGCTGACGCTGCAGATCGGCCGCACCGTCCAGGCTCTGAAGCATGAGCTGGCGGCGCGCGCATGAATCCCGCCGCCACGATCGACGACGACCGCGCCGAAGCGCCGAAGGTGCTGCTCGTCGACGACGACGAGGTCAACCTGCTGCTCACCTCGGCCGCGCTGCGCGAACGCGGCTTCGACGTGACCGAGGCGACCAGCGGCGAAGCTGCGCTGCGCCTGCTCGGCGACTGGCTGCCCGACGTGATCGTGCTCGACGCCATCATGCCGGGGCTCGACGGCTTCCAGACCTGCCGCGAGGTGCGCGCAATGGCGGGCTTCGAGTCGATGCCGGTGCTGATGCTGACCGGCCTCGACGACGACGCCTCGATCACGCGCGCCTACGAGGCCGGCGCGACCGACTTCTTCGTCAAGTCGACGCAGTGGAGCCTGCTCGCGGGGCGGCTGCAGTACCTGCTGCGCAGCTCGCGCACGCGCCAGGAGCTCGAGCGCAGCAAGAGCAAGCTGGCGCGCGCGCAGGATCTGGCGCGCATGGGCAGCTTCGACTGGCGCGCGTCGGCCAAGTCGCTCGCGCTGTCGGTCGAGACGCTGCGCGTGTTCGGGTTCCCGCCGAACAAGTCGCTCGGCTTTCGCGGCCTGATGCGCATGGTGCCGGGCGGCGAGCGCCGCTCGTTCCTGCGCCTCGTGCGCGAGATCGTCGCGCACAACTCGGTGCTGTATGCCGACGTGACGGTCAAGCTGCCCGAGGGACAGCGCCAGCGCATCATCCACGTCGAGGCCGAACCCGAGTTCAACGAGCACGGCGTCGTCGCCGGCTACACCGGCATCGTGCAGGACGTGACCGACCGTCGCGTTGCCGATCAGCAGATCCGGCACCTGGCGAACTTCGACACGCTGACCGGGCTGCCGAACCGGCGCCAGCTGATCTGGCGCACCGAGCGCGCGCTCGAGCAGGCGCGGCGCCTGGGCCACCAGTGCGCCGTGCTGCTGATCGACCTCGACCGCTTCAAGCTCGTCAACGACACGCTCGGCCACGCCGCCGGCGACGAGCTGCTGACCGAGGTGGCGCGCCGCCTGCGCAGCTGCGTGCGCCACAGCGATATGGTGCTCGAAGGCGCGCTCGAAGGCGTCGGCCAGCGCTCGCACCGCCTGCTCGAAGCCGTCGGCCGGCTCGGCGGCGACGAGTTCGTCGCGCTGCTGCCCGAAGTGGCCGACGAGCGCGACGCCGAGCGCGTCGCCAACCGCATCATCGACCTGATGCGCGAGCCGATCTACGTCACCGGCCAGGACTGCTTCGTCACGGCCAGCGTCGGCATCGCGCTGTACCCGCGCGACGGCGAGACGGTCGCCGATCTGCTGCGCAATTCCGACGTCGCGATGTACGCGGTCAAGGCGCAGGGTCGCAACGCGGCGACTCTCTACCACCCGCAGCTCGCCGGCCGCGGGCGCCAGAAGCTCGAGCTCGAGAGCGCGCTGCACAAGGCGATCGAGCGCGACGAGCTAGTGCTGCACTACCAGCCCAAGGTCGACGTGCGCGCCGCGAAGATGGTCGGAGTCGAGGCGCTGATGCGCTGGCAGCGCGGCGACCAGCTGATTCCGCCGGGCGACTTCATCCCGCTGGCCGAGGAGTCGGGGCTGATCATTCCGCTGTCGGAGTGGGCGATCCGCCAGGCGGCGCGCCAGGCCAAGGCCTGGCAGCTGAGCTTCGGCTTCGCCGACTCGATCGCCGTCAACCTGCCGAATCAGCTTTTCGAGCGCACCGACCTCGTCGAGCACATTCACGATGCCGTGTCGCACTACGGCGTGCCGCACCATTCGATCGAGCTCGAGATCACCGAGACGGGCCTGATGAAGGATCTGCAGAACGTGATTCCGTCGCTGCACCGGCTCAACGAGATCGGCGTCGAGATCTCGATCGACGACTTCGGTACCGGCTACTCGTCCCTGGCCTATCTGACGACGCTGCCGATCAGCGAACTCAAGGTCGACCGCTCGTTCATCCGCGATCTCGGCATCACGCCGCAGAGCGCGGCGATTGCCACAGCCATCATCGCGCTGGCGCGCTCGCTGGGCCTGCGCGTCGTCGCCGAGGGCGTCGAGACGCTGCGCCAGATGGACGTGCTGCACCGGCTCGGCTGCAGCGTGATGCAGGGCTTCCTGTTCAGCAAGCCGCTGCCTCCCGACGAACTCGAAGCCTGGCTGCGCCAGACCGTGTTGCCGCGCAAGGCGCCGTGGATCGTGCCCGCTGACGGCGACGCCGCGCCGCAGGCCGCCGCCGGGCCTGGCTGAACGCTCCTTATCACGTCATGGAGTCGACCCGCCCGATGCCGCTGCGCGATGCAGCCGCGCCGCCCTCCGCACCAACCGCGCAACTCGCCAAGGCGGCGCTGCGCCGGCTCGCGCAGGCCAAGCTCGAACCGACGCCCGAGAACTTTGCCCGCGCCTACGACGAGGAGCAGGGCATCGCGCCGCGGCCGGTGCTGCCGGCGCGCGCGCTGCCGCTGCTGCAGCGCATGGCGGGTGCGCTGCTGCGCGACGAGGCCGCGCGCGACACGCTGGTGCAGTCGTTTGTGCGCGGGCGCTGGCAGCAGGCCGAGCAGCAGCTCGGCGCGCAGGCGGGCGACGACGGCGCGCGCGCCGACGGCTGGGCTGCGCTGATCGAGCAACTTCTCGCCGGCGTCGAGCGCGGCAGCCGCCAGTGGACGCGCGCGCGCCGCAAGGATGGCGTGCAACGCGTGCTCGCCGGCAGCCGCGGCGACGCGCAGCGCCTGCAGCACCGTCTGTCGCAACTCGTCGCGAGCTGGGAGGGCGACGCCGACGATGCGACGCTGGCCGAAGGCGGCGGGTCACCGATAGACGCCGCGCCCGAATCGCCGCAGGCCGAGGCCGCGACGGCCCGGCCGCTGCCCCGCGCTGAAGAAGCGCCCGATCTCGCGCCGTGGTCGGCCAGCGTCATGGCGCTCGGCGACACGGTCCAGTGCGCGCTCCCGGTCGACACCCAGCGCGGCGGCGCGCTCGCCGCGTCGCTGCAAGACGTGCTCGCGAGCGTCGGTGCCGGCGGCGCGACGAGCGCACTCGCCGACGCGCTGGCGCGCGACTGCGACGAGGCGCGCCACTTGCTGCGCCAGCGCCGGCAGGCGTTCGAGCAGATGCGCGTGCTGTGCAGCGATCTCGCCGACGGCCTGACCGAGATCGCCGAGGACGACAGCTGGGCGCAGGGGCAGTCCAAGGCGATGCGCGAGCGCCTGGCCGAGGAGCCGACCGCGCGCGCGCTGCGCTCGGCCGGCGAGCTGCTGCGCGAGACGCGCGAGCGTCAGCGCGGGCTCCGGCACGAGCGGCAGAAGGCGCGCGACGCGCTGAAGCTCCATATCCAGCAGATGCTCGCCGAACTCGGCGAGCTCGGCATGCAGACCGGGCGGTTCCAGGAGAGCGTCGGCCGCCATGCCGACGTCGTCGAAAGCGCCGACTCGCTGGAGAGCCTGGCCGACGCCGTGCGCCAGATGGTCGCCGAGAGTCGCGCGATGCACGAGATGGTTGGCCAGACGCAGCAGCGGCTGCAGGCCGAGCATGGGCGCGCCGCCGAACTCGCCGAGCGCGTGCGCATGCTCGAGGACGAATTGCGCCAGCTCTCCGACGAAGTCTCGACCGATCCGCTGACGCAGATCGCCAACCGCCGCGGCCTGCAGCAGGTGTTCGAGGCCGAGAGCGCACGCGCCGAACGCAACGGCGTGCCGATCGCGATTGCGCTGCTCGACATCGACAACTTCAAGAAGCTCAATGACCGCCTCGGCCACGGCGCCGGCGACCAGGCACTGAAGGCGCTGGCCGAGCGCGTCAAGCAGCAGCTGAGGCCGGCCGACGCCGTCGCCCGCTACGGCGGCGAGGAGTTCGTCGTGATGCTGCCCGACGCGACCATCGAGCAGGGCCGCGAAGTGCTCACGCGCATGCAGCGCGCATTGACGGCGGCGCTGTTCATGCACGACGAGGAGCAGGTCTTCGTCACCTTCTCGGCGGGGCTGACGCACTACCGCGCCGGCGAGAGCATCGAACAGGCGCTCGACCGCGCCGACGAGGCGCTCTACGAGGCCAAGCGCACGGGGAAGAACCGGACCTGCGTGGCTTGAGGGCCCGCACGATGGCGGAAGCGGTGAGATTCGAACTCACGGACGGTTGCCCGTCGCTGGTTTTCAAGACCAGTGCCTTAAACCACTCGGCCACGCTTCCTCTGTCCGCTGTGCGAAGACTCGCCAGAACTACCCCTGAAGGATAGCGCCCGGCTCCTGCTGGCGTTCACACCCCACCTGCACCACTTCGCGCGCGCTGCCGTCGATGCGCACCGCCGTCAGCTTGCCGCCCCACACGCAGCCGGTGTCGAGCGCGAGCAGGTCGGGGCGCTCGACGAGGCCGAGCGTCGACCAGTGACCGAACGCGATCGGCGTTCCGGCCGTGCGCCGACCCGGCGCGTCGAACCACGGGAACAGCCCCGGCGGCGCGCTGGCCGCGCTTTCCTTGGTCGACAGGTCGAGCGTGCCGTCGGCGGTGACGAAGCGCACGCGCGTCAGCACGTTGATGATGAAGCGCAGGCGCGCCGTGTCGGCCAGCGCGCTGTCCCAGCGCAGTGTCTCGTTGCCGTACATCACTCGCAGGAAGTTGGCGAGGCCGTCGCCCTGCAGCAGCGCCTCGACTTCGCCTGCGAGTGCGAGCGTCGTCGGCAGGTCCCATTGCGGCACGACGCCGGCGTGCACCATCAGCCAGCCGTGCGCGTGGCAGGCCATGCGTTGACGGCGCAGCCAGTGCAGCAGCGCTTCGCGGTCGGGCGCGCCGAGCACGTCGTCGAGCGTGTCGTTGTAGTGCGGCGCGCGCGCACCGCTGGCGACGGCCAGCAGGTGCAGGTCGTGGTTGCCGAGCAGGCTGGTCGCTGCGCCGCCGAGCCCCTGCAGACGGCGCAGCGTCGCCAGCGACTGTGTGCCGCGGTTGACCAGGTCGCCGAGGATGTAGAGGTGGTCGCGCGACGGCGAGAAGCCGATCTCGGCGAGCAGGTGTTCCAGCGCGTCGCAGCAGCCCTGAACGTCGCCGACGAGGTAGTTCATGGGGTCATTCTGCTACGCTGCGGTGTCATCGCTGTCGCGCACCGGCCCCGCTGCCCGGTGCGCCCCCCATGGACGTCGCGCTGCTCGCCTTCCTGATCCTGCTCAACGGTGTGTTCGCCATGTCGGAGATGGCGCTTACGGCGAGCCGCAAGGTCCGGCTGCAGGTGATGCAGGAGGCCGGCGAAGCGGGAGTCGGCGCCGCGATCGATCTGCACGACAACCCGACCAAGTTTCTCTCGACGGTGCAGATCGGCATCACGTCGATCGGCGTGCTCAACGGCATCGTCGGCGAGGCAGCGTTCGCCCAGCCGCTGGCGGCGTGGTCGCAGCGCGTGTTCGACATCGGCGAGCGCGCCGCGCACTTCAGCGCCACCGGCCTCGTCGTCGTCATCATCACGTTCCTCACGATCATCTTCGGCGAGCTGGTGCCCAAGCGTCTCGGCCAGATGTACCCGGAGACGGTGGCGCGCCTCGTCGCGCCGCCGATGGAGTGGCTGTCGCTGCTGGCGCGACCCTTCGTGCGGCTGCTCACCTTCACGACGGAGGCCGTGCTGCGATTGCTCGGCATCCGCGGCAGCCCGAGCCGCGCCGTCACCGAGGAAGAGATCGCCGCCAGCCTGGAAGAAGGGCTCGATGCCGGCGTGATCGAGGCGCACGAGCACCAGATGGTGCGCAACGTGTTCCGCCTCGACGAGCGCCAGATCGGCTCGATGATGGTGCCGCGCGCCGAGGTCACCTGGCTCGACGCCGCCGCGCCGCGCGATGACGTGCTGCGCACGATCGCCGACCAGGAGCACTCGCGCTACCCCGTGTGTCGCGGCGGCCTCGACGACGTGCTGGGCATCGTCTCGGCGCAGACGCTGCTGCAGCAGGCGCTGCAGGGGCGCGAGCTGTCGCTGACCGAGAGCCTCGAGCCGCCTGTGTTCGTGCCCGAGACGCTGTCGGGCATGGGGCTGCTCGAGAGCTTTCGCGCCGCGAGTGCGCGGCTGGTGTTCGTCGTCGACGAATACGGCGAGGTGCAGGGCGTGATCACGGTGCGCGACGTGCTCGAGGCGATCACCGGCGAGTTCAGCACCGAGTCCGCCGACGATGCCTGGGCCGTGCAGCGCACCGACGGCAGCTGGCTGCTCGACGGCCTGATCCCGGTGCCCGAGCTGAAGGACCGCCTCACGCTGAAGGACCTCCCCGAGGAGGAGCGCGGACGCTACAACACACTGGCCGGCATGATCATGCTGCTGCTCGGGCGGCTGCCGAACACGGCGGATGCCGTCGAGTGGGGCGGCTGGCGCTTCGAGGTCGTCGACCTCGACGGCAAGCGCGTCGACAAGGTGCTGGCCAGCGCGCTCGAGGAAACCTCGAGCGACGTCGCCGTCGGCGACTGACGCGGCGCCGCTTCAGGCCGCTGCGCGCGCGCCGAGCCGCTCGGACAATTCCTGCGCGCAGCGCCGCAGCGCCGTCGCGAGCGCGCCGTCGGGCCGCGTGTCGAACACCGGCGTCAGGCCGATCGCCGTGACGGCGAGCACGATCGAGCCGCTGTCGTCGAACACCGGCGCCGAGATCGCACTGACGCCCGGCACCGCCGTCTCGTCGACGCGGCACAGACCCAGCGCGCGCACCTCGTCGAGTTCGCGCTGGAACGCGGCGTCGTGCGCCGTCGGCGTGTCGCCGCGCATCTCGTGCATCGCATCCGCCGCCAGCGCCGCCTGCACCGTCTCGCGCGGCAGGAAAGCTGCGAAGAGGCGGCCCGATGCCGTGTCGCGCAGGCTCATCACCGTGCCGTGGCGCATGTCCACGTGCACCAGCGTCGGCGCCTCCTCGACGCGCACGATCGTCGGCCCGCGGTTGCCCCAGACGGCGAGCGCCACGGTGTGGCCGATAGCCTGCGCCAGCTCGGCGATGCGCGGCGTCGCCAGCCGCACCGGGTCGAACTGCTGCAGGCTCAGCAGGCCCAGCTGCAGCGCCAGCGGCCCGAGGCCGTAGCGCCCCGAGCCGGCGTCCTGCTCGACCAGCCCGAGCTTGCCGAAGCTCACCAGGTACGGGTGGGCCTTGGCCGGCGCCATACCGGCCTCGCGCGCCAGATCCTTCAGCGCCATCGGCCGACCGTGGTGGGCGAGTGCCAGCAGCAGCTGGCCGCCGACCTCGATGCTCTGGATGCCGCGCTGCTGCGGGGTGCGGTTGCTGTTCAATTCAGTTCCGATTAGCTGAATGCATTAGACTTTATTGAACAACTTGATTAAGATCAAGGTTCAGATTCGCCCTACGCAACATTGTCGATTGGAGTCCGCATGAGCAAAGCCTTTGCGTCGCAGGCAGACCTCGAAGAAAAGAAGATCAGCTTCGAGCAGTTGTCGAAGAACGCTTACGCCTTCACCGCCGAGGGCGATCCGAACACGGGCGTCTTCGTCGGCGACGATGCCGTGATGGTCGTCGACACGCAGGCCACGCCGGCGATGGCGCAAGAGGTGCTGCGCCGCATCCGCGAAGTGACCGACAAGCCGGTGAAGTATGTGCTGCTGTCGCACTACCACGCGGTGCGCGTGCTTGGCGCGTCGGCCTACGGCGCCCAGCAGGTCATCGCCAGCCGCGACACCTACGACCTCATCGTCGAGCGCGGCGAGCAGGACAAGGCCAGCGAGATCGGCCGCTTCCCGCGATTGTTCCGCGATGTCGAGAGCGTGCCGCCGGGCCTGACCTGGCCGACGATGACATTCAAGGGCGAGATGAGCGTCTGGCTCGACAAGAAGACGGAAGTCAAGATCGCGCAGATCGGCCGCGGCCACACCAAGGGCGACACCATCGCCTGGCTGCCCGACCAGAAGGTCTGCTTCGCCGGCGACCTGGTCGAATACGAGAGCACGGCCTACGCCGGCGACTGCTACTTCCGCGACTGGCCGCAGACGCTCGACCGCCTCGCGGCGATGCGCTTCGAGAAGCTGGTGCCGGGCCGCGGCGCCGCGCTGACGACGCCGGCCAAGGTGGCCGAGGCGATCGCCTCGACGCGCGCCTTCGTCTCCGACGTCTACGGCCTGGTCGACACCGGCGTCGCACGAGGCCTCGGCCTCAACGCGATCTACAAGCAAGCCTACGCGGAGCTCAAGCCGCGCTACGGCGATTGGGTCATCTTCGACCACTGCATGCCGTTCGACGTGACGCGCGCCTACGACGAGGCCAGCGGCCACCTCGACCCGCGCATCTGGACCGCCGAGCGCG
Source organism: uncultured Burkholderiaceae bacterium (assembly GCA_964371405.1). Taxonomy (GTDB): domain Bacteria; phylum Pseudomonadota; class Gammaproteobacteria; order Burkholderiales; family Burkholderiaceae_C; genus JAMHWF01. The sequence goes on from CAYJLV010000004.1 coordinate 114,578, forward strand.
ACATCGAGATGTGGAAGACGCTCGAAGGTTGAGCATGTCTGTCGCCACGACGGGGAGCGACGTCCGGTCGCTCGAGTTCGAATACCGGCGCGCGCCCGAGCAGGGCGCGGTCGAGCCGGCGCGCCACCCGGTCGTCGTCGTTGGTGCCGGGCCGGTGGGCCTGGCTGCGGCGATCGACCTCGCGCAGCGCGGCCAGGCCGTGCTTCTGCTCGACAACGACCACAAGCTCTCGACCGGATCGCGCGCGATCTGCTTCGCCAAGCGCACGCTCGAAGCCTTCGACCGGCTCGGCTGCGGCGACCGCATGGTCGCCAAGGGCGTTTCGTGGAACCGCGGCTGCGTCTACTTCCACGGCGACGAGATCTACCGCTTCGACCTGCTGACCGATCCGGGCCACGAGCGCCCGGCCTTCATCAACCTGCAGCAGTATTACGTCGAGGGCAGCCTCGTCGAGCGTGCGCAGCAGTTGCCGGCGATCGAGCTGCGCTGGCTCAACAAGGTGGTCGGCGTCGAGCCGCAGGGCGACCACGTGCGCGTCGAGATCGAAACGCCCGACGGCCGCTACGCGCTCGAAGCCGACTGGCTCGTCGCCTGCGACGGCTCGCGTTCGAGCGTGCGCAGCCTGATGGGGCTCGAAAGCAAGGGCCGCGTGTTCCACGACCGCTTCCTGATCGTCGACGTGACGATGGACGTGCCCGACTTTCCGAGCGAGCGCCGCTTCTGGTTCGACCCGCCGTTCCACCCCGGGCAGAGCGTGCTGCTGCACAAGCAGCCCGACGGCATGTGGCGCATCGACTTCCAGCTTGGCTGGGATGCGGATCCCGAGGAGGAGCGCAAGCCCGAGCGCATCGTGCCGCGCATGCGTGCGCTGCTCGACAGCATCGGCGCCGAGGGCGTCGGCTTCGAGATCGTGTGGGCCAGCGTCTACACCTTCGCCTGCCAGCGCATGGAGCGCTTTCGCCACGGCCGCGTGCTGTTCGCCGGCGATTCGGCGCACGGCGTCTCGCCGTTCGGCGCGCGCGGCGCCAACTCGGGCGTGCAGGACGCCGACAACCTGGCCTGGAAGCTCGCCGCCGTGCTGCGTGGCGACGCGCCCGATGCGCTGCTCGACACCTACGCGAGCGAGCGCGAGCACGCGGCCGACGAGAACATCCTCAACTCGACGCGCTCGACCGACTTCATCTCGCCCAAGAGCCCGATCAGCCGGCTGTTCCGCGACGCCGTGCTCGACCTCGCGCGTGACCACGCCTTCGCGCGGCGCCTGGTCAACAGCGGCCGCCTGTCGGTGCCGGCGACGCTCGACGGCTCGCCGCTGAACACGCCCGACCGCGACGCTTTCGACGGCGCGATGCGCCCCGGCGCCGCCGCCGCCGACGCGCCCGTCGTCGAGACCACGCCCGACGGCGAGCGCCGCGACTGGCTGCTGCGCCGCCTCGGCGCCGGCTTCACGCTCGTCGTCTTCGGCGACGCCTGGCCCGACACGTTCGACGCCGGGCTGCCGCTCACGCGGCTGCTCATTGCGCCCGACGCGGCGACAACGGCGCCTTCCGGCGTCGCCGTGCTGCGCGACGACGAAGCCTGCTTCGCGCGCCGCTACGACGCGCGGCCCGGCAGCGCCTGGCTGCTGCGCCCCGACCAGCACGTCGCCGCGCGCTGGCGCCAGCCGCGGCCGGGCGATGTGCGCAATGCGCTCGCTCGCGCGATGGGAAAGGCCTGAGAGAGATGACGACTCCTCCGATGCTGATCACCGAGGCGCACCTCGATGCGCCCGACGACTTCTACGAGGCGCTGATCGACGCGCACCGCGACCTCGATGCCGAGCAGAGCCACGCGCTGAACGCCCGGCTGGTGCTGCTGCTGGCCAACCAGATCGGCAGCGCCGCAGTGCTGAAGCAGGCGCTGGCGGCTGCGCGCCGCACGGCACGGAGCCAGCCATGACGCTACCGCTCGCCTACCAGTCGGGTTTCGGCAACCAGTTCGAGAGCGAGGCCGAGCCCGGCGCGCTGCCGCTCGGTCGCAACAGCCCGCAGCGCGTCGCGAACGGCCTCTATGCCGAACTCGTCAGCGGCGCGGCGTTCACTGCGCCGCGCGCCGAGAACCGCCGCGTCTGGCTGTACCGGCGTCAGCCGAGCGTCGTCGCCGGCGCCTACGAGCCGCTCGAACACCGCTGGCTGAAGACCGGCGCGCAGGGCGGCGTCGATGCGCCACCGAATCCGCTGCGCTGGAACCCGATCGCCGTGCCTGACGAGCCGGCCGATTTCGTCGACGGCCTGCGCACCCTCGTCGTCAACGGCGACGCCGAGGCGCAGAGCGGCATGGCGGCGCACCTCGTGCTCGCCGACCGCTCGATGCAGCGCGCCTTCGTCGACGCCGACGGCGAACTGCTCGTCGTGCCGCAGCAGGGCCGCCTCGTGATCACGACGGAACTCGGCGTGCTCGACGTCGCGCCGGGCGAGATCGCGCTGCTGCCGCGCGGCATCGCATTTCGCGTCGCCGTCGACGGGCCGACGCGCGCCTACGTCTGCGAGAACTACGGCGCGCCGTTCCGCCTGCCCGAACTCGGGCCGATCGGCTCGAACGGCCTGGCCAGCCCGCGCGACTTCCTCGCACCCACGGCGGCGTTCGACGCCGATGCGTCGGCAGCGACCGAGATCGTCAAGAAGCACGGCGGCCGGCTGTGGCGCGCGCCGCTGGCCGCGTCGCCGTTCAACGTCGTCGCCTGGCACGGCAACCTCGTGCCGTTCAAGTACGACACGAAGAACTTCATGGTCATCGGCTCGATCAGCTTCGACCACCCCGACCCGTCGATCTTCACCGTGCTCACATCACCGAGCGACACACCCGGCACCGCGAACTGCGACTTCGTCATCTTCCCGCCGCGCTGGATGGTCGCCGAGGACACGTTCCGCCCGCCCTGGTACCACCGCAACCTGATGAGCGAGTTCATGGGGCTGGTGCACGGCCAGTACGACGCCAAGCCCGAGGGCTTCAAGCCCGGCGGCGCGAGCCTGCACAACTCGATGGTGCCGCACGGCCCCGACGCCGAGGCGTTCGACAAGGCGAGCAGCGCGGCGCTGGCGCCGCACAAGCTCGACGCCACGCTGGCCTTCATGTTCGAGAGCCGCTGGCGCTTTCGCCCGACCGAGTTCGCGCTCGGCTGTGGCGCGCTCGACGCACACTATGCCGACTGCTGGTTGGGCCTCGCCGACCGCCACACCGTCACGACGAAGAAGGGCTGACCGCGATGCTCGACGAGACCCACGACCCGACGCTGCGCAGCTGGGTCGCCTCGGCCAATGCGCCGGGCTGCGACTTCCCGATTCAGAACCTGCCGTACGGGCGCTTCCGCCACGCCGTGAGCGACGACCCCTGGCGCATCGGCGTCGCGATCGGCGACCAGATCCTCGATCTGAAGCTCGCCTGTGAGCAGTGCCCGTGGGACGCCGCCGCCTACGACCTGCTGGCACCGCTGGCCGCCGGCGACCTGAAGGCTTTCATGCGCCTGGGCCCTGAGCGCTGGAGCGCGCTGCGCCTCGCGCTGTCGCGCGCGCTGCGCGAAGGCAGCGAACAAGCACCGTTCCTCGATCTGTGCCTGGTGCCGCAGGCTCAGGCCGCGATGAGCCTGCCGTGCGAGATCGGCGACTACACCGACTTCTACACCGGCATCCACCACGCGACGACGGTGGGCAAGCTGTTTCGCCCCGACAACCCGCTGCTGGCGAACTACAAGTGGGTGCCGATCGGCTATCACGGCCGCGCTTCGTCGATCGGCGTCAGCGGCGCATCGTTCCCGCGCCCGCTCGGGCAGACGAAGGGCGAGACCGAGATGCCGCTGTACGGCCCGTGCCGGCGCCTCGACTACGAGCTCGAACTCGGCGCACTCGTTGCGGGCGACAACGAGATCGGCACGCCGGTGCCGATCGGCGACGCCGAGCAGCGCCTGTTCGGCGTCGTGCTGCTCAATGACTGGTCGGCGCGCGACGTGCAGGCCTGGGAGTATCAGCCGCTGGGGCCCTTCCTCTCGAAGAGTTTCGCGACGACGCTGTCGCCGTGGGTGGTGACGATGGACGCGCTGGCGCCGTTCCGCTCGCCGTTCGTTCGGCCCGAGGGCGACCCCAAGCCGCTTGCCTACCTCGATTCGCTCGACAACCGCGAGCGCGGCGCGCTCGACATCCGGCTCGAAGTCCGGCTGCAGACGGCGGCGATGCGCGAGGCCGGCGCGCCGGCCGTGCGGCTGTCGGCGGCGAACTTCCGCGAGGCCTACTGGACGCTGGCGCAACTCGTCGCGCACCACACCAGCAACGGCTGCAACCTGCGCACCGGCGACCTGCTCGGCAGCGGCACGCAGTCGGGCGCGCAAGCCGGTGAGGGCGGCTCGCTGCTCGAATTGACGCTGGGCGGCCGGCAGCCGATCGCGCTGCCCAACGGCGAGACGCGCACCTTCCTCGAAGACGGCGACACCGTCATCCTGCGCGCGCACTGCGAGCGCGCGGGCAGCGCTGGCATCGGCTTCGGCGACTGCGTCGGCAGCGTCGCGCCGGCCGTTGCGCCGCACGCGCACCCGCTGGTCTGAATCCTCTCCCGCGGGGCAGGAGAGGGCGGGGTGAGGGTCGCTCAACGCTGCTGCTTGCCCGCCTTCACCTTCGTCGCCTTCTCGCCGCCCGGCTTGAGCGTCCAGTCCTTGTCGTCCTTGCGCGTCGAGATGCGGCGGTCGGCGTGCATCGCGGCGCTGGGCGAGATCGGGTCGCTGGCGGGGAAGGTTTCCTCGAGCGATTCATCGAGCAGTTCCTGATAGGTCGGCACCTTCTGCGCCGGATCGGCGGCCGAGCCTTCGAGGCGCCGGGCCTCGCGCTTCTTCGCTTTCGGGTCGTCCTTGGTCGTCATGTCGGCTTCCTCCGAACGTCGCGGCGGCGGCCGGTTGCCGCCACCACCCCGGGCGCCAGCAGGCGGCGTGCCCGTCGTGTCAGGCAGCCGGCGGCAGCCAGAGCGCGTCGAGGTCGGACAGGTGCGGCCACTGTGCCGGACTCTCGACGCCGGCAATGTCGTCGCTGCAGCCGGCCGACGCGAGGTCGACGTAGACCGGCGTGATGCGCTGGCGCGCCGTGATCGAATAGAACGCACGCACGCGCGGCGTCAGCAGCGACTCGTTGCGCTGTTCGCAGACGACAGCCAGTCGCTGCGACTTCAGGCGCAACAGCGAGCCCACGGGATAGATGCCGATCGTCTTGACGAAGGCCTGGAACACGAGCGGATCGAAGTGTCCCTTCCAGCTCGCCATGCGGCGCAGCGATTCGGCTGGATCCCACCCCGCCTTGTACGGCCGGTTCGACGTGATCGCGTCGTAGACGTCGCACACTGCACCCATGCGCGCCAGGAGGGAGATGCGCTCGCCATCGAGGCGCTCGGGGTAGCCGCTGCCGTCCATCTTCTCGTGGTGATGCAGGCAAACGTCGATCACCGCGGGGCTTGCATTGCCGCGCAGCAGTTCGACGCCTTGTGCCGGATGCGTCTTCATGACGGCAAACTCTTCATCGGTTAGCTTGCCGGGTTTGTTCAGCACGTCCAGCGGCATCAGCGCCTTGCCGATGTCGTGCATCATGCCGGCGAGCCCGATCTCGCGCACCTGCGTGCGCGGCAGCCCGAGCTGACGCGCCAGTCCGATCATCAGCGCGCACACCGACACCGAATGCAGGTAGGTGTACTCGTCCTGCGTCTTGAGTCGCGACAGATTGATGAACGCGCCCGGGTCGCGAGTCAGTGAATCGCTGATCTCGTCGACGAGAGGCAGGCAGTCGGAGGGTTCGACGGCGCGGCCGAGTCGCGCCTGCTCGAACAGCGATGCCACGGTCTGCTTGGCCTGCTCGCGGATCAGGCGCGCGCGCTCGACCTCGTTGCCGGGCGGTTGGGGCGGCGGTGCGGGCGCGGGAGCCGGGGCGGGTGCGGGTGCGGGAGCCGGCGCGGCCGCTGCCGTCGCGACGGCGACCGGCGCCGGCACGTCGATCCACTTGGCCGTGTCGATCCACACCTCGGCGACGCGCGCCTCGCGGACCTTCGCCACGTCGGCCGCGGTGCGCACCGCGAACGACGAACGCCAGAACGGATGGTCCATCCACGAGCCGGCGACCTTGTCGACGTACATGCCCGGCACGAGCTGTGCCACCGCAATGCGCTTCAACACGACGCGTCGCCTCCCTGTGTGCTGCTGCTGCTGCCGCTGCGGCGCGGCCGCTTGACCTCGAACTCCGTGTGCCCATCGGCGCTCATCGCGTTCGCCGCCAGCGGCGTGCGCAACTCGTGGGTCAGCCGCGCGACCAGCGCGTCGGTGTCGGGGAGTGGATCCATCGGCATCGTCGTGTCGATCGAAGTCTAGCGGTCACCGCGGTGACCGTTCAGTTGCACGGTTCAACGTGCGGCGTCGCGCCGGTAGATCAAGTGATAAATGCCACCGACGAGCACGCTGCCGCCGACCAGATTGCCCGCGATCACCGGAATCAGGTTTGCGGCCAGGCCGCCCCAGCCGATCGCCGCGCCGCCGGGCACGTCCAGCCCTTCGGCGCGCAGCAGCATCGCCAGCGGGATCAGGTACATGTTGGCGATGCTGTGCTCGAAGCCGGCGGCGACGAAGGCGGCGATCGGCGGCACGACCGCGACCACCTTGTCGACGACGCTGCGCCCGGCCATCGCCATCCACACCGCCATGCACACCAGCACGTTGCACAGTACACCCTTGAAGAAGGCGACCGCCGGCGGCAGCGTCGTCTTGGCGACGGCCAAGGTGAGCACCTGCGTCGCGACGCGGCCGTCGTTCATCTCCCCGTGCCGCGACAGCCAGACCAGCACGGCGAGCCCGGCCGCGCCGACGAAGTTCGCCGCGCAGACGACGATCCAGTTGCGCAGCAGCTCGGCGCTCGTGATCTTGCGGTCGGCCCAGGCCATCACGAGCAGGTTGTTGCCCGTGAAGAGCTCCGCCCCGGCGACGACGACGAGCAGCAGGCCGAGCGAGAACACCAACCCGCCGAGCAGGCGCGACGCCGCGAAGCCCAGCGTCGGGTCCGAGGTGACGAGCACGAAGCCGAGCATGCCCAGCCCGATGAAGGCGCCCGCCAGCACGCCGAGGATCGCCATCGGCAGCAGCGCCAGGCGCGCCTTGGCGACGCCCACCGTTTCGATGCGCTCGGCGATCTCGCGGGGCGAATAGGCGTCGGAGCCGAAGATTTCGGGCATGAAATCGTCCTTCTGAGCGTCCCCAGGGCTGTGCTGCGCCCAGCCTGCCCCCCGAGAGGGTCAAGGAAACTTGGGGCGGCCCGGCGTTTCCTTGGGAGCAGCGGGCCGCCGCAGGTTAGCACCCGCCCGCTTTGATCTGGATCAGGAGTCCGCCGGGGGCGGCCCGCTAGATTGCAGCCGGTGACCCCCGCCGTCTCCCCGTCGCCCGCGCAGGGCGATCTCGGTGTGCTCGACGATCCGCTCGAACGCGACCGCTATACACGCTGGCTCGATGCCGAAGCGACCGATGGCGTTGCGCGCTTGGCGGAGTCGTCGCTGCGCATCGGCGGCATGCACTGCGCCGCCTGCGCCGGCACGATCGAGCACGCGCTGCTGGGCATCGACGGCGTCGTCGCGGCCAGCGTCAACGCGGCGACGGAATGCGCCAGCGTGCGCTGGCAGGGCGGCCGCACGCAGCCCTCGGCGCTGGTGCGCGCCGTGCAGCGCGCCGGCTACGACGCCGTGCCCGACACCGCGGCCGGCGCGCGCGAGCTGCGCCGACGCGAGCGCCGCGCCGCCACGTGGCGGTTGTTCGTCGCGTCGTTCTGCTCCATGCAGGTGATGATGCTGGCGACGCCGGACTACGTCGCCGGCCCGGGCGAGCTGGCGCCCGACCTGAAGCGCCTGCTCGACTGGGGCGCCTGGCTGCTGACGGTGCCGGTGCTGTGGTTCTCGGCCACGCCGTTCTTCGGCGGTGCGTGGCGTGCGCTGCGCGAGCGGCGCATCGGCATGGACGTGCCGGTCGCGCTCGGCATTGCCGTCGCCTTCGTCGCCAGCAGCGGCGCTGCGTTCGACCCGGCCGGCCCGTTCGGCGCCGAGGTCTGGTTCGACTCGCTGACGATGTTCGTCGCCTTCCTGCTCGGCGGGCGCTACCTCGAGATGCTGGCGCGTCACCGTGCCGCCGAGCAGCTCGAACGCAGCGCCGGCGCGCTGCCGCAGAGCGTGCTGCGCGTCGCCGCCGACGGCAGCGTCGAGACGATCAGCGCGCAACGCATCGCCGCCGGCGACGTGCTGCGCGTGCCGCTGGGCCAGGCGTTCGCCGCCGACGGCGTGCTGACGCAGGGCGAGACGGCCGCCGACGAAGCGCTGCTGAGCGGCGAATCGCGCCCGGTGCCCAAGCGCAGCGGCGACGCCGTCGTCGCCGGCAGCGTCAACCTGCTGGCGCCGGTCGAGATGCGCGCGCTGCGCGTCGGTGCCGACACGCGCCACGAAGCCATCGTTGCGTTGATGCGCGAGGCGATGTCGCGGCGGCCTGCCGCGGCGCGCCTGGCCGACCGCTGGGCCGGGCCGTTCCTGTGGGTCGTGCTGCTGCTGGCTGCCGGATCGGCGGCGGCGTGGAGCGTGATCGATCCGTCGAAGGCGTTGTGGGTCGCTGTGTCGGTGCTGATCGTCACCTGCCCGTGCGCACTGTCGCTGGCCGCGCCGTCGGCGCTGGTCGCGGCGGCCGGAGCACTGGCGCGCCGCGGCGTGCTGCTGCGGCGCATCGACGCACTCGAGACGCTGGCCAGGATCGATCGCCTCTTCATCGACAAGACGGGCACTCTGACCGAAGGCCGGCTGCGCTGCCGCGGCGTGCAGCGCCTGCCCGGCTGCGACCTCGACGACGCAGAGCTGACGCGCACCGCGGCGTCGCTCGCCGCCTGGTCGCAGCACCCGCTGTCAGCGTCGCTGCGCGAAGCGCGTGCCGACGCCACGGGCGACTGGCGTGATGTGGCCGAAACCCCCGGTCGCGGCCTGCAGGCCACCGACGCGCGGGGCCGGCGCTGGCGACTCGGCTCGGCGGTGGCGGTCGGCGCCGCGCTGGTCGGCGACGACGACCGGCCGCGTGTCTGGCTGGCGCGCGACGGTGCGCCGCTGGCCTGCTTCGAGTTCGACGAGGGGCTGCGCGCCGACGCGGCCGACGCTGTGCGCGCGCTGCAGGCCGACGGCGTGCGCGTCACGCTGCTGTCGGGCGACAGCGCCGCGCGCGCCGGGCGGCTGGCCGCGCAACTGGCGCTCGACGGGGGCCAAGGCGGCCTGGCGCCCGAGGACAAGCTGGCCACGCTGCGCGCCGCGCAGCAGCGCGGCGAAATCGTCGCGATGCTCGGCGACGGCATCAACGACGCGCCGGTGCTGGCGCAGGCCGACGTGTCGCTGGCGATGGGCGAGGGCGCGCTGGTCGCGCGCGGCCAGGCCGATGGCGTCGTCGTCTCGAACGTGCTCGCCGACGTGGTGCACGCGCGGCGCCTGGCGCAGCGCACGCTCCGCGTCGTGCGCCAGAACATGGTGTGGGCTGCCGCCTACAACGCCGCCTGCGTGCCGCTGGCGGTGCTCGGCGCGCTGCCGCCGTGGGCTGCGGGCCTGGGCATGGCGGCAAGCTCGCTGCTCGTCATCGGCAACGCGCTGCGGCTGGCGAGGTAGTCGCAATGGACATCCTCTACCTGCTGATCCCGATGTCGGCCGTGTTGGTGCTGCTGATCCTCGGCGTCTTCGCCTGGGCGCTGCAGCGCGACCAGTTCGAGGATCTCGACGAGGCCGGCGCGCGCATTCTCGACGCCGACCCGATGCCGGTTGCCCACGATGAGCCTCGATCTCGCGGGGTTTTTCGACCCTGAGGAAAATATGGTTTTCTTGCAATGCAAAAAAGGAAGTTCCCATGGCCGCTAGCACGCATTCCGGGTCGGGCGTGAACTACACCGACGGCGCGGTACGCGGCTTCGCGATCGCGGCCGTCGTCTGGGGCGTGGTCGGCATGCTGGTCGGCGTGATCATTGCCGCCCAGCTCGCCTGGCCCGAGTTGAACCTGGGCATCCCGTGGCTGAGCTACGGCCGGCTGCGGCCGCTGCACACCAACGCCGTGATCTTCGCCTTCGGCGGCTCGGCGCTGTTCGCGACCTCGTACCACGTGGTGCAGCGCACCTGCCAGGTGCCGCTGTTCCTGCCCAGGCTGGCGATGTTCACCTTCTGGGGCTGGCAGGTCGTCATCGTCGCGGCCGCACTGTCGCTGCCGATGGGCTACACGCAGGCCAAGGAGTACGCCGAGCTCGAGTGGCCGATCGATCTCCTGATCGCGGTCGTGTGGGTCGCTTACGCGATCGTCTTCTTCGGCACGATCGGCACGCGCAAGGTGCGCCACATCTACGTCGCCAACTGGTTCTTCGGCGCCTACATCCTCGCCATCGCGCTGCTGCACATCGTCAACAGCGCCGCCGTCCCCGCGGGCTGGATGAAGAGCTACTCGGCCTACGCCGGCGTGCAGGACGCGATGGTGCAGTGGTGGTACGGCCACAATGCGGTCGGCTTCCTGCTGACCGCGGGCTTCCTCGGGATGATGTACTACTACATCCCCAAGCAGGCCGAGCGCCCGGTCTACAGCTACCGGCTGTCGATCGTCCACTTCTGGGCGCTGATCTTCACCTACATGTGGGCGGGCCCGCACCACCTGCACTACACGGCGCTGCCCGACTGGGCGCAGTCGGTCGGCATGGTGTTCTCGCTGGTGCTGCTCGCGCCGAGCTGGGGCGGCATGATCAACGGCATGATGACGCTGTCGGGCGCCTGGCACAAACTGCGCGACGACCCGATCCTCAAGTTCCTCATCGTGGCGCTGTCGTTCTACGGCATGTCCACCTTCGAGGGGCCGATGATGTCGATCAAGACCGTGAACGCGCTGAGCCACTACACGGACTGGACGATCGGCCACGTGCACTCGGGCGCGCTCGGCTGGGTCGGCTTCATCACCATGGGGTCGCTGTACTACCTGATTCCGCGCCTCTATGGCCGCACGCAGATGCACAGCGTGAAGGCGATCGAGCTGCACTTCTGGATCGCGACGCTGGGAGTAGTGCTCTACATTGCCGCGATGTGGATCGCCGGCGTGATGCAGGGCCTGATGTGGCGCGCGGTCAACCCCGACGGCACGCTGGTCTACACCTTCGCCGAGAGCGTCAAGGCGACCTATCCGTACTACGTGGTGCGCCTGCTCGGCGGCCTGCTGTACCTGAGCGGCATGGGCGTGATGGGCTGGAACGTCGCGATGACGATCCGCGGCAGTCGACCCTTCCTGGCGCCGATCCCGCGCGCCGTCGCCCACGCCTGACGAGACGACGACCATGAGCAACCGATCCACCCACCGTCCCGCCGGTCACGAGCGCATCGAGACCAGCAACTTCCTGATGATCGTGCTGATCCTGATCACGATCGCCGTCGGCGGCCTGGTCGAGATCGTGCCGCTGTTCTTCCAGCGCTCGACGACGCAGCCGGTCGCCGGCCTCGCGCCCTACACCGCGCTGCAGCTCGCCGGCCGCGATGTCTACATCCGCGAGGGTTGCTACAACTGCCACTCGCAGATGATCCGCACGCTCAACGCCGAGACGCTGCGCTACGGGCACTACTCGATGGCGGGCGAGTTCGTCTACGACCATCCGTTCCAGTGGGGCAGCAAGCGCACCGGCCCGGACCTGCACCGCGTCGGCGGCAAGTACAGCGACGAATGGCACCGCCTGCACCTGATCGACCCGCGCGCCCTGGTGCCCGAGTCCAACATGCCGGCCTACGCGTGGCTCGAGCGTTCGGGCGTCGACGGCGCGGCCGTCGCGTCCGGCATGAAGGCGCTGCGCCGCGTCGGCGTGCCCTACGCCGATGCAGACATCGCCGGCGCCACCGCCGCGGTGAAGGACAAGACCGACCTCGACGCGCTCGTCGCGTACCTGCAGGTCCTCGGCACGCACGTGAAGTAAGGAGCGACGAGAGATGGACCTGAATGACCTGCGCAGCGCCGTCACGGTGTGCGGCCTGCTGCTGTTCCTGGCGCTGGTGGTGTGGGCCTGGAGCGGGCGGCGCCGCGAGGCGTTCCGCGAAGCCGCCGACCTCCCGTTGGTCGGCGACGACGAAAGGGCGATGCGATGAGCGACTTCTTCAACACCGGCTGGTCGATCTACATCGCGGCCGTTTCGATCCTCGGCCTGATCGCCTGCCTGGTGCTGCTCATGATCGCGGCGCGCCGCCGCGTGATGGCCACCGACAACACGACGGGCCACGTCTGGGACGAAGATCTGCGCGAACTCAACAACCCGCTGCCGCGCTGGTGGATGTGGCTGTTCGTCATCACAGTCGTGTTCTCGTTTGCCTACCTGGCGCTCTACCCGGGCCTGGGCAGCGCCAAGGGCACGCTCGGCTGGACCAGCACCGGCCAGCTGACCGCCGAGGGCGAGAAGGCGCGTGCCGCAGCGGCGCCCGTCTATGCCGCGTTCGCCGGCCAGACGGCCGAGGGCCTGGCGAAGAACGCGCAGGCGATGGCGATCGGCGAGCGCCTGTTCGCCAACAACTGCGCCACCTGCCACGGCTCGGACGCGCGCGGCAGCAAGGGCTTCCCGAACCTGACCGACGGCGACTGGCTGTGGGGCGGTGCGCCCGAGACCATCGCGCAGACGATCAAGGACGGCCGCCAGGGCGTGATGCCGCCGATGGCCGAGGCGCTGGGCGGCTCGGACGACGTGCGCAACGTCGCGCACTACGTGCTGAGCCTGTCGGGCAGCCCGCACAACTCGCTGTGGGCGCAACTCGGCCGCGACAAGTTCGCAGCCTGCGCCGCCTGCCACGGCGCCGACGGCAAGGGCAATGTCGCGCTCGGCGCGCCGAACCTGACCGACAAGATCTGGCTGCATGGCTGGGGCGAGCAGGCGATCGTGACGCAGATCCAGCGCGGCAAGACCAACGTGATGCCGGCGCACGGCGAGCGCCTGAGCGCCGAGCAGCTCCAGGTGCTGTCGGCCTATGTCTGGAGCCTGTCGGCCCCGAAACAGTGAGTTCGTGAGAGACGCATCGCGTGGATGACAGCGCCGTCAGGGAAGTTCCGGTCAAGGTCGTTTCGCTCTACGAGAAGCGGCGCAAGATCCAGCCGCGCTCGGTGCAGGGCTGGTTCGCCAAGTGGCGCTGGGTGCTGGTGTGGGTCACGCAGATCGTGTTCTACGGGCTGCCGTGGCTCACCTGGAACGCGCGCCCGGCGGTGCTGTTCGACCTCGCGTCGCGGCGCTTCTACATCTTCGATCTTGTCCTCTACCCGCAGGACTTCATCTACCTGACGGGCCTGCTCGTCATCTGCGCCTACGCGCTGTTCTTCTTCACCGCCGTCGGCGGGCGATTGTGGTGCGGCTACGCCTGCCCTCAGACCGTCTACACCGAGATCTTCATGTGGGTCGAGCGGCGCATCGAGGGCGAGCGCGGCGCGCGCCTGAAACTCGACGCCAGCGCCTGGAGCCTCGGGAAGCTGTGGCGGCGCAGCGCCAAACACGCGGTGTGGATCGCGATCGGCCTGTGGACCGGCTTCACCTTCGTCGGCTACTTCACGCCGATCCGCGTGCTGTGGGCCCAGGCGTTCACGCTCGCCTTCGGTCCGTGGGAGTGGTTCTGGGTCGTGTTCTACGGCTTCGCCACCTACGGCAACGCCGGCTTCCTGCGCGAGCAGGTCTGCAAGTACATGTGCCCCTATGCGCGCTTCCAGAGCGCGATGTTCGACCGCGACACGCTGATCGTCAGCTACGACGTGGCGCGCGGCGAGCCGCGCGGCACGCGCGCACGCGACACCGACCTCGCGGCCGCCAACCTGGGCCACTGCATCGACTGCAAGCTGTGCGTTCACGTCTGCCCGACCGGCATCGACATCCGCGACGGCCTGCAGTCCGACTGCATCGCCTGCACTGCCTGCATCGACGCCTGCGACGGCGTGATGGACAAGATGCACTATCCGCGCGGCCTGATCCGCTACGCCACCGAGAACGGGCTCGAGCAGAAGCTGACGCGCGCGCAGATGCTGCGCCGCGTGCTGCGCCCGCGCGTGCTGATCTACGGCGCCGCGCTGGCCGCGCTGTCGGTGGCTTTCGTCGCGAGTCTCGCGCTGCGCTCGCCGGTGCGTGTCGATGTGGTGCGCGACCGCGCCTCGCTGGCGCGCCTGGTCGACGACGGCCAGATCGAGAACGTCTACCGCATCCAGCTGATGAACGCCACCGAGCAGCCGCTGCGGCTGCGCATCGACGTCGCCGGACTGGAGGGCGCGCGCATCGTCGCCGCGCCCGTCACGACGGTCGCGCCGGCAGAGGCGAACTGGATAACGGTGCAGGTGCGCGTGCCCTACGAGACGGCGCAGCAGGTGCGCCCGGGCGCGCACCCGATCCGCTTCGCCGTCGCGCGCGACGGCGAAGCCAAGCCGCTGCTGCACGAGAAGTCGACCTTCATCGTTCCCCGCTGAACCCTCTCGAACCAGGAGACGGACATGAGCCACGCCACGCATCCCGTGCTGCCCTGGTGGCGCGTCAAGGTGATCTGGCTCGCCATCGGCGGCCCGGTGGCCGTCGTGCTGGCCGGCATCGTGACGACAGTGATCGCGGTTCAGGGCGCCGACACCGTGGTGCGCACGCCGCCGGCGACCACGGCGGCGTCGCAGATGCCGGCACAGCAGGCGCGCAACCATGCCGCCACGGTGCAGGCGCCTGAGCCGCAAGTGCGATGAGCGGAGACATCGGCCGGCTGCCGCTCGCGCGGCTCGCGCTGGTCGTCCTGTGGCCGGCCTTCGTGATGGCCGGCGTGCTCGAGATGCTGATCTTCGTCGTCGTCGATCCGGGCGCCTTCGCCTGGTTCGGCGGCGCTCCGCTGGGCTGGTCGCGCCAGGCCGTCTACACGGTGACGTTCTTCATCCTGTGGGGCGTGCTGGCGGTGTCGGGCTCGCTGACCGTGCTCTTCGCCTACTCGGCCGCCGGCGAGCACACGAGCGCAGACGCGCTGCTCGACGGCACGATCGACTGACCGGGGCGAATTGCAGCCGCCCCGCGCCTCAGCAAGCCACGCGCTCGACCAGCCGCTGCAGTGACGCCGCGTCGAGGATGCGGATCGAGCGCTGCTTGACCTCGAGGATGCCGTCGTCGTCGAAGCGCGAGAAGGTGCGGCTGACGGTCTCGAGCTTGAGGCCCAGATAGCTGCCGATGTCCTCGCGCGTCATGCGCAGCACCAGCGCCGAAGGCGAGAAGCCGCGCTGCTGCAGCCGCTGCGCCAGGTTCAGCAGGAAGGCGGCGAGCCGCTCCTCGGCGCGCATGCTGCCCAGCAGCAGCATCACGCCGTGGTCGCGCACGATCTCGCGGCTCATGATGCGGTGAAAGTGACGCTGAAGCTCGACGAACTCGCGCGACAACCGCTCCAGGTCTTCGTAGGGGATCACGCAGACTTGCGAGTCCTCCAGCGCGATCGCGTCGCAGGGATGGGTGCCGCTGCCGATGCCGTCGAGGCCGAGCAACTCGCCCGCCATCTGGAAGCCCGTCACCTGGCGGCGGCCGTCGCCGGTCCAGACGCAGGTCTTGAAAAAGCCCGTGCGCACGGCATGGATGGCGCGGAACGCGTCGCCGCTGCGAAACAGCGCCTGCCCGCGCGCCACGGTGCGGCGCTGCGCGACCATGTCGTCGAGGCGCTCCAGCGCGTCGGGCGTCAGGCCGAGCGGCAGGCACAGCTCGCGCAGGCTGCACGACGAGCATGCAACCTGCAGCCCGCCGGGCAGGCCGGCGGGAAAGGGCGGAACGGCAGCCATGGCCGGCATTGTCGGGGCCGTCGTGCGCCGACGCTTGACGCGCATCAATCCTCGGGGCGCCGCACTGCGGCACAGTGGCTGCAATGGAAACGATTTCCCCGGCTGTGCTGGACGAGCCGCGCGCCGATGCGGCGCTGTCGCCGGCGCTGCTCGCCCGCTTCGACGTGCCGGGCCCGCGCTACACCTCGTACCCGACGGCCGACCGCTTCGTCGAGGCTTTCGGCCCCGCCGAGCACCTGCAGGCGCTGCGCCAGCGCGCCGAGGGCGCGGTCGTCGGCGGCGCCACGCCGATCTCGCTGTACGTGCACATCCCGTTCTGCGAGTCGCTGTGCTACTACTGCGCCTGCAACAAGATCATCACCAAGCACCACGAGCGCGCGACCGAGTACCTCGACGCGCTCGAGGTCGAGATCGCGCTGTACACCGAGAAGCTCGGCTCCGGCACACCGGTCTCGCAGCTGCATCTGGGCGGGGGCTCGCCGACCTTCCTGTCCGACGCCGAACTGACGCGCCTGATGACGGCGCTGCGCCGTGCGTTCCGCATCGAGCCGGCGGCCGAGCTGTCGATCGAGGTCGACCCGCGCACCGTCACCGACGCGCGGCTGCAGCATCTGGCCGATCTCGGCTTTAATCGCCTGTCGTTCGGCGTGCAGGACTTCGACGCCGACGTGCAGCACGCCGTGCACCGCGTGCAGCCGTTCGACGCGGTGCGCGAACTGGTCGCCGCGTCCCGCCGCATCGGCTTCGCGTCGCTCAACGTCGACCTGATCTACGGTCTGCCCAAGCAGACGGAAGAGAGTTTCGCGCGCACCGTCGCGCAGGTCTGTTCGCTGCGCCCCGAGCGCATCGCGCTCTACGCCTACGCGCACCTGCCGCAGCGCTTCAAGCCGCAGCGCCGCATCCATGCCCAGGACCTGCCGCCCGCCGCGGCGCGCGTCGGCATGCTCGGCGGCGCGGTCGCGGGCTTCCTCGCCCAGGGCTACACCTACATCGGCATGGACCACTTCGCGCTGCCCGACGACGCGCTCGCCGTCGCCAAGCGCCAGGGCCGGCTGCACCGCAACTTTCAGGGCTACAGCACGCAGCCCGACTGCGACCTGGTCGCGCTCGGCGTGTCGGCGATCGGTCGCATCGGCGCGACCTACAGCCAGAACGCCAAGACGCTGCCCGAGTACTACGACGCGCTGGCGCAGCGCCAGTTTCCGATCGTGCGCGGCATCGCGCTGACGCGAGACGATCTGCTGCGCCGCGCCGTCATCATGGCGATCATGTGCCAGGGGCGCGTCGAGTTCGAGTCGATCGAGGCAGCGCACCTGCTTCGGTTCGACGAGCACTTCGCTGCCGAGCTGGAGCGGCTGCAGCCCTTCGTCGACGCGGGGCTCGTCATCATCGAGCCCGAAGCGATCCAGATCACGGCTGCCGGCTGGTACGTCGTGCGCGCCATCGCCATGGTGTTCGACCGACAGATCCACCTCGACCGGCAGCGCGAACGCTTCTCCCGAGTGATATGACGGCCCCCACGTCGCTGCGCTCCTGCCCCCCGGGGGGGCGCGGACCGGGCTTGGGGCGGCCCGGCGCCCGGTCCGGACTCGCTTAGTGGAGCTGTCGCTCGTCTTGGGCGCGCTGCTGCTCGGCTTCGGCGGCTCGGCGCACTGCGCCGCGATGTGCGGCGCGCCGTGCGCTGCGCTGACGCGCGGCGGGCGCGCGCCGTTTGCGGGCTTTCACCTCGGGCGCCTCGCCGGCTACATGGCCGGCGGTGCCGTCGTCGCGGCGAGCATCTCGTCGCTGTCCGTGCTGCGCGAGGCGGCGCCCGTGGTGCAGCCGCTGTGGGTCGTGCTGCACTTGGCCGTGCTCGCCTTCGGCCTGTGGATGGTCGCGACCGGTCGCCAGCCCGACTGGCGTTTCGGCCGCGCGCCCGCCGTGCTCGGCACCGGCGTCGCGGCCGGTGCGGGCGGCGGCTGGGTCGCGATGCAGGGCCCGGGGCGCCCGGCGGCCTTCGGCCTGGCGTGGATCGCCTGGCCCTGCGGCCTGCTCTACAGCGCGCTGGCACTCGCCGCGATGGCCAACGGCCCGCTCGGCGGCGCCGCCGTGATGGGCGCATTCGCGCTGGCTTCGATGCCGGCGCTGGCCGCCGCGCCGCTGCTGCTCGGCCGCCTCGCCGGTGCAAAGCGGCGCGCGTGGAGCGTGCGAGTCGCCGGCGCCCTGCTGGCCGGCGCGTCGGCCTGGGCGCTCGGCCACGGCGTGTGGGAGCGGGCGATCGCGTGGTGCTTCTCCTGAGGTGATTCAGTCCGGTCGGGGGGCGCACCGCCATGGCGGCGCCGCCTCCGGCTTGCAGGACCGCCACGACGGCAAGAGCCATGCCGAGTTGCGCCGGATCCGCCCCGATGCCTTGCGCTGAGTGAAACAGGAGTCGATCGTGAACTTGATCCAAGACCTGAGCCTGCGCACGCGGCTCGCCTGGGGCTTCGGCCTGCTCCTCGCGCTGACGCTGACGATCGCCGGCCTGAGCGTCCAACGCTTCGCGTACACCGCCGAGGCCGTCGACGACATCATCGCCATCCAGTGGGTCAAGGCGTCGGCTGCCACGTCGATCGACACCGCGACGCGCGCCAACGCGCGGCGCACGATGGAGCTGTTCTTCGCCGCCGACGCCGCTCATGCGGCGCGCGTGCGCGCCTTCATCGAGACCAACAAGAAGGGCATCGACGAGGCGCTGCGCACGCTCGAGCGGCACGTCACGCTGCCCGACGGCAAGGCGCTGCTGGCCTCGCTGACGACGGCGCGCGTCGCCTACGTCGCTTCGTTCTCCCAGGTCGACCGCTTTCTGCAGGCCGGGCAGCGTGACGACGCGCAGCGGCTGCTGATGGCCGAGACGCTGCCGCGGCTCGACACGCTGCAGGACCAAGTCGGCGCGCTGGCCAAGCTGCAGCAGCGCATCGCCAGTGAGGCCGGCGAGGTCGTCGTCGCCGAGACGACGGCGACGCGCCGCCTGCTGATCGGCGCCGCCGTGATCGCGCTGGCGCTGGGCGCGGTCGCCGCCTGGTGGCTCGGCCGCGCCATCTCGCGGCCGATCGAGCGCGCGGTGCGGGTGGCCGAGGCGGTGGCTGCCGGCGACCTCACGTCGCGCATCACGGCCACGTCGCGCGACGAGACGGGGCGGCTGTTGCGTGCGCTCAGCAACATGAACGCGAGCCTGGCCACGGTCGTGACGCAGGTGCGCGCGAGCAGCGAGAGCATTGCCACCGGCTCGGGGCAGATCGCCGCCGGCACGCCCGACCTGTCGCAGCGCACCAAGGAGCAGGCGTCGAACCTGCAGCAGACGGCGGCGTCGATGGAGCAGCTCGCCGGCATCGTGCGCCAGAACGCCGAAACCGCGCAGCAGGCCAGCGGCCTGGCGGGCAGCAGCGCGAGCGCCGTTGCCGAGGGCGGCGTCGCCGTCGGTCGCGTGGTCGAGACGATGGGCAAGATCACGGCTGCCAGCCGACGCATTGGCGACATCGTCGGCGTGATCGAGGGGCTGGCATTCCAGACCAACATCCGCGCGCTCAACGCCGCGGTGGAAGCGGCACGCGCCGGCGAGCACGGCCGCGGCTTCGCCGTCGCCTCCGCCGAGGTGCGCACGCTGGCGCAGCGCAGCGCCACGTCGGCGCGCGAGATCAAGGCGCTGGTCGAATCGAGCGTCGAGCGCGTCGAGGCCGGCAATGCGCTGGCCGGCGACGTCGGGCGGACGATGCAGGGCGTGGTGCAGCGGGTGCAGCGCGTCAGCGAGCTGATCGCGCAGATCAGCGCCGCCGCCGTCGAGCAGACACAGGGCATCGACCAGGTCACCACCACCGTCGCCCAGCCCGATCAGGTGACGCAGCAGAACGCCGCCCTCGTCGAGGAGATCGCGGCGGCGTCCGACAGCCTGAATCAGCAGGCGACGCGGCTGGTCGATTCGGTGCGGGGCTTTCGTCTCGAGGGAACTGCTCAGGCCGCCTGAGCGCGCGTCTTCCACAGCGACACGCCGATGCCGCCGGCCAGCAGCACGGCCGTCGTTGCGAGGCTCAGCGACGCCGGCACCTTGCCGTCGAACAGCCAGTCGCCGACGAAGATCTTGGCGCCGATGAAGACGAGCACCAGCGCCAGCGCGTACTTCAGGTAGTGGAAGCGGTGCACGATCGCCGCCAGCGCGAAGTACAGCGCGCGCAGGCCCAGGATCGCGAAGATGTTGCTCGTGTAGACGATGAAGGCGTCGGGCGTGATCGCGAAGATCGCCGGCACCGAATCGATCGCGAACACCAGGTCGGCCAGCTCGACGAGCACCAGGCACAGCAGCAGCGGCGTCGCGTAGAGCACCGCGCGGCCGCTGTGCGGGTCGGGCAGGCGCACGACGAAGCGCTCGCCGTGGAGGTTCGGCGTGACGCGCAGCTGCCGGCGCATGAAGCGCAGCACAGGGTTGTTGGCGATGTCGGGCTGGTGGTCGGCCATCCAGAGCATCTTGACTCCGGTGGCCAGCAGCAGCGCGCCGAAGAACCACATCACCCAGGCGAACTCCTGCACCAGTGCGGCGCCCAGACCGATCATCAGCGCGCGCAGCACGATCACGCCGAGGATGCCCCAGATCAGCACGCGGTGCTGATACTCGCGCGGCACGGCGAAGAAGCCGAAGATCATCGAGATGATGAACACGTTGTCCATCGCCAGCGTCTTCTCGACCAGGTAGCCGGTGAGGTAGAGCTCGACGGCGATGCGCGCGCGCTCGGCGGGCGTCGCCGCGGCGGCGATCTGCGGATCGATCGCGCCGTCGCCGGCATAGGTGCGGTAGATCCAGTAGACGGCAACGGCCCACGCGAGGCCCAGGCCGATGTAGAGCGCCGACATCTGCAGGCTGTCGCGCACGCCGATCTCGCGGCTGTCGCGATGCATCACGCCGAGGTCGAAGGCGAGGATCGCCAGCACGGCGCCGACGAAGGCGAGCCAGGTCCAGACCGGCATGCCGAGCCACGGGGTCGCGAGGAAGTCCATGCTGTGCAGTCTCTGGAGGAGTGGAGTTCGGGACGGCGCATGATCGGCGCGGTGGCGCTTCGCAGGAAGCAGCGTTAAAGTGACATGAACTGCGGTTTTTCCGAACCCCGCGCAAGGACGCGCCGATGACGACGCTGAACTACCGCCACCTGCACTATTTCTGGGTCGTCGCCAAGGAGGGCGGGTTCGCGCGCGCGGCCGCGCGGCTCGACATGGCGATCCAGACGGTGAGCGCGCAGGTCAAGGCGCTCGAAGGAGCGCTCGGCCATCAGCTGCTCAAGCCAGCCGGCCGCGGGATCGCGCTGACCGAGGCCGGCCAGGCCGCCTTCGCCCGCGCCGAGGAGATCTTTCGCCTCGGCGCCGAGATCCCGGCGGAGGTCAAGACCGCGGCGAGCGGCCGGGCCGTGCGGCTGGCCGTCGGCCTGTCGGACGGGCTGTCCAAGCTGGCCGCTCACGCGCTGCTGCAGCCCGTGCTCGACACGCCGCGACTGCGGCTGGTGTGCCACGACGGCGAGTTCGAGCAGCTGCTCGCCGAGCTCGCGCTGCATCACCTCGACGTCGTGCTCGCCGGCCAGCCGGCGCCGCCCAACCCCAACCTGCGAGTGACGAGCGAGCGCATCGCGGTCGCGCCGGTCGACTGGTACGGGCCGGCGTCGCTGGTGAGGCGCGCCGGCGTGCGCGACTTCCCGCAGTGCCTGGCCGAGCTGCCGGTGCTGCTGCCGACCGGCCATTCGGCGCTGCGCGCCACGCTCGATCGCTGGTTCGATGCGCAGGGCATCGTGCCGCGCATCGTCGGCGAGTTCGAGGACAGCGCGCTGCTGGCCGTGTTCGCGGCGCGCGGGCTGGGCGTGTTCCCGATCAGCCGGCTCGGCGGTGACGACGTCGTCGCGATGCGCGGCCTGCGCCTGCTCGGCCGCTGCGACGACGTGCGCGACGAGGTGCACGCCATCCGCTCGCGGCGCGGCCAGCACCATCCGCTGGTGCAGCGGCTGCTCACGGCGGCCGCGGCTCGCTGAGCGCGCGCGCCGCGCCGCGCCGCGCCGCGCCGCGGGTCAGGTTGCGTGCCGCCGTTGCGGCAGGCGGTGCACCGCGCTCGGACGCCGGCGGAGCTGCGCAGCCGCGGGTGCCGGCAGCGGCGCGGCCGGCGGCAGGCCGTGCTGGACAGCGAGGGCGCGGCGCAGCAGCCGCAGCAGTCGCTGGCGCAGCGCCGCCAGAGCGACGTCGATCGATTGCGGCCAGTGGCGCGCCGTCGCGTCGACGCGCGCGACGGCGCCTTCGGGCAGCTCGGCGAGCACTCGGCAGCGCTTGTCGACGCCGGGCGCATCGCCGTTGGCGTCGTCGAGCACGATGCTGACGCGCTCGACGCGGCGGCCGAGCCTGGCGAGCACGCCGCGCACGCGCTGCACGGCGCGCCGGCGCAGGTGCCGCGCTGCGGGGTCGGGGCTGCGGAACCGGATCTGCATCGTCGTCACTCCTTCGGAAGTCGGGACGGGTGCACTGTCGGTCCGCGGACGAATCTGAAAAAGCAGAAGCGACCGCAGCAGGGGTTCGGCTTTCCCGAAGTCAGCCCGCGACGCCCCACCAGACTGGCAGCAGCCGCCGCACGCGCGGCTGGGCGTAGCGGTCGTCGATCAGGTGCACGACGCCGCGATCGTCGGGCGTGCGGATCACGCGGCCGGCTGCCTGCACCACCTTGCGCAGGCCCGGCACGAGGTACAGCGCGTCGAAGCCGTCGCCGCCGCCTTCGTCGATCCGGCGCCGGAACGCCTCGTTGAGCGCATTGACCTGCGGCATGCCGAGCGTGGCGATGAAGGCGCCGACCAGCCGCTCGCCCGGCAGGTCGATGCCCTCGGCGAACGCGCCGCCGAGCACGGCGAAGCCGACGCCCGCGCCGTGTTCGTCGAAACGCGCGAGGAAGCGCTCGCGCCCGGCTTCGTCCATGCCCGGCTGCTGCAGCCACACCGGCACCTCGGGGTGGCGCGCCTCGAACGCGCGCGCCGCCTGCGCCAGATAGTCGAAGCTGCTGAAGAAGGCGAGATAGTTGCCCGGGCGCGCGGCGTACTGCGCAGCGATCAGTGCGGCGATCGGCACCAGCGAGCGTTCGCGGTCGCGCCAGCGCGTCGAGATGTGGCGCGCGATGCGTACGGCGAGCTGGCCGCGATACGGCCCGGCGACGTCGATCGACGGCGTCGCCGCCGGCAGGCCGAGCGTGCCGACGTAGTGGCGTTGCGGCGCGAGCGTGGCCGAGAACAGCACGGCGACGCGCGCCGCCGCGAAGCGCGGTTCGAGGAAGGGCGCCGGCAGCACGTTGCGCAGGCCGACGGTTGACGACGCCTTGCCGCGCCCGGCCGGCGCTGCGGCCAGCGTCACGTCGCACAGCGAATGCGCGCCGAACGACTCGGCCAGCCGCGCGAAACGCAGCGCGGCGAAGTGCGCTTCGAGCAGCCCCGCGTCGATGTGCTCGGGCTCCTGAGCCAACTGCTCGCCGACGGCGGCGTTCCAGTCGCGCAGCGCCGAGGCGAAGCGCGGCGGCACGCCGTCTTCGAGCACGGCATGGGGCCCGGCCTGGCCCTTGACGACGACGGCCCACGCGCGCAGCAGGCGCTGCAGCGGCCGTGCGAGTGCCGCCGGCGCCGTGGTGCGCAGCGCGGCGAAGTCGGCGCGGCGCAGCTCGGCGCTGTACATCGCGCGCGCGCGCTCGACCAGGTTGTGCGCCTCGTCGACGAGCACGCCGACGCGCCAGCCGTCGGCCTGCGCCAGCGCGTGCAGCAGCGCGCCCTCGTCGAACCAGTGGTTGTAGTCGCCGACGATCACGTCACCCCAGCGCGCCATCTCCTGCCCGAGGTGGTAGGGGCAGACCTCGTGCGCCAGCGCGATCTCGCGCAGCGTCGCGCGGCGCAGCAGGCGCTGCCGCGCGGCGGCGGCGCGCGCGGCGGGCAGGCGGTCCCAGAAGCCGCGCGCCAGCGAGCAGGCGTCGCCATGGCAGGCGCGCCCCGGGTGCTCGCAGGCCGTGTCGCGCGCGACCAGCTCGACCACGCGCAGCGGCAGGTCGCCCGCCGAACGCGCGATCGTCTCGGCCGCGTCGAGCGCCAGCGCGCGCCCCGGTGTCTTGGCCGTCAGGAACACGACGCGGTCGAGCCGCTCGGCGGGGCAGGCCTTGAGCAGCGGGAACAGCGTGCCCAGCGTCTTGCCGATGCCGGTGGGCGCCTGCGCGAGGAGCGCGCCGCCCTGGCGCGCCGCGCGCCACACGGCGGCGGCGAGCTCGCGCTGGCCGCTGCGCCACTGGGCCTGCGGGAACGCCAGCGCCGCCAGCGCCGCGTCGCGCGCCGCGCGGTGCGCGGCCTCGTGCTCGGCCCAGGCGAGCCAGGCTGCGCACAGCGCGTCGAAGTGCGCGCGCAGCGCGTCCGCCGCCATCGGCTCGGCGAACACCGTCTCGCGCTGCGTGTCGATGTCGTGATAGAAGACGGCGACCTCGATCGCCGCCAGCCCCTCGCGCTCGCACAGCAGCCAGCCGTAGACGCGCGCCTGCGCCCGGTGCAGCTCGCGCAGGTTGGCCGGAATGCGCGCGGCGTCTCCGCGGCAGGTCTTGATTTCCTCGACGCGGCGCGCGTCGGCGTCCCAGCCGTCGGCGCGGCCGCGCACCACGAGGCGCTCGCCCCAACGTCCCTCGAGCGCCACTTCGCGGCGGTACGACGGCCCGCGTTGCGACGCGACCAGCGCGTGGCCGGCGATGCCCTGCTGCGACGTGGGCGAGGGCGTGAAGCGCCAGTCGAGGTCGCCGCGCCGGGCCGCGAACTCGCACAGCGCGCGCACCGCGACCGTCGTCGTCGGGTTCGCCGCCGGGTCTGCCATGGCGCACGATGATACTGGATGAAAGTACAGTTGCGGTGACGATGGATGCGCCGCCGATTCCGCCGCTGCCTTGCCCGCTGACGCGTACGCACGCGCGCCGCCTGCGCGAGATGTGGCGCTCGGCCGGCTGGCCGTGCCGCGACCTGATCGAGGCCGAGCTGATCGCCGCCGGTCTGCTCGAACGCGAGCGCGACGCCGCCGGCCGCGAGACGCTGCGCGTGAGCGACGCCGGCGTGCGCGCGATCGCCGCGTCGGTGCAGGGCAACCGCGCCGCGCGCGGCGAGCACGAGGCGCTGGTCGAGCGCGTGGCGCGCGAGATGCACCGCGCCGGTCGCATCGTATGGCGCGGGCTCTCTCTGCGCGCCCCTCTGGCGGCCGACGACGGCGCGACGGCCTGGGCCATCGCGATGCCCGACGTCTATTCGATCCGCCACACCACGGTGGAGGACTACGTCGAACCCGTCGTGCACGAAGTGAAGGTGCGCCGCGCCGACCTGCTCGGCGACCTGCGCCGCGGGGCCAAGCGCGCCGCCTACCAGGCGCTGGCGAGCCAGTGCTGGTATGTGCTCAAGGAAGGCATCGGCGACGAGCGCGACGTGCCGGAGGGCTGCGGCGTGCTCGTCGCGAGTGCCGCGTCGCTCGACGTTGCGCGGCCCGCGCCGCGGCGCGCGATGCGGCTGCCGTTCGCGGTGTGGATGGCGCTGGCGCGGGCCGACGCGGAGCAGAGGCTGGAAGCGTCGGAGGCAGAGGGATGGTTGTGCGCGGACCCACCTGCTGCGGCTGACGCGGTCAGGCGCTGCCCGGCTCGACCGCCGCGCCGTAGCGCGCCAGGCCGGTGAGCAAGCTCGCGAGACTGCGCTCGCCGACCTCATCGACCATTTCGCGCTCGGCCACGGCCACGGCGCGGCCGAACGCGCGCAGCCACGTCAGCCCCTGCGGCGTGAAGCGCACCACGCGCGCCCGCTTGTCCGTCGGATCGGGCGCGCGCTCGACCAGGCCGAGCGCTTCGCACTGGTCGATCAATTCCGTCATCGCCGCGTTCGTCATCGCCGCGCGGCGCGCGAGCTCGGTGATGCGCGTGCCGTCGAGGTCGAGGTGGCGCGTCAGGTTGACATGCGGGCGCCGGGTGTCGGAATGCCCGGCCCGGCTCATCAGTTCCAGCACGCGCTCCTCGAAGCGGCGCAAGGCACTGCTGAGCACGCGGCCGGGGTTGCGCGCGCGCCAGCGGTAGGCGGCGGAGTCGACCATGGTGTATTCCCGGTTGGCGGCCGGCCAGTTGCTTTGGTAACCTAAGCATATCCCGAATGACGAACGACGACAGCCCATGCCTGCCGACCCGTGCCCGGCCGCGATCGAGGCCGATGTCCTGATCTCGGGCGGCGGCCCCTGCGGCCTGATGCTCGCCAACGAGCTCGGCCGCCGCGGCATCCGCTGCCTGCTCGTCGACGCCAAGCCGGGCACCGCCTTCAACCCGCAGGCCAACGCCACGCAGGCGCGGACGATGGAGCACTTCCGGCGCCTGGGCTTCGCGCACGAGATCCGCGCGCTCGGCCTGCCGCCCGACCACCCGACCGACATCGCCTACTTCACGCGCTATGCGCGCCACGAGCTGGCGCGCATTCGCCTGCCGACCGCGGCCGAGGCGATCGTGCGGGTCAAGTCGATGTCGGGCTCGTGGAGCGCGGCCGAACTGCCGCACCGCGTGTCGCAGAAGTTCGTCGAGGAGGTGCTGCGCCGCCACGCGCAGGCCTGGCCGTCGAACGACGTGCGCTACGGCTGGACGCTCGAAGGCTTCGACGACGACGGCGCGTCAGTGCGCGCGACGGTCCGCCCGAGCGGCGGCGGCGCGGCGCAGGCGGTGGTGGCGAAGTACCTGGTCGGCGCCGACGGCGCGCGCAGCTTCGTGCGCCAACGGCTCGGCATCGAATGGAGCGGCGTCACCGGCATCCAGCGCGAGTTCATGGGCGGCAAGATGTTTGCCGTCTACCTGCGCGCGCCGCAGTTCCTGTCGGTGCTGCGCCATCCCAAGGCGTGGATGTACGTCAGCGTCAACCGCGAGCGGCGCGCCTTCATGGCGTCGGTCGACGGCATCGCCGAGTACGCATTCCACGCCGCGTTGCGTCCCGGCGAGGAGGCCGACGCGTGGACCGAGGCCGACGCGCGCCGCGTCTTCGCCGAGGCGGTGGGCGCCGAGATCCCGATCGAGATCCTGTCGATGGGCACCTGGCTCGCGGGCCATGCGCTCGTTGCGGCGCGCTTTGCGCAAGGCCGCGTGTTCATCGCAGGCGACGCGGCGCACCTGTTCACGCCGACCGGCGGGCTGGGCTACAACACGGCCGTCGAAGACGCCGTGAACCTCGGATGGAAGCTCGCCGCCGCGATCCGCGGCCAGGCACCGGCGACGCTGCTGGCGAGCTACGAAGCCGAGCGCCGGCCGCTGGCCCTGCGCAACACGGGCTTTGCACGGCGCTTCGCCGACTCGGTCGGCCTGTTCGTCGCGCGGCCCGAGCTCGACGAGGCTTCCGAGCGCGGCGAGGCCGAGCGCCGCCTTGCTGCCCGGCATCTGGACGAGCACGCGCGGCTCGAGTTCAACATCCCCGGCGTGACCTTCGGCGGGCGCTACGACGGCTCACCGGTCATCGTCGGCGACGGCGCGCCGCTGCCGCCCGACGAGCCGAATGCCTACACGCCCACCGCCAGCCCCGGCGGGCGCCCGCCGCACGCCTGGCTCGACGACGGGTCGTCGCTCTACGACCACTTTCACGACAGCGAGTGGACGCTGCTCGCGCTCGGCGCCGACGTGCCCGACACCGGCGCTTTCCAGGCCGCCGCGCAGGCGCTGGCGGTCGACCTGCGCGTCGTGCACTTGCCGCAAACGGCGCTGCGCGAACTGTACGAAGCGCCGCTGGCGCTGATCCGTCCCGACCACATCGTCGCGTGGCGCGGCACCTCAGCGGCGGGCGCGACGAAGGTGCTGTCGCGCGTCAGCGGGCGCTGAAGCTCCGAAATCCGAACTCGGATAGGTCCGAATCGCGGCGGTCAGCTCGATTGCCGCCTCAGTCGCGTTGCCAGCAGTCCGGACGCGATCGTGACCAGCACGAAGACGCCGGCCCCCGTGGCCCAGTCGGTCCCGTGCAACGGTTGAAGGTTCAGCAGGGTGCTGGCCCACGGAACCTGAACGAACGCGCCGACCGACGCCAGCGTGCCGAGAACGAGCCAACGCGCGGCGGCCTGGCGCAGCTTCGTCAGCCCGGCCGTGATGCCGGCGCTGGCCAGCAGCAGCGTGGTCAGTGCCATCGCACGCGCATGCTCGACGTTGCGGTCCGCGCCGAGGGCGTTGAGATAGCTCCAGATCACGGCAACGCTCGCGAGCGCACCGAGCAACCCGATGCCCCACCACGCCTCGACCGAGAAGAAGCGCGCCTGGCGGCTGCGCTGCACGGGCGCCAGCGGTCCGGTGGCCGGAATGCCCTGGAACGCCAGCATGGCCGTCGGATGGATCACGAGTTCCAGCCACACGATATGGATCGGCAGGAACAGCAGAGGCAGGCCCATCACGGGGATGGCCGCGGCCCCGACGACGAGCGGCAGGTGCACGAGCAGCAGGTAGGCGAACGCGAGCCGC
The DNA here is from genome assembly GCA_964371405.1 of uncultured Burkholderiaceae bacterium. Classification (GTDB taxonomy): domain Bacteria; phylum Pseudomonadota; class Gammaproteobacteria; order Burkholderiales; family Burkholderiaceae_C; genus JAMHWF01. The sequence continues at coordinate 142,876 of CAYJLV010000004.1, forward strand.
AGGTTCTGGAACAGCTGGCGACCCTCGGCGACCGCATCGACGATGGTCCTGAAGTTGTCGTCGAGCAGCACGACGGGCGCAACTTCGCGCGCGCTGCGCGTGCCGCGCTCGCCCATGGCCACGCCGATGTCGGCCAGCCGCAGTGCGGGGACGTCGTTGACGCCGTCTCCGGTGACGGCGACGAGCTCGCCCGCGGCCTGCAGCTGCTGCACCAGCGCGAGTTTCTGCGCGGGGGTCGCGCGTGCCACGGCGGCGGCGTCGCCGTGGGCGCCGATCGCCACGCCCGCGTCGTCCGAAGGATCGAGCAGGACCACTTTCGGCTCGGTACCCCCGAGCCCGATCTCGCGCGCGATGGCGCGGGCCGTGGCCGGGTGATCGCCGGTCACCATGATCACGCGCATGCCCGCCGCCATGCAGTCGGCGATTGCCTCGCGGACCCCCGCCCGCACCGGATCCTCGAAGGCCAGCAGGCCTGCGAACGCGAACTCCTCCGTGGGTTCGACCAGCAGCCGTGCCCGTGCGCCCAGCGCGCGCCGGGCGCACGCAATCACCTTGTGCCCGGAGCGGGCGAGTTCCTCGACATGGGCCATCCATCGGGCGCGCTCCTGCGCCGACAGCGCACAGGCGGCCAGCACGGTCTCGGGAGCGCCCTTCGTGAAGGCCACCGCGTCGTCGGCCGACATTCGCCAGACGATCGTCTCGCGGCGCCGAGCTTCCGTGAACGGGAACTCGGCAAGACGGATCGCCTGCGGCAGTGGCGCCGCTGCCGCGTGCAACGCCTGATCGAGCGGGTCACCGCTGTCGGCACGCGCGGCGAGGGTCGCCACTTGCAGCACTGAGGCCCCGCTCTCGCCGGCGGCGGGCGCGCAATGGGCCAGCACCAGCGAGCCGGCTGTGATCGTCCCCGTCTTGTCCGACACGATGCAGGTGATGCGCCCGATGTTCTCGACCGCGACGGCACGCCGCACCAGGGCCTTCTTGCGTGCCAGGCGGAACACGCCCACCCCGAGAAAGAAGGTGTAGACGACCGGAAACTCCTCGGGCAGCGCGGCCACGGCCAGCGTGACGGCGCTCAGCAGCGCGTCGATCCATCCGTGCCCCTGCCAAAGCCTCACGGCTGCGAGAACCGCGCACATCACCAGTGCCACGGCGAGCAAGACGTAGACGAGCGTGCCGATCGCCTTCTGCAACGGCGTCGCCTGGTGGCTGCCCTCGGTGGCGGTGCGGGCGATTTCGCCGTAGCGCGTTTCGCGGCCGATGAACACGACGCGCAGTCGCGCGAGTCCGGTCAGGAGGCGGGTGCCGGCGGTGCCCCAGTGCTCGTCGGTCGCACTGGCGGCGAGCGGCGCGGCCGACTCGAGCGCATGCTTGGCCACGGGCATCGATTCGCCCGTGAGCGTCGATTCGTCGACCTGCAGCCCGGTGCCCGACACGAGCAAGCCGTCGGCAGGAAAGTAGTCGCCTGGGCGCACCTCGACCAGGTCGCCCGGCACCAGTTCGCGCGCAGGGATGTCCTGCCAGCGACCATCGCGCAGGGCCCGCGCCGTGCTCGCCAGTCGGCTCGCCAGCCCGGCCGAGGAGACGCTCGTGCGCCGATGCAGGTAGGCGTCCATCCCGAGCAGCGGCGCCATCGCGACGAGCAGCGTGACCGATTCGCTGACCCGGCCCAGCAGCGCGAACAGGCCCGCCGTCAGCAGCAGGAACCACAGCATCGGATCGCGAATCGTGTCGCGCGCGACGACGAGCCATCCACCCGCGGCATCGACCACGATGTCGTTGAAGCCGTGGCTGCGCTGCGCTGCGACCTGCACGGCGCTCAGACCGTCCTCGCCCGGTCCGAAGGCGGGAAGCCTGTCGAGTGGAATGGCACGCCTGCTCATGACACTCCAGTCTGTCGAAGAGCCCCGCAGCGGATTCTGGTGATCGAGGGGCTTACGACGTGCCACGAGCGCCAGCCCGGCAGCCGTAACCCCATCGAACTACGACTTGTCGTTGCCGCGCGGCTGCGCCCGCCCAATCAAGCGAATCGGGAACGTCACCTCGGACGCCGCGGTGCGCGCTTTCGCGTCGAGGTAGTTCGGCATGTCGGGCGCGACGAATTCTGCCGCCTGCACCAGTCGCGCGATCAAGACCTGGATCTGACCCGAGAGCCAGTCCTCGGAGAACGAGGTCGGCATGAAGAGCATCTCGCGCACGCTGTCGGTGATGTCGTCGTCGGCGAGCACCTCGTTGGCGGCCAGCGCAGCCGAGAAGAACGGGCCGGCAATGAAGCGGACCTTGCAGCCGCTCTGGCCATCGCCTTCGATGACGAAGACGCGCACGCCTTCGGCCCGCTCCTGATCGTCACCGAACACGGGTGCCGCGGCGAACGCCGCCTTGCCGCTCGCGCATGCGAACTCCACGGCCTGCTCGAAGGTCAACCGCTCGGGCTGGGCTTGATCCACCATCGTGCGCTCCACCCATGCATTCGGGGTTCATGGGGCGGCTGACTGTACTGCGCTCCAGTGGGGCGCGATCTACCCGCAAGGAGTAATCCCGTCGGGGTGCATGGGACTTCGAACCGCTCACGCCTCTGGTGAAGGACTACTTCTTCTTCGTCGTGCCTGCCGACTCGAAGTGGAAGAACGTCGCCGACCTGGGCGGCAGCCTGCCGCGGCCGGCGTCGCTGATGGCAGCGGCATGACGTGAACGCGCGATGGACGGTGCCGCGCCGAAGCGGCTGCGGCTGCTGGGTGGCCAGATCGCGATGTCGTTCGACACGATCACGCCGGTGCTGCCGCGCATCAAGGCCGGCAAGCTGCGCCCGCCGCCGTGGACAAGTCTCCGAGCGCTTCGCACACAAGAATTCAGACACTTCCTCTATGAGTTGCCAATGAATACGGTGTTGTTGCAGCGTCGCGCACACCGCTCGCTGCTACCCGGGTTCTCGCGTGGCCTTTCGGATACGGTAGCCCACAGGCAGCAACTGCAGGCCCCATCGCTGCTCGACCGCGCCCCAGATTCCCTTCGGCAGGAACAGCGCGAACAGCACGGCCACGATGCCAAGACCGATCAAGTAAGCGACGCCGGTGGCTCCGAACAGCGTCTCGATGAGAAAGAACAGGACGGCGCCGATGATCGGGCCTTCATAGGTTCCGATTCCGCCTACGAGCACCATGAACAGCATGTACGCCGTCCACTGGACACTGAAGTAGGTCTTGGGCTGGAACGTCACTGCAGTGGCAAGCCAGATCGCCCCCGCCGCTGCGCAACCGAAGGCAGACAGGACGAATATCAGGCGCTTGGTCTCGCGCACTCGCACGCCGACGGAAGCAGCGGCTTCCTCGCTGTCTCGTATGGCCTGCAGTGCGCTGCCCACCCGGCTGCGCAGGAGCGCGAAGACGCACCAACCCAAGCCTGCCATCGTGGCGAGCGCGAGCCAGTAGGTCGTCAGGCGTCGTTGAGTGCTGTCGTACTGCTGCAAGGCAATCAGCGAAGTGCCGGTCTCGCCCTGCACCAGCGTGTCCAGGTTGACCAGCAGGTGCGAGAGCGCCGCCACGACCCACATGCCGATCGCGAACTCGCCGCCCCGCAGTCTGAGCATGAACGCCGAGATCGGAACGGACAGCAACGCCACGAGTACGGCCGCCAGGATCAACGCCGGGTACGGGCTGATGCCCGCATCGGCGAGCCGCACGGCTGCATAGGCACCGAGGCCGAAGAAGGCCTGGTGACCCACCGACACCAGACCCGCGTATCCGGCCAGCGCGTTCCACATGAGCGCCAGGATTCCGTAGATGAACAAGGTCGTGAGCCGGTCGACTGCGCCGGCATCCAACACGAACGGTGCGAGCGCGAGGCAGACCTGGCCTGCGAGCACGCCGGCGACGGAAATCCTGGAGGTTCGGGTCCAGCGCTCGACCCGGGCCGTCGACGCCAGCCCGGCGTCTGCGCCGCGGGCCTTCGCATCCGGCCGGGGACGAAGGGGTCGGGGAATCGAGATCATCGGGCGGGTGCTCGGTTCAACAAACTGAGAAACGGACGGCCGGCCAGCAACAAGCGCAACAGGAGGATCACGAGGAACAGCACATGGCCTGAAATCAGGAATCCCTGCGTGTGGATGCTCGCGCCCAGGCTCTGCGCGACGCCGAGCGCGATCCCGCCCGCCAGCGTGCCCCACAGTGATCCGGCGCCGCCGATCATCACGGCCTCGAACGCGAAGATGAGCTGCGGCGCACCCGCGTACGGGTCGACCGTGGCGCGCATCGCGAGGAAGACGCCGGCGACGCCGACCGTCGCCATTGCGATGGCGGCTGCGGCGGCGTTGACAGCCGGCGCGTTGACGCCGACCAGCTGCGCGGTGGCAGGGTCGTCGGCCACGGCGCGGATGCGCCGGCCGAGCGCCGTGTGCACCAGCATCAGGTGCAGGCCACCGAGCAGCACGACGGCCACCACGAAGGTCAGCAGCGGCAGATGACCGACCGTCAGGCCGCCGACGTCGAAGCCGTCGTATGCCAGCGAATCGATGTACGGCGCCAGCGAACGCGTGTCGGCGCCGAAGGTGCTGAACAGCGCGTTGTCGATCACGACGGCAAGGCCGAAGGTGGCGAGGATGGGCACCAGTTCGCCGGCACGCGCGCTGCGCTCCAGCACGAGCCGGTGCAGGAGCCAACCGACGAGTCCCATCGCCGGCACGGCCAGCAACAGCCCGACGAACGGGTGCAACTCGTGGCGGTCGGCGAGGAGGAAGACGCCGTAGGCCGCCACCACCGCCAGGCTGCCGTGCGCGAGGTTGATGATGCGCATCACGCCGAACATGAACGACAGGCCGCAGGCGAGCAGCGCGTAGTAGCCGCCGAGGAGCACGCCCTGGAGAATCTGGTTCAGCAACGTCATGCGGCCCCCTGCGCCTGGCCCGACGTGCGATGGCCGAAGTAGTGATCCATGACTTCCTCGCGCGTCATCTCTGCGGTGCGGCCCGACGCAACGACGAGTCCTTCGAGCATGCAGACGATACGGTCCGCGACGCTGAAGGTGCGCTGCAGGTCCTGCTCGACGAGGATCAGCGGCGTGCCTTCGGCCGCGATGGCGGCCAGCGAGTCGTAGACGCCCTGCACGGCGAGCGGCGAGAGGCCCAGCGACAACTCGTCCAGCAGCAGCACTCGCGGGTTGGTCATCAGCGCCCGGCCGATCGCGACCGCCTGCTGCTGCCCGCCCGACAGCGATGCGGCCGTCGCCTTCAGTTTGGGCTTGAGCATCGGCAGCGCCTCGACGACGGCGTCGAAGCTCCAGCGGCCGGCTCGCCGCGCCGACGTCGCCACCTTCAGGTTGTCGGCCACGCTCATCGATGCGAAGAGCTTGCGGCCTTCCGGCACCAGCGCGATGCCCATCGCGGCCCGGCGGTGGGCCGGCACGTCGGTGATGTCCTTGCCGTCGAGATGCACGCGGCCGGCCGACGCGGGATGAATGCCGGCGATCGTGCGCAGCAAGGTCGTCTTGCCGGCGCCGTTGGCGCCGACCAGCGCGAGCTTGTCGCCCTCGCCCAACGCAAGGTCGACGCCTCGCACGGCCTTGAGCAGGCCGTGCTTCGCCTCGAGGCCGTCAACCCGCAATAGACTCATGCTCGCTGCCCGCCGAGATAGGCATCGACCACGGTCGCATCGGAAAGCACCGCATCGGGCGTCCCGTCGGCGATGATGCGGCCGGCATCCATGCAGACGAGGCGTTCGGCCACCTGCACCAGGATGTGCACGATGTGCTCGATCCAGACGACCGTGATGCCGCGTTGGCGCAGCGTGCGAATCGTGCCGACGAGTTCGATCGCCTCGCCGTCGGTCAGGCCGCCGCCGATCTCGTCGAGCAGCAGCAGCCGCGGCGCGGTCGCGAGGGCGCGCGTCAGCTCGAGCCGCTTGCGGTCGAGCAGGCCGAGCGTTTCGGCGCGCCGATTGGCCATCGCTTCCATGCCGCAGACCGAGATGGCCTCGATGCTTCGCTCGCAGGCTTCGCGGCGTGCGAACCCGCCGCCATGCAGCGCGGCGGTCAGCACGTTCTCGAAGACGGTCATGCCGCCGAAGGGCCGCGGCACCTGATGGCTGCGCGCCACGCCGAGGCGGCAGCGCCGGGCGGCATCGAGCGCGGTGACGTCGCGGTCGTCCATCCGGACCGTGCCGGCGGCGACGCGCAGCGAGCCGGACAATGCCGCCAGCAGCGTCGTCTTGCCGGCACCGTTCGGGCCGACGATGCCCACGGCTTCGCCGGCACAGACCGAAAAGTCCACGCCGTCGAGCACCTTGTTTGCGCCGAAGCTCAGGACGATGCCCTGAGCCGCGAGCAGCGGGTGTGCCGCGCCGGTGTCGAGCGCCTGCGTCACCGCATCAGGAGTACGAAGCCGGCTTGCCGGCCACCGGCACGGCGGGGTCCGACGCATTCTCGGTCAGCACGTAGTCGTACTTGAACTTCGAGCCGGCCGGGGCCTTGACCCACTGCGCGCCGATCATGTGGGTCGGCGAGCAATTGGGCACCGGACCGCTGGTGAAGTCGATCTTGCCCATCATCGTCGTCGTCTTCAGGCCCGCGATCGACTTGGCCACGGCCGCCTTGTCCTTCGGATTGGCGGTGTTCTTCAGCACCGTCATGCCGGCATCGAGCAGCGACAGCGAGGCGCCGAGCTGCTGGTTCCACTGCTTGCCCGAAGCCTTCTCGTAGCCGTCGGCGAGTTGCACGCCGCTGACGCCGGTCAGCGTCGACTTGTACGGAAAGTTCTTGTGCCAGTACGCCGCGACCGAGATGTTGTAGCCGAGCGGACCGAGCACCTCGATCGTCGAGGCGAACAAGCCCGTCTTGGCCACCTGCACCATCTTCATCGTCTTGGCCAGCCCCTGCTGGGCCGCCTGGCGCCAGAAGGTCGCGAAGTCGGGCGGAATCGGGAACGTCATCAGGACCTGGCACTTCTCGGCCTTGAACTTGGCGATCTGCGCCGAGTAGTCCGTCGTTCCCGTTTCGTAGGGGCCGCCGTCGACGACCGTGTAGCCGGCCTTCGCCAGCTCGGGCAGCAGCGCTGCGCGGATCGCATTGCCGTCGGCGTCGTTGGGCAGCAGCGCCGCGACCTTCTTGTTGTTGGGCACCGCGGCCCACTGCGACAGGTACGACTTGACGAAGTTGGCGACGCCGAACGAGAAGAGGTAGGTCCACTTGAACGGCGACGGCTCGCCGGGCTTGGCGCCGCGCCCGAAGTAGAACGCCTCCCAGGGCATCACCGTCGCCAGGCACGGCACGCCGGCCGCCTCGCAGGCGTCGGACACCGGGTTGACCACCTCGGGCGTCGAGGTGGTCAGCATCAGGTCGATCTTGTCGCTGTTGATCAGCGCCTTGGCGAGCTGGCTCGCGCGCGCCGGATCGGACTGCGTGTCGCGGTCGAGGATCTCGACCTTGTAGGTCTTGCCGCCGATGGCGAGCCCGCCGGCCAGTGCCTTGCGGGCCAGTTCGAGCACGTAGCCGTCGCCCTCGCCGAAGCTGCCGAGCGGACCCGTGCGCGGGCTGATGAAGCCCACTTTCAGCGTGTCGCCGCTCTGGGCGGCGGCCAGGCCGGGGGCCAGCATCGTCAGGCCGGCGGCGCCCGCCATGCCGAGCACCTCGCGTCGCGTGGCGGCGTCCCGGTTCGTCGTGATGTGGTCGCGTTGCTTCACAAGCGTCTCCTCGTTGGTTCGGTACGGATCAGAACGGGTAGTGGCGCGGTGCGCTCTGCACCGTGATCCAGCGCAGGTCGGTGAACGCCTCGATGCCGGCGCGCCCGCCGAAGCGTCCCCAACCGCTCGCCTTCACGCCGCCGAAGGGCATCTGGGCCTCGTCGTGGACGGTCGGGCCGTTGATGTGGCAGATGCCCGCCTCGATGCGCTGGGCGACCCGCCAGCCGCGAGCGGTGTCGCGCGTGAAGACGGCGGACGAAAGGCCGAACTCGTTGTCGTTGGCGCAGGCGATCGCGGCCTCCTCGCCGTCCACGCGCACGATCGCCTTCACCGGTGCGAAGGTTTCCTCGCGATAGATGCGCATGCTCGAAGTCACATGGTCGAGGAGGGTGGCCGGCATCAGCGTGCTGTCGGCCTTGCCGCCGCAGACCAGCGTCGCGCCCTGGGCCAGCGCGTCGTCGATCAGTTCGTTGACGCGTCGCACGGCGGACATGTCGACCACCGATCCGAGTACGACGGGGCCTTTGCGCGGGTCGCCCAGCGGCAGGGACTTCGCCTTGGCAGCGAGCCGGGCGACGAAGGCATCGGCGACCTTCGCGTCGACGATGATGCGCTCCGTCGACATGCAGATCTGGCCGGAGTTGGCGAAGGCGCCGAAGGCCGCGCCGTCCACCGCGGCGTCGAGGTCCGCGTCGTCGAGCACCAGCAGCGGCGCCTTGCCGCCCAGTTCGAGCAGCGAGGGCTTCAAGTGCGCGGCGCAGCGCTGCGCGATGATCCGGCCGACATGCGTCGAGCCGGTGAAGTTGACGCGCCGGACCGCCGGGTGGGCGATGATGGCTTCGACGACCTGCGCCGCGTCGGCCGGCGCGTTGGTGACGAAGTTCACCACGCCCTTGGGCAGGCCCGCCTCCTGCAGCGCCTGGATGATCAGCCCGTGGGTCGCGGGGCACAACTCGCTGCCCTTGAACACCACGGTGTTGCCGCAGGCCAGCGGCACGGCGATCGCGCGCACGCCGAGAATGACCGGCGCGTTCCAGGGCGCGATGCCGAGCACGACGCCGGCCGGCTGGCGCGTCGCCATCGCGAGGCTGCCCGGCACGTCCGAAGGGATGACCTGGCCTTCGATCTGCGTCGTGAGCGCGGCCGCTTCGACCAGCATGCCGGCCGCGAGGTGGACATTGAAGCCGGCCCAGATCGCCGAGGCGCCGGTCTCGGCGGCCATCGCGCGGGTGAAGTCGTCGGCGCGCGCCTCGAGCGCCCGGGCGGCCGCGAGCAGCAGGGCTCGCCGCTCGCCGGGGCCGGTGCGCGACCAGGCCGGGAAGGCGGCCGCCGCGGCGTCCACCGCCGCGACGGCGTCGTCGGGGGTCGCGGCAGGCGCTGTCGTCGCCACCTGGCCGTCGAGCGGATTGGCGCGAATGAACGTGGCGCCGGAGCGCGCCTGCGTCTGCTCGCCGTTGATCAGCATGGAGATCGTCGTCATGCGGGCCTCGCTTCAGTAGCCGTGCATCTGGCAGAGCACGTTCGAGTACATGCCGCCGTCCACGGGGATGTTGGTGCCACGGATCCACGCGGAGCCGTCGGACAGCAGGAACGCGACCACGGGCGCGATGTCGCCGGGGCGGCCGGGACGGTCCATCGTGCGCATGTCTTCCTCCGCGCGCGCGCCCAGCGTCTCGAGGAAGTCCTTGAGGATCGGCGTCTCGACCGGGCCGGGGCTGACGGCGTTCATGCGGATGCCGCGGGCGCGCCAGGTCCAGCGGTTCTGCATCGTCCACACGATCAGCGCCTCCTTCGTGAAGAAATAGCTGCGTCCGCCGACGATCTCGTGCGTCTTGCAGAACGCGGCAACGTCGGCGAAGCCGAGGTTCGCGCTCGCGTCGATGGAAGCCTTGGCGTCCGGCCATCCCAGCCCGGCCAGCGACGCGAGGTTGACGATCGAGGCGCCGTCGGCGAGCTTGGGCACCAGCGTCGTCGTCAGGTACTTCAGGCCGACGAGGTTCACCGTGACCACGGCGTCGGCGGCGCGGGTCGGCGGCAGGCCCGCGATGTTGGCCAGGCCGTGCGCGCCGGTCGGCAGCGCGGCGACGAGCTTGTCGATCGAGACCTTGTCGGAGAGATCGGCCTGGATGAAGTCGCCGACCGGCTGCGCCGGCCGGTTGATGTCGACCGAGATGACCTTGGCGCCTTGCGCCGCCACGAGTGCGGCGGTGGCTGCGCCGATGCCGGACGCTGCGCCGGTCACGATGATCGTCTTGCCTTCGAGCATGAGAGTCCTTCCTCCGGACGAGTGCGTGTGGGGTGGCCGTCTACATCGCAACATCGATGCCAGGACGCCGCCGCGAGCCGACTCCGCGACGCGACAAGGACTTGGCTCGCCTCGTGCCGGGAATACCCCGAATGCAGTGCCGGCGTGATGATCAACAATTGATCATCAATTGCGGACCGGCGAGCGCCGGCCGATCGAGGAATTGCCGTGTCGAAGTCCCCCGCTTCCCGCTTGTCGCTGGCCGAACTGCAGCGGCGCGTCGCGATGACGCGCACGAGCGCCGACATCGACGAGGGCGCGGCCCCGACGCTGCGCGACCTCACCGAGACGCTCATGTTCTCGCCCGGCGATGGGCGCATCTGGCTCAACGATCAGCGCATGGTGCTGTGGAGGTCGTCGACTTTCGGCGCCTTGCGGCGCGAGTTGATCGCCAGCATGGGTCAGGAGCTCGCGCGCTCGCTGCTCACGCGCGTAGGCTATGCGGCGGGCGCGCGCGACGCCGAGCTGGTGCGCCGCATGTGGCCCGACAGCGACCCCGCCAACGCGTTCCACGCCGGCCCGCGCATGCACAAGCTCGAGGGCATCGTGCGCCCCGAGACGATCCGCTTCGAGTTCGACATCGCCAGGGGCGACTTCTTCGCCGACTACTGGTGGCACGACTCGAGCGAGGCCGACGAGCACATCGCCGCCTTCGGCATCGGCACCGAGCCGGCGTGCTGGATGCAGGTCGGCTACGCGAGCGGCTATGCCAGCGCCTTCATGGGCAAGATGATCGTCTACCGCGAGGTGGCCTGCCGCTCGAGCGGCGCGGAGATCTGCCGCATCACCGGCTGCCCCGCGGAGCATTGGGATCACCCCGAAGAGGACTTGCGCTACTTCGCACCCGACGCCTCGGCGGTTCAGGTGCGACGGTCCCTCGCGCCGGTGGTGTCGGAGATCAGCCGGCGGCGATCCGCGACGGGCGTGGACAAGACGACGCAGAAGGGCGCCGCGACGACGCCGGAACTCATCGGCATCTCGTCGTCCTTCAGCGCAGCACGGCATTTGATCGAGCGCGTCGCGCCGACGCAGGCGACCGTGCTCTTCACCGGCGCTTCGGGTGTCGGCAAGGAGCTGTTCGCGCAGACGCTGCATGCCATCAGCCCGCGCGCCTCGGCGCCGTTCGTCGCGATCAACTGCGCGGCGATTCCCGAAACGCTGATCGAGTCGGAACTGTTCGGCGTCGAGCGCGGCGCCTTCACCGGCGCTTCCAACTCGCGCTCTGGCCGCTTCGAGCGCGCGGAAGGCGGCACGCTCTTCCTCGACGAGGTCGCCTCGCTCAGCTTCGTGGCCCAGGGCAAGCTGCTGCGCGCGCTGCAGGAGCGTTGCATCGAGCGAGTCGGCGGCACGAAGATCATCCTCATCGACGTGCGCGTCGTGGCCGCGACCAACGTGGATCTGCGCGACGAAGTCGCCGCCGGGCGATTCCGCGAGGACCTGTTCTTCCGCTTGAACGTCTTTCCGATCGCGCTGCCGGCGCTGAAGGAGCGCCGCGACGACATTCCGCTGCTGATGGAGGCGTTCCTCAAGCGCTATTGCGAACAGCATCGCCGCGACGTCCCCGGCTACACGCCGCGCGCCGTGCAGACGCTGCTGCAGTACGACTTTCCCGGCAACATTCGCGAGTTGCAGAACCTCGTCGAGCGCGGTGTCATCATGGTCGGCCCCGACGAGCCGATCGACGTGCACCATCTGTTCCGCGGCGGCGAGTTGCGCCGCGCCGAGATGCTCTCGCTCAGCGATGGCGGCCGCCTGATCGAGGCGGCCTTGCCCGCCGGGGAGCCTGCCCCCCGCGCCGCCCGAAGTCCCGCCAAGGACGGGTCAGCCATTGTCCGTCCGGCGGCGAGCGGCAAGCAGGCGACGGAGTACCGCAGCGCCTTGGTCTCGGCCCGGTACAACGTCGCGGAGGCGGCGCGCCGTCTCGGGCTCACCCGGGCGCAGATGGCTTACCGGCTGAAGCGGTTGGGTCTGATCTGACCGTGCGGGAGATCGTCACGCAGGGGGTCAGTCTTTCCCCGCGAGCGCCCCGCGCCGCAACTGGTCGCGCTCGAGCGACTCGAACAGCGCCTTGAAGTTGCCCTCGCCGAAGCCTTCGTCGGCCTTGCGCTGGATGAACTCGAAGAACACGGGCCCGAGCACCGGCCGCGAGAAGATCTGCAGCAGCAGGCGCTTGTCACCGCCGGCGGTGCTGCCGTCGAGCAGGATGCCGCGCGTCTGCAGCTCGCCCACCGGTTCACCGTGGCCGGGCAGGCGCTCTTCGAGCATCTCGTAGTAGACGTCGTTGGGCGCGCTCATCAGCGGCACGCCGGCCATCTGCAGCCGGTCGACGGCGGCGGGCAGGTCGTCGCACAGCAGCGCGACGTGCTGGATGCCCTCGCCGTTGAACTGCATCAGGAACTCCTCGATCTGTCCGCCGCCCCTGGCGGCCTCTTCGTTGAGCGGGATGCGGATCTGCCCGTCGGGCGCCGTCATCGCGCGGCTGGTGAGGCCCGTGTACTCGCCCTGGATGTCGAAGTGGCGGATCTCGCGGAAGTTGAACAGCTTCTCGTAAAAGGCCCCCCAATACGCCATGCGGCCGCGGTAGACGTTGTGCGTCAGGTGGTCGATCGTCGTGAAGCCGTGGCCCTTCGGGTGGCGATCGACGCCGGGCTCGAAGGCGAAGTCGATGTCGTAGATCGACTGGCCGTCCTCAAAGCGGTCGATCAGGTACAGCGGCGCGCCGCCGATGCCCCGGATCGCCGGCAGCCGCAGCTCCATCGGGCCGGTCGGCATCTCGATCGGCTGCGCGCCCAACTCGATCGCGCGGTTGTAGGCGAGGTGCGAGTCGCGCACGCGGAACGCGAGGCCGCAGGCGCAGGGGCCGTGTTCGGCGGCGAAGTACGCCACCGGGCTGTGCTTCTCGCGGTTGACGATGAAGTTGATGCCGCCCTGTCGGTACAGCAGCACGTCTTTCGAACGGTGGCGCGCGGCGAGCGTGAAGCCGAGCTGCTCGAACAGCGGCTCGAGCACGCCGGGCACGGGCGAGGCGAATTCGACGAACTCGAATCCCATCAGCCCCATCGGGTTGTCGAACAGATCAGCCATGGCGACTACTCCATCCCGCGGGTGCCGGCCCTCGCCAATTCCTTCTCGTGCATCCAGGCAGCGTGCCTGGGCGCCTGCTTCGTGCGCGCCCATTCTTCGAGCATCTCCCACTTGACGTCGTCGAGGCGCTTCGTCATCTCGGGCGTCGCGGTGTCGGCGACCAGCTCGAGGCGGTGGCCGTTCGGGTCGAAGAAGTAGATCGACCTGAAGATCGTGTGGTCGGTGACGCCGACGACGTCGATGCCGGCGGCCTCGAGCTTTGCCTTCGCCGCCTCCAGCTCGTCGACGCTCGCGACCTTGAACGCGAGGTGCTGCACCCAGTTCGGCGTGTGGGCGTCGCGCCCCATCGGCGGCGAGTTCGGGATCTCGAAGAAGGCGAGGATGTTGCCGCCGCCGGCGTCGAGGAAGACGTGCATGTAGGGGTCGGGCGCGTGCGTCGAAGGCACCCGGTCCTCGGCGATCGCGAGCACGAATTCCATGGCCAGGTGCTTGCGGTACCACTCGACGGTCTGCTTGGCGTCGATGCAGCGATAGGCGACGTGGTGGATGCGGGCGATGCTCATGGCTGGGCCTCCGCGTTGGGTCGACGCCAGAGTATCGACTGAAACCGGCAGACGAGGCCGGCAAGGGGATGGCGCGAGCGCGCCAGCTCGCCCGCCAGGGCTGGCGGCCGGCGCCCGGGTCAGGCGAACAGGCCCAGCGGGTGGTGCGCGCGTGCCACCGTATACATGTACAGGAACACGAGCAGCGCCGCGGCATAGGCGAGGGCGCGGCCGGCTCGGGTGCGCGCGAGGCGCAGTGCGAACACACCAAGCACGATGTAGGCCAGCAGCAGCGCGATCTTCGTCGCGAGCCAGCCGACGGCGAACGGGTTGATGTGCAACAGCGCCAGCAGCGCCAGCGCCGCAGCGAGCAGCAGGCTGTCGATCGCGACGCTGGCGTGGCGCGCGGCGGGCTTGGTGGCCCAGGCCGCGCCGGCCAGCACGGCGGCGCCGCGCAACGCGAAGAAACTGCCGCTGAACAGCACCAAGCCGATGTGCAAGAGCTTGACTTGAGGGTAGAAGGAAACGGGGTCCATGGCTCGATTGTGGCGTCTGGCGAGCGTTGTATTGCGTTGCATCAAGCGTGGCGACCTGCCGGGATGCGCCAATAGAGCATCTGCTACAGGACGGGTCATGGTCGAGAGTCTCTTCCCTTCGGTACATGCGGGACGCGAAGGTCATCTGCGCTTGGTCGTACCGCCGCTGGTTCACGAGTTCGACGTGCGCGGCATCGCTGCGCGGCTGCGCGAGCCGGCGCTGATCGGCGCGATCGACGCGCTGCGCGTCGGCGAGACCCTCAGCTTCGTCGACGACCAGGACGTCCTGCCGCTGCTGCGCCGCACCGCCGAACGCTTCGGCCGCGAAGTGGAGTTCGAGTTCCGCGAGAACACGGCGCAGCGCGTCGTGATCGAATTCAGCAAGTGCCGGGCCGTGTGACGGCCCTGCTGAGCGCGCGCGCGCGGCGCTTCATGGGGTGGTGACTCCCCGCCTGCGCTGGCGCCTCGCGCTGCTCGCTGCCGCCGCGCTTGCGCTGCTGGCCGGGCTGGCCGGCGGGCTGGCGCGTGCCGGCGTTCCGCTGCCGTCACCTGGTGCCGGTGCGATGCTCGGCGAGGCCGCGGCGCTGCACGCTGCGCTGCTGGTCGGCGGCTTCTTCGGCAGCGTCATCGGTATCGAGCGCGCCGTCGCGCTCGGTGCGCGTGCGGGCTGGATCGCGCCGCTCGCGTCCACCGTCGGTACGTTGGCGATGTACGCCGGGCTCTACCGCAGCGGCGAGGCGCTGCTCGTCGCCGCGTCGCTGGCGCTCACCGCCGTCAGCGTGGCGCTGTGGCGGCGCCAGCGCGCGGCGCACATGGCACTGCTCGTCGTTGCCGCCGCCACTTGGGTGTTCGGCAACCTCGCCTACGCGAGCGGCCTCGGCGCCGGCGCGGTGCCGGCGGCGTGGTTCGACTTCCTCGTCGTCACGATCGCCGCCGAGCGCCTCGAGATGACGCGCCTGATGCGCCGCCGCCCGGCGGCGCAGCCGCTGCTGGTGGCAATCGTCGCCGCGCTCCTCGGCGGCGCCGTGCTGTCGGCGCACGATGCAGCGGCCGGCGGCATCGTGCACGGTGCGGCGTTGGTCGCGCTCGGCGGCTGGCTCGCCGCCTTCGACATCGCGAGCCGCACGGTGCGCGGCCACGGCCTGGCGCGCTACATGGCGGTGTGCCTGCTCGCCGGCTACGCCTGGCTCGTGGTCGCCGGCGTCGCCTGGGCGGCGATGGCGCTCGGCATCGCGCCGGCGCGCGATATTGCGTTCCATGCGCTGGGCCTGGGCTTCATCGTCGGCATGGTGATGGCGCACGCGCCCGTCATGCTGCCGGCGCTGGCGCGCATCCGGCTCGACTTCAACGCATCGTTCTATGCACCGCTGGCGCTGCTGCATGCCACGCTCGTGCTGCGCCTGGCGCTCGGCCCGCTCGACCCGGCCTGGCGCGCCGTCGGCGCGGCGGGCAATGCGCTGGCGATCGCCGTTTTCGCCGCCACGGTGATCGCGGCGGTGCGGCGCTGGCGTGCGCGAGCGGCGCCGGGTTAGCGTCGCTGCGTCGGCGGCGGCGATCGTTCATCCGTGTCGACGCTCGACTGATCGGAGGAAAAGCAGATGCCCAAGTTCGCCGCCAACCTGACGATGCTCTTCACCGAGCATCCCTTCCTCGATCGCTTCGAGCACGCCGCCGAGGCCGGCTTCGAGGCGGTCGAATTCCTCTTCCCGTATGCCTTCGGCGCGGGCGACATCAGGCGCCGCCTCGATGCCCATGGCCTGCAGCTCGTCCTGCACAACCTGCCCGCCGGCGACTGGGACGCGGGCGAGCGCGGCATCGCCTGCCATCCGGACCGCGCGCGAGAGTTTCGCGACGGTGTGGGCCAGGCGATCGGCTACGCGGGCATCCTGGGTGTGCGGCAGCTCAACTGCCTGGCCGGCAAGGCGCCTTCCGGCGTGCCGGAGGAGGTGCTGCGCCGCACCCTGGTCGAGAACCTGCGGTTCGCCGCCGGCGCGCTGAAGAAGGCCGGGCTGAAGCTGCTGGTCGAGCCGATCAACACCTGCGACGTTCCGGGTTTCTATCTCAACCGCACGCAGCAGGCGGCAGCGCTGCTCGCGGAGGTCGGCGCGGAAAACGCCTTCATCCAGTACGACATCTATCACGCTCAGCGCATGGAAGGCGAGCTGGCCGCGACGATCGAGAAGTACCTGCCGCGCATCGCCCACATCCAGCTTGCCGACAACCCGGGCCGCAACGAGCCGGGCACCGGCGAGATCAACTACCCGTTCCTGTTCTCGCACCTCGACCGCATCGGCTACGACGGCTGGGTCGGTTGCGAATACAAGCCTGCCACCACGACTCGAGCGGGGCTGGGTTGGCGCCAGGCGCTGGTCAAGTGACGCGCCCGAAGTCTGCGCTTCGCTGCCGCCCGTCGATGCGCGGCCGGCCATACCAGCCGATGCAGCGCACGGCCCAGGTCGCCGTGGCCACCGCCCACAGCAGGGCGGCGAGCGGGAGCAGCCAGCGCGCCGCGTCGAGCCACAACGCAGCGCCGATGCGCGCGAGCACCGCCGCCTGCAGCAGCGCGAACAGCCGCCACGTCACGTCATCGGCGGCGATCGTGCGACCCGCGAGGCCGGCCGAGACGCGCGTGACCATCGCCAGCAGCACGCTGCCGTAGCAGCCCGCGCCCAGCGCGTGAAGCGGCGCGACGCCGAGACCGGCAGCGCCGGCGGCTGCGAGGGCGTGCGACGCGGCTGCGAGCGCGAACGCGACGCCGAGCCACACGAAGCCCAGGTGCAGCATCGCGATCAGGCGCAGGCGCAGGTTCTGCACGAACGCCCAGCGCACCGCCAGCCCGAGCAGCAGCGTCGCGACCGCGGCCTCGATGGCGGCGCGCGCGGCGAGCCACGGCGGCGTCGCGTCGCCGAGCGCTGCCGCGACCGTTGCCGCTGCCTCGAACGCCAGTGCGCCGAGCATCGTCCACAGCAGCCAGGCCGGCCAGCGTGCGTCGAGCGGCGGCAGCGCCGCGGCGCCGAAGAACGGCACGAGCCGGTGCAGCGCGGCAGCGAACACGACGCCGATGCCGCCCCACAGACCAGCGACGAGAGCCGTGCGCGCCGCGGCATCGGCGCCGATGCCGAGCGCTACGGCGGCGACGGCGAGCGCTGCGACGCAGACCGCATAGCCTGCGACCGCCGAGCGCGCGTGCAGGCGGTCGTGCGCCGTGCTCATGCGCAGCAGGCGCGCGAGCCGCAGCACGACGATGCCGTGCGCCGCAGCGACGAGCGCCGCGCCCGCGCCGGCGACGATGCGTGCGCCGTGCACGCCGGCGAATACCAGCGCCCAGCCCGCCAGCGCAGCGGCCACCGGCGCGAGCAACACGCGCGCCGGCAGGGGCGGAGCCTTCAGCCACTTCGGCGCGGTGGTGCAGAGAAAGCCTGCGAAGTAGAACGGGATCGCGCCCCAGCCCAGCAGCAGCGCATGCGCGACGCCGGGCGATACCGTCCAGCGCGACACCGGGGCGAGGTCGAAAGTCGGGCCGAAAGCGAGCATCGCCGCGGCCCACCACAGGGCGCTCGCCGCGAGCAGCGTCGCGCCGGCGAAGAAAGCGATGCGGTGCGGCGCGTCGAGCAGGCGGCGCCAGCGCCAGTCGGTCGATGGCGCTGCTGCGGGGCTCATTGGGCATCCTCCGGCCTGACGGCCTCCGGAATTCGCCATCGGGCGGCCCGGCGGCTCATTGGGCATCCTCCGGCCTGATGGCCTCCGGAATTCGCCTTGGGGCGGCCCGGCGGCTCATTGGGCGTCCTGCGCGCCCCGCAGCATTGCGGCAGGGCCCGCCGCGAAGGTCAGGCCGCCGCGGCGCTCAGTTCCGCTGCGGCAAACGCTGCGGCGCTATCCGTTGCCGGCATGTCGCCGCCAAGCAGGCGCACCATCAACTCGCGCACGCTGCGGATCTGGCTGCCGAAGGGCAGCGCGCCGCGGCCGCGGAAGAACAGTCCCGCCTTGACGTTGCCTTCGAGCGCGGCGGCGAGTTGCTGGTCGATGCAGAACTGGCCCCAGCCGATCTTGCCGTCGCGCAGCCCGCATTGCGCGAGGCAGTCGAACACCTTGGTGCATCGGCGCGCCGCGGCCTGCAGCTTCGGTTCGAGCCGCAGGTAGTTCTTCAGCCACGGCGTCGCCACGGCGCGCGCCGGCAGGCCGGCGACGCTCGTGAACTCGACCAGGTCCTCGTCGCGCGCCTCGGCCAGCACGCGCTTGAACTCGGGGTGGGCGTCGCCTTCGATCGTCACGGCGAACGGCGTGCCGAGCTGCACCGCCGACGCGCCGAGCGCCTGCACGCGGCGGATGTCCTCCAGCGAACGGATGCCGCCGGCGGCGATGACGGGCGTCGTCTTCTCGATGCCGGCGGCGCGCAGCACCTCGAGCGTCTCGGGGACGGAGCGCTCGAAGTCGAAGCGCGGGTCGTTGAGGTCTTCGACGCGCGCGGCGCCCAGGTGGCCGCCGGCGCGTGCCGGATGTTCGAGCACGATGGCGTCGGGCGCGCGCTTCCTGCGCTCCCACTTGCGCACGACGAGCTGCACGCCGCGCGAGTCCGACAGGATCGGCACCAGCAGCGTCTTCGGGTGGTCGGCCGCGAGTTCGGGCAGGTCCAGCGGCAGCCCGGCACCGACGACGATGGCGTCGATGCCGCATTCGAGCGAGCGCCGCACGTAGGCCGCGTACTCGCTGACGGCGCGCATGATGTTCATCGCCAGCAGGCCGCGGCCGCCCGCGATTTCACGCGCCGAGGCGATCTCGCGCCCCAGCGCTTCCAGGTTCGCCGCGTCGATCTTCGCCTTGGCCTCGGGGCCGACGCCGACGCGCCTGGTGCGTTCCATCAGGTCAGGGTGCAGGCGCCGCAGGTCGACAGAGGAGATCGTGCCGACGCCGCCCGCCTCGGCGACGTGGCCGGCCAGCCGGTGCGCCGAGACGCCGATGCCCATGCCGCCCTGCACGATGGGCAGCAGCGTGCGCGCGCCCATTACCAGCGGCTTGAGCCCGCTGCGTGTCAGCAGCGCTTCGAGTTCAGGCCGGATCATCAATGCAGCACCAGCAGCGGCACGCGGGTCTGCGCCATCACGAGCTTGGTCTGCGAGGCGAACAGCAGCGTGCCGAAGGGGCCGCGGCCGTGCGTGGCCATCACGATCATGTCGCACTTGTGTTCGGCGGCGGCGGCAGCGATCGCGTCGGAAACGCGGTCGGTCTGCACGTAGTGGCCCGCATAGGCGACGCCGGCGTCACGCGCCTGCGCCTCGAACGCGCTCAGCACTTCCTTGGCATGGCGCGTGGCGCGCGCGTCGTACCACTCCGATTCGAGCGCGAGGTCGGTCGGGCTGCGCCCGATCGCCGGCGGCGGCGGCAGCGGCTCGGCGACGAAGGCCGTGATCGCGGCGCCGAGCTGCTGTGCCAGCTCGATGCTGGCCTTGATCGACTTGTCGGTCAGCTCCGTGCCGTCCACCGGCACGAGCAGGTTCTTGTACATCCATTGACTCCACTGCGGGTTCGCACGCACTGTAGGCAGCCGGCAACACCGGCGTACTGATCCATGTCAATTCGGCGACCGGCCGCTGGGGCCGGATTCACATTCTCGCGCATGAACCCGCGGCTCCCGGGCCGGCGTGGTGAATTCTCGACTGCGCGGCGCAGGCCGCACAATCCGGGCCACGATGCGCATCCGCTTCTTCGGTGGCGCCGGCACCGTCACCGGCTCGAAGTACCTGCTCGAACATGAGGGTCGGCAGCTGCTCGTCGACTGCGGCCTGTTCCAGGGCCTGAAGGAGCTGCGGCTGCGCAACTGGGACGCGCTGCCGTTCCCGCCCGCCGCCATCGACGCCGTCGTGCTGACGCACGCCCATCTCGACCACAGCGGCTTCGCGCCGCGCCTGCTGCGGCTGGGCTATCGGGGCGCGATCCACTGCACCACCGGCACGCTCGACCTGTGCGGGCTGCTGCTGCCCGACAGCGGCCACCTGCTCGAGGAAGAGGCCGAATACGCCAACCGGCGCGGCTTCGCCAAGCACCGGCCGGCGCTGCCGCTCTACACCGAGCAGGACGCGCTCGCCGCGCTGCGCCGTTTCGAGGCGCACGAGTTCGGCACGACGTTCGAGCCGCTGCCGGGCGTGCAGGTGCGGATGCGGCGCGCCGGCCATATCGTCGGCGCGGCCAGCGTGCACGTGACCTGGGGCGAGCACACGCTGCTGTTCTCGGGCGATCTCGGCCGCAGCAACGACCTGGTGATGAAGCCGCCCGAGCCGCCCGAGGCGGTCGACACGCTCGTCGTCGAATCGACCTACGGCGACCGCCTGCACGGCGATGGCGACGTGCTGACGCAGCTCGCCGAAGTCGTCAGCCGCACGGCGGCGCGCGGCGGCGTCGTCGTGATGCCGGCGTTCGCCGTCGGTCGGGCGCAGACGCTGCTGTGGGCGCTGCATCGGTTGCAGGCCGAGCGGCGCATCCCGCGGCTGCCGGTCTACGTCAACAGCCCGATGGCGACCAATGCGACGACGCTGTTCCGCCGCCACCGCGCCGATCACCGGCTCGACGCCGCGCAGTGCCGCGCAATGTGTGCGGGGGTCACCTTCGTCAACAGCGTCGAGGACTCGATGCGTCTGAACCAGCTGCACCACCCGGCGGTGATCGTGTCGGCCAGCGGCATGGCGACCGGCGGCCGCGTGCTGCACCACCTCAAGGCCTATGCGCCGGACCGCCGCAACACGATCCTGTTCGCCGGCTACCAGGCGCCGGGCACGCGCGGCGCGACGATCGTCGGCGGCGCCGACGCCGTCAAGATCCACGGCGCTTACGTGCCGATCCGCGCCGAGGTGGCGAACGTCGATTCGCTGTCGGCGCACGCCGACCGCGACGAGCTGCTGGCCTGGGTCGCGGCGCTGCCGCACGCGCCGCGGCGCGTCTTCGTCACGCACGGCGAGCCTGTCGCCGCCGACGCGCTGCGCCACGCCATCGAAGAGCGCCACGGCTGGCCGGCGCGCGCGCCCGACCACGGCGCGACGTTCGATCTCTGACCGATCCCGACGCTGGCGCGTTGCTGCCGCCGAGCGTCGGCTATCCGGCAGCCCGCTCGGGCTGAGCGACCGTCGGCGTCGCCGCGCGCAACTCGCGGCGCAGGATCTTGCCGATGTTGGTCTTGGGCAGCGGCTCGGTGCGGAACTCGACGTGCTTGGGCACCTTGTAGCCCGTCAGGTGCTCGCGGCAGTGCGCGAGCAGTTCCTGCTCCGTCAGCGCCGGATCCTTCTTCACGACGACGACCTTGACGACTTCGCCCGACTTGGCGTCGGGTTCGCCGATCGCCGCCGCCTCCAGCACGCCGGGATGCATCGTGACGACGTCCTCGACCTCGTTGGGGAACACCTTGAAGCCCGAGACGATGATCATGTCCTTCTTGCGGTCGGTGATGCGGAAGTAGCCGCGCTCGTCCATGTAGCCCATGTCGCCGGTGCGCAGCCAGCCGTCGGCGGTGAACACCTTGGCCGTCTCGTCGGGGCGGCCCCAGTACTCGCGCATCACCTGCGGGCCGCGGATGCAGATCTCGCCGACCTGGCCCGTCGGCAGCGCGTTGCCGTCGTCGTCGAGCACGGCGGCCTCGGTCGACGGGATCGGCACGCCGATCGTGCCCGTCCAGTCCTCGATGTCGAGCGTGTTGGCGATCGCGACCGGAGCCGTCTCGGTGAGGCCGTAGCCCTCGACCAGCGGCACGCCCGTCATCGCCTTCCAGCGCTGCGCCACCGAGCGCTGCACCGCCATGCCGCCGGCGACCGCGAGCTTGACGTGATGCAGCTCGACCTGCGCGAACGCCGGCGTGTTCATCAGCAGGTTGTAGAGCGTGTTGACGCCGATGATCGCCGTGAACGGCGTGCGCCGCAGTTCCTGGATGAAGGCCGGCACGTCGCGCGGATTGGTGATCAGCACCATGTGCGCGCCGAGCTTGAGGAAGCACAGGTTCACCGTCGATGCGAACACGTGGTAGAGCGGCAGCGGCATGATCGCCACCTCCTTGCCCTCGACGAGGTCGCGCGTCGTCCACAGCGCGACCTGCTGCACATTGGCCACCAGGTTGGCGTTGGTCAGCACGACACCCTTGGCGACGCCCGTGGTGCCGCCCGTGTACTGCAGGAAGGCGATGTCGGCGGGCGCCAGCGGCACCCGGTCGAGCTTGGCGCCGGCGCCCTCGCGCAGCGCCGCCGTGAAGTCGACCGCGCCGTCGATGCGCCACGGCGGCACCATCTTCTTGGCGTACTTGACGACGGCGTTGACCAGCAGCCGCTTGACGGCGGGGAACAGGTCGCCGACCTGCGTCGTGACGACGCGCAGCTTCATCGCCGGGTTGCGCTCGAGCACCTGCTGCACCGTGGCGGCGAAGTTCTCCAGCACGACGATCGCCTTCGCGCCCGAGTCCTTCAACTGGTGCTCGAGTTCGCGCGGGCTGTACTGCGGGTTGGTGTTGACGACGGTCAGCCCGGCGCGCAGCGCGCCGGCCAGCGCCACCGGATACTGCAGCACGTTGGGCAGCATGATGGCGACGCGCTCGCCCTTCGCGAGCCCGAGGCCGTGCTGCAGGTACGCGCCGAATTCGCGGCTGAGCCGGTCCAGGTCGTCGTAGCGGATCGTCACGCCCATGTTGCTGTAGGCGGGCAGGGCGCGGAAGCGCTCCATCGAGGCTTCGAGCAGATCACGCAACGACGCATACGCATGGATGTCGGCCTCGGCCGGGATGCCCTGCGGATACTGTTGCAGCCAGATCTTGTTGTTCATCGCATGACTCCATCCTGCCGCTGCGCAACGCCCAATCTAGGCCGTGTGCGGCCGGCGGTGCTTGACGCGTATCAAGGCGGCGCCGGTCTGCGCCTCGTCAAGCCGGCGCCGCACGGCCGGCGCACACTGAAGGCATGGCAACGACCAAGCCGTTTCGCATCCTCGCGCTCGCCGGCGGCGGCTACCTGGGGCTCTACACGGCCACCGTGCTCGCCGCGCTCGAAGAGCGCTGCGGCGTGCCGCTGGGCCAGCGCTTCGACCTGATCGCCGGCACCTCGGTCGGCGGCATCCTCGCCGTCGCGCTGGCCTACGAGGTGCCGATGCCCCGGCTCGTCGACCTGTTCGTCGAGCACGGCCGCGAAGTCTTCTCCCGGCGCGGCCTGCCGGGCGGCACGGTCGGGCGCATGCTCGACATGAGCCGCTCGATCCTCGGCCCCAAGTACAGCGGCGACGCGTTGCGCGCTGCGCTGACGCGCGAACTCGGCGCGCTGACGCTGGCCGACGCGCGCCACGACGTCGTCGTCCCCGCGGTCGACGTGACGCGCAGCCTGACCAAGGTGTTCAAGACGCCGCACGTCGCCGCGTCGCGCGGCGACGAGTCGGTGCGCGCCGTCGACGTGGCGATGGCGACGAGCGCCGCGCCGGCCTATTTCCCGTCGGTGCAGATCGGCGACTCGCTGTACGCCGACGGCGGCCTGTTCGCCGTCGCGCCGGATCAGGTCGCGCTGCACGAGGCCGAGCACTTCATGCGCGTCGACCTCGAGCGCATCTCGATGCTCTCGGTCGGCACGGCGACGGTCGGCTACCGGCCCGCCGGCGGGCCCGGATCGAGCGACGGCGCCGTCGACTGGCTGGCCGACGGCCGCCTGCTGCTGACCCTCGTCTCGGTGCAGCAGCAGCACGTGCAGGCGATGATGGAAGACCGGCTCGGCCGGCGCTATCGCCGCATCGACGCCGCCTGGCCGCCCGACGCCGGCCTGGGCATCGACGTCGCGACGCCGAAGGCCGCGCAGACGCTGGTCGATCTGGCGCGGCAGACGATGCGCGAGATCGACCCGGGCTCGCTCGACGCCTTCCTCGGCGCCGCGGCGTGACGCACGGTTGACGCTGCTCAACACGCGCGCCTGCAGCGGGCCGAAGATGGAGCCGTCGAAAACGAATCCTGTGGAGCCGCAAGTGCAGCACCCACCCCACGCCCCCGTATCGCCCCCTGCGGCGCCCGACGCCTTGGCGGCCGACGAGCGCTTGGCGCGCGTCGTCGAGCGGCCCGACGGCTACTACTGGCTCGGCTTCGACGGCCACCAGGAGTTCGGCCCGTTCGACGATCTCGACGAAGCCCTGGCCGACATGGACGCGGCCGAGGACGAAGCGATCGAGCCGGGCGAGACTCTGGCCGAGGCCGAGCAGGAGATCGGCATCGCCGAATGGATCGATCCCGACACCGGCGAGCCGGCCGAGGACACGGCGACGCGCATTCCGGAAGGTTGACCCGGCGCTGCGACCGGGAGCCCCGTTGATGCGCGACGCCCTCATCCGCAAGACGGCCGCCGACTGGCGCGTGGCGCCGCAACTCGGCGCCGACGGCGCGGCGCGCGCTGCGTTCTCATGGCGCCGGGTCGAGGAGGAACTCGGCATCGCCGGCGGCGCCGTCAACCTCGGGCGCCTGGCGGTCGACCGGCCCGTCGCGCTGGGCCGCGGCGCGCGCACGGCGCTGCGCCTCGTGCCGCAGCAGGGCGCGCCGCGCGATCTCAGCTATGCCCAACTGGCGGTACAAGCGAACCGCTTCGCCAACGCGCTGGCGACGCTCGGTGTCGGCCGCGGCGACCGCGTGTTCGTGCTCGCCGGTCGCTGCGCGGCGCTCTATGTCGCGGTGCTCGGCGCGCTCAAGAACGGCAGCGTCGTGACGCCGCTGTTCTCGGCCTTCGGGCCCGAGCCGATCGCGACGCGCATCGGCATCGCGCAGGCGAAGGTGCTCGTCACGACGGAGGCGCTGTACCGGCGCAAGATCGAGAAGCAGCGCGATGCGCTGGCCAGCCTGCAGCATGTGGTCCTGATCGGCGAGCCCGGATCGCCGACTGCCGTGCCCGGTACGCTCGACTACGAGACGCTGATGGTTGCGGCAGACGACGCCGCGCCGGCCGCCGCGGAGGCGTCGCGTACCGACGACATGGCGCTGCTGCACTTCACCAGCGGCACGACGGGCACGCCCAAGGGCGCGATCCACGTGCACGGCGCGGCGCCGACCCACTACGCGACCGGCCGCTATGCGCTCGATCTGCACGACGACGACATCTACTGGTGCACCGCCGACCCGGGCTGGGTCACGGGCACCTCCTACGGCATCCTCGCGCCGCTGATGCACGGCGTGACGAGCATCGTCGACGAGGCCGAGTTCGACGCCGAGCGCTGGTACCGCATCCTGCAGGAGCAGCAGGTCAGCGTCTGGTACACGGCGCCGACGGCGATCCGCATGCTGATGAAGACCGGCGCCGACATCGCGCGCAAGTACCGCTTCCCGAAGCTGCGCTTTGTGGCCAGCGTCGGCGAGCCGCTCAACCCCGAGGCCGTCTGGTGGGGCAAGGACGTGCTCGGCCTGCCGATTCACGACAACTGGTGGCAGACCGAGACGGGCGGCATCATGATCGCCAACACGCCGGCGTTCGACATCAAGCCCGGTTCGATGGGGCTGCCGCTGCCCGGCGTCGACGCGGCGATCGTGCGGCGCGCCGACGACGGTACGCCGAGCCTCGTTACCGAGCCCGACGTCGAGGGCGAACTCGCGCTGCGCCGCGGCTGGCCGTCGATGTTCCGCGGCTATCTCGACCAGGACGAGCGCTACCGCAAGTGCTTCGCCGGCGAGTGGTACCTCAGCGGCGACTTGGCGCGCCGCGATGCCGACGGCTACTACTGGTTCGTCGGCCGCGCCGACGACGTGATCAAGTCGGC
>CAYJLV010000005.1:0-138826 GCA_964371405.1 uncultured Burkholderiaceae bacterium
TTCCCGAAGGGGTCGAAGATTGCCGCGACCTCCTCGTCGATCCCGGCCCAGTGGTGCCAGATGTTCGTCATGGGGAGCGCCACGTACTGGGCGAAGGCGCCGTCGCGGCCGACGCCCAGGCCGATCGTCCGGGCGCAGAGGTGGCGACGGCCGGCCAGGCAGTGGCGGCAGCGGCCGCAGACCACGTGCCCCTCCCCCGAGACGAGGTTGCCGGGCGCGAAGTCGGCCACGTTCGAGCCGACCTCCACGATCTCGCCCACGAACTCGTGGCCCACCACGAGCGGGGGCACGATCGTCTTCGCCGCCCAGGGATCCCACGAGGCGATGTGGAGGTCCGTCCCGCAGATCCCCGTCTTGTGGACGCGGACGAGGACGTCGTTGATCCCGACCTGGGGCTCGGGGACCTCCCGGAGCTCCAGCCCGGGTCCGGCGGCAGTCTTCACGAGGGCGAGCATTCGCCGCCTCCCCTGTGGGCGCACGTATGGCGACGCCGCCGCGCCGCGGGCGACCCCGCGTCGGCGCGACGTCGGACGGTGTTCCGATTCTGCGCCGTCCGGCAACGTCGCGCGTCGGCGCCGGGCCCGCTCCCGCGCCCGACGGACCTGCGCCATCACGTGCTGCTGCACGGCTCGACCGGCGGTCGCGCGCATACCGCCGACTGGATGCTGTGGCTGCGCGCGATGCAGCTCGAGGATCTGCAGCCCGCCGGCACGCTGCACTTCGAGCTCTACGACCAGATGATCCAGGCCGCCGTCGACGGCCACGGCGTGGTGCTCGGCCGCATGCCATTGGTCGCGCGGCAGATCCAGGCGGGGCGGCTGGTTGCGCCGTTCAGCCGCCGGGTGGCGTCGCCGCTGGGCTACCACCTGCTGCGCAGCGCGACGGCGCCGCGCCGGCCCGAGGTGCAGCAGTTCGCCGACTGGCTGCTCGAGGAGGCGCGCGCCGACGCGAAGGAGGCCGGCGCTACAGTACGCGGCCGGGGTTCAGCAGCCCGCGCGGGTCGAGCGCCTGCTTGACGGCGCGCATCAGCCCGAGCGCGACGGCGGGCTTGCGGCGCGCCAGTTCGTCGCGCTTCAACGCGCCGATGCCGTGCTCGGCCGAGATCGAGCCGTCGCGCGCGACGACGGCGTCGTAGACGATGGCGTTGATCGCGCCCTCGTGCGCGCGCAGGAAGTCGGCCGCCGCGACGCCCTCGGGCGCCTGCACGTTGTAGTGCAGGTTGCCGTCGCCGAGGTGGCCGAAGTCGACCAGCCGCACGCCGGGGAACGCTGCCGCGAGCTGCGCGTCGGTGGCTGCGACGAAGTCGGGGATGCGCGACACCGGCAGCGCGATGTCGTGCTTGACGCTGGGCCCTTCCTCGACCTCCGCGAGCGGGATCGACCCGCGCAGATGCCACATCGCGCGCGACTGCTCGATGCTGCCCGCCACTGCTGCGTCGACGATCAGTTCGTTCTCGAGCGCCGCCTCCAGCAACCCCTCGAACACAGCGCGTGCATGGTCCTCGCCCTCGCTGTCGGAGACCTCGAGCAGCACGCTCCACGCCGCGCTCGCCGGCAGCGGCCGCGGCAGCTTCGGGAAGTGCTTGTGCACCAGCGACAGCGCCGACTCGCCCATCACCTCGAAGCCCGTCAGCGCGGCGCCGGCGCGCGCACGCGCCAGCTCGAGCAGACCCACGGCCGCCGGCAGCGTCGCGCAGCCGGCGAACGCCGTCGTCACGGCGGCGGGCTTGGGGTAGAGCTTCAGCGTCGCGCCCGTGATGACGCCCAGCGTGCCTTCGCTGCCGATGTAGAGATCGCGCAGGTCGTAGCCCGTGTTGTCCTTGCGCAGGCCGGCCAGGCCGTTCCACACCTCGCCCTCGGGCGTGACGACTTCGAGGCCGAGGCACAGCTCGCGCGCATTGCCGTAGCGCAGCACCTGCGTGCCGCCGGCGTTCGTCGCCAGGTTGCCGCCGATGGTGCAGCTGCCCTCGGCGCCGAGGCTGAGCGGAAACAGCAGCCCGGCGGCGTCGGCGGCCTCCTGCACCGCCTGTAGCACGCAGCCGGCGTCGACCGTCATCGTCAGGTTGGCGGCGTCGATGGCGCGCACGCGTGCCATGCGCGCCAGGCTCAGCAGCACCTGCGTGCCGCTCGCATCGGGCACCGACGCGCCGACGAGTCCCGTGTTGCCGCCTTGCGGCACGATCGAGGTGCCCGCCATCGTGCAGGCGCGCACGACGGCGGCGACCTCGGGCGTCGAGCCGGGCCGCACGACGGCGAGCGCCTTGCCGCGGTAGCGGCGGCGCCAGTCGAGTTCCCAGGCCGTCAGGTCGCCTTCGGTGAGCACGTTGACCGCGCCGACGGCGGCGCGCAGGGCATCGAGCAGGGCGGTCGTCAAGTCGCGGTCTCCTTCGCGGCATGCAGCCGCCAGCGCACATGGGCGGCGCAGGCGGCGAACACGATCAGGGCCAGCACGACCTGCAGCGCAGCAAGCTGTGCGCCGGGGCCGCGCTCGGCGGTCGCGCGCACCAAGCCCTCCGTCACGTAGAGCCAGACCAGCAGCGCGAGCCAGCGGTAGGTGTAGAGCCGCAGCCGCAGCAGGCCGGCCAGCGGCAAGGCCAGCGGCAGCACCTTCAGCGCCCACCATGAACCGCCCGGGCGCAGCGGCGCGAGGCGCAGCTCCCAGGCCAGGCCCAGCACGATCAGCGCAAGCACGCCGCCGACCGCGACGCGCCGCGTCCAGCCGATGCGCGGGGTGAGCGTCGCAGCCATGCTGGCATCATAGTGACCATGGTTCCCACGGCAGCGTCGAGGCAAAACTGGCGCGAGCAGCTCGCGACGTTGTGGCAGACGCTGCAGACCTGGCCCTGGCTCGACACGGTGCGCACGCTGCGCCAGCGTTTTCGCGAGGACCGCCTCGGCCTGACGGCGGGCAGCCTGACCTTCACGACGACGATCGCGCTGGTGCCGCTGGTCACGGTGGCGCTGGCCGTGTTCGCCGCGTTTCCGATGTTCTCGACGTTCCAGCGCGCGATCGAATCCTGGTTCCTGCAGTCGCTGGTGCCCGATTCGATCGCCAGGCCGGTGCTGGGCGCGCTGACGCAGTTCGCCGCCAAGGCGAACCGGCTCGGCACAGTCGGCCTCGTCGCCCTGGTGCTGACTGCGATCGCGCTGATGCTGACGATCGACCGCGCGCTCAACAACATCTGGCGCGTGCGCCGCCCGCGGCCGATCGCGCAGCGCGTGCTCGTGTACTGGGCGGCGGCGACGCTCGGGCCGCTGCTGCTCGGCGCGAGCCTGACGCTCACGTCGTACTTCCTGTCGGCGTCGCGCGGCGTCGTCGGCGCGCTGCCCGGCGGCGTCGGCCTGCTGCTCAACGCGATCGAGTTCACGCTGTTCGCGCTCGGCGTCGCGGCGCTGTTCCGCTACGTCCCCAACACGCAGGTGCGCTGGCGCCACGCGCTGGCCGGCGGCATCTTCGTCGCCGTGGGCTTTGCCGTCGCGCAGCGGCTGCTCGCGCTCTATCTCGCGCAGGTGCCGACCTTCGCCGTGGTCTACGGCGCCTTCGCCACGCTGCCGATCTTCCTGGTGTGGATCTATCTCGGCTGGGTCGTCGTGCTGCTCGGCGCCGTCATCGCGGCCTACGCGCCGAGCCTGCAGATGCGCGTCGCGCGCCGCGCCGACATTCCCGGTTACCGCTTCCTGCTCGCGGTGCAACTGCTGCGCGAACTCGAAGGCGCGCGCCGGCGCGGCGAACGCGGCTGCAGCCTCGAGACGCTGGCGCGCACGCTGCGCGCCGACCCGCTGCAGATCGAGCCGATCCTCGAAGCGCTGGCCGATCTCGACTGGGCCGGCCTGCTCGACGAGGCCGGCACGGCGCGCTTCGTGCTGCTGTGCGAGCCCGACGCGACGCCGGTCGAGCCGCTGCTCGCGCGCCTGCTGCTCGAACCCTCGCCGGCGCTGGCCGGCTTCCGGCGCGCGGCGCGTTTCGATGCGCTGCGCCTGAGCGACGTGCTCGCCTAGGGTTGCCCACCGGGGGTATTGCGCCGTTGCCCGACTGTGCTATTTTGGCCTTCATCGATTTTCGGGAGGGCAGCACCATGAAGGTCAGCGACATCCTTCGAGTCAAGGGCGGCACCTTGTACTGCGTCGACCCGCAGACGCCGCTCGCCGACGCCGTCACAACGATGGTCGAGCGCGACATCGGTTCGCTCGTCGTCATGGCGCGCGGCGCGCTGGTCGGCATGCTGACCTTCCGCGAGGTGCTGGCGAGCATCGTCGCCAAGGGCGGCTCGGTCGATTCGGCGATCGTCGGCGACGTGATGGAAGCCGCTCCGCTGACCTGCGCGCCAGAGACCGACATCGACGAGGTGCGCCGCGTCCTGCTCGGTCGCCACGCGCGCTACATGCCGGTGCTCAACGGCACCACGCTGATGGGTGTGATCTCGTTTCACGACGTCGCCAGGGCGGTCGTCGACAGCCAGGACTTCGAGAACCGCATGCTCAAGGCCTACATCCGCGACTGGCCGGTCGAGGAGGAAGTGCCTGCGCGCAAGTTCGGCTGAGGGCGAACGCCTAGAATCGACGCCATCCGCAGCCCCGCCGCCCCGGCTCGCGCCTCGGCGGCGTTTTCGTTTCGCTCCCTCATGTCCGGCTCCACCTTCGGCACGCTGTTTCGCGTCACCAATTTCGGCGAGAGCCACGGCCCGGCGATCGGCTGCGTGATCGACGGCTGCCCGCCCGGCATGGCGCTGGCCGAGGCCGACATCCAGCCCGAGCTCGATCGGCGCCGCCCGGGCACGAGCCGCCACGTCACGCAGCGCAACGAGCCCGATGCGGTGGAGATCCTCTCGGGCGTCTGCGAGGGCCTCACGACGGGCACGCCGATCTGCCTCGTGATCCGCAACACCGACCAGCGCAGCAGGGACTACGGCAACCTGCTCGACACCTTCCGCCCCGGCCACGCCGACTACACCTACTGGCGCAAGTACGGCCTGCGCGACCCGCGCGGCGGCGGGCGCGCGTCGGCTCGGCTGACGGCGCCGATGGTCGGCGCCGGCGCGGTGGCCAGGAAGTGGCTCGCCGAACAGTACGGCACGCGATTCCGGGCGGCGATGACGTCCCTCGGCAGCATCGATATCCCGTTCGAGGGATGGGAGCATGTGCCGAACAATCCCTTCTTCGCCGCCAACGCATCGAAGATCGCCGAACTCGAGGCCGCGATGGACGCGCTGCGCAAGTCGGGCGACTCGGTCGGCGCGCGCCTGCGCGTCGAGGCGACGAACGTGCCGGTCGGCCTGGGCGCGCCGCTCTACGACAAGCTCGACGCCGACATCGCCTGGGCGATGATGGGCATCAATGCCGTCAAGGGCGTCGAGATCGGCGCCGGCTTCGGCTGCGTCGCGCAGCGCGGCAGCGAACACGGCGACGAGCTGTCGCCCGAGGGCTTTCGCAGCAACAACGCCGGCGGCGTGCTCGGCGGCATCTCGACCGGGCAGGACATCGTCGTCGACATCGCCGTCAAGCCGACCAGCTCGATCCGCCTGCCGCGTGCGTCGATCGACCGCGCCAACCAGCCGACCACCGTCGCGACCCACGGCCGCCACGACCCCTGCGTCGGCATTCGCGCCGCGCCGATCGCCGAGGCCATGCTCGCGCTGGTGCTGATGGATCACGCGCTGCGCCACCGCGCGCAGTGCGGCGACGTGCGGCTGCCGGTGCCGCCGATTCCAGGCGCGGCAGGCTGAGCCTGCGCGCCGTCGCGCCCGCGTGAGCACTCCCGCTGCCTCGGGCCGCGAACTGTGGCCGTTCGCCGCGCTGTCGGCGAGCTACTTCGCCTTCATCGGCTACCTCAACCCCTACCTGCCGCTGTGGCTGAAGGATCTCGGCTTCGGCACGCTGGCGATCGGCACGCTGGTCGCGCTCAACAGCGCGACGCGGCTGTTCGCGCCCTACGCCTGGGGCTGGCTTGCCGACCACACCGGCCAGCGCGAGCGGCTGACGCGCGTCGCGGCGAGTGCAGCGCTCATCGTGTCGCTCGCGCTGCTGGCGACGCCGCGCTGGATCGAGCCGAGCTTCGCCTACCTCGGCGTCGTGTTGTTCCTGCTGTTCACGCACAGCAGCGCCCTGATGCCGATGACGGAGGCGACGATCGCGCGCCTGGTCAGCGACGCGCGCGGCGTCGACGTGGGCCGCTACGGGCGGCTGCGCGCCTGGGGTTCGATCGGCTTCGTCGTCACCGTGTTCGCGGCCGGCTACGCTTTCGACGCGTTCGGCATCGGGCTGTTCGCCATCGGCGTGGTGCTGCTGCTGGCGCTGGTGACGGCCGCCTGCTGGCGGCTGCCGGCCGGGCGCGACGCCGCGCACGACGCGACGGCGCCGGTGCCGCCGCTGTGGCCCGTGCTCGCGCAACCGCCGGTGGCATGGTTCTTCGCGTCGCTGTTCTTCATGGTGCTCGGCCACATCGCGCTCTACACCTTCTTCTCGCTCTACCTCGACGCGCTCGGCCACGCGAAGCGTGTCGTCGGCGTGCTGTGGGCGCTGGCGGTGCTGGTCGAGATCGGCTGGCTGCTGGTGCAGGGCCGCTGGATGCATGCCGGCAACCTGCGGCACTGGCTCGTCGCCTGCTGCGCCGTCGCCGTGCTGCGCTTCGCCGGCACCGCGGCCTTCGGCACCAGCCTCGCCGCGCTCGTCGTGCTGCAGGCGCTGCACGCGCTGACCTTCGCCGCGCACCATTCGGTGTGCATCGCGCTGATCAGCGAGCGCTTCCCGGCACGGCTGCGCGCGCGCGGCCAGGCGCTGTTCGCCGTCATCGGCTACGGCTTTCCCGGCGTGATCGGCGGCGTGGCCGGCGGCGCGCTCAGCGAGCGCTACGGGCTCGGCTCGGTGTTCTGGGCGGCGAGCGCATCAGCCGTGCTCGCCACCGCCTGCGCGCTGCAATCGGCTCGGCTGCTGCCGCGTACCACCAAGTCGTAGCCGACGTCGACGCTGCGCTCGGCGTGCGGCCTTGCGAGACGACGCAGGCACGCCAACGCAACGCATGCCGCCCCGTCGCCGGCCGCAACAGCCGCAACCAGCGCCACGCAGACAGCGCCGCTACAGCGTGAGCTGCAACCCCTCCACCAGCACCCCCGGCGTCGTGATCGACGCGAGGCGCCTTCGTTCGTAGGTCTCGCTGGCCGCGATCCGCTCGCGCTCGGCACCGAGTGCGACGAAGCCGGGGCCGAGCAGGCGCAGCAGCGAGTCGTCGAAGCGCATCGTCGCGAACGGCGCCACGATCTCGCCGCCGCGCACCACGAAGCAGGCGTAGCGCGTCATGCCCGTCATGCGGCAGGCGCGCGGGTCGGAATAGTTCAGGTACCAGAGGTGACCGAGCATCAGGCCGTCGCCGAGCGCGGCGAGCGCGTCGCGCTGCGCGAGCGTGCCGGCGCCCAGCTCGAGCGACTCGGGCGCCTCGGCGGCTACGGCGCCGTGATTCGCGACGCCGAACTCGCGCGCCGATCGCGGCGAGGCCAGCGCGTCGGCGGCGCGGCCGTCGCGCACCAGCTCGACGCGCGCCGGCCGCGTGAAGCCTTCGCTGGTGAAGGCCGGCGCGATGCCGTCGGCCGTGGCCTCGGCGATCTGCACGCGCGCATCGAAGGCGACATCGCCTTCGGCCAGCCGCGCCAGCGACGACGTTCCGGTGCGCCGCGCCTTCAGGCCGAAGCCGTTCCAGGCCAGCAGCGCGAGCAGTTCGCCGACCGCTGCCGGCGCGAGCCAGGCGCGGTACGCTCCCGGCGCGACGGATAGCGGCTCGCGTTCGAGCACATCGGCCTCGGCGCGCGCCCGCGCCATGCGCTCGGCGAAAGCGGCGTCGCTCCAGTGTGTGCCGGCATAGGTGGCCTTGGCCGCCTGCGCGCCGCGCATCAGGCACCAGTCGAAATGGAAGGTCTCGACGCGGTGCCAGTTGCGCTGGCCGCGGCTGTCGGCCCAGGCGCGCAGCACCGGGCCGCTGGCGAGGAAACCGACGAAGTCCTCGCCGCCTGCGTGTGCCGCGACGGCCTCGATCGCCTGCGCCGCGCCGGGCAGCGCGCCGCGTTCGTCGCGCGTGCTCGATGCGACGGTGTCGGGCAGCAGCAGGAACGGATCTTCCGGCACGTCGTCGAGCGTCGCGAGCAGGCGCGCCCGCTCCGCGCGCAGCGCGGCGATGTCGGCGTCGGTGCGGCCGGCGAGCGCGAGCGTCGTCTCGGCGCGGCGTCCGCGCGCGGCGACGCCCAGCGTGACATGGCACTGGTCGACGTGCGTCGCCTGCCGCACCCGGGCGTGGTTGAAGCGCACGAAGTCCGAAGCCTCGGCCTGCAGCCAGAGCGAGACGACGGGCTCGCCGGCGCGCGGCGCGCACAGCGCGTCGGCGAGCGTATCGAAGCGCCCGCGCTCGACCATCACGACGCCGCGCCGAACACGTCGGCGCTGGTGAAGAGGCACGCCGGCGCCGCGTGGCCGACGCGGATCACCTGTGACGGCTCGCCCTTGCCGCAGAACGGCGTGCCCATCACCTCGAAGGTGCTCGTGTCGCCGACGGCCGCCAGCGAGCGCCAGAATGTCGCCGAGACGCCGCGGTAGTTCGGGTTGCGCACCACCTCGGCCAGCCGCCCGTTGCGGATCATCGTCGCGTGCTCGCAGCCGAACTGGAACTTGTTGCGCGACTGGTCGATGCTCCACGAGCAGTTGGTGCGCATCAGCACGCCCAGCTCGACGCGCCCGATCATCTGCGCCAGCGTCGAGTCGCCGGGCTCGACGTTGAGGTTGCTCATGCGGTCGATCGGCGCGCGGTTCCAGCTGCAGGCGCGCGCCGTCGCGACGCCGTCGAGCGCCGCCGCGCCGAGCGAGCGTGCGCGCGCCGCCGACAGCGCGCCGCCGAGCGGGCGCAGCAGCACGCCCTTGCGGATCAGCACTTCGCGCCGCGCCGGCGTGCCTTCGTCGTCGAAGGCGAAGCTCGCGAACCCGGCGTCGAGCGTCGGGTCGTGCGTCACGTCGAGCAGCTCGCTGCCGTAGCGCCAGTGGCCGAACATGTCGAGCGTGACGAACGAGTCGCCGGCGAAGTTGCGCTCGTCGCCGAGGATGCGGTCGAGCTCGAGCGGGTGGCCGATCGACTCGTGGATCTGCAGCATCATCTGGTCGGGCATCAGCAGCAGGTCCATCGTGCCGGCCGGGCAGGGCGGCGCGCCGGCGAGCTCGATCGCCTCACGCGCGACGCGCGCGCCGTCGTCGGCGAAGCGCGCTGCATCGAGCACCTCCCAGCCGCCCTGGCGGCAGAAGCCGTTGTACTGGCCGGCCGACGAGCGCGTCTGCGTCACGCCGTGGTCGTGGGCCGTGGCGACGATCGACGGCGTGACGTGGCTCGTGCGCTGCTCGATGCGCGTGCCGTCGCTCGCGACGATGAGCTGCTCGGTCTGCGCCGCCGCGACGCTCGCCGACCAGTCGACGATGCGCGCATCGACGCGTGTCTTCGCGCTCGACTCGGCGAGCCGCGCATACAGCTCGCGCAGGCCGAGCGTGCCGAGCGGCCGATCGACGCGCGTCGCATAGCCGCCGCGCGCCGGCGCCGGCACGTGGCGCGACGCGTCGAACACGCTGTGGCGCGCCGCGGCGCGCGCCAGCCGGCGCGCATGGTCGAACGCGGCGGCCAGGCCGGCTTCGCTCGCATCGCTCGTCGCCGCGTGGCCGGTGGCGGCGCCCTCGGTCACGGCGACCATCACGCCCGCGTCGATGCTGCGCGCGGGCGACTGCGCGACGTTCTGGCGCACCAGCAGCTGCAGCGCGTCCTCGACGACGCCGCGCACCGTCCAGCGGTCGACGCCGTCGGGAGCGACGCAGCGGGCGAGGGCTTCCAGCGTGTCGAGCATGGCGTGCGGCCAGTGTAGGCCGGGCCGCGGCGCGTTGCCCTCATCCACCGCCTTCCGGCTCCGGCGGTCACGTCGCTGCGCGACATGAGCCTTCGCCGAAGTGCTCGCACTTTCCCGCAAGCGGGAGAAGGGGCCGATACGTTCTCAGCGTTCGTAGGCCGCCGGCGGCGGGCAACTGCACGCCAGGTTGCGATCGCCCCAGACGTTGTCGACGCGCGCCACCGGCGACCAGTACTTGGCCGCCCGCAGCCCCGCCACCGGGAACGCCGCCTCGTCGCGCGCATAGGCGTGGCGCCAGTCGGCGGCGAGCAGCGTTGCCGCCGTGTGCGGCGCGTTCACGAGCGGGTTGTCGTCGCGCGGCCAGGCGCCCGATTCCACCTTCGCGATCTCGGCGCGGATCGCGATCATGGCGTCGCAGAAGCGGTCGAGTTCGGCCAGCGGCTCGCTCTCCGTCGGCTCGACCATCAGCGTGCCCGGCACCGGGAAGCTCAGCGTCGGCGCGTGGAAGCCGTAGTCGATCAGGCGCTTGGCGACGTCCTCGGCGCTGACTCCCGATGTTTCCTTGAGCGGACGCAGGTCGAGGATGCACTCGTGCGCGACGCCGCCGCCCTTCACGCCGTCGATGTTGCCGCTGTAGTGGATCTCGTAGTGGTCGGCCAGCCGCGCCGCGACGTAGTTGGCGGCGAGAATCGCGACCTCGGTCGCACTGCGCAGACCGGCGCCGCCCATCATGCGCATGTACATCCAGCTGATCGGCAGCACGGCGGCGTTGCCCAGCGGCGCGGCCGACACGGCGCCGACGGCAGGCAGGTTGTCGTCGCGCGTCGCCTGCTGCGCCGTGAGCTGGTAGGAGCGGTGCGTCGGCAGGTAGGGCAGCAGGTCGGGCACGACGCAGACCGGCCCGACGCCGGGCCCGCCGCCGCCGTGCGGGATGCAGAACGTCTTGTGCAGGTTGAGGTGGCTCACGTCGCCGCCGAACTCGCCCGGCGCGGCCAGCCCGACCAGCGCATTCAGGTTCGCGCCGTCGACGTAGACGCGCCCGCCGTGGCGGTGCACCAGCGCGCACAGCTCCTTGACGCGAGGCTCGAACACGCCGTAGGTCGACGGGTAGGTGATCATGATGCAGGCCAGCCGCTCGGAGTGCGCGTTGCACTTGGCGTCGAGATCGTCGAGGTCGACGTTGCCGTTGGCGTCGCAGCGCACGACGACGACCTGCATCCCCGCCATCTGCGCCGTCGCCGGATTGGTGCCGTGCGCCGATTCGGGGATCAGGCACACGGTGCGCTGCGTCTGGCCGCGCGCCTCGTGGTACGCGCGGATCGCCAGCAGCCCGGCGTACTCGCCCTGCGAGCCGGCGTTGGGCTGCAGGCTGATGCCGGCGTAGCCCGTCGCCTCGCACAGCCAGGCGCGCAGCTGGCGGTCGAGCATCACGTAGCCCTGCATCTGCTCGGTCGGCGCGAAGGGGTGCACGTTCGCGAACTCGGGCCAGGTGATCGGGATCATCTCGCTCGTCGCGTTGAGCTTCATCGTGCACGAGCCGAGCGGGATCATGCCGCGGTCGAGCGCGAGATCCTTGTCGGCGAGGCTGCGGATCCAGCGCAGCATCGCCGTCTCGCTGCGGTGCGTGTTGAACACCGGGTGCGTGAGGAAGGCGCTCGTGCGCCGCAGCGCCTCGGGGACCATCGGCGCGACGCCGCTCTCGAAGCGATCGAAGCTCGGCAGCGCGGCGCTGCCGTCGGCGAACACGCTCCACAGCGCGGCGATGTCGGCGCGCGTCGTCGTCTCGTCGAGCGTGATGCCCAGGCTCGACACGCTCGCGATGCGCAGGTTCATGCCGCGAGCGCGCGCCGCGGCGAGCAGCGGCTGCGTGCGCGTGCCGGTCGCGACCTCGATCGTGTCGAACGCCGTCTCGTCGGCCATGACCCAGCCGAGCTGGCGCAGCCCGGCGGCGAGCACGGCGGTGTAGGCGGCGACGCGCTGTGCGATGCGGATCAAACCCTCGGGCCCGTGGTAGACGGCGTACATCGCAGCGATGACGGCCGGCAGAACCTGCGCCGTGCAGATGTTGGAGGTGGCCTTCTCGCGGCGGATGTGCTGCTCGCGCGTCTGCAGCGCGAGGCGGTAGGCCGGTGCGCCCTCGGCGTCGATGCTGACGCCGACCAGCCGGCCGGGCAGCGAGCGCTTGAAAGCTTCCTTCGTCGCGAGGTAGGCCGCGTGCGGCCCGCCGTTGCCCATCGGCATGCCCAGACGCTGCGTCGTGCCGACGGCGATGTCGGCGCCGAACTCGCCCGGCGCCTTGAGCAGGGCGAGAGCGAGCAGGTCGGCGGCGACGATGGCCAGGCCGCCGCGCGCATGCACGGCGTCGACGATCGGCGCGAGGTCGCGCACCGCGCCGCCGACGCCGGGGTACTGCAGCAGCGCGGCGAAGGCGTCGTGCGCGCCGGCCTCTTCGGCCGGGCCGACGACGACGCCGATGCCCAGCGGCCGGGCGCGCGTGCGCACGACTTCGATCGTCTGCGGCAGGCAGTCGTCGGCGACGAAGAACGTCGTGCTCTGGTGTGTGCCGACGCGCGCGGCCAGCGTCATCGCCTCGGCGGCGGCGGTCGCCTCGTCGAGCATCGACGCATTGGCGATCGCCAGGCCCGTCAGCTCGGCGACCATCGTCTGGAACACGACCAGCGCTTCGAGCCGGCCCTGCGAGATCTCGGCCTGGTAGGGCGTGTAGGCGGTGTACCAGGCCGGGTTCTCGAGCACGTTGCGCAGGATGACGCCCGGCGTCAGCGTGCCGTGGTAGCCCTGCCCGATGAAGCTCTTCAACACGCGGTTGTTCGCCGCGATCGAGCGCAGCTCGGCGAGCGCCTGCGCTTCGCCCAGCGGCTCGGGCAGCGCCATCGGCTTCGCGCGCACGATCGACGGCGGCACGATGGCGTCGACCAGCGCCTGCCGCGACGCGACGCCGATCGCTTCGAGCATGCGCTGCTCGTCGGCGGCGTCGGGCCCGATGTGGCGGGCCTGGAATTCTTCGGCGTTCTCGAGTGCGGCGAGCGGGGCGGGTTTCGGCATGGGGCAGGTGCTTCTCAGGTGCGGGAGGTCAGAGCGTCTTGAGCAGCGCGTCGTAGGCGGGCGGATCCATCAGCTGGTCGAACTCGGCCATGTTCGTGACGTGCACCTTGAAGAACCAGCCGTTGCCCATCGGGTCGCTGTTGGCGAGCGACGGGTCGGCGCGCAGCGCCTCGTTGACCTCGACCACCTCGCCGGTCACCGGCATGTAGATGTCGGCCGCCGCCTTCACCGACTCGACGACGCCGGCGACCTCGCCCATCTTCAGCGTGCGGCCGACGGCGGGCAGTTCGACGAAGACGACGTCGCCCAGCGCGTCCTGCGCATGCAGCGTGATGCCGACGACAGCGGCCTCGTGGTCTTCGATGTTGATCCATTCGTGGTCGCTGGTGAACTTCGTCGTCATCGTCGGGCTCCTGATTCGGGTGGGGCGGTGGGTTGCGGCTCTCAGACTCGGTGATAGCGGTGCGGCACGAAGGGCAGCGGCGTTACGCGCATCGGCAAGCGGCGCCCGCGCAGCTCGGCATAGAGCTCGTGGCTGGCAGCGGTGTGGTTGGCGGCGAGGTAGGCCATCGCGACGGGCTTGTCGAGCGTGGGCCCGAGCGTGCCGCTGGTCACGCGGCCGAGCTTGCGGCCGTGCGCGTCGAGCAGCGGCGTGCCTTCGCGCACCGGCGCGCGTTCGAGGCCGACCAGGCCGACGCGCTTGTTCGTCACGCCGTTGGCGAGCTGGCGCGCGATCACGTCGGCGCCGGGGTAGCCGCCCTCGCGCGCGCCGCCGGGGCGCCGCACGCGCTGGATCGCCCACGCGAGGCCGGCCTCGACAGGCGTCGTCGTCGCGTCGATGTCGTGGCCGTGCAGGCACAGGCCCGCTTCGAGGCGCAGCGTGTCGCGCGCGCCGAGCCCGGCGGGCCGCACCTCGGGCTGCGCGAGCAGCGCGCGCGCCAGCGCCTCGGCGGCTTCGGCCGGCACCGAGATCTCGAAACCGTCTTCGCCGGTGTAGCCCGAGCGCGTGACCCAGCAGCGCGCGCTGTGCAGATCGAACCAGCCGCCCGTCATGAAGGTCAGCGACAGCACGCCGGGGTGCAGCCGCGCCAGCACGGCTGGCGACTTCGGTCCCTGCAGCGCGAGCAATGCCAGGTCGGGCAGCGGCTGCACCGTGCAGCGGTGGCCGATCGAGGTCTGAAGCCGCGCCGTGTCGGCCGCCTTGCCGGCGGCGTTGACGACGAGCAGCCAGTCGCCCTCGCGGCGCGCGATCATCAGGTCGTCGGCGATGCCGCCGTTGCTGTTGGTGAAGTAGCCGTAGCGCTGCTTGCCGACGTCGAGCCCGGCGACGTCGACCGGCACCTGCGACTCGAGCGCGCGCGCCGCGTCGTCGCCGACCAGGCGCAGCTGGCCCATGTGCGAGACGTCGAACAGCGCCGCTGCCGCGCGGCAGTGCCGGTGCTCGGCCAGGATGCCGGCGGGGTAGGACACCGGCATGCTGTATCCGGCGAACTCGACCATGCGCGCGCCCAGCTCCTGGTGCAGGGCGTGCAGCGGCGTCTTCGACAACGGGGCGGTGGTGGTGTTCATGGCAAGCGGCTCCGATGACAGGTCGGTCCACGCATCGTAACGACCGATGCGCGGTGCCCCGCTGTCCGCTTTACCTGAGAGATTCGGCGCCGGCGCATCCGCAGTGCGGACCGCCGGGCGTTGCCCCTTCGGTGGGCCGCATCCGCATGCGGCCTCTCTCCAGTGAGGTGAACGGGTCAGTCCTTTTGCCTGAGCGTTCGGGCGAACCCTGCGCCTTCGGCGGCCTCGACGAGCGAGGCTCTCTCCTGACGCCGACGAGTGTATCGCAGCGCGTTCGCGCGTCGGGTCATTCGCCGCGCGAGCGTGCCGACACGGGGATCGGGTGAGCGACGTAGACGGCGGCGCGGTTCGGACCGGCCGGGCTGACCTGCACGACGCTGCCGGCCGCGCTGCGAGAGACGACACCGCGGTCGCGCACCTCCGTGCTGCGCGCGACGAAGACTTCGGTGACGGTGGACGTTGAGGCGTGCGCTTCGATGAGCGCCGGCGCGTCTTGAGCAGCGTCCTGCCACCGGCGCGCGGCGGCCTGCAGCATCGGCCGTGCGTGCGG
Source organism: uncultured Burkholderiaceae bacterium (assembly GCA_964371405.1). GTDB lineage: Bacteria > Pseudomonadota > Gammaproteobacteria > Burkholderiales > Burkholderiaceae_C > JAMHWF01. The sequence continues at coordinate 15,042 of CAYJLV010000005.1, forward strand.
GCGCGGCGCTCGCGCGGCTTCCCGCACCACGGACGGCGGCATCGTCGCGGCGGCCGAGGCGGGCACAAACGCGGGAGCGGTGGCGGCGCGGGCCGCCGACGTGACGATGGGCGGTTCCGGGGCGGGGGACGCCATGGCCGGTGCGGCGACCGCAGCGCTCGGCGCGAGCGGGGCCGCAACGAGCAGCGGCGCTTGCGGTTGTCGCGTCGATGGTGCGGTCAACTCGGCCGTCGCGCGCGGCGTCTCCTGCGGCGGCGCCGTCAGCGGTGCGATCGATGGTGCGGTGGTGAACGGTGCCGGCAGCGGCGCGATCGGCGGCGCCTGGACGATGACCAGCGTGATGCCCACTGCTGCAGCGGCCGCTGCGAACCGGGCCGGCAGCGCCAATTCGCGCCGCGGCGGGGCCAGCTGCTGCGTCGGCGCGCAGGCGTCGGCAGGCGCTGCGGGCAGGGCAACCGGCGGCATGGCCTCGCGGCGCCGCCGCGACGGGCTGGGCCGGCCGAGCGCTTCGCGCCATTCGGCGATGCCCTGGGGCCGCGCCTCGGGCTTGACCTGCAGCGCCCAGTCGAGCGCGGCGAGCCAGCGCACGTCGTAGGGCTTGCCGTGCGGCGGATCGCGCAACTCGGGTCGAGCGGCGAGCGGCCGGTAGAGGTCGTGCATGCTGCGCGCCGCGGCGGTCGGCGGTGCCTCGCCGAGCAGGCACCAGTGCAGCGTCGCCGCCGCGGCGTAGACGTCGGTCCACGGGCCGGGGCGGAATTCGGTGGCGCAGGCGTACTGCTCGATCGGCGCATAGGCCGGTTTGACCACGGCCGTGATCGTCTTCGTGTCGCCGGCGAGCACGTGGCGCGCCGAGCCGAAGTCGAGCAGCACCGGCCGGCCGTCGGGCAGCAGCACGATGTTGTCGGGCGCCACGTCGCGGTGCACGACGGAGGCCGCGTGCACCACCTCGAGCGCGCCGAGCAGGCCGTCGAGGATGCGCCGCGCCCAGACTTCGTCGGGCGGCCCGTCCATCGACAAGCGCACCTGGCGCAGCGTCGCGCCCTGGTACCACGGCATCACCATGTAGGCCGTGCCGTCGGCCTCCCAGAAGTGATGCACCTTGACCAGCGACGGGTGGTCGAAGCGCGCCAGCAGCCGCGCCTCGTTGACGAAGGAGCGCAGCCCGGCGTCGAAGGTCGCCGCGTGGCGCGCGCCGCGCAGCGTGACGCGCCCGTCGGCGCCGCGCGCGGCGAACATCGCCGGCAGGTACTCCTTGATCGCGACGAGCCTCTCCAGCGAATGGTCGACCGCGAGGTAGACGATGCCGAAGCCGCCGCTGCCGATGACGCGCTGGATCTCGAACTGCAGCAGCCGTCGCCCGGCGGGCAGCGCCGCGGCGTCGGCGCTGCGGCAGACGTCGGGGATGGCGCATTCGGTGCTGGTCTCGTGCATGGACATCGGCTAGCCTCCGCCGTCTGCCAGCAATGCATGTTCCCGCCAGGGCGGTTCCCGACGCGGTAGAGTGGGTTACCCGCCGCAGCACCACCATGACGGATGACATCGCCGGCCTGCGCCGCATCCTGAAAAGCGCCCGCACGGTCGCCGTCGTGGGCCTGTCGGCCGAGTGGCACCGGCCGAGCCACTTTGCCGCGAGCTACCTGAAGCACCATGGCTGGCGCGTCGTCGGCGTCAACCCGCGTTACAAGGAAGTGCTGGGCCAGCCCTGTTACGCCTCGCTGCGCGACATCCCGCACCCGGTCGATATCGTCGATGTGTTCCGTCGCACCGAAGACGTGATGCCGATTGCCGAGGACGCGATCGCCATCGGCGCGAAGTGCCTGTGGCAGCAGATCGGCGTCGTCAATGCCGAGGCCGAACGGCTGGCGCGCGAGGCCGGGCTCGACACCGTGATGGACCGCTGCGTCAAGATCGAACACGCGCGGCTGTTCGGCGGGCTGCACTGGGCGGGCGTCAACACGCGAGTCGTCTCGGCGCGGCGGCCGGTGTGAGGCGACGATGGCCGACCACGTCTACAAGCCCGAGACGCTGGCGATCCACGCCGGCCAGATCCCCGACGCGGCGACCGGCGCGCGCGCACTGCCGATCTACCAGACGACGAGCTTCGTCTTCGACAGCGCCGAGCATGCGGCGGCGCTGTTCAACCTGGCGACCTTCGGCAACGTCTATTCGCGGCTGTCGAACCCGACCGTCGCCGCGCTGGAGGAGCGCTGCGCCGCGCTCGAGGGCGGGCGCGCCGCGGTGGCCGCCGCCAGCGGCATGGCGGCCGAGGCGCTGGCGCTGCTGACGCTGCTGCAGCAGGGCGACCACGTCGTCGCCGGCGGCGCGCTCTACGGCGGCAGCGTGACGATGCTGGCGGTGAACATGCGCCGCTACGGCATCGAGACGACGTTCGTCGACGCGACCGACCCCGACGCCTTCGCCGCGGCGATCAGGCCGAACACGCGCGCCGTCTTCGTCGAGTCGCTCGGCAACCCGAGCCTCGTCGTGCCCGATCTGCGCGCGCTCGCCGACGTGGCGCACGCGCAGGGCGTGCCGCTCGTCGTCGACAACACGGTGCCGTCGCCTTTCCTGTGCAACCCGATCGCCTTCGGCGCCGACATCGTCGTGCACTCGGCGACCAAGTACCTCGCCGGCCACGGCACCACGCTCGGCGGCGTGATGGTCGAGAGCGGCAGGTTCCCGTGGGACAACGGCAAGTTCCCCGGCATGACGGAGCCTTCGCCGGGCTACCACGGCGTGCGCTTCTACGAGACTTTCGGCGACTTCGGCTTCTCGATGCGTGCGCGCATGGAAACGCTGCGCGTCTGGGGCGCCGCGCTGTCGCCGACGAGCGCATGGCAGATCCTCCAGGGCGTCGAGACGCTGCCGCTGCGCATGGAGCGGCACTGCAGCAACGCGCTCGCGGTCGCGCAGCACCTGCAGCGGCACCCGCAGGTGAGCTGGGTCAGCTACCCTGGCCTGCCCGAGCATCCGCAGCACGACCTGATGCGACGGCAGATGAAGGGCGCGTCGGGCCTGCTCGCCTTCGGCGTGAAGGGCGGGCTCGAAGCCGGCGTGCGCTTCATCGAGGCGGCGCAGTTCATGAGCCACCTCGCCAACATCGGCGACACGCGCACGCTGATCATCCACCCGGCGTCGACGACGCACCGCCAGCTCGACGAGCGCCAGCAGATCGCCGCCGGCGTGCTGCCCGACATGGTGCGCATCTCGGTCGGGCTGGAGCACATCGACGACATCCTGTGGGACATCGATCAGGCGCTCGCGCAGGCGAGCGGATAGCGCAAGACTCCCTCTCCCCGCCGGGGAGAGGGCAGGGGTGAGGGGCCGGCGGTGCGGCACGATGCACCCTCACCCCGACCCTCTCCCGCAGGCGGGAGAGGGAGCCAGAAAGTGGAGACCTCATGATGAGCAGCATCTACGACCAGGGCCTCGATCGCAACGCGGCGAACTTCGTCGCGCTGAGCCCCATCAGCTTCGTCGAGCGCAGCGCCGAGGTGTTCGGCGACCTGCCGGCGGTGATCCACGGCAAGCGCCGCTATGCCTGGGCGCAGGTGCGCGAGCGCTCGGCGCGGCTCGCCGCGGCGCTCAAGGCTCTGGGCGTCGGCCGCGGCACGACGGTCAGCACGATGCTGCCCAACACGCCCGAGATGGTCGAGGCGCACTACGCCGTGCCGGCGCTGGGCGCCGTGATCAACACGCTCAACACGCGGCTCGACGCGCCGCTGCTCGCGTGGCAGCTCCATCACTGCGAGTGCCGCGTGCTGATCACCGACCGCGAGTTCTCGACCGTGGTGCAACAGGTGCTGCTGATCCTCAAGGCCGAGCACCACCGCGAGCCGATCGTCATCGACGTCGAGGACACGGAATACACCGGCCCCGGCCACCGCCTCGGCGCGCACGAGTACGAGGCGCTGCTGCTCAAGCACGAACCGCTGCCCGTGCTGGGCGGCCCGGCCGACGAGTGGGACGCGATCGCCGTCAGCTACACCAGCGGCACGACGGGCGACCCCAAGGGCGTGGTCACGCACCACCGCGGCGCCTATCTCAACGCCGTGTGCAACGCCGTCACCTGGACGATGCCCAATTTTCCGAAGTACCTGTGGACGCTGCCGATGTTCCACTGCAATGGCTGGTGCTTCCCGTGGACGGTGGCGATGCTCGGCGGCACGCACGTCTGCCTGCGCAGGGTGGAGGCCAAGGCGATCCTCGACGCGATGCGCGAGCACGGCGTCGACCACTACTGCGCGGCGCCGATCGTGCACAACCTGCTGATCACGGCGCCGGCCGAGCTGCGCGCCGGCATCGGCCAGAAGGTGCGCGGCATGGTCGCAGGCGCAGCGCCGCCGGCGGCGATGATCGAGGGCATGGCGCAGATCGGCTTCGACCTCACGCACGTCTACGGCCTGACCGAGGTCTACGGCCCGGCCGGCGTGGCGGTCAAGCGCGACGGCTGGGCTGGCGAGAGCCTGGGCGAGCAGGCGCGCCTGAACGGCCGCCAGGGCGTGCGCTACGTGCTGCAGGAAGGCATGACGGTGCTCGACCCGAAGACGATGCAGGAGGTGCCGGCCGACGGACAGACGATGGGCGAGATCATGTTCCGCGGCAACATCACGATGCGCGGCTACCTGAAGAACCCCAAGTCGACCGCCGCCGCCTTCGAAGGCGGCTGGTTCCACACCGGCGACCTCGCCGTGATGGAGAGCGACCGCTACGTCAAGATCAAGGATCGCAGCAAGGACGTCATCATCAGCGGCGGCGAGAACATCAGCTCGATCGAGGTGGAAGACGCGCTCTACCGCCACCCCGCCGTGATGGCCTGCGCCGTGGTCGCCAGGCCCGACCCGAAGTGGGGCGAGACGCCGCTCGCCTTCGTCGAGCTCAAGCCCGGCGCGCAGGCCACGGCGGCCGAGCTGATCGCACACTGCAAGGGCCTGCTCGCGGGCTACAAGGTGCCGCGCGAAGTGAGGTTCGAGCCGATCCCCAAGACCGCGACCGGCAAGATCCAGAAGTTCGCGCTGCGCGAGCAGGCGAAGTCGAAGAGCGCGATCGAGTGAAGCAGCAGCCACGGAGTACGACGACATGACGACGAACCCGAACGACACCCCCTATGTGCTCAAGCAGCAGGACGCGCGCGGCGTCGTCACGCTGACGCTGAACCGGCCGCAGCAGTACAACGCGCTCAGCGAAGGCATGCTCGACGCGCTGCAGGCCGAGCTGGATGCGCTGGCCCACGACGAGAGCGCCCGCGTCGTCGTGCTCGCCGCCGGCGGCAAGGCCTTCTGCGCCGGCCACGATTTGAAGGAGATGCGCGCCGACCCCTCGCACAGCTACTACCGCAAGCTGTTCGGCCAGTGCGGCGACGTGATGATGGCAGTGCAGAAGCTGCCGATCCCGGTGATTGCGAGGGTGCAGGGCATCGCCACCGCCGCCGGCTGCCAGCTCGTCGCGATGTGCGACCTCGCCGTCGCCGCCGACACGGCGACCTTCGCCGTCAGCGGCGTGAACCTCGGCCTCTTCTGCTCGACGCCCAGCGTCGCGCTGGGCCGCAACATGGGCCGCAAGCAGGCGATGGAGATGCTGCTGACGGGCGACTTCATCGACGCAGCGGAAGCGAAGGCGAGGGGCCTCGTCAACCGCATCGCGCCGCCCGGCGAGCTCGACGCGGCGGTCGAAGCGCTCGTCGCCCGCATCGTCGGCAAGCCGCGCGTCGCCGTCGCGATCGGCAAGCAGCAGTTCTATCGTCAGATGGAGGCCGGCATCGAGCAGGCCTACGACATCGCCAGCGAGGCGATGGCGTGCAACATGATGGAGCCGGAGGCGCTGGAGGGGGTGTTGGCGTTTGTGGAGAAGAGGAAGCCGAATCCGGCGCGCTGATACGCCGCGTCCTCTTGGTCGCGGGACGTTCAGTCAAAGGCGTCCCGGCGGCGGAATTCCTCCCACTCGAGCTCGGTCCACCACTCGGCCTCGAGGCCGTTGCAGGTCTCGCCGTGGGCCCGGCACAAGAAGCACCCGTCGCCGCGCGTGAGAGCCGCGTCCTCGACCGGGCGGTAACGGATCGGCAGGGTCGCGGCGTCGTCGCGCGCGGCCGCCTGCGCCTCGCTCATCGGTCGATCCGCAAGCTCGCGAATCCCGCACCGGGCAAGCCGCTCCTCTCCCTGCGGAAACAGGACGGAGTTCTCCGCGTCGATATGACGCCAGAGCGCTTGCGAGTAACGGGTTGCCAGGGCCCGAAGCCGGACGCGGTCGTCCTCGGACTGCGGCCTCTGTTCGAGTAGCGGCGCCATCTCGCGCATCCACTGCTCCATTTCCGTGTGCTCGCGCCCGAGGGCGTACACGGGTCCGCGGTCGGCCGGCAGTTCCGCCTGCGTGACCAGCGCGTGAAAGAGCACGCCCTCCTCGCGACCGTGATGGAAATGGCCTGCGAACTCGGTGAAGAACGCGGAGTACCGTCTGCCGTCATCCGGATCGGCAGTCCCGGCTGCGAGTCCGTCGACGTACGCGCGCAAGGATCCGAGCATCCGATCGATCAGCACGTGTTCGTCCTGGAGTGTGTCGAGCAGTTTCATTGCCGATTCATCCCTCGCGTGGTTGGTGCACCGCCCAAGATTAGTCCCTGAGTGTCATCGCGCGGCGAACTTCTGGATCGCCTCGATGACGGGTGCGCTGTCGCCACACCACCAGAAGTGATCGGTGCCTTCGAGCGGCTGCCAGACCGCTGCGGTGATGTTCCGCGCAAGATGCTCGCCCGCTTCGAAGCGAACGGCCTGATCGCCGCGCCGATGCATCACGAGCGTCGGCACGGCGATGCGGCCGAGATCGGCGCGCAGGTCGGCGTCGCGCAGGCCGCGAAGGATGGTTTCCAGTCCTCCAGGCGACGCCGCGTGCCGCACGAGGCGAGCCCACCAGGCGCGCAGCGCGGGATCGTCCTTCTCGCTCGGAGCGAACGTCTCGATGCCCGCCGGCCCGCCCCATTCGGCGACGAGTCGCTGCAGCCAGACGTCGTAGGCGGGCGCGGGCAGGGCCCAGGGGTAGTCGGGCGCGGCCGAGCCCCGCGCCAGCGATCCGAACAGGCACAGGCCCTGGACGCGATCCGCATGATCGACGGCCAAGCGCATCGCTCCCAAACCGCCTTCGGACGACCCGAAGAGCCAGGCGCGCGGCACGCCGGCATGCTCGAGGATCGCCGCGATGTCGGCCGCCATGGCGGCCGGCGTGCTCGTGGCGCCCAAGCGCTCCGACAAGCCCACGCCGCGCCGGTCGAACAGGATCACGCGAAAGCGCTCCGCCAGCGCCTCGACGCAGGCACGAAGCGGCGGGTGCTCCAGCGCGATCTCGATATGACACACAAACCCGGGGGAGATCACCAAGGCTCGATCGCCCGCTCCAAGCATCGTGTAGGCGACGGTGCCCAGACCCCCTTCGGCGAAGCGCACGCCGGGCCGCTCCACCCGGTGCGACGACTGCCGCTTCAGACCCTCCGTCATGCGCAGGTATGCCTTCTCCGTCTGCGGGCCCGGCTTGATGCCGAACTCCGCGCGCAAGGCCTCGGCGCAGCGCATGAAGGCGGCCTCGACGCCGGCGCTGTCGACCTGCAGCGCGTGCAGCTGCATCAGCAGCACGTAGCTCGGTTCACGGTACGCGTCGAGCGCGATCAGCACTTCGGCCAGGTCCAGCGCCGACGCGAAGTCGCCGCACCGGCCGAGCGCGTCGATCAGCCGCTCGAGCAGGCGCGCCAGCAGATGCTCGTGCTCGATCGAGGCCGCCTTGAGCCAGTCGTCGAAGAGCTCGGAGCCGAAGGCGATGCCTTGCAGCAGCGGGCGGCGCGCGCGCGCGACCCATCGGCGGGCTTCCTCCACGGTGCTTTCGTCTAACGGCCCTGCGGCGACGGCGCGGCGGGCGAACCGCGCGAACCGAAGTGCATCGATCTCCACACTCTCAGCCACGAGTGCGAGGCCATCCTGGTCGGGCGACAGGATCCTGCAGCCCAGCGCCGCTTCGATCGTGTAGACGAGCCGGCGCAGACGCGTGCGCCCCTGCGCTTCGTCGGCGTCGGGCCAGAGCAGGGCGGCCAGATGCGGCCGCGGCGCGGGCCCCGGGTTGAACGCCAGGTAGGCGATCAGCGCGACGGCGCGCTTCAACGGCAGCCGCGTCTCGCGTCCCTGCACGGCGGTCGCGGGCACGCCGAAGACCTGCAGTTCCACCGCGGGCGACGGGGAGCGCGACATGGCGCGGTTATACAGGGACACAGGGACGCTGAAGGGACGGCGGCCTTCTATCGTGGCATCCAACCTCTTGCACCTGGAGCTCACGATGCGCGGACTGCTTTCGTTTCTCTATGGCGTGGCCGTCTACGTGGTCGGCCTCGCCACTCAGATGTACCTCATCGGCTTCAGCGGCAACCTGCTCGTGCCCAGGTCGGTCGATGTCGGCGTCGGCGCCCCCTGGGTCCAGGCACTGGCCACCGATCTGCTGTTGCTGACCCTGTTCGGCATCCAGCACAGCGTGATGGCGCGTCGCGGCTTCAAGCGCTGGTCGACCCGCGTCGTCCCTCCGGCCGTGGAGCGCAGCACCTATGTGCTGGCCACGTGCGCCGTGCTCGCGCTGATGTTCCGGTTCTGGGTGCCGATCGAGGCTCCGGTCGTGTGGCAGGTCGAACACCGTGCCGGTGTGGCGCTGCTGTGGAGCCTGTTCGGGCTCGGCTGGCTGGTGGCGCTGGTCAGCACCTTCCTCATCAGCCACTTCGAGCTGTTCGGGCTGCAACAGGTGTGTGCACCCCTGAGGCGGCGCGCCGTGCCCGAGGCCGGGTTCAGGGCGCCGCTGCTGTACCGCTACGTGCGCCACCCGCTGTACGCGGGCCTGCTGATAAGCCTCTGGGCGGTGCCGGTCATGACCGCCGGGCGGCTGCTGTTCGCGCTCGGGTTGAGCGCCTACATCCTGATCGGCATCGCGTTCGAGGAACGCGATCTTCTCCGCCAGTTCGGCGAGCGCTATCGCAGGTATCGCGAGCAGGTCGGCATGCTGATCCCGCGCGCGCGGGCAGGGGGCTGAGACGCTCGCATGACCACGCACCGCCTCACCGCACGGCCTCCCACCACCGCGTCGACTGGAAGGGCCGGTCGGCATCCACCACTTCGCCCACGCGCGGCGTCATCAGCTCGACCCCCACGCGAGCGGCCTCGGCCACCGTTCGCCGGATCGGTTCATCCCAATCGTGATACGCGAGATTGAAGGTGGACCAGTGAACCGGAAACATGAGCCTGGCACGGACGTCGCGGTGCACCTGGACGGCCTGCTCGGGAGGCATGTGGATGTCGGTCCACGCGTCGCCGGGCCCGTAGGCGCCGATCTTGACGAAGGCGATGTCGAACGGCCCGAGGCGCTCGCCGAGCTCCCGAAACACCTTGGCGTAGCCGGTGTCGCCGCTGTAGAAGAAGCGGTGCTGCGGCCCGACGACCGACCAGCTCGACCACAGCGTCGTGCTGCGCTCGCCCACGCCGCGGCCGGAGTAGTGGCGCGTCGGCGTGCACACGATCCGCACGTTCTTCAACGAATGCTCCTGCCACCATTCCAGCTCCTCGATCTGTGCGGGCGCAACGCCCCATCGCTCCAGATGGGCGCCGATGCCCAGCGGCACATAGAAGCGCGAGCCGCGATGCGCCAGGTGGCGCACCGTGTCCATGTCGAGATGGTCGTAGTGGTCGTGCGAGATGAGCACGGCGTCGATCGGGGGCAGGTCGGCCAGCGCGATCGGCGGCGCATGAAAGCGCCGCGGTTCCACGGGCAGCGGCGACACGCGCTCGGCGAACACGGGTTCGAGCAGGAAGCGCACGCCGTCGGCCTCGACATACGTGCTCGCATGGCCGATCCAGAACGCCCGGTACGTCAGAACCGATGGGCCAACTCGCTGAGGTTGTCGACCGTGGCCACGTGCGGGGGGAATTCGGACCGGCCGCCGTTCCTGAGCCCCACGAAGGTGGCGCCGGCCGCACGTGCGCAGGCGAGGTCCCAGGTGGAGTCACCGACCATCAGTACCGAGCCCAGCGCGTCGCCGAAGCCCAGCGCGGCAGCGGCGGCGAGGCATGGATCCGGCGCCGGCTTGGGCGCGAGGTCCGACCGGCGCGGAACGAGCGCACCGACGCTGATGTCGTGGCGGTCGAGCACGGCGCGGGCTGCGCGGGCCGGAAGCAGCGTGGCGACGGCTCGGGGCAGATGCGCGGTGGCGTCGAGGATTGCGCGCAGCCCCGGCATGGCAACTGAGCGAGAGATGGCAGCCTCCTCGTGGCGCTCGATGGCGTCGGAGACAAGTTGCCAGGTCGGTCTCCCGGCCAGCGCAACGAGAACGTCCATGCAAGCCCGCGTGGCGCTGTCCCACCCGGTCGCCGGTGTCGCGACGTCCGGCCAGGCGGCGACGAGCCTCCTGACGTCGGCCACGGCGGCCCCGTAGTCGGTGAAGCTCTGGACGTCGACGAGCGTCCGGTCCAAGTCGAAGACCACGGCGCGAATCGTGTTCATGCAGGGTCGATCCTATTGCAGTCGGGCCCCCGCCGTTGTGGAGCGCACGCGCGGACCCGACAGCTTCGGCGAAAACGAATCGAGCCTGACGCCGATCAGACCCGCCTCGCCAGGCCCGCGCTATCGTCAACGCTTTTTCGAGGAGCGCTTTCATGGCCCGGATCGAAGGGGTGTGTCGCGAGGTCTGCGATGCCACCGAGTACGTGACCATCGTGACCAGCGGACCCGAGGGCCCGCATCTGGCCGGGCACTGGGGCAGCTACATGCGCATCGTCGATCCCGGCGAGGTGGTGGTGTTCCCGGTCGGCCGCTTCCAGCGCACCGAACAGAACCTGCGAGCCCACAGCCGCATGCAACTCATGGTCGCGTCGCGCAAGGTCCAGGGCAGCCGCAGCCCGGGCCAGGGTTGCGTGATCGACGGCACCGGCGAGATCGTCACCGCAGGCGAGTACCTCGATCTGGTGCGCGAGAAGTTCCCCTGGGCCCGTGGCGCGCTGGTGATGCGCGTCGGGTCGACCTCGACCCAGCTCTGAGCAACCGCCCCGGGGCCGGGCTGCGCCTCCCTGCGGCCTTCGGGGCGCAAGCTGCATGCCCTTCGACGGCAAGCGCATGATCTTCGGCGGCTTCCAACAGGTGGTCGAAGCAATGGCTTGAGCGGCGGCGCCACGCCGTACCGGCACCGGAGGTGCCGTCTCCAGCTCAACCCCGTGCGCGCAGGCTCCGCCACCGTCCTGCGGATCGGTTCATCCCAGTGGTGATTGGCGAGATTGAAGGTGGCTGTCGTGCGACCATGGCGGCCTCCGGCTCACGCAGCAGTCCACCTCATTGAAACCGCCCAAGCCGCCGCCCGCCGCGATCCCGCAGACGCGCCTCGGCCGGCTCGCGAGCATGGGCCTGGCCGCCGGTGGCCTCGCGGCCGGCGCCGCGGCGCAGGGCCTCGCGCGCATGGCGCGCGGCGAGGCGCCCGACTTTCGCGGTGCGCTGCTCTCGGCTCCCAACGCGAAGCGCCTCGCCGAGCGGCTCGCACGCCTGCGCGGGGCGGCGATGAAGATCGGCCAGTTGGTCTCGATGCAGGGCGAGGACCTGCTGCCGGCCGAGTTCGCGCAGGCGCTGTCGGTGCTGCGCTCGCAGGCCGCGCCGATGCCGCAGCAGCAACTGCGCCGCGCGCTCGGGCGCGAATACGGCGCGGGCTGGGAGCGGCGCTTCGCCGCGTTCGACCCCGAGCCTGTCGCGGCGGCGTCGATCGGGCAGGTGCATCGCGCCACCACGGCCGACGGGCGCGACGTCGCGCTCAAGATCCAGTACCCTGGCGTGGCGCGCTCGATCGCGAGCGACGTCGACAACGTCGCGGCGCTGCTGCGCCTGTTCAACCTGCTGCCGATCGAGCTCGACGTGGCGGGCCTCGCCGACGAAGCCAAGCGCCAGCTCCTGCAGGAGGCCGACTATCTCGCCGAGGCGCGCTTCCTCGAGCATTTCGGCAAGCTGGTGGCCAATGAGCCGATGCTGCTCGTGCCGCGCGTGCACCGCGACCTGACGACGACGCGCATCATGGCGATGGACTTCGTCGACGCCGCGCCGCTCGACGCGCTGGCGACGGCGCCGCAGGCGCGGCGCAATGCCGTCGGCGCGCTGTTCGAGCGGCTGCTGTTCCGCGAGCTGTTCGAGTTCCGCGTCATGCAGACCGACCCGAACTTCGCGAACTACCTCTACCAGCGCAAGAGCGGCCGCCTCGTGCTGCTCGACTTCGGCGCGACGCGGCACTTCGGCGCCCGGTTCGTCGGCCGCTACGCACGCATCAGCCGCGCCGTGATCGACGGCGATCGCGACGCCGTTGCGCGCGAGGCGGTGCGCATCGGCTATGCGGTGGAGGGCGATGCGCCCGAGCGCATCAATGCAGTGGTCGACATGTGCCTGCTGGCCTGCGAACCGCTGCGCCACGCCGGGCGCTACGACTTCGGCGCGTCGGACCTGCCCGCGCGCGTGCGCGATCTTGCTTTCGAGCTGGGCATCCGGCGGCGGCTGCTGCGTTCGCCGCCGCCCGAGACGCTGTTCCTGCATCGCAAGCTCGTCGGCTCGTTCCTGCTGCTCAAGCGGCTGGGCGCGCAGGTCGATGCGCGGTCGCTGATCCTGCCGTTCCTGCCCAAGGCGTAGCAGCGGGAACCTTGGATCGAGCCGGCGGCCTGGAACGATGTCTCCATCCTCGGCGCCCCGCCGCCTGTTGCGGGGAGCACCCGCTGCGAGATGACCTGGCCGGTCTCGTCGGGCAAACATGGTCGCGGCGCGGGCGACGGCAAACCGCGCGTCGCGATGCAACGCGCGAAACTCGACGGGGCCTGCCTTCCCTGACAGACTCGCCGCGACTGAAAGGATCCCCGTGCGCAAGTCATCGTTTCGCCTGCTCTCCGTCGTCGTCGCACTGCTCGCGCCGGCATGGCAACCCGCCGCGTTCGCCGGCCCCCATGCCGATGAACTCGGCCGATGCATGCTCCGCTCGACGAGCAAGGAAGATCGCGCGCTGATGGTCCGCTGGATCTTCACGACGGCGGCGCTGCACCCGAACGTGGAGCCGCTGGCGCGCGTCTCCGGCGAGCAGCGGCAATCGGCCAGCAGGAGCATGGCCGGCCTCGTCGAGCAGCTCGCGATGCAGACGTGCAGGACTGAACTGGTCCAGGCCGTGCGCGCCGAGGGGCCGGGGGCGGTGGAGGCCAGCCTGCAACTCGTGGGCCGCGCCGCCGGCCAGGAGCTCTTCGCCGAGCCGCGCGTGATGGCGGGCGCCATGGAGGTCGCCCGCTACCTCGATCAGCGCAAGATCGCCGATCTGGTGCTGCAGGAGCTGCTGCCGCGCTGACCGGCCCGCGGCCGACGCAGGGCGGCGCGCTCGCGCTACGACTCGAGCGTCGCCTTGAACGTCACTTCCGGAATGGCGGCCAGCGCCTTCGAGATCGGGCAGTTCTTCTTCGAGAAGTCGACCTTCTGGTCGAAGACCTCCTTGCTGACGCCCGGCACGACGGCGACGGTGTCGAGTTCGATCTTCGTGACGGTCGGTCCCGCGCCGAGATGCACGGTGGCCGTCGTGTCGATGCGGGTCGGCGGGTGGCCCGCCTCGGTGAGCTGAGCGGCGAGGAACATCGAGAAGCAGCCGGCCTGCGCGGCGCCGATCAGCTCTTCCGGGTTCGTGCCGCCCGCCGCGCCCTCGAAGCGCGTGGCGAAGGTGAAGGGCGCATTCAGGTGCCCCGAGGCGCCCGACATCGAGCCGGCGCCTTCCTTGAGCGTTCCCGTCCACTTTGCCTGTGCTTTTGCCGTGGCCATGCTCGGATCTCCTTCGTGTGCGGTTGAAACGACGCCTGTCTGCGCGCTCACTGTACAGGCGCTGCGCCGGTCGTGCGCCTTCGATGGGCAGTAGCCGAGGAGGGGATTCGCCTTCCGGCCGGCCGCGTGCGCAGCGCGCGGGAATTGAAGACAATGCGCACCCGCAGAGTCGATTCGGCGCTGACTGAAAGGGCAGGACAGAGATGCAGTTCCATCTGGAAGGTTTCCGCGCCGGTGATCCGCGTATTGCCGAAGCGTCGCCGCTGGCGGTGCCGCACACCGACGCCGTGCCGGCGCAGGTCGACGTGCTGATCGTCGGCTGCGGCCCCGCCGGCCTGACGCTGGCGGCGCAGCTCGCCGTGTTTCCCGACATCCGCACCGCCATCGTCGAGCAGAAGGACGGCGCGCTGCAGCTCGGCCAGGCCGACGGCATCGCCTGCCGCACGATGGAGATGTTCGAGGCGTTCGGCTTCGTCGGACGGGTGCTCGAGGAGGCCTGCTGGATCAACGAGGTGACGTTCTGGAAGCCCGACGAGCACGACCCCGCGAAGATCGTGCGCCACGGTCGCGTGCAGGACACGGAAGACGGGCTCTCCGAGTTTCCGCACGTGGTGCTGAACCAGGCGCGGGTGCACGACTTCTACCTCGACGTCATGCGCAACTCGCCGAGCCGGCTCGAGCCGCACTACTCGCGCCGCGTGCTCGACGTGACGGTGGACCGCGAGGCGAACGACTACCCCGTCACCGTGCGCATCGAGCGCAGCGAAGCCGCCCACGCCGGGCAGGTCGAGACGGTGAAGGCGCGCTACGTCATCGGCTGCGACGGTGCGCGCAGCGTGGTGCGCAAGGCCATCGGCCGCCAGCTCGTCGGCGACTCGGCCAACCAGGCCTGGGGCGTGATGGACGTGCTGGCCGTGACCGACTTTCCCGATATCCGCTACAAGTCGGCGGTGCAGTCGGCCAACGGCGGCAACCTGCTCGTGATCCCGCGCGAGGGCGGCTGCCTGGTGCGCCTGTACGTCGAGATGGACAAGCTCGGCGACGAGGAGCGCGTCGCCGAGCGTGGCATCACGGTCGATCATCTCGTCGCCGCGGCGCGGCGCATCCTGCACCCCTACACGCTGGAGGTCAAAGAGGTGCCGTGGTGGTCGATCTACGAGATCGGCCAGCGCATCTGCGATCAGTACGACGACGTGCCCGCCGGCGAGACCGGCACGCGCCCGTTGCCGCGCGTCTTCATCGCCGGCGACGCCTGCCACACGCACAGCCCGAAGGCAGGCCAGGGCATGAACTTCTCGATGCAGGACACCTTCAACCTCGGCTGGAAGCTCGCCGCCGTGCTGCGCGGCCAGTGCGCCCCCGAGCTGCTGCACAGCTACTCGGCCGAGCGCCAGCCGGCGGCGCAGGCGCTGATCGACTTCGACCGCGAGTGGGCGAAGATGTTCAGCGACAAGCCCAAGCACTCGGGCGCCGCGGCGGCCGCGGCCGTCTCCACCGAGGGTGTCGACCCGAAGGAATTCCAGAAGTACTTCGAGCGCCATGGCCGCTTCACCGCCGGCATGGGCACGCACTATCCGCCCAACCTCATCACGGGCGAGGCAACGCACCAGCGCCTGGCCACCGGTTTCGTGATCGGCACGCGCCTGCATTCGGCGCCGGTGGTGCGCATCACCGACGCGCGGCCGGTGCACCTGGGCCACTGCGGCAAGGCCGACGGCCGCTGGCGGCTCTATGCCTTCGCGGGTGCCGACGATGCGAGCTTGCGCGCGCTGTGCCGCTTCCTCGAGGAGTCGCCCGATTCGCCGCTGCGCAAGTACACCCGGGCCGGCCAGGACGTCGACGCCGTGTTCGACCTGCGCGCCGTCTTCCAGGCCAGCCACCGCGAGCTGGCCATCGAATCGATGCCCGCGCTGCTGCTGCCGCGCAAAGGCCGCCACGGCCTGCGCGACTACGAGAAGGTGTTCTGCCCCGACCTGAAGAACGGCCCCGACATCTACGACGAGCGTGGCGTCGACCGCGCGCAGGGCGCCCTCGTCGTCGTGCGCCCCGACCAGTACGTCGCGCATGTGCTGCCGCTGCATGCGCACCAGGCGCTGGCGGACTTCTTCGCGGGGTTCATGCTGAAGAGCTGACGGCACCCCGCTCGCCGAGTACGTCGAGCGACCCTCCGGGAGGGTTCGGGCCTGGCTTGGGGCGGCCCGGCGCAGCGGCCCGGGGATGACGGCACATGTCTGGCGTCGCGGCGCGGTCCGCGGCACACTGGGGTTTCAGCCCCGGACCCCAAGGAGGTCGCCATGACGATCCCTTCGCGCCTTCAGACCTATCTCGAACAGCGCGACGCGCGCTACGAGGTCTGCACCCACCCGCACAGCCGCACCAGTGCGCAGACCGCGCGCACCGCCCACGTGCCGCCGCACCAGCTCGCCAAGACCGTCGTCGTGGAAGACGATGCCGGCTGCCTGACGATGGCGGTGCTGCCGTCGGACCGCCGCGTCAAGCTCGCCGACCTGTCGCGCCTGCTCGGCGCGAAGGATCTGCATCTCGCCGACAGGAGCCGCGTCGACGCGATGTTCGGCGACTGCGATCCCGGCGCCGTGCCCACGTTCGGCATGGCGTGGGGCGTCGACACCGTGGTCGACGACGAGCTCGAAGCCGGCCCGTCCGTCTACATCGAGTGCGGCGAACACGAGCGCCTGCTGCAGATGTCGCACGAGCAGTTCCACGCGCTGATGCAGGACGCGCGGCACGGGCAGTTCGGCGCCGCGGAGCCGCTACATTGACGACGAATACAGTGGACGCCGCACGAGGAGCCGCCCGATGACCACCGTCGCCCAGATCATCAAGACCAAGGCCGAGCGATCGGTCCACACCATCGGCCCCGATCTGTCGGTGCTCGACGCCTTGCAGGCGATGGCGCAGAAGAACGTCGGCGCGCTGGTCGTCGTCGACGACGCCCGCCGGGTGGTCGGCATCGTGACCGAGCGCGACTACGCGCGCAAGATGGTGCTGATGGACCGCTCGTCGCAGGCCACGCCGGTGCGCGCGATCATGTCCAGCCCGGTGATGTACGTGCGGCCGGCGCGCACCAGCGAGGAGTGCATGGCGCTGATGACGGAGAACCGGCTGCGCCACCTGCCGGTGCTCGACGACGAAGACAACCTCGTCGGTCTGGTTTCGATCGGCGACCTCGTCAAGGACATCATCTCGGAGCAGCAGTTCATCATCGAGCAGCTTGAGCAATACGTCAGCGGGCGGCGCTGACTCGCGCCCGAGCCGCAAGGAGACTCACCATGAGCACCCGCAACGACTCCCCGCCCGAAGGCGACTTCGCCAAGCTGATCGACGAGCAGCTCGAACTCGCCGCGGCAAGGATCCCGGCACTGGTGCCGACCACCGCGCATCCCTCGCCCGCGGACCACGAGGAGCGCAAGGCCGCTCACCCGAGCTTCGAAGACGTGCTGCTCGGCAATGCCGAGCCCTCGCCCGAAATGCTGGAGGAAATCGCCGCGCTGGAAGCCGCCCCCGAGCTGAGCGAAGAAGAACTGGCGCGCCAGGCACTGGCCGATGGCGGCGCCGACGGCGACCCGGCGACGCCCGAGTAGCGGCAACGCCGACCGGGGCGCCGGCCCGGCGCGGGGCGGTCAGCGCACGGTGTAGCCGCGCCCCTCCATGCACGCCAGCGTCGCGCGATGGAAGAAGCCGGCGTCGGCCATCGCGCCGGGCTGCGTCGTCGCCCAGCGGTTGCAGTCCTGGCGGTCGGCCTCGGTCTGCGCCGGGCTCTGGCCCTGGCGCGGATAGATGACGGGTTCGGGCGCGCGCGGCAAGGCGGGCGGCGCTTCGTAATAGGCCACCGGCGGTCGCGTGTCGTAGTAGTAGGCCCCCGGCGGTGCCGTGACATAGGCCGGCTGCCACGCCACGTCGGCGCGCTGGTGGTGATAGAGCGCCGCCAGCCCGATACCCAGGCCCAGGCCGCCCCAGAACACGCCGGGGTGGTGCCGATGATGCCCGTGCCCTGCGTGGCCGTGGCTCTGCACATGGCCGCCGCGACCGTGGCCGCCACCGTGGCGGCCTCCGGCATCGGCCGGTGCGGCCGTGACCGCAAGCGCCAGCGCGGTGATCGAGAGGGCGAGGGTGCGGGACAGCACGTTCACGATCGGCTCCTTGCGGCAACGCGGGGTGATTCGACAGCATAGGCCGGATCGCGGCCCGGCGCCCCGCACAATCGATGTTTCGTCATCGATCCTTCACATGCGAGCGAGCACGCCATGACCTACCCGGATACCCAGCTCTACATCAACGGCCAATGGTGCGATTCCGCCGACAGCCGCACGCTCGCCGTGTTCAATCCCGCCACGGGCAACGAGATCGGCCGCGTCGCGCATGCGGGCCGGGCCGACCTCGATCGCGCGCTCGAAGCGGCGCAACGCGGCTTCGAGACCTGGCGCGACCTGCCGCCCGCCGAGCGCAGCCGGGTCATGCGCCGCGCCGCGGGGTTGATGCGCGAGCGCGCCGCCGAGATCGGGCGCGTGCTGACGCAGGAGCAGGGCAAGCCGCTGGCCGAAGCCAAGGCCGAGGCGGTTGCGGCGGCCGACATCATCGAGTGGTTTGCCGAAGAGGGCTTTCGCGTCTACGGCCGCATCGTGCCGTCGCGCGGCAAGCCCGAACTGCGCCAGATGGTGCTGAAGGATCCGGTCGGCCCGGTCGCCGCCTTCACGCCGTGGAACTTCCCGATCAACCAGGTGGTGCGCAAGGTCGGCGCCGCGCTGGCGGCCGGCTGCTCGATGCTCGTCAAGGCCGCCGAGGAAACGCCCGCCGCGCCGGCCGCGCTGGTGCGCGCCTTCGCCGACGCCGGCCTGCCGCCCGGCGTGCTCGGGCTGGTTTACGGCAACCCGGCCGAGATCTCGGCCTATCTGATCCCGCACCCCGTCATCCGCAAGATCACCTTCACCGGCTCGACCGTCGTCGGCAAGCAGCTCGCCGCGCTCGCCGGCCAGCACATGAAGCGCGTGACGATGGAGCTGGGCGGCCACGCGCCGGTGATCGTCGCCGAGGACGCCGACATCGCGCTCGCCGTCAAGGCCGCGGGCAGCGCCAAGTTCCGCAACGCCGGGCAGGTGTGCATCTCGCCGACGCGCTTTCTGGTGCACGAGAGCATCGCGCGCGACTTCGCCGGCGCGCTGGCCAAGCAGGCACAGGGCCTGAAGGTCGGCGACGGACTCGAGGAAGGCACGCAGATGGGGCCGCTCGCCAACCCGCGCCGGCTCACGGCGATGGCCGAGTTCACGCGCGACGCGGTCGAGCAGGGCGCGACGCTGCTGGTTGGCGGCGCGCGCATCGGCGAGGCCGGCAACTTCTGGCAGCCGACGGTCCTCGCCGACGTGCCGCAGGCCGCGAAGGTGTTCAACGACGAGCCGTTCGGCCCGCTGGCGGCGATGCGCAGCTTCGAGACGCTCGACGATGCGATCGCCGAAGCGAACCGCCTGCCCTACGGCCTGGCCGGCTACGCCTTCACGCGCTCGCTGAAGAACGCCGACCTGCTGGCGCGCCGCGTCGAGGTCGGCATGCTGTGGATCAACTGCCCGGCGCTGCCGTCGGCCGAGATGCCGTTCGGCGGCCTGAAGGACTCGGGCTACGGTTCGGAGGGCGGGCCCGAGGCGCTGGAGGCCTACCTCAACACGCGCGCCGTCGCCGTGATGAATGTCTGATCGGTGCTGCCGAACGGCGTTTGGAGAACGTTTGGCGGTAGACGCGGCCGAGAGTTGCGGCGCGGCTTGTGCCGGCCGGGAACGCGCCGGCGCGTCGCGACATCCATGGCCGTGAGATCCGTGGTGCGGCGCACGGGGTGCCGCCGACGGCCTCGCTGTAATGGAGCAATGACATGTCCGCAAGGAACACTCTCGTCGCGCTGGCTGTGTGGGCCGGCGCGCTGGCCGGCGCGCAGGCGCAAGGCACGCCGCCCGACGATGCGCAGATCGCGTCGATCGTCGTGACCGCCAACCAGGTCGATATCGATGCCGGCAAGCTCGCCGCGACGCGTGCCGCGTCGAAGGACGTCAAGGACTTCGCGCAGTTGATGATCAGCGATCACTCGGGCGTCAACAAGTCCGCCGTCGAACTGGTGCAGCGGCTGAAAGTGACGCCGAAGGACAACCCGACCAGCCAGAGCCTCCAGCGCGGCGGCGACGAGAACCTCGCGAAGCTCGGCAAGCTGCAGGGTGCGGCGTTCGACCGCGCCTACGTCGAGCACGAAGTCGCCTATCACCAGGCCGTGCTCGACGCGCTGGACCAGACGCTGATCCCGCACGCGAAGAACGCCGAGCTCAAGGCGCTGCTGGTCAAGGTGCGGCCGGCCTTCGTCGCCCATCTCGATCACGCGAAGCAGCTGCTGACGCGGCTGCCCGGCGCGGGCCGTGGCTGAGCGCGCGCGCCGCGCGAGCGCCGCGACGGCGCTCGGCGCCGCACTGATCGTCGCGGCGGGCATGGCGGGCGTGGGTGGTGCAGCGGGCGCGGCGGGTGCCGCACCGGCGGCCGCGACGACGCACACCGTCGCGATCGACGGCATGCAGTTCGTGCCCGCCACCCTGCGCGTTCGGCGCGGCGATACCGTGGTGTGGGTCAATCGCGACCTGGTGCCGCACACCGCCACGGCGCCGCGGCGCTTCGACTCGGGGGCCGTCGCTGCCGGCGCCTCCTGGCGCCATGTCGTGACGGAAGATGGCCGCGTCGACTACGTGTGCACCCTGCACCCCACAATGAAAGCCACGCTGTGGGTGGAGACCGACCGATGACCGCTGATGCAAGCATCGCGCGCGACGCCGACCTGCCCGACGACGACCCTGTGCTGGCGCGCCGCATCGCGGCCGGCGACCGGGTGGCGTTCGCCGCGCTGATGCGAACCCACAACCGGCGCCTCTACCGCCTGGCGCGCGCCACGCTGCGCCACGACGCCGAAGCCCAGGACGCGCTGCAGGAGGCCTGGCTGTGCGCGTTCCGCTCGATCGGCAGCTTTCGCGGCGATGCGGCGCTCGCCACCTGGCTGTCGCGCCTGGTGCTCAACGAATGCCTCGGCCGTCTGCGCCGGCAGGCGCGGCGCGACAACATCGTGCCGATGTTCGCTCTGCCCGACGGCGAGGACACGCTCGACACGGCGGTCGATGACGATGCGCGGACGCCGGAGCGGCTGGCGGCGCGCGCCGAGATCCGCCGGTTGCTCGAGCGCAGGCTCGACGCGCTGCCCGAGGACTTCCGCACCGTGTTCGTGCTGCGCAGCGTCGAGGAGCTGAGCGTCGAAGAGACGGCGCAGTGCCTCGACATCGCCGAGGCGACGGTGCGCTCGCGCCACTTCCGCGCGCGCAGCCTGCTGCGCGAGTCGCTCGCGCAGGACTTCGACCTCGCGCAGCACGACGTGTTCGACTTCGGTGGCCCGCACTGCGACCGCATCGTCGAGCGCGTGCTCGAGCGGCTGGGCGCGCCGGATTGAGCGGCGCAGTCGTTCACTCTCGACCCCCTCTCCCGCGCGCGGGAGAGGGTTGGGGTGAGGGTGCGTCGTTCAGGGCTTGACGAACTTGAGCACGAACTCGTCCTTGGGCTGCGGCGGCTCGGGCGTGTTGCGGTCGCGCGGGTCGTTCGGGTTGCGCAGGAAGTTGCCGGACTCGGCGAGCCTGAAACCGGCGCGCTCGACTTCGGCGCGCAGGAACGCCTCTTCGATGCGGTGCAGCGTGCCCGACTCCGAAATGCCCGTGCCCGGTCGCCCCGAATGGTCGGCGATGACGTACAGGCCGCCCGGCTTCAGCGCGGCATGGACGGCGCGGTTCATCGCTGCGCGGTCGACGCCCATGTGACCGAGGTCGTGATAGTTGAACATCAGCGTCACCAGGTCGAGCCCGCCCGACGCCCGCTCGGCCGGCACCGGCGACTCGAACGGCTGCACCACGGCGACGATGGGGCCCACGCGCGGGTTCTGCGCGCGCGCGGCGAGCGCCTCGGGCGACGAGCGGCGCGGCGCGGGAGCGGGCGGCGCGGCGGCGCCGCCTTCGGGCAAGGCGGGCGGCATGCTCGGCGCACGCGGCGGCGCGCTCTGGCCGTAGACGCGGCCCGTCGGGCCGACGGCGCGCGCCAGGAGCTCGGTGGTGTAGCCGCCGCCCGCGCTCAGGTCGAGCGCCACCATGCCCGGTCGCGGGCCGATGAAGGCCAGCATCTGCGCCGGCTTGCGGCGCAAGTCGTTGGTGCGGTCGGCGGCGCTGCGGTCGGGGCTGGCGACGATCTCGTCGATGCGTTGCTGCGAGAGCGCGCCCGCGCCGCCCGGCGGCGTGCCGCAGCCGGCCAGGCCCAGCGCGGCGACCAGGCCGATGCCCGTTGCGGCGGCGATGCGGCCGATGCTGCGGTTCCGAGAATTCATGCGGTCCTCCTTGTGAAGCTGTCCATTCCGGTGCTGCGTCGCACGCGGGGCCTCGCCAGACGGCGAGGCGGCACGCGGCTCAGTCGGTCACAACCTTCCAGCGCCCCTCTGGCGTCGCGATGACCTTGCGGATCGTCTTCCCGGCAAGATCGGCCACGGCTTCGAGATCGTCCTTGGCCCAGCGGTTGCGGAAGGGTTGTCCGATGTTGGTCTCGTCCCGGCCGTAGCTGCCCAGAGCGAAGAAGCACGTCTGCTGTACGCCGTGGACCAGCGCGGCAACGGCATAGTTGTAGAGCGTTCCTTCCCGCACAACACCCGGGCCGAAGCCTTTCTCCGAGTCGATGACGGGCTGCTGCAGCCCTTGCGCCTTCAGCCCCGCCTGGAACTCGAGCAACCCGGTCCAGGCTGTGTCCTTGCTCATCCGCTTGCCGACGTGCTCGGGTGTCAGGTAATAGAGATGAATCGTGTAGGCATCGAATTCCTTCGCACGCGGATAGCGCCGCAGCCATTCGAGCATCGCCGGAATGTTGTCGCCGAAGCCGGGGATCGATGGCGCCCAGACCTGGCCTTTCCAGCCCGTGCGCTTGCGCCAGTCGAGGGTCCAGTCGGCGAGTTCGGCGAGGTCACCGGCCGAACCGATGAAGAAGCTCTTCGCGTCGCCGATCTTCGGCGTGAAGACCTCGTTGGCGACTTCGATGGCGTCGATCTCGGGGTAGCGCGAGGTCACCGCCGACAGCCAGCGATCGATCATCGCGCGGTCGCGTGGCAGTTGCATGCGCCAGCCGCCGTAGTCGTGCTTGAAGCGCGTGGCGAACGAGGGCGGGTTGTAGAGATTCAGCGTCACGTGTGCGACATGGGTGGCGCGAAGCTTGCCGAAGGCTTCGTCCCAGCGCGCCCAATCGAAGACGCCGGGCGACTTCTCGGTGTTGTTCCACTCCAGCCCGCCCATGCCGTAGAGGCGGACGCGGTTTGCGCGCACGCGAAATGCGGGGTCGGGGCCGTAATAGAGATCCTGTCCGCCGAGCTTGGGCCAGTTCACGACGTAGCCCACGTCGTGCCAGCAGCCGAAATCGGTCGGCACGGATATGCCGGGGCCGTCGTAGACGACACGTTGCGCGCTTGCGCCACAGGTGACCGCCGCGAGCGCGAGCGCCGCGATGGCGCGGCACCACAGCCGGAGTCCGTCAGGGGGTGGAGTCGATGCGGCTGCCTGAATCGATGACGGTCTTGACGCGCGCGAAGACAACGGCATGGCAGGCTTTGTCGATGTGGAGGCCGCACGAGGTCGTCGACCCCGCGCTGCGGAAGCTGATTCGGGATTGTCGTCGACGTTCGATACCGCGTGCCGCGCCGGCGCTCACGCTGAACGGAACGCCGCGTGAAAGCCGAACGGCACGATCTGCGGCGTGCGCAGTTCGGCGAGGCCCTGCATCGTGCGCGCATCGACGACGCCGACGACTGTCGTCGCGTCGCCGTCGGCCAGCGTCGGCACCAGCAGCACGCCATCGTCGTCGGCACTGCCGCCGGGCCGCGGCACGAACAGCGGCTCGAGGTGGGTCGCGTTCGGTCGGCGCCAGGCGGCGACGGCGCCGCTGTCGAGATCGATGCGCTGGGTGCAAGAGGCGAACTCGCGGCTCTCGGCGTCCATGCCCCAGCACACGCGCGCGCGGCCGCTGCCGACGCGATCGGGGTGCACCTGCTGCAGCTCGATCGCCGGGCCCGGCATCGGCTCGGGCTGCGCATCGGCGCGGCCGTCGCGCAGGCGGTAGCGCACGTGGCGTGCGCGGCTGCGCTGAGGCGCGCCGGCGCGGCGCGGTGCGAGGTAGAGGTCGTCGAAGATGGTGCCGTCGTCGTAGATCGCGACTTCGAGCATGAGGTCGTTGCCGTCGGGCCAGGCCTGCGTGGCGTGGAAGGCCATCATCGGCGGGACATGCCAGGTGCGCACCGCGCCGCCGTCGAGCGTCACGGCATGCAGCGCCGAACCGGCGCCGGGCTCCCAGCGGAAGTTGTGCGCATACGAGCGCGCGCCGAAGCGGAACGCCAGCGCCTGCGCGCGCAGCGCCGTCTCCCACACGATGGCGTGGCCGGGTGCGAGGCCGAAGCCGTGGGTGTAGCCGGCCTTGGGTGTCTTGATGCGCGCGATCACCTCGGGCCGCGACGCGCCCGGGCGCAAGCGGAACAGCTTCAGCTCGCACTTCGGCCCGAGCGCCGTCGCGACGTTGAGGTAGCTGCCGTCGGGCAGCGTGAAGCCGTGCGCGCTCATCAGGTGCATCGTCTCGCCGGCATGGCCGAGGTGCAGCCGCTCCTGCGTGTCGAGCGTCGCCGGATCGAAGTAGGTGAGGATCGGCGTCTCGGTCACCGAGCACCAGCGAGTGCCGTGGCGCGACATCACGACGGCCGGATTGTCGGTGGCCTGCGGCGCCCGCAGGCGCGCCAGCAGGCCGGCCGGGTTGGCGCTGCCGAACTCTCCGTAGACCGGCGTGTGAGCCGCGAGGCTGCGCCGGTAGGCGTCGCTCTGCGCGAAGCGGCTGCGGTAGCGCACGCTGCCGCCGTCGTCGATGCGCAGCGCGTGCCACATTGCGTAGCCGTCGAACCAGTGGTCGAGGTGGCCGCTGGGCAACTCCCACAGCGCCGGGCCGTTGAGCAGCAGCGTGCCGCGCAGCCAGGCCGGCAGCGCACCGGCCACGGCGACCGCGGCGTCGTCGATCTCGCTCGCGCCGGACAGGAATCCGCGTGCGCGGCCCGCGATCACGGCGGCGGCTTGCGCGGGGCGCGGGGTGACGACTGCGTCCATGTCGAGCCCTCCGGTAGCGATGGCTCGGCAAGCATAGTGCCGGCGCGTCCATTCGGCCAGCGGATGATCTATGGCGGCTTCGAGGTGATCGTCGACGCCTGAAGCGGCGCCGGCCGCAGCGCGCCCGGGTTGCGGCCGGTCCAGCGCTTGAACGCGTGTCGGAAGTTCGCCGCGTCGCTGAAGCCGAGCGAAGCCGCGATGTCGTCGGTGCTCATGCGCGTGCGGCGCAGCCAGTCGAGCGCGAGCTGGCCGCGCACGTCGTCGCGCACGCGCTGGTACGTCGTGCCCTCGGCCTGCAGGCGGCGGCGCAGCGTGCGCGGGTGCAGCGCGAGCCGCGCCGCGATCGGCTCGATGCCGGCGGCGCATTGCGCGGGTGCCTCGCGCAGCAGCGCGGCCACGCGGCCGGCGATGCCGGCGGCGCTTTCCAGCTCGCCGAGCAGACGATCGCAGCCCTGCTGCGTCGTCGCCGCGGTGATCGGGTTGGCGAACGCGAGCGGCTGATCGAGCCAGGCGGCGTCGAAGCGCAACTCGTTGGCGGCGCAGCCGAACTCGACCCGATCGCAGCCGAGCAGGCTGGAGTACAGCGCGGCGTGTGCCGGCGCCGGGTAGCCGCCGCGCACGCGCGTCGGCGTCACGGCGGCGCCGAGCAGGTCGCGGTGCAGCGCGAGCTGCGTGCCGAGCTGCAGTTCGTAGACGAAGCGCAGCAGCGCGCTGTCGGGCCCCAACCCGAGCACGTCATGGAACGACCAGACGGCCTCGTCGCCATCGACCTCGAACGCGAGCCCGATCAACGGCGACGCGAGCGCGCGGTAGCGCAGCGCGACATCGATCGCCTGGCGCGGCGTCGGGCTCGCCAGCAGCGCATAGCCGTACAGGCCGAAGTGCGTGAAGCGGATTCGCGCACCCGCGCGCAGCGCGAGGGCGGGGTCGGGCGAGAGGCGCTGCGCGTTGGCATGCACGCACAGCAGCTGGCGCACCGAGACGCGCGCCGCCGCGTCGCCCAGCGCCGTTTCGGCGACGCCGCTGCCGGCCAGCACGTCGGCGGCCGGCACGCCCAGCGCGGCCAGCGCCTGCACCAGCACGGCGATCTTGTCGGGCCGGCGGATGGCGTCGTCGAGGCCGGGGCGGGCGTTCGGGGGCATGGGTCCGGCGCAGTGTAGCGGCGTGTCCGCCGCGCACATGGCGGCGGCCGGCGCGCACCTCCACGCCGTGCCCCGTCTGGCCGAGAATCGCGCCGACAAGAAGGAACGAGGAGACACACATGGGCGACGCCATCGACCAGGTGCGGCTGAACTTCAACCCGCAGGCGCAGCTCGGGTTGAACTTGGTGCTCGCGCTGATCATGTTCGGCATCGCGCTGGACCTGAAGCTGCAGGACTTCAAGGCCGCGCTGCGCACGCCCAAGGCGCTGGCGATCGGCCTCGTCTGCCACCACCTGCTGTTCCCGGCATTCACCTTCGGGCTGATCCTGCTGCTGCGGCCGCTGCCGTCGATCGCGCTGGGCATGCTGCTGGTGTCGAGTTGCCCGGCGGGCCACATCTCCAACTTCTTCACCCACCGAGCGCGCGGCAACGCGGCGCTGTCGCTGTCGATCAGCACGCTGTCGACGCTCGGCGCCGTCGTGATGACGCCGCTCAACGTCGCGTTCTGGGCCTCGCTCGACCCGGCGATGAACGCGCTGCTGCGCTCGTTCTCGATCGACCTGCTGCACATGCTGCGCGACGTCGCCATCCTGCTGGGCGTGCCGCTCGCCGCCGGGCTGACGATCTCGCACCGCTGGCCCGCGCTCGCGAAGAAGGTCCACAAGCCGATGCGCACTGTGTCGATGCTCGTCTTCATCGTCTTCGTGGTCGGCGCGCTGGCGCTGAACTGGGGCACCTTCGTCGCGTGGGGCCGCTACGTCGTCGTCGTCGTGCTGGTGCACAACGCGCTCGCGCTGGCCGGCGGCTACGCCTTCGCGCGCGCCACCGGTCTGGCCGAGCGCGACCGCCGCGCTGTCGCCTTCGAGACCGGCATTCAGAACTCGGGGCTCGGCCTGGTGCTGGTGTTCAACTTCTTCGGCGGGCTCGGAGGCATGGCGATCGTCACGGCGTGGTGGGGCATCTGGCACATCGTCGCGGGCATGGCGCTGTCGACGTGGTGGATGCGGCGCGATCCGGCGCCGGCCGCGCCGGCGGCCGCAGTGTCGTGAGACGGGTCCTCGTCACCGGCGGCGCCGGCTACCTGGGCCGGCAGGTCGTCGCGGCGCTGGCGCACGACGGCGCGCACGTCGTCGCGCTCGACGTGCGCGAGGTGCCCGGGTCGCAGCGTGTGCCGGGCGCCGTGCACGCCGCGGCCGACATCCGCGATGCGGCGCGCATCGAGGCGCTGCTGCGCGAGCATGCGATCGGCAGCGTCGTGCACCTCGCCGCGATCGTCAATCCGGGAAAGAAATCCGACCGCGGGTTCGAATATCAGGTCGACGTCGAAGGCACGCGCAACGTCGTTGAGGCCTGCATCGCCGCCGGCGTGTCGCACCTCGTCGTGTCGTCGTCGGGCGCGGCCTACGGCTACCACGCCGACAACCCGGCCTGGCTGACGGAAGACGACGCGATCCGCGGCAACCAGGCCTTCGCCTACTCGTGGCACAAGCGCCTGGTCGAGGAGATGCTCGCCGGCTACCGCGCGAGCGCGCCGCAGTTGCGCCAGACCGTGCTGCGCATCGGCACCATCCTCGGCGCGACGGTGGCCAACCAGATCACGGCGCTGTTCGAGAAGGCGCGGCCGCTCGCGATCGCCGGCGCCGACAGCCCCTTCGTCTTCGTCTGGGACGAAGACGTCGTCGGCGCGATCCTGCACGCCGTTCGCAGCGGACGCGCCGGCCTCTACAACGTGGCGGGCGACGGAGCACTGACGATCCACGAGATCGCGGCGCGCATGGGCAAGCGCTGCCGCGTCGTGCCAGCGCCCGTGCTGCAGGCGGCGCTGTGGGTCGGTCGCGCGCTCGGCCTCACGGCCTACGGGCCCGAGCAGCTGCGCTTCCTGCGCTACAGGCCGGTGCTCGACAACCGGCGGCTGAAGAACGAGTTCGGCTACCTGCCGCGCAAGACCTCGGCCGAGGTGTTCGACTTCTGGTGGGCGGCGCGGCGCGCGGCGCCGAAGGACGCGGCGCGATGACCGGCCGGCGCGACTACCGCGACCGTGTCGTCGCGATCACCGGCGCGGCCGGCGGGCTGGGCAGCGCGCTGGCGCGTGCCTGGGGCGGCGCCGGGGCGACGATCGTGGCGCTCGACCTCGACGGAGAGCGCGCGCGGGCGCAGGCGGCCACGCTGCGCGCACAGCGCATCGAGGCCCTGGGCCTGGCCTGCGACGTGGCCGACGCGGCGGCCTGCCGCACGGCGATCGACGAGGCGATCCGGCTGCACGGCGGCATCGACGTGCTCGTCGCCAACGCCGGCATCTCGGCGCGCTGCCTGCTGCGCGACACGGCGCCGGGCGTCGTCGAGCGCGTGATGGCGGTCAACTTCCTCGGCGCGGTGCACGCGACGCAGGCAGCGCTAGCCTCGCTGCGCGCGCGGCGCGGCCAGGTCGTGGCGATCTCGAGCGTCGCGGGCTTCGCGCCGCTGGTCGGCCGCACGGCGTATGCGGCGAGCAAGCATGCGCTGCACGGCTTCTTCGACAGCCTGCGCGGCGAGCTGGCGGGCGACGGCGTCGACGTGATGCTCGCCTGCCCGTCGTTCATCGCCACCGGCATCGAGCGCGCCGCGCTCGGCGCCGACGGCCGGCCCGCCGCGGCGCCGCGCCGCACGGCGGGCGGCGAGCAGGGCGCCGATGAGGTGGCGGCGCGCATCGTCGCTGCTGCGGCTCGTTGCCAGCGCCTCTGCCTGCCGTCGCGCACGGCGCGCCTGGCGTGGTGGATCAGCCGCGTCGCGCCGGCGGGCTATGAGCGCCTCATGCTGGCGCGCGTCGGAGCCGAGTTCGATCTATGAAGGAGTCGCGACCGATGACGTCGATCTCGCCGTTGACTACCGCGCTGGCCGCGGTCGCGCTGGCTCTGCCGGCTTCCGCTGCGACGCTCGTCGTCGGCGACGCAGCCGGCCGGCCGCTGGCGACCGTGATGGTGCGCGAAGTCGCAGCGACGAAGCGAGCCGTCGACACCTCCGACGGCGGCTATCCGAAGCCGGGCGTCGCCTACGACGTCGACCCCGACATCACGCGCTATACCGACGCCGCCGGCCGCGCAAGCTGGGCCGAGCGCGGCATCGCCGTGCGCTACCTGCTGCGCAAGCCCGGCTGGCGCGACGCGACGGTCGACGCGGCGCCGGGGCAGCGCGAACTGCGCGTGACGCTGCAGCGCGAAACCGATGTGATGAAGCTCGCCGAGGCGCGGCCCGCCAACGTCTGGCTCGGCGCGCTCGACCTCCGCGACGAAGCGCGCAAGCGCCACTTCATGCTGCAGTGCGGGTTCTGCCACCAGCAGGGCAACTCCTTCCTGCGCCGCGAGCGCCCCGTCGAAGAGTGGGACGCCGCGATCCGCCGCATGGTGCGCTACGGTGCGCGCCTCGCGACGGAGGACCAGAAGGTGCTGCCGCAGATGCTCGCCGACGGCTGGCGTGCGCTGCGCGACAACCCCGCGCGGCTCGCCGAGCCGGCGCCGTGGAGCGCGGCGCTCGCCGCGACGACGATCACGGAGTGGCCGGTCGGCGACGCCATGTCGCAGGCGCACGACCAGCTGCTCGCCGCCGACGGCACGCTCTGGATCGCCGACAACATCCAGGACCGGCTGCACCGCGTCGACCCGCGCACGAACCGAGTCACGGTCTACAAGATCCCGCACCGCGAAGGCGACGTGCCGGGCGGACTGCTCGCGGCGCGGTTGCGCGACTTCCCGCGCCACGACAGCACGTCGAATGCGCACTCGCTGGTGCAGTCGGCGCGCGACGGCCATATCTTCGTCACGCCTTCGGCGCAGCAGCGGCTGGTCGAGCTCGACCCGGCGACCGGCGTCTTCACGCTGCACGACCTGCCGGGCGGCTTCTATCCGCACACGATCCGCATGGACGCGCAGGACCGCGTCTGGTTCACGCTCGCGCTGTCGAACCAGATTGCGATGTTCGACCGCGCGACGCGCCGCTTCACGCTGCACGACCTGCCGGTGCGCAGCCTGCGCGAGCGGCTCACGGTGGCGCTGATCAAGCCCCTCTTCAAGCTGATGGAGTGGGGCGTGCCGCTGGCCAACTGGCTGCCGGTCGACCGCATCGCGACGGGCACGCCGCTGCCCTACGGCATCGAGGTCACGCCCGACGGCAGGGTCTGGTTCGCGCGGCTGCACACCGACGAGATCGGCTGGATCAATCCGGCCACCGGGCAGGTGACGATGATCGCGACGCCGTTCGCCGGCCCGCGCCGCCTGCGCAGCGACGCCGAAGGCAACCTGTGGATCGGCGCCTTCCCCGAGTCGGCGATCGCGCGCTACGAGCCGAAGGCGAAGCGCTTCACGCGCTACGAGCTGCCCGTCGTACCCAAGGGCAGCGACACGCCGTATGCGCTCAACGTCGACAGGAAGCGCGGTCTCGTCTGGGTGACGGGCAACCAGTCGGATTCGCTGCACGTGCTCGACATCGCTGCCGGCACCTGGACCAGCGTGCCGCTGCCGCGCCGCGTCGCCTTCACGCGCGACGTCGAGATCGCCGACGACGGCACGGCCTACACCTCGACCTCGTCGTTCCCGAGCTGGCACGTCGAGGACGCGCAGCCGACGCTGATCCGCGTGCAGCGGCGCAGTGCTGCGCCGTGAGCCCGCCGGGCCGCCCCAAGGGCGAACTCCCCCTCGGGGGGACGGCGCGCAGCGCCAAGGGGGCTCCGTGATCCTGAGACGCCACGGCGCGTTCTACGCCTCGTGCCTGGCGGCGTTCACCGCCGGGCACATCGTCAACTACGCCGTGATCCTCTATGCGCAGGAGGCGATCGGCTCCGATCTGCTCGCGGGCATCGGTTTCGGTCTGTGCTTCGGGCCGCCGCTCGTGCTCGGCTGGGTCGCTGGCGCGTGGTGCGATCGCTACCCTCCGACGCGCCTGATCCACGGCGCGCAGGCGCTGTTCGTCCTGGCGACGCTGCTGCTGTGGGCCGGCGACCGCGCGGCGGCCGATCCATCGATGCGCGTCGCGCTGCTCGTCACCGCCGCGCTGCTGGCCGGCGCGGGCTGGTCGTTCGTCGCGCCGGCGCGCATGGCGACGCTGGGGCAGATCGCGCGCTCCGACGAACTGAAGCCGGCGACGGTGGTGTTCAACCTGTTCGTGATGCTCGGCTTCGGCCTCGGCCCCCTGGTGCTCGCGCTGGCGCGCCGCGCCGCCGGCTGGCCCGGCGTGTTCGCGACGGCGGCGCTGCTGTTCGCCGTTGCGTCGCTCGCGCTGCTGGCGGTCCGCACGCGCGCCAGCGGGCGCGCGCACGCGCCGATCGGCACCGAGATCGGCGAGGGCGTCGCCGCCGTCGCGGCGCGCCCGCTGCTCGCGCAACTGATGCTCGCCGCGATGGCGGGGTATCTCGCGATGGGACCGATGACGGTGCTGCTGCCCAAGCTCGCTGCAGCGCAGCTCGGCCTGGGCGAGCTGCAGCGCGGCGCTTTCCTCGGCACGCTGGCGCTGGCGCTGATCGGCGGCGGCCTGCTCGCGCTCGCACTGCAGCGGCGCCTGCATCACGGGCACACGATCCTCGTCGCGACGGCGCTGGCCGGCGCGGGGCTCGCTTCGCTGGGCGCAGTGCGCGATGCGCGCGCCGCCGTCGCACTGCTCGGCGCGGTGGGCGTGGCCGGCGGCCTCGCGTTGTCGCTGATCGTCGCGGGCATCCAGGCCGCTGCGCCCGACGCGCTGCGCGGGCGCATCGTCGCCATGTACACCATCGTGTCGCAGGTCGTGCCCGCTGCGTCGGGCGTCGCCGCCGGTGCGCTGCTGCAGGGCTGGGGCGTCGGCATCGCGCTGCACGCCTGCGGCGCGGCGCTGGTGACGGCGATGGCCGTCAGTGCGTTGCGGATGGCGGCGCTGCGGCGTCACGCGGGTTGACGCGCCCGAGCGTGAATTAGCTCCGGGGATCTCGGCCGTTCGGTCGATGGCGATGGCGCGCCTGTGATTCCACCATCGCAGCTGTCTCGTCGATTCGCAACCCAGGAGCTTCGTTCATGCCTCACGCACCGCGGTCCCATGCCCACCGCTCGCCCCGCTTCGTTGTTGCCGCGCTGAGTGCGGCCGTGCTCGCCGCTTGCGGCGGCGGCGACGAACCCGCCGCCGGCGGCAATCCCGCGCAGCCGCTCACGCTGAGCGGCGTCGCCGCCCGCGGCGCAGCGCTTGCCGGCGCGTCGGTCGAGGCGACCTGCGCGACCGGCAGCGGCACCGGGACGGCGCAGCCCGACGGCAGCTACAGCCTCGCGATCACCGGCGGCGTGCTGCCCTGCGTGCTCAAGGCTGCGAGCAGCGACGGCACGACTTACTACTCGCTGGCTGCCGGCGCCGGATCGACGGCGACGGCCAACATCACGCCGCTGACGCAACTCGTGGTTGCGCAGCTGACGGGCCAGGACCCCGCGGTCTTCTATGCCGGCGCCGCCGGCAACGCCGCCTCGCTCGCGACCGCGGTAACGGCCGTGAAGATCGATGCCGCCTCGACCGCCGTGGTGCAGACACTGCAGGCCGCCGGCGTCGACACCAGCGCGATCACCAGTATCGTCTCGGGCAGCCTCGCCGCGGGCACCGGCACCGGCTACGACGGCGTGCTCGACACGCTCGGCACGACGCTGGCGAGCACCGGCAGCACGCTCGGCGAACTGGTGACGGCGGTCGCGGCCACTGCCGCGGCTGCCGGCCCCGCCGCGCCGGCGACCCACAGCGGCGGCGACAACGTCACGGCAAGCCTGCTGCCCGCCGCGCTGCTGCTCAAGGCGAAGGCCGAACACTGCGCTGCGCTGCGCAGCGCCGACTACCGATTCATCGTCGTCAAGCCATCGGCCAGCACCGGCGCCACCGACCCCGTGACGACACTCAGCGTCGGCACGATGGACGTCGCCGCGGCCGCCGGCCCGACCTGGACCTTCGACGACAGCAACGCGGTGCTGACGCCCGTCGCCGGCGAGTCGTGCCACTACACCGTCA
Organism: uncultured Burkholderiaceae bacterium; assembly: GCA_964371405.1. Taxonomy (GTDB): domain Bacteria; phylum Pseudomonadota; class Gammaproteobacteria; order Burkholderiales; family Burkholderiaceae_C; genus JAMHWF01. The sequence goes on from CAYJLV010000005.1 coordinate 48,175, forward strand.
ACGGCAGTGACAACCTGAGCGGCGAGGTCGTCGTCTCGCCGTCGGGCCTTGCGGTCGGGCGGCTGACCAACACCTGGACCGACGGCGAAGCCGCGGCCGACCCGAACGCGCGCATGGTGATCGCGATGCCGGTGCAGTCGATCGCCGTCGCCGACCTGGCCGGCGACTGGAACACGCTCGGCTGGATCGCCGAGGGTGCGACGAGCAGCGTCGATCCGGTCCTGATCGGTATCGCGGCCGACGGCAAGGTGACGCTGAAGTGCGACGGCAGCACACCGGCGACCCCGCTGTCGGCCTGCACGACGACCGACGGCCCGTATGCCGGCTTGAGCGCGAACACCGCAGGCGGTTTCGACCTGACGATCGATGCGCCCGGCGACGAATGGAAGGAACGCGCGTTCGCCTACCGCGCCGGCAACGGCCACACGACGATCGTCATGCTCGGTGCCGACGGCACGGTGCACTTCATGGCCCGCCAGCGCACGCTGACCCAGCCGACGGTCGGCGACACGCACAAGGCCTGGAACGTGCAACTCAACGCCGCTCGCGTCGCCGCCGACCCGCTCTCCTACAACGGCTACGAGATCACCGCGAACGACCCCGCGGCCGGCTCGTTCTCGCGCAGGATCACCGCGCAGGGCACGGGCGTCAGCCACCCGCAGACGATCCTCATGAACGACGCGCGTGACGGCTGGATCCACCGCGCCGGCGGCAGCACGACCGGCAGCGACAGCAGCGCCGTGACGATCCGCGAGATGTATTCGATCAAGCTCGGCGTCGGCATCGCGGCCTACTGGATGCCGGCGAACAACCAGGCCGGAACCAACGCGCGACTCGGGCTGTCGGTCACGCAGCCCTGACGCGAGCTTGCTCTTCGCGGCCCGTCCCCGGCAGCGGGGGCGGGCCGTGTCGTTTGCGCGCGGGCTCATGCTGTAATGCGCGCCGATGGACACAAGCACCGCGACGAAGAAGGCCCTGCTCGTCGACGATCACGCGCTGTTTCGCGACGGCGTCGAACTGCTCGTCGAGCTGCGCATCCCGCAACTGCAGCTCACGACCGCCAGCGACATCGCGGGCGCGCTCGACGCTCTCGGCGCCGACCCCGACTGCTCGCTCGTGCTGCTCGACCTCGGCCTGCCCGATGCCAGCGGCATGGCCGGGCTCGAGCGGCTGCACGAGGCCGCCCCGGCGGTGCCGATCGTCGTGCTGTCGGCCGACGACCGGCCCGAGACCGTGCTTGCCGCGATCGATCGCGGTGCAGCAGGCTTCATTCCCAAACGCGCCGACAGCGCGGCCTTCACCGACGCGCTGCGCACCGTGCTCGAGGGTCGCGTGCACCTGCCGCCGCAGGCCCTGCGGGCGGTCGCGGAGCTGCCGCCTGGCGATGACGACGATGGCGATCTCGGCCTGTCGCCGCGTCAGCTCGACGTGCTGCGCCTGCTCATCGAAGGCCGCAGCAACAAGCTGATCATGCGCGAGCTCGATCTCTCCGAATCGACTGTCAAGACGCACCTGCAGGCGATCTTCCGGCGCCTGAACGTCAACACGCGCACCCAGGCGGTGGTGGCGGCAGCGCGACTCGGCCTGAGACTGACCGCGTGACACGCGCCCTCTCTCCCGCTGCGCGGGAGAGGGCTGGGGTGAGGGCAGCTTCGGCGCGCCGTGCGGCCCTCATCCCCCGCCCTCTCCCGCCAGCGGGAGAGGGCGCCCAGCCGGCGCCGCCGCCGCGAGCGCCGCCGCCAGCGCGGCGAGCAGCGTCGCGGCGCGAAACGGCTTGTTGAGCACCGGCACGCCGGCGCGCTGCAGCCGGGCCAGTTCGTCGGGCAGCGTGGTGCCGGTGACGACGAGCGCCGGCACGCGCCGGTCGAGCCGCGCGCGCAGCGCGTCGATCACGGCCAGACCGTCGCCGTCGGGCAGGCGCAGATCGGTCAGCAGCAGGTCGGGGCTGCCGAGTTCGGCAGCGCCGCGCAGTGCCTGCAGCCCCGCGTAGGCGCGCACCTCGGCGCCCCAGCTCTGCAGGCGCATCACCAGCGCGTCGCGCACCGCGGGCTCGTCCTCGACGACGATCAGCTGGCGCCCGGCGAGCGGTCGCGGGGCGGCGGCGACCGCGACGCCGATAGCGTCGCGCGCCGGGCCGCGGCGGTCCAGCGGCAGCTCGATGCCGAAGCAGCTGCCGCGGCCGGGCTCCGAGCGCAGCGTCAGCGGGTGGCGCAGCAGCCGCGCGCTGCGCTGCACGATCGCGAGGCCGAGGCCGAGGCCGCGCACACGGCCGTCGGCGCCGCTGTGGTCGAACTGGACGAACTCGACGAAGGCGCGCTGCTGCTGTTCGGGCGTCATGCCGCAGCCGCTGTCGCGCACCTGCACCAGCACGCGGTCGCCGCGCCGGCGCGCCGCGACGAGCACGCCGCCGCGCGCGGTGCAGCGCACGGCGTTGTCGACGAGATTGCGCAGCATCTGCTCGAGCAGCAGCGCGTCGGAGACGACCGCCAGCGCGGTCGGCCGGCAGCGCAGGCGCAGGCCCTTGGCCTCGGCCGTCGCGCCGGCATGCGCCGCGATCGCGTCGAACACGGCCTGCAGCTCGACGCGGCCGATGCGCGGCTGCACCGTGCCGGCGTCGAAGCGCGACACGTCGAGCAGCCCGCGCAGCAGCGTTTCCAGCGCGGCGACGGCCTGGTCGATGCGGTCGACGAGGCCGCGCTGGCGCGGCGCCGGCTCCTGCTCGCGCAGCAGGCCGACGAGCAGGCCGATGCTCGCGACCGGCTGGCGCAGGTCATGGCTCGCCGCGGCGAGGAACCGCCCCTTTGCAGCGTTGGCCTGCTCGAGTTCGGCGGTGCGCTCGCGCACGCGCTGCTCGAGCGCGACATTGGCATGCGCCACCGCGTTCATCGCGCCGACGACGCGGTTGACGAGCAGCGCGGTGAACGCGAGCACCGCCAGCGGCACGGCGTAGGGCATCCAGTAGGCGTCCATCACCGAGGTGCGGCCCTGCTGGTAGAGATAGTCGTGCACGCCGGCGACGAACACCGCCGCGACGCCCACGACGAGCGGCACCAGCGCCGCGCCGCTCAGCCGGCGCAGTGCCGGCCAGGCCAGAGGCAGCGCGCCGAGCAGCCCGGCGAGCAGTACCGGGTAGGTCCAGGCGCGCGCCTGCTGGATCCAGCCGCCGGCGATCGCGACGGCGCCGAGAGCGGCCATCGCCGCGCCTGTGCCGATCCAGGCCGCTTTCAGGCGCGGCCGCGGCCGCTCCGACACGGCGATCGCGAAGACGCCGACCAGCACCACGGACGCCACCTGCGTCGCGTAGAACAGCCAGTCGGTCAGCGCCGGCGGAAACGGCAGGCTGACCGCGAAGTAGCTGACGTTGCGCAGCGAGGCCAGCAGACCGAGCGCCGCGAAGGTGCCGAGCGCGACCTCGCCGCGGCGTCGCGACCACACCAGCAGCGCGACCAGGCAGGCGCCGATGCTCAGCACGTTGAGCCACTGCGGCAGGCCGACTTCGCGGTGGTAGCCGTTGACGAAGCCGGCCTCGAGTTCGCGCATCGGACCGAACAGCAGCGGCGACAGCCCGCCGCGCGCGCCGTGGTCGACGACGAGCTCGACGCTGTTGGCTCCGCCGTGCAGCAGGCCCGCCGGCAGCGCGATCAGCGCTGGCACCGGCCGGCGCAGCGCGCTCGGCGGCGCGTCGAGCGTGCCGTGGACCAGCGTGCCGTTGACGCGCACGTCGGCATGCGTGCCCAGGCGGTCGATGCGCAGCGCCCAGACCCCCGTGGGCGGCTCGGGCAGTTCCAGGCTCGCGCGGTAGCGCGCGACGCCGTGCGTGCCCAGCCCGTGGTGCGCCCAGGTATCGGGCAGCGAGATGGGTCGCGGTTCGCCCTCGCGGCCGTCGCGCACGACCGTCATGCGCGCCTCGCGCAGCGCCAGCTCGACGCCTTCGGACTCGGCCGCGCTGCCCCACACGACGAGCCCGCTCCACACCGCGGCCAGCAGCACGAGCGCGGCGAACGCCGCGACCCACGCCGATGTCGGCGAGGCGTCCGGTCGCTGCGGTGGCGGCGTCATCAGCTCGCGATTCTGGCCGAGCCCGGCCGCGCGGCCAGCCGGCCGTTCGGCCGATGCGCGTGCGCACCGGCACTCGGGTTGACCCGGATTCGGACCGGGGCCGGAATCGGTCACCGTTGCAGCGAGGGTGCGGCGGGCCGGATTCGCCGCGGGGGAGCCGCGTTGGAAGTCGTCACGCTGGTCTTGAAAGCGTTCGCATCGTTGCGTTTGGACCGGCGACGCCTGACGCTGGTCGCGATGACGACGGCAACGCTGCTCTTGCTGGTCGGGCTGGCGCCGCTGGCAGGCCCGCTCGCCGGTGCGTCGGGCTCCGAGTCGCTGGTGGGGGGCGTGCGTGTGCGGCGTGTCGCGGCGATCGCCTGGCTCGCGCTGCTGTTTGCTGCGGCTTCCCTGCTGTACTGGCGTGGCCGCGACCGCATCGCCGGTGCGATTCCGCTCGCGATGACGCCGGCGCTGCCGTTCCTGTTCGAGCCCGGGTTTTTCGCGGGCGGCGCCGCACCGCAGGCGTTCTGGGTGCCGTTCATCTTCGCTCTCGCGTTGAGCCGCTGGCGCGTCGTGTTGCTGACGCTGGCCGCATCCGTCGCCGTGGTCGTCGTCGCCTATCCCGAGGCGATGCGCACGCTGGTCGGCGTGACGCTGGCGCTGATGTTCGCGACGCTGCTTGTCGCCGGCCGCCTGATCCAGGAGGCGACGCTGCGCGAGGCCGAGTCGGCGCGCGGCCGGGCGCAGTCGGCCGAACTGGCGCGCAGCGGCGTCGAGACGCACATCCGCGCGCTGTTCGACGCCATGGGCGAGGCGCTGATGTTCGCCGACCCGCAGCGCCGCATCATGAAGGTCAACCCGGCCTTCGAAGCCCTGTTCGGCTGGCGCGCCGGCGAGGTCATCGGCCGCACAGCGGAAATCCTCTACGCAGACAGTGCCGACTTCCTGGAGCAGGGGCGGCTGCGCTACGGCGCCGATGCGCCGGGCGACAACGCCGTCTACGAGATCCGCTACCGGCGCAAGGACGGGAGTGTGTTCTGGGCCGAATCGAGCGCGCGCCGCATCGTCGGGCCCGACGGCACGATGGAGTGCGTCTTCGGCGTGCACCGCGACATCACGGCGCGCAAGGCGGCCGAGGAGGTGCATCGCCGCTCACGCGCCCAGCTCGCGACCTTCGTGCGCGAAGCGCCGAACATGATGTCGATGCTCGACCGCGACATGGTCTACCTCGCGACCAGCTCGCGTTGGCTGCAGGCCTACGGGCAGGGGCGCTCCGACCTGACCGGCGTTGACCAATACGAGCTGCTTCCCGACCAGCCCGCCGAGTGGCGCGAGACGTATCGCCGGGCTCTGGCCGGCGAGCCGGTGCGCGACGACGAATACCTGTGGCGGGATGCCGGCGGCGCCGAGCACTGGCTGCGCTGGGCCGTCCTGCCGTGGCGCGACGTCGACGGCGCGATCGGCGGCGTCGTCATGGTGGCCGACGACATCACGCCGCTGGTGCTGGCGCGGCGCGCCCTCGAGTCGCACCACGCGGACCTCGAGGCGCAGGTGGCGCAGCGCACCGCCGACATCGCCGAAATGCAGCGCGAGCTGGCGCGTCGCGCCGACGAGGCCGAGACGGCGAATCGGGCCAAGAGCGCCTTCCTCGCCAACATGAGCCACGAGATCCGCACGCCGATGAACGCCATCATCGGCTTCACCCACCTGATGGCGCGCGACACGCGCGACGCGCTGCAGCGCGAGCGGCTGCAGAAAGTGGACGACGCGGCGCAGCACCTGCTGCAGGTGATCAACGACATCCTCGACCTGTCGAAGATCGAGGCCGGCAAGATGGTGCTCGAGGAGGTCGAGTTTGCGATCGACGAGGTGCTGTCGCGCAGCTTCGATCTGGTCGGCGCCCGCGCGCGCGACAAGGGTCTCGAGCTGATCGTCGATACCGACCATCTGCCCGAGCGCCTGCGCGGCGACCCGACGCGGCTGTCGCAGGCGCTGATCAACCTGCTGAGCAACGCCGTCAAGTTCACGGCGCGCGGCTGGGTGCGACTGCGCGGCGAGGTGCTGCGCGAGGCCGGGTCGCGCACGCTGGTGCGCTTCGAGGTGCGCGACACCGGCGAGGGCATCGCGCCTGAGCACCAGGGCGTGCTGTTCAACGCCTTCGAGCAAGCCGACGCCTCGACCGGCCGGCGCCACGGCGGCACCGGCCTGGGCCTCGCGCTGACGCGCCACATCGCCGCGATGATGAGCGGCGAGGTCGGTGTCGACAGCACGCCGGGCGAGGGCAGCACCTTCTGGTTCACCGCCTGGTTCGCGCGCGCCGCCGAGGCCGGCGAGCGTGCCGCGCCGATCGCGCTGGGGGGGCTGCGCGCGCTGCTCGTCGACGACCTGCCCGAGGCGCTGATGGCGATCGGCGACCGGCTGCGCGGCTTCGGGCTGGAGGTCGACGCCCAGCCCGGCGGTGCCGAGGCGCTCGCCGCGGCGCAGATCGCGATGGCCGCGGGCCGGCCCTACGACGTGCTGCTGGTCGACTGGCGCATGGCGCCGATGGACGGCATCGAGACGTTGCGGGCGCTGCGCGCCACGCTCGGCGACGCGCTGCCGCCCAGCGTGCTGGTGACGGCGCACGACGAGCCGGCGATGTGGCAGCAGGCGCGCGCGGTCGGCTGCGAGGCTGTGCTCGTCAAGCCGATCACGACCTCGGCGCTGCACGACGCGCTGGTGCGCGTGCTGCGCGGCCGCTCTCAGGGCGCGCTGGCGCGCGTGCCGGCCGCCGGCGAGGCCGAGGAGCTGCTGCGTCGCCGCCATGCCGGCCAGCGCGTGCTGCTGGTCGAGGACAACCCGGTCAATCAGGAGATGGCCGTCGAGCTGCTGCGGCGCTCGGGGCTCGTCATCGAGACCACCGACGACGGCGGGCGCGCCGTCGAGCTGGCGACGACGCGCCACTATGACCTCGTGTTGATGGACGTGCAGATGCCGGGCATCGACGGCCTCACGGCGACGCGCATGCTGCGCCAGCGCAGCGGACGCGCGCTGCCGGTGATCGCGATGACGGCCAACGCATTCGACGAGGACCGCGCCGCCTGCCTGGCCGCCGGCATGAACGACCACGTCGCCAAGCCGGTCGATCCCGAGCGCTTGTACGCCCCGTTGTTGGGGTGGTTGCGGCGGCGGGGGTCGCCGGGGGAGGCGGGCGCTTCGGTCGACCGGCGTGCCGCCGCGCCGCTGCCGGCGCGGCTCGGCGCCGTCGCCGGCTTCGACTTCGAGAGCGCGTTGCGCAACGTCGGCGGGCAGGAGCCGTCGCTGGAGCGCGTGCTGCGCGCCTTCGTCGATGTCTATCGCGACGGCGCCCCGCAACTCGTCGACGCCGCCGTCGCCGGCGACGCGGCGCGCGTGCGCGCGCTGTGCCACTCGCTGCGCGGCGCCTGCCTGGCGGTCGGCGCGACGCGCGTGCTGCACGCACTCGAAGCCATCGAAGCTGCACTGGCGCAGTCCGACGAAGCACCGCAGCTCGAGACGGCGGCGCGCCGCGTGCACGACGAGCTGCACGCGCTGGCGACGGCGCTAGACGCCTGATGCGGAGTTGCGTTCAGACGCTTGTTGCCGTCGAGCGTCGCTTCGCATCGCGGCAGGCGCAGCCCCGCGCGGGCTCACGCCGAGTCGGTCAGCTTCGCTGACTGCCCTGCGGTACTCGGCTCGGGGTCGCGCCGCACGGCGCTTTGCTGCCTCGAGCGTTGGCAAGCTGGCGGGGGAGAAGCTCACCGCGAACGGAGGCTCTTGTCGCCCGCCGGCTCACATTCCGCTGTAGTTCGGCCCGCCGCCGCCTTCGGGCGTGACCCAGACGATGTTCTGCGTCGGATCCTTGATGTCGCAGGTCTTGCAGTGGACGCAGTTCTGCGCGTTGATGACGAGGCGCCCTTCGACGAACTCATAGACGCCGGCCGGGCAGTAGCGGCTCTCGGGGCCCGCGTACTTCGCGAGGTTGACCGTCGTCGGCACCGAAGCGTCCTTCAGCGTCAGGTGCGCGGGCTGGTTCTCGGCGTGGTTGGTGTTGCTGATGAACACGGAGCCGAGGCGGTCGAAGGTGATCGCGCCGTCGGGCCTCGGATACGCGATCTGCGGGCACTCGGCCGCGGGCTTGAGGTACTCGTGGTCGGGCTTCGTGCGATGCAGCGTCCACGGCGGCGCCTTGAAGCCGAGCCTGGGCAGCAGCCACTGCTCGATGCCGGTCATCAGCGTCGCTGTCGTGCGGCCCTTCTTGAACCACTGCTTGAAGTTGCGCGAGCGCTCGAGCTCGGCGCGCAGCCAGCTCGCGTCGAACGCCGCCGGGTAGGCGGTGAGCTCGTCGCCGCTGCGCTCGGCGGCGAGCGCGTCGAAGGCCGCCTCGGCGGCCAGCATGCCGGTCTTGATCGCGGCGTGGCTGCCCTTGATGCGGCTGGCGTTCAACGTGCCGGCCTCGCAGCCGACCAGCGCGCCACCCGGGAACACGAGCTTGGGCAGGCTCAGGATGCCGCCCGCCGTGATGGCGCGTGCACCGTAGCCCAGGCGCTTGCCGCCTTCGAGCGTGGCGCGGATCTCGGGGTGCGTCTTCCAGCGCTGGAACTCCTCGAACGGGCTCAGCCAGGGGTTGGCGTAATCGAGGCCGACGACGAAGCCGAGCGCGACCTTGTTGTCCTCGGCGTGGTAGAGGAACGAGCCGCCGTAGGTGTCGTCGTCGAGCGGCCACCCTGCGGTGTGGATCACGAGGCCGGGCTGGTGCTTACCGGGCGCAACTTCCCACAGCTCCTTGAGGCCGATGCCGTAGCTCTGCGGGTCGCGGCCGGCGTCGAGCCGGTACTTCGCGATCAGCTGCTTGCCGAGGTGGCCGCGCGATCCCTCGGCGAACACGGTGTACTTGGCGTGCAGCTCCATGCCGAGCTGGAACTCGGCGGTCGGCTGGCCGTCCTTGCCGATGCCGAGATCGCCCGTCGCGACGCCCTTGACGGCGCCGGCATCGTCGTACAGCACCTCGGCGGCGGGGAATCCCGCGAAGATCTCGACGCCGAGCGCCTCGGCCTGCTGCGCGAGCCAGCGCACGACGTTGCCGAGGCTCACGATGTAGTTGCCGTGGTTCTTGAAGCAGTCGGGCAGGAAGAAGTCGGGCGTCGACTTCGCGCCGCCCGCGTCGAGGAACAGGAAGCGGTCGGCCGTCACCGGCTGGTTCAGCGGCGCGCCCTGCGCCTTCCAGTCGGGCAGCAGTTCGTCGAGGCCGCGCGGGTCCATGATGGCGCCGCTGAGGATGTGCGCGCCGGGCTCCGAGCCCTTCTCGAGCACGCAGACCGAGACCTCGCGTCCGCGCTCGGCGCCGAGCTGCTTGAGGCGGATCGCCGTCGCGAGGCCCGCCGGTCCGGCGCCGACGACGACGACGTCGTACTCCATCGCTTCGCGCGGCCCGTGTTCGGCGAGGATAGCTGCGGCGGTCATGACGCTCCTTCGTTCTGCGGCGACCTGCAACGGCGCGGGTCGCAGGATTCTAAGTGCGCGCTGCGTGGCCGGATGCCGCCGATGCATCTGCTATCGTCGCTGCGACTCGAAGTCGGAGACACCCATGAGCTACTGCATCGATCTCTCGGGGCGCGTCGCGCTCGTCACCGGCGCGTCCAGCGGGCTCGGCACGCAGTTCGCGAAGACGCTCGCCAAGGCCGGCGCCGCCGTCGTGCTGGCGGGCCGCCGCATCGAGCGGCTGAAGACGCTGCGCGCCGAGATCGAGGCCGCCGGCGGCGACGCGCACTGCGTGACGATCGACGTGACGGACCACGCCGGCATCAAGGCGGCGGTCGCGCATGCCGAGACGGAGATGGGCACGATCGACATCCTCGTCAACAACTCGGGCGTCAGCACGACGCAAAAGCTCGTCGACGTGACGCCCGAGGACTACGACTTCGTGATGAACACCAACACGCGCGGCGCCTTCTTCGTCGCGCAGGAAGTCGGCAAGCGCATGCTGGCGCGCGCCAAGGGCTCGGCGCCGGGCACCTTCACCGGCGGGCGCATCGTCAACATCGCGTCGATGGCGGGGCTGCGCGTGCTGAGCCAGATCGGCGTCTATTCGATGAGCAAGGCCGCCGTGATCCACATGACGCGCGCGATGGCGCTCGAGTGGGGCAAGTTCGGTATCAACGTCAACGCGATCTGCCCCGGCTACATCGACACCGAGATCAACCACCACTACTGGCAGACCGAGCAGGGGCAGAAGCTGATGAACATGCTGCCGCGCAAGCGCGTCGGCCAGCCGCAGGACCTCGATACCGTGCTGACGATGCTGTGTGCCAACGAGAGCCACTTCGTCAACGGCGCCGTGATCCAGGCCGACGACGGCTTCGCGGTCTGAGCGGGCGGCGCCGATGACGCTGCGCGCGCTGTCGCTGCTCGAGACGCGCGTGCTCGGCGTGTTGGTCGAAAAGCAGCACACGGTGGCCGACAGCTACCCGCTGTCGCTGAACGCGCTGGTGCTCGGCTGCAACCAGAAGACGGCGCGCGACCCGGTGATCGCGGCCAGCGACTCCGACGTGCTCGGCGCCGTCGACGAACTGAAATCGCTCTCGCTCGTCGTCGAGGTCAGCGGCAGCCGCGTCGCGCGCTACGAGCACAACGCGCAGCGCGTGCTCGGCGTGCCGAGCCAGTCGGTCGCGATCCTCGCGCTGCTGATGCTGCGCGGGCCGCAGACCGCGGCCGAGCTGCGCGCCAGCACGGAGCGGCTGCACCGCTTCGCCGACATCTCGTCGGTCGAGGCCTTTCTCGACGAGCTGGCGGCGCGCGAGCCGCCGCTCGTCGTCAAGCTGCCGCGCGCGCCGGGCGCGCGCGAATCGCGCTGGATGCATCTGGTCGGCGGGCCGGTGGCGATGGTCGATGCCGCCGACGCGCCGGCCGGCAGCGACGCCGTCGCCGCGGGCGAGTGGTCGGCGCTGAAGGCCAACCAGGCGCGGCTCGAAGCCGAGGTCGCGACGCTGCGCCGGCAGGTGGCCCGCCTCGCGTCCGAACTCGGCGTCGCGCTCGACTGAAAACACGACAGGAACGCGCATGCGCATCGACATCCCCGAGCACAAGAAGCTCGTGCACGAGATGGTGATCCCGATCCGCTGGGGCGACATGGACGCGATGGGCCATGTCAACAACACGGTCTACTTCCGCTACTTCGAGATCGTGCGCATCGAATGGCTGCACCGCAACGGCGGCGCGCCCGAGCGCGGCGGGCAGGGGCCCGTCGTCGTCAATGCGTTCTGCAACTTCATCCGCCAGCTCGAGTACCCGGGCGACATCCTCGCGAAGCACTACGCCGCGAACCCGGGCCGCACCAGCTTCGATACCTTCATCACGCTGGAGCGCACCGACCGGCCCGGCACGCTCTATGCGACCGGCGGCGCGACGACGGTGTGGATCGACTACGCGCAGCAGAAGTCGGTGCCGCTGCCGGAGTGGCTGCGCGCGCTGGTGTCCTGATCTCTCGAGCCGACGCGCCGCCGTCGCGCGAGGGGCAGGCCTCAGCCCGGCAGCTTCGCGAGAATGGCGCTCATCTCGTCGCGCGTGAAGGTGCGCATCGTCTGCGTGCGCACATTGCCCTGCATGCCGATCGCCAGGCCGAAGGCGGTGATCGTCTCGTCGTTGGGCGCTTCGAACTGGCACACGAGGTCGTAGGCGCCGAGCGTCCACTGGACGCTCTTGACGCTGACGCCGGCCTTGCGCGCCGCGGCCTCGACGGCCTCGGCGCGGTGCGTCGTTTCCTTGATGTTGCGAATGCCCTGGTCGGTGAAGTTCGCCAGCACGGTGTAGAGGGCCATCGTCGTCTCCTCAGGGGGCGGCCCCGTCACTGGGCGAGCCGCGCCGGGGCCGTGCGCGGCTCGGAGAAGAGACAAGGATAGGCGGCGCCAGCGCGAACGCCAGCCCGACGTGTTCAGGCGGCGAGCAGCTTCTTGACCAGGTCCGGCGTCGTCGCGGCGCCGTACTTGCGCATCAGCCGCGCGCGGTAGACGTCGACGGTGCGCGGGCTGATGCCCAGGCGCCGGCCGATCAGCTTGCTCGTCAGGCCTTCGATCAGCAGCGCCGCGATCTCGCGCTCCCTCGGTGTGAGGTCGGCCTCGAGCCTGCGCCGCGACGACAGGTCCTCGAACGACCAGATGCCCGCGGCGTGCGGCGCCTGGGGGTCGAGCGCGCGGCCCCACACATGGCACCAGAACAGCTCGCCGCGGCGCGGGCCGTCGGCGCGGCGCATCACGCGCTCGTCGGCATAGAAGCCGCTGGCGTCGAGGCTGGCGGCGATGCGTTGGCCGGTGCGCTCGAACTCGGCATGCGTCGGGTAGAGCACCTCGAAGCTCTGGCCGACGATCTGTTCCCGGCTCACGCCGAACATCTCCTGCAGGCGCTGGTTGCAGTCGACGATCAGGCGGTTGCGCGACAGCACGAGGCCGATCGGCGCGAGGTCGAACGCCGTGCGGTAGTCGAGCGAGCGCATCCCGCCGGTTGCCGCTGCGCTGCCGTCAGAGCAGGGCGTAGGTCGTCGTCGCGTGCGCGGCAAGCTTGCCGTCGGCGCCGGCGATCTCGATCTCGCCGAACACGAGGCTCTTGCCGCGCCGCAGCACGCGTGCCGTCACGCTCGCCTCGGCGCCCGCGATCGGCTTGAGGAAGCTGGTCTGCAGCTGCACCGTCGTCATCGGACGGAACTCGCCGAGGTCCAGGCCGATCGCCAGCACCATCGCGCTGTCGGCGGCCGCCATCGTGGCCTGGCCGCACAGGATGCCGCCCACATGCAACAACTCGGGCGTGACGGGCAGCGCCAGCACGACGTCGCCGCCGCGTACGGCGCGCACCCTCAGGCCGAGCTGTTGCACCCACGGCGCGAAGATGTTCCCGAGAGCGGCTTGCAGCGAGTCGATGTCGGTCATGCGGCGTCCTCCTTAGGCGATTCTACGTACCCGTTACTTAACTCCATACGTAGTACGCTTGGCGCTCGCATTTTTCGATGATCCACACCGGAGTTCCGGCATGAACAAAATCTATCCGAGCGCTGCGGCGGCGCTGAAGGGGCTGGTGCGCGACGGCCAGCTCATCGCCGTCGGCGGCTTCGGTCTGTGCGGCATCCCCGAGGCGCTGATCGACGCGCTGCGCGACTCGGGCGCCAGGAACCTGACGGCGATCTCGAACAACGCCGGCGTCGACGGCTTCGGCCTGGGCAAGCTGCTCGACACGCGGCAGATCAGGAAGATGATCTCGAGCTACGTCGGCGAGAACAAGGAATTCGAGCGCCAGTACCTCGCGGGCGAGTTGGAGCTCGAGTTCACGCCGCAGGGCACGCTGGCCGAGAAGCTGCGCGCCGGCGGCGCCGGCATCCCGGCGTTCTACACGCGCACCGGCGTCGGCACGATGGTCGCCGAAGGCAAGGAGACGCGCGAGTTCGACGGCAAGGTCTACGTGATGGAGCACGCGCTGTTTCCCGAGCTTTCGCTGGTCAAGGCGTGGAAGGCCGACAAGAGCGGCAACCTGATCTTCCGGCGCACCGCGCGCAACTTCAATCCGGCCGTCGCGATGGCGGGGCAGGTCACCGTCGTCGAAGTCGAGGAGATCGTCGAGACGGGCGCCTTCGATCCCGACGCGATCCACCTGCCGGGCATCTACGTGCAGCGGCTGGTGCTCAACGCCAAGCCCGAGAAGCGCATCGAGAAGCGAACCATCACGGAAAAGGCAGGAGTCTGATCATGGCGTGGACACACGACGAGATGGCCCGGCGCGCGGCGCAGGAACTGCAGGACGGCTACTACGTCAACCTCGGCATCGGCCTGCCGACGCTGGTGGCGAACTTCGTCGACCCGAAGATCGAGGTCTGGCTGCAGAGCGAGAACGGCATGCTCGGCATCGGCCCGTTCCCCACCGAGGACGAGGTCGACGCCGACCTGATCAACGCCGGCAAGCAGACCGTGACGACGATCCCCGGCTCGTCGATCTTCGGCAGCCACGACAGCTTCGCGATGATCCGCGGCGGCAAGATCAACCTCAGCATCCTCGGCGCGATGCAGGTCAGCGAGAAGGGCGACCTCGCCAACTGGATGATCCCCGGCAAGATGGTCAAGGGCATGGGCGGCGCGATGGACCTGGTCGGCGGCGTGAAGAACGTCGTCGTGCTGATGGAGCACGTCGCGAAGAAGAAGGACGGCACGATCGACCTGAAGATCCTGCCGCACTGCACGCTGCCGCTGACCGGCGTGGGCGTGATCGATCGCATCATCACCGACCTCGCCGTGCTCGACGTGACGCCGCACGGCCTCAAGGTCGTCGAGATGGCGCCGGGCGTGACGCGCGAGGAACTGCAGGCGAAGACGGGCGTCCCCCTGCACTGACCCGCGCCGCTCAGTCCGCCGACGCCCCCGACGCCTTGACCACCTTCGCCCACTTGTCCATCTCGGTGCGGATGAAGGCGTCGAACTCCTCGGGCGTCGTGCCCACCGGCGTCAGTCCGATCTCGGCGAAGCGCGCCTTGATCTCGGGCGACTGCACGGCCTTGGCCATGTCGGCGCCGATCTTCTTGACCACATCGCGCGGCGTGGCGCTCGGCACGACGGCGCCGTAGATGCTCTCGACGCGGAAGCCGGGCACCGTCTCGGCGATGGTCGGGATCTCGGGCGCGATCGGCGAGCGCGCGGGGCTCATGATCGCCAGCGGCTTCATCTTGCCGGCCTTGATGTGCGGCAGCGACGAGAACAGCGGGTCGATCAGCAGCTCGACGCGGCCGGTGAACACGTCCGGGTAGGCGCCGCCCGAGCCCTTGTACGGCGCGTGGAGCATGTCGATGCCCGCCGTCGTCTTGAGCAGTTCGCCGCCGAGGTGCATCGAACTGCCGCTGCCCGGCGACGCATAGGTCAGCTTGCCGGGCTGTTTCTTGGCCAGCGCGATCAGCTCGGCGATGTTGTTGGCCGGCAGCGTGTTGGTGGCCGAGATCACCACCGGCGAGGTGGCGAGCATCGTCAGGCCCGCAAGGTCCTTCAGCGTGTCGAACGGCATGTTCTTGCGCAGGCTCGGGTTGATGACGTGCGAAGTCACGACGAGGCAGATCGTGTGGCCGTCCGGCGGCGACTTGGCGACGAAGTCGGTGCCGAGCACGGTGCCGGCACCAGCCTTGTAGACGACGACGACGGGCTGCTTCCAGGCATCGCTCAGGTTTTTCTCGAGCAGCCTGGCCATGATGTCGATCGCGCCGCCCGGTACGTTCGGCACGACGAGCGTCACCGGCTTGCTGGGGAAGGGCGCCTGAGCAGCGGCCGGCAAGGCAACGGCGGCGAAGGCGAACAGGGCGGTAGCGTGGAAGTGGCGTCGGCGCATGGGATGGTCCAGAAAAATGGGCGTGATGACCGGCAAAGCGTAGCGAAGCGGGGGGCGAAGTTCAACATGTTCTAGGGATGATCCGGATCGGCGTTGACTTTTCGGACGCTGCGCCCAAAATACACGCATGAAATCCCTGACGCGTACCGACGAGCGGATCCTCGCCTCCGACATCTTCAACCGTGACATGCGGCGCACCGCGCGCCCCGACCACGGGCAGTGGCAGGAGCCGGGGCGTTCGATTCCGGTCTACCACCGCTGCGACGTGCTCGTCGTCGGCGGCGGTCCGTCGGGCACGGCGGCGGCCGCCGCGGCGGCGAAAACGGGCGCCGACGTCTGCCTGCTCGAGCGCTACAACCACCTCGGCGGTCTCTCCACCGGCGGCCTCGTGATCTGGATCGACCGGATGACGGATTGGGAGGGCAAGCTCGTGATCCGCGGCTTCGCCGAGGAGCTGTTCGACCGCCTGCCGGCCGACGCCGTCGCCGGCCCGTCGCGCGCCGACTGGGGCTCGCGCGACGCGAACAAGGCCGCCTACTGGTCGAACCGCACCGCCGCCTACCACGGCGTCGTGACCTGGTCGCCGACGATCGACCCCGAGCGGCTCAAGCTGCTGTCGCAGGACATCGTGCTCGAACGCAAGGTCAAGCTCGTCTACCACTCCTGGGCCGCGCAGGCGATCGTCGAGGACGGCGCCGATGGCAGCGAGGTAAAGGGCGTCGTGTTCGAGAGCAAGGAAGGGCGCATGGCGATCATGGCCAAGGTCGTCGTCGATGCGACAGGTGACGGCGACCTGTTCGCGCGCGCCGGCGCCGCCTTCGACAACGACATCGAGGAGACCGACGTCCACCACTGCATGAACACCTCGTGGCTGTTCGGCGGCGTCGACATGAAGCGCTGGATCGACTTCAAGACGAACCGCCCCGACGAGCACGCTGCCTTCATGGCCGGCGGGCGCGAGGCCTGCGGCCTGTTCGAGCGGCCCTTCGTCTCGTGGCGCGACGACATCGCCCTCTTCATGGGGCCGCGTCAGACCGGCTACTCGGCGCTCGACGTCGACGACCTGACGGCCGTCGAGATCCGCTCGCACAAGTCGATGGAGCAGCACCTGGCCTTCTTCCGCGCCCACGCGCCCGGCTTCGAGGACGCCTACATGCTGCTGAGCGCGCCGCAGATCGGCGTGCGCCACGCGCGCCGCCTCAAGGGCACGGGCGCCGTGCTGCGCAGCCGCTGGTCCGACGGCGTCGCGCTGCCCGACGAGGTGGGCGTCAGCCCGGCCGTGAGCCCCAAGTTCCCGAACATCTCGATTCCCTACGGCGCGCTGGTGCCCGAGCGGCTCGACGGCCTGCTCGCCTGCGGCCGCCACGTCTCGTGCGACAAGAACTCGCACGGCTTCATGCGCGAGATCCCGCAGTGCTGGATCACCGGTCAGGCGGCGGGCACCGCGGCGGCGCTCGCCGTCGCGCAGGGCGTGCCGCCGCGCGGCGTCGACGTCGGCGCGCTGCAGCAGGCGTTGCTGGGGCAGGGCGTGCACCTGCGCGCCGCGGCCGCTGCCGCCGCTCCGGCCGCTCCGGCCGCCCTGGCGCAGCAGGCCGTCTGAGCGGGGCGCGCGATGAATGCCGCAACCGTCGAAGCGACCCGGGCCGAGCGCAGCGCCGACACCGTCAGCGCGCTCGAGCGCGGCATCGCCGTGCTGCGCTGTTTCACCGAGGACCGGCGCGTGCTCGGTCCCACCGAGCTGTCGCGCCTGACCGGCGTTCCGCGACCGACGGTGACGCGGCTCGCCTCGACGCTGGTCGGGCTCGGCCTGCTGCAGGCCGAGCACGGCGGCGAGCGCTACATGCTGGGCGCCGGCGTCGTGTCGCTGGCGCGGGTGTTCCTCGCCGGGCTCGACGTGCGCGCGATCGCGCGGCCGCAGATGCAGGCGCTGGCCGAGGCGCTCGGCTGCTCGGTCTACCTTGCGGTGCGCGACGGGCTCGAGATGGTGCTCGTCGAAGCCAGCCGGCCACGCTCGTCGATGCTCGCGGCGCGGCTCGACGTCGGCTCGCGCGTGCCGCTGCCCAACGCGGCGCTCGGCCGCGCCTATCTCGGCGCGGTCGGCGAGGCCGAGCGCACGCAACTCGTCGAGTCGATGCGGCTGATGCGCGGCAGCGACTGGCCGGCGCTCGAGCAGGGCCTGCAGCGCGCGCTCGCCGACGCGGCGCGCGACGGCTACAGCTTGTCGTGCGGCGAGTTCCACCGCGAGATCAATTCCGTCGCCGTGCCGCTGGCCGGGCCGAACGGCGACGTGATGGCGCTGAACTGCGGCGGCCCGGCCTTCCTATTCACCGAGGAGCGGCTGCGCCGCGAGGTCGCGCCGCGGCTGCGCGAGCTGACGCAGGCGATCGCCCGCGACATCGGCGGGCACGTGCCGCCGTTGCACCCGACGACCCCATGAAACTGACTCCCGACGAACAAGCCATGCTCGATGGCCGCGACGGCGCCGCCGTGCAGCGCGCGATGGACCTGCTGCTGCGCTACGGCGAGGCGCTCGGCGCCGAGCGCCTGATCGACACGCGCAACGTGTGCGGCACGATCAGCGCGACCACGCCCTTCATGCGCCAGTTCGCCTCGCGCAAGGGCGGCATGGACGCCGTGTTCTCCGAGTTCAACCTCGACAGCGACGACGTCGTCCAGATCCCGAAGGCGAAGGTCTACACCAGCCACCTGCAGCTCGGCTTCGACCCGCACGAGCCCGAGCGCATGGGCCTGGACGAGCAGACGGTGCAGTTCTACAAGCAGGGCGAGGGCTACATCGCCGGCCACGGCGTGCAGCTCTCCAATACCTGCACTCCCTACCAGGTGGGCAACGTGCCGACGCGCGGCGAGCACTGCGCGTGGATGGAGTCGTCGGCCGTCGTCTACTGCAACTCGGTGCTGGGCGCGCGCACCAACACGGAAGGGCGCGAAAGCACCGGCGCCGCGATGCTGACCGGCAAGATTCCGTACTGGGGCTTCCACGTCGAGGCCAACCGGCGCGGCACGCAGCTCGTCGAGCTCGACGTCGACCTCGAATCGACCTTCGACTGGGGCCTGCTCGGCTACTGGGTCGGCGACCTGGTGCAGGAGAAGGTGCCCGTGATCCACGCCCCGCGCGGCTGGGGCGAAGTGCCCAACCTGCAGCGCCTCAAGCACTTCGGCGCCGCGGCGTCGTCGTCGGGCGGCGTCGAGATGTATCACCTGGTCGGTGTCACGCCCGAGGCGAACACGCTGGAGCAGGCGTTCGGCGGCAAGCCTCCCGCGCGGGTGCTGCGCTACGGCGCGGCCGAGCGCCGCGCGACCTGGGAGAAGCTCAACGCCACGGCCGAGAGCAGCGCGATCGACTACGTGATGCTCGGCTGCCCGCACTACTCGATCGAGCAGATCTGGGAGGTGACGCAGCTGCTCGAAGGGCGCAAGGTGCACCCCGGCTGCGAGGTCTGGATCTTCACGCCGCGCGCCATCAAGTCGCTGGCCGACCGCAACGGCTACACCAAGATCATCGAGGACGCCGGCGCGCGCCTGATAACGGACAGCTGCTCGGCGATGAGCCGCGCCGTGCCCAAGGGCACGCGCGTCGCGGCCTTCGACTCGGCCAAGCAGGCGCACTACCTGCCGGCGATCCTCGGCGTGCAGGCATGGTTCGGCACGACGGCGCAGTGCATCGACGCGGCCTGCGCCGGCCGCTGGCTGGGAGCGCTGGAATGAGCGCGACGGCTGGCGCCGCGAAGACGATCGTGCTGACCGGCCGCAAGGTCGTCGGCGGCGTGGCCGAAGGCGAGGCGCTGGTCACGCGCGACCGCATCTCGGGCTGGGGCGGCATCGACTCGAGCACCGGCACGATCGTCGAGACGCGCCACGGGCTGCGCGGGGTCAGCTTCGCCGGCAAGGTGCTTGTGTTCCCCGGCGCAAAGGGATCGTCGGGCTGGTCGAACGCCTTCCACCTGACGCGCTCGATGGGCGTCGCGCCGGCCGCGATGCTGTTCAACGAGATGACGACGAAGATCGCGCTCGGCGCCGTCGTGACGCGCGCGCCCGCCGTCACCGACTTCGATCGCGACCCGCTCACCGTGATCGAGACCGGCGACTGGGTGAAGGTCGACGGCGACCGCGGCATCGTCGAAGTCACCAAGAGAAAGCCACGTCCCGCATGACGACACCACCGAAGAAACCGCTGCGCAGCAACTTTCCGCGCGGCTCCTACCTCTGGGCCGTGCGCAACGCCCAGTGGCACGGCATGGGCCTGTCGGAGGCCGACTGCGAGAAGCCCAAGATCGCCGTCGTCAACTCGTCATCGGAACTGGCCGCCTGCTACAGCCACCTCGACGACGTGGCGACCGTCGTCAAGGACGCGATCCGCGCCGCGGGCGCCGTGCCGTTCGAGGTCCGCACCGCGGCGCCGAGCGACTTCGTCACCGGCGCCGGCGCGCGCGGCGCCTACATGCTGGCGGCGCGCGACCTCGTCACCAACGATATCGAGGTGGCGGTCGAGGGCGCGCAGCTCGACGGCATGATCTGCCTGACCTCGTGCGACAAGACGGTGCCGGGCCAGCTGATGGCCGCCGCGCGGCTGAACATCCCGACGCTGCTCGTGCCCTGCGGCTACCAGGCCAGCGGCGAGTACAAAGGCCACCACTGCGACATCGAGGAAGTGTTCATCCAGGCCATGCACGCCGTGACCGGCAAAGTCTCGCGCGACGACGTGGTCGGCATGAGCCGCCAGGCGATTCGCGGCCCCGGCGTCTGCTCGGGGCTCGGCACAGCGAACTCGATGCACATCGTCTGCGAGGCGCTCGGCATGGCGCTGCCGGGCAGCGCGCCGGTGCGCGCGCTGAGCCCGAAGATGATGGCCGACGTGCGCGCCGCCGGCGCGCGCGTCGTACAGATGGTGTGGGACGACCTGCAGCCGCGCAGCATCCTGACGCCGGGCGCCTTCGGCAACGCCGTGCGGGCGGTGCTCGCCGTCGGCGGCAGCGTCAACTGCGTCAAGCACCTGCAGGCGGTCGCGACGGAAGCGGGGCTCGACCTCGACGTCTACCGCCTGTTCGAGCAGCACGCCGACACGACGCCGGTGCTCGCCGCGCTGCGCCCGGTGGGCGAGCGCCTGATCGAGGAGTTCGAGGACGCGGGCGGTGCGCGCGGCCTGATGAAGCGCCTCGAGCCGCTGCTCGACACCGGCGTGCTGACGGTCACCGGCGCGACGCTGGCCGACAATCTGAACGGCGTTCAGATCGATGACGACGACGTCATTCGCCCCCTCGACCGGCCGGTCGCGACGCGTCCGGCGATCATCGTGCTGCGCGGCAACCTGTGCACCGAGACGGGCATCGTCAAGGCGGGCATCGCCGAGCGCAGGACGCGCCGATTCGCCGGCCCGGCGATCTGCTTCGAGACCTCGGACGACGCGCTCGCGGCGATGAACGACGGCCGCATCCGGCCCGGCCACGTCGTCGTGATGCGCGGCGCCGGCGCACGCGGCGGCCCGGCGATGGGCGGCGGCGCGTCGCGCGTCGTCTTCGGCATCGACGGCGCCGGCTTGGGCGAGCAGGTCGCACTGCTGACCGACGGCCACCTGTCGGGGCTGGTGTGCAAGGGCCTCGTCGTCGCCGAGGTGTCGCCCGAGGCGGCGCGGGGCGGCCCGCTGGCGCTGGTGCACGACGGCGACACGGTGACGATCGACCTCGACACGCGGCGCTGCGACCTCGAGGTGAGCGACGCCGAACTGGCGGCGCGCCGCGCCGCATGGCGGCCGCCCGCGCCGCCGTTCGACAGCGGCTGGCTGCAGATCTACCGCCGCAACGTCGGGTCGACGGCCAGCGGCGCCGTCCTGGTCCGTACCGAGAACCGCAGCACGGAGGAGTGAAAGCCGTGAGCCGTCGCAGCGTCCTGACATCGATCCCGCTCGGCGCTGCGGCGCTCGCTGCCTTCCCTGCGTGGGCGCAGGGGCCGGCGTATCCGAGCCGCACGATCCGCATCGTCGTCGGCTTCGCGCCGGGCGGCGCCGCCGACGCAATCACGCGCGTCGTCGCGCAGGGTCTCGCGAGGCAGCTCGGTCCGCAGGTCATCGCGAGAACAAACCGGGCGCCGAGGCTGTGCTGTCGCCTCAGGAGGTGCAGCGCGCCGCGCCCGACGGCTACACGATCCTGATGGGCACCAACACGGCGCTGGTCGCCGTGCCGTCGCTGCGGCCGAACGAATAGCGTCTATCTGACACCATGTACTGCGGTGACTTTGCTCAACGTCGGTGCGGCGTCAGATAGACGCTATTCGTTGGGCAGCATGATCCCTCGTCGTCTCCTCGTGCTTCTTGCATTGGCCTTGCTCGGCTGCAGCGAGCGCTGGGAGGGTTTTGTGTACCCGAGCAAGGGCGACTTATCGAAGCACATTGCCATCGGCGTGTACGACTCCTTGGAAGACTGCCGCGCATCCGCGATCAATACGCTCAGCACCGTCTCCTCGGTTCAGCGTGGTGACTACGAGTGCGGCCTGAACTGCCGTTCGCAAAGCGGCTTGGCAGGCATGAAGGTGTGCAAGGAAACTTCGCGGTGATGCTGCCCAACCCTTCGTTGCACCCGACGGCCTCCAGCGGACTTCGCCCGCTTCCGTCCGCGGGTGAACTCAAACGTTGACCTCACGGAACGACCGCAATGGCTCTCCAACACCGCCAAGACACGTGGGCGCAGTTGATGGCTGCGCCTCGCGACGCCAGCACTCGCCCGATCCGCAGGATTCGCGGCGGCGTTGAGTAGCTCCTATCGTGCAGCGCGCCGCCGCGATCATCGGTTCCGCGATCTTCCTGGTCATCGCTCCGGGCACGCTTGCCGTGTACGTCCCTTGGTACCTCACGCACTGGCACTTCGCGCCACCGCTGTTCCCGATCGCGCGCGTGCTCGGCGCCGCCCTGATCGTTGCCGGGTTGCCTATCTTGCTCGATTCGTTCGCTCGCTTCGCGTTGCAGGGCCTCGGCACACCGGCGCCCGTGATGCCTCCAAAGCGCCTCGTCGTCACCGGGTTCTATCGCTACGTCCGCAATCCGATGTACGTCGCAGTCACGGCGTTGATCGCCGGCCAGGGCCTCCTGTTCGGGAGCGTCGCGGTGCTGCAGTACGGCGCGATCCTGTGGGCCGGATTCTTCTTGTTCGTCGTCGCCTACGAAGAGCCTGCGCTGGGCGAGCAGTTCGCCGACGAGTACAAGCGCTACCGGGCGAACGTGAGGCGATGGTTACCGCGCATCACGCCATGGCGCGGGTAGGTGGTAAGAACGCTGCGTGCGCGGCCGCTTCGAAGCCGGCAGGTGCCCGCCTGCTCACGCCGCAGCGCGCGCTACAGCCAGTACTGCCAGATCCGCGCAAACGTTTCCTTCAGCCGCATGCCGAGCGACCGTTGCTGCCAGGCGTCGAGCGTGATCTCCTGCGAGCCCTTCAGGTCGAGCTCGAACATCGCGCGCATCTGGTTGCCGAACTCGGCGCCGAGCACGACGGCGTTCAGCTCATCGTTGTGCAGGAAACTGCGCCAGTCGAGGTTGGTCGAGCCGACGGTGGACCACACGCCGTCGATCAGCGCCGTCTTCGAGTGCAGCATCGCGTCGCGCCGCTCCCAGATCCGGACGCCCGCCGCCAGTACCTCGTGGTAGTAGGCGCGGCCGGCGTGGAACACGAGTTCCGAGTCCGTCTTGCTCGGCAGCAGCAGCCGCACGTCGACGCCGCGCGCCGCTGCGTCCTTGAGCGACTGAAGCAGCTGCGGGTCGGGGACGAAGTAGGCGTTGGTCAGGAACACTTCCTTCTCGGCGTTCTGGATCGCCGAGATCAGCGTCGCATAGATCAGGCTGTAGGGGTCGTCGGGCGTGCTGCCGATGGCGCGCACGATCTCGTCGCCGCGTTTGGCAAGGCGCGGGAAGAAGGTCGACTGGTCGAGCGGCGGCCCTTTCTGCTTCTCCCACGATTCGACGAACAGCTTCTGCAGCTCGGCGACGGCGGGGCCGTCGATCTGCAGTTGCGTGTCGCGCCAGGGCAGGCCGTCGGCGGGCTTCTTCTTGCCGTCCGCGTCGCGCGTGCTGTCGCTGCCGCCGCCGCTGCCGCCGCCGCCCGATGACGACGAGCCGCTGCCGAAGCGGCCGCCGAGCGCGCTGCCCGAATAGACGCTGCTGACGTTGATGCCGCCGACGAAGGCCGAGCGCCCGTCGACGATGACGAGCTTGCGGTGGTCGCGCTGGTTCACGTCCCAGCCGGCCGCGGCGCGCAGCGGGTTGACGGGATTGAACTCGACCGTCTGCACGCCCGCGTCGCGCAGCTTCTGGAAGAACTCGCGCGGCGTCTTGATCGAGCCGACGCTGTCGAACATCAGGTTGACCTGCACGCCCTTGCGCCGGCGCTCGATCAGCGCCTCGGCGAACTTCTCGCCGGCCTCGTCGGCCTCGAAGATGTAGATCTCGAAGTTGACGTGGTGGCGCGCGCCGCGGATGGCGGCGAGCATCGCCTCGTAGGTGCGCGGGCCGTCCTGCAGCAGCACCGTCTTGTTGCCCGTGACGAGCGGGCTGCCGACGATCGCCTCCTCGATCGCGAGGTGGCGGTCGAGCACGCTGGCGCCGCCGGAGCGCGACTTCAGCTTCCCGAGGATGGCCTTGCTCTGCTCGGCCGACAGCGAGCCCCGGCCGCCCTCGACGCGCACCGGCTTCGACGACCACGCCATGTCCGGGTTGATCGTCGGCAGCACGGCGCAGCCGCCGAGCACGGCCAGCAGGATCGCGGCGACGGCGCCCGCCACCGCAGCGCCCATGCGTGTCTTCGTCATCGCACCTCCCCGCTTCAGCGGCGGGCCAGCGCTCTTGCCGTTTCGTTCACCAGCGCGGGCCCGCGATACACGAGGCCCGTGTAGATCTGCACCAGATCGGCGCCGGCGGCGAGCTTGCCCGCGGCGTCTTCGCCGCGCATCACGCCGCCGACGCCGATGATCGGAAAGCCGGCCCCCAGCGCGGCGCGCAGTTGCGCGACGACGCGGTTGCCGGCCTCGAACACGGGGCGCCCGCTCAGGCCTCCCGCCTCTTCAGCATTCGGCATGCCCGCGACGGCGTCGCGCGAGGTGGTGGTGTTCGTCGCGATCACGCCGTCGATGCCGTGCGCGCGCAGCGCCCGGGCGATCGCGCCGATCTGCGCTTCGTCGAGGTCGGGCGCGATCTTGACGAAGATCGGGACGCTGCGGCCGTGCTCGCGCGCCAGTTCGGCACGGCGTTGCTGTAGCGCGCCGAGCAGCGCGGCGAGCGCGTCGTCGCTCTGCAGCGCACGCAGGTTCTTCGTGTTCGGGCTCGAGATGTTGACGGCGACGTAGTCGGCGTGCGGATAGACGCCGGCCAGGCCGATCAGGTAGTCGTCGACGGCGCGCTCGATCGGCGTGTCGGCGTTCTTGCCGATGTTCAGGCCGAGGATGCCGCCGCCGGCGCGAAAGCTCTTCGAGCGCCGCACGTTGGCGACGAAGGCGTCGAGCCCGTCGTTGTTGAAGCCCATGCGGTTGATCAGCGCCTCGGCCGCCGGCAGGCGGAACATGCGCGGCTTCGGGTTGCCGGGCTGCGGGCGCGGCGTGACCGTGCCGACCTCGACGAAGCCGAAGCCCATCGCGCCGAAGCCGTCGATGCAGCGGCCGTTCTTGTCGAGGCCGGCGGCGAGGCCGACGCGGTTCGGGAAGCGCAGCCCGGCGACGGTGACGGGATCGTCGACGCGAGGCTGCGACCACAGGCACTGCGCGGGCGTGTTCTGCAGCCGCGCCAGCGTCGCCAGCGTCAGGTCGTGTGCGGCCTCGGCGTCGAGTCCGAACAGGAACGGGCGCCCGAGGGCGTAGGGGATCGTCACGATGGCGCGAGGGCGGTGCGGATTCGGGCGGCATTGTCGCAAACGCCGGCCCATACTTGTCGGGACACGTGCAGGAGGGTCCATGAACAAGGCCAGCGACCGCATCGAACGCGACACCTTCGGCGAGATCGCCGTCCCCGCCCACGCGCTGTGGGGCGCGCAGACGCAGCGCTCGCTGCATCACTTCGCGATCTCGACCGAGCGCATGCCGCGCGAGCTGGTGCACGCGCTGGCGCTCGTCAAGCGCAGCGCGGTGGTCGTCAACCGCGAGCTCGGCGCGCTCGACGCGCGCAAGGCCGGCGCCATCATCGCCGCCGCCGACGAAGTGATCGCGGGGCGCCACGACGAGCAGTTCCCTCTCTCGGTGTGGCAGACGGGCTCGGGCACGCAGAGCAACATGAATATGAACG
This sequence comes from uncultured Burkholderiaceae bacterium, assembly GCA_964371405.1. Taxonomy (GTDB): domain Bacteria; phylum Pseudomonadota; class Gammaproteobacteria; order Burkholderiales; family Burkholderiaceae_C; genus JAMHWF01. The sequence continues at coordinate 73,829 of CAYJLV010000005.1, forward strand.
AGGTGCTCGCCAACCTGGCTTCGCGGCGCCTCGGCGGGCCGGTCGGCGAGGGCCGCGTCGTGCACCCCAACGACGACGTGAACCGCGGCCAGTCGTCCAACGACGTGTTCCCGACGGCGATGAGCGTCGCCGCGGCGCGCGGCGTCTGCGGCGCGCTGCTGCCCGCGCTCGACACGCTGCGCGAGACGCTCGATGCCAAGGCGCGCGCCTTCGCCGACATCGTCAAGATCGGCCGCACGCACCTGCAGGACGCGACGCCGCTGACGCTGGGGCAGGAGGTCTCGGGCTGGGTCGCGCAGCTCGACCACGCGATGCGCCACGTCGAGTCGGCGCTGCCGCACCTGACCGAACTCGCGCTCGGCGGCACGGCGGTCGGCACGGGGCTGAACACGCACCCCGAGTTCGGCGCGCGCGTCGCGGCCGAGCTGGCGCGTGCCACCGGTCTCGCTTTCGTGTCGGCGCCCAACAAGTTCGAGGCGCTGGCCGCGCACGACGCCATCGTCAACGCGCACGGCGCGCTGAAGACGGCGGCCGCCGCGCTGACCAAGATCGCCAACGACGTGCGCTGGCTGGCCTCGGGCCCGCGCTCGGGGCTGGGCGAGATCACGATTCCCGAGAACGAGCCGGGCAGCTCGATCATGCCGGGCAAGGTCAACCCGACGCAGTGCGAGGCGCTGACGATGCTCGCGGCGCAGGTGTTCGGCAACGACGTCGCGATCAACATCGGCGGCGCGTCGGGCCACTTCGAGCTCAACGTCTACAAGCCGCTGATCGCGCACGCTTTCCTGCAGAGCGTGCGGCTGCTTGCCGACGGCGCCATGAGCTTCGAGGCGCACTGCGCGCGCGGCATCGAGCCGAACCGCGAGCGCATTGCCGAGTTGCTGCAGCGCTCGCTGATGCTGGTGACGGCGCTCAACCCGCACATCGGCTACGACAAGGCGGCGGCGATCGCCAAGCAGGCGCACCGCGAAGGCACCACGCTGCGCGAAGCCGCGATCGCGTCGGGCCACGTGACGGCCGGGCAGTTCGACGCCTGGGTGCGTCCCGACGAAATGATCGGTCCGCGCGCCGGATAATCGGCGCGATGGATGCCCAGCAACTGAAGATGCTCGTCGGCCGCGCCGCGGTCGAGTTCGTGCGGCCCGGCAGCGTGATCGGCGTCGGCACCGGCTCGACCGTCAACTGCTTCATCGACGCGCTGGCCGAGGCCGGCGTCGCGATCGCCGGCGCCGTGTCGAGTTCGAACGCGAGCACCGAGCGGCTGCGCGCCGCCGGCGTGCGCGTGCTCGACGCCAACGACGTCGACTCGCTGCCGGTCTACGTCGACGGCGCCGACGAGATCGACGGCCGCGGCTGCATGATCAAGGGCGGCGGCGCCGCGCTGACGCGCGAGAAGATCGTCGCCGACATCGCCGAGCGCTTCGTCTGCATCGCCGACGAATCGAAACTCGTGCAGACGCTCGGACGCTTCCCGCTGCCCGTCGAGGTGATCCCGATGGCGACCGCGCAGGTGGCGCGCCGGCTGCGCGCGCTCGGCGGCCAGGCCGTGCTGCGCCAGGGCGTCGTCACCGACAACGGCTGCGCCATCCTCGACGTGCGCGGCTTCGCGATCGCCGACCCGGCGGCGCTCGAGCACGAGATCAACCAATGGCCCGGCGTCGTCACGGTCGGCATCTTCGCGCGCAACCGCGCCCAGGTCTGCCTGCTCGGCACGCCGCAGGGCGTGCGGCGGATCGATTTCGTTTGACCCGCTACCGCTTGCCCCGCAGCCCGTCGAGGTAAGCCGCCGCTGCCGCGCGGCCGACGCGCACCAGGTCGAACTCGCCGCGGTCGAGCAGCCAGGTGCGCAGCAAGCCGTCGAGCAGGGCCGCGAGGCCGATGGCGGCGTGGCGGACGACGACGCGCGGCCTCAGCTGGCCGGCGCGGCGCGCGCATTGCAGCAGCGTTTCGCTGCGTCGCTGGAAGGCGGCGCGCATCCGGCGCTCATGCGCGTGCGCCGGCGCGAGGTCCACGCCGGGCTCGGTGCGTTCGCGGATCACGGTATACAGGCACTGCAGCCGCGGCTCGGCGGCGATGCCGCGCAGCACTTCGACGAAGCCGCGTTCGAGCTGGCCGAGCGGATCGTCCTCGTCGATCGCGCTGCGCCACTGCTGCTCGAAGGGGAATGCCGCACGTGCGAGCATGGCCTGCAGCAGATCGGCCTTGTCGCGGAAGTGCCAGTACAGCGCGCCGCGCGTCACGCCGGCCGCCGCGGCGATGTCGACGAGCGAAGCGGCCGCGACGCCTCGCGCTCCGAAGACGGCTTCGGCGGCGTCGAGCAGCGCGTCGCGCGTGGCGGCAGCGTCTTCCTTGGTGCGGCGGGGCATGCGGTCGGGCGGGCGGGGCGCGCCGGCGGCGCGCTTACATTCACTAGTGTATGTATACTGGCGGCATAATCCAACCGGTGCAATGCCCCGGCCGCAGCACACCTGCGGCCGGGTTGATTCTGCGCAAGGGAATGCCGTGACGACTCCTCCTCCTATCGTTCCCGTGCCGTGGCGCGCGCCGGCGGCGCTCGTGCTCGCGCTGGCCCTCGCCGCGTGCAGCGGCGGCGACAAGCCGCAGGGCGGGCCCGGCGGCGGCAGGCCGCCGCCGGCCGTCGGCGTCGTCACGGTCGCGCTGCGCACGCTGCCGATCGCGGCCGAGCTGCCGGGCCGCGTCGAGGCGCTGCGCACGGCGCAGGTGCGCGCGCGCGTCACGGGCATCGTGCACAAGCGGCTGTTTCGCGAAGGCAGCGACGTGAAGGCCGGCCAGCCCCTTTTCCAGATCGACGCCGCGCCCTACCAGGCCGCGCTCGACAGCGCGCAGGCGGCGCTCGCCAAGGCGCAGGCCAACGCGACGCAGGCCACCGCCCAGGCAACGCGCTTCGCGCCGCTGCGCGAGGCCAACGCGATCAGCCAGCAGGACTACATCAACGCCCAGGCGGCGCAGAAGCAGGCCGAGGCCGACGTCGCCGCCGCGCGCGCCGCGGTGCAGACGGCGCGGCTCAACCTCGGCTATGCGACCGTCACGGCACCGATCTCGGGGCGCATCGGCCGCGCCCTCGTCACCGAGGGTGCGCTGGTGTCGGCGACCGAGGCGACACAGTTGGCGCTGATCCAGCAGATCCATCCCGTCTATGTCAACTTCACGCAGCCCATCGCCGAGCTGCAGCGGCTGCGCCGGTCGTTTGCGCGCGGCACGGCCAAGCCGGTCGATGCGGTGCCGGTGCGCATCGTCACCGACGACGGCAGCGAGCTGCCGCAGGCCGGCCGGCTGCTGTTCTCGGACCTGTCGGTCGACGCGACGTCGGGCCAGGTCACGCTGCGCGCCGAGGTGCCGAATGCCGAACTGCGGCTGCTGCCCGGCCTGTACGTGCGCGGCCGGCTCGCGCAGGCGACGGTGGACAACGCCATGCTGCTGCCGCAGCAGGCGGTGACCCGCTCGGCGCAAGGCGACAGCGTGCTCGTCGTCGGCGCCGACGGCAAGCCCGCGCCGCGCCCCGTGCAGATCGGCGGTTCGCAGAACGGCGAATGGGTCGTCACCGGCGGACTCAAGGCCGGCGAGCAGGTGATCGTCGACGGCTTCCAGAAGATGCAGCCGGGCGCGCCGGTCAAGCCGGTGCCGTGGAACGGCGCGGCTTCGGCGCCGCCCGCGGCCGGGGGTTCCGCCTCGGCGCCGGTCGCATCGGCCGCAGCCAGCCGCTGAAGGGGCCGACGCCATGGCCCGCTTCTTCATCGACAGGCCCATCTTTGCCTGGGTGATCGCGCTGTTCATTCTGGTCGGCGGCGGCGTCGCGATCACGCAGCTGCCGATCGCGCAGTACCCGCCGGTCGCGCCGCCCTCGATCGTGCTGAACGCCAGCTATCCGGGCGCGTCGGCGCAGACGCTCGAGGACAGCGTGCTCAGCGTCATCGAGCAGGAGATGAACGGCTCTCCCGGCCTGATCTACATGGAGTCGGTGGCGCAGGCCAACGGCACCGGCTCGATCACGCTGAACTTCCAGCCCGGCACGAACGCCGACCTCGCGCAGGTCGACGTGCAGAACCGCCTGAGCCGCGCGGCGCCGCGCCTGCCGCAGGCCGTGACGCAGCAGGGTGTGCGCGTCGACAAGGCGCGCTCCAACTTCCTGCTGTTCACGATCCTGACATCCGACGATCCGAAGTGGGACCCGGTGGCGCTGGGCGACTACGCGTCGCGCAACGTGCTGCCCGAACTCCAGCGCACGCCCGGCGTCGGCCAGGCGCAGCTGTTCGGCAGCGAGCGCGCGATGCGCATCTGGGTCGACCCGGCCAAGCTGGTGGGCTACAACCTGTCGAACGCCGACGTCACGGCGGCGATCCGCGCGCAGAACGCGCAGGTCGCGTCGGGCACGATCGGCGACCTGCCCAACGTGCCGGGCCAGACGATCTTCGCTACCGTGGTGGTACACGGGCAGCTCAGCGGCGTCGAGCAGTTCGGCAACATCGTGCTGCGCGCCAACCCCGACGGCTCCGCCGTGCGGCTCAAGGACGTCGCGCGCATCGAGCTCGGCGGCCAGAACTACGCCACCTCGGCGCGGCTGAACGGCAAGCCCTCGACCGGCATCGGCGTGCAGCTCTCGCCGACCGGCAACGCGCTGGCCACGGCGCAGGCGATCCACAAGCGCATGGACGAGCTGTCGCAGTACTTTCCGCCGGGCGTGCGCCACATCGTGCCGTTCGACACCTCGAAGTTCGTCGACCTCTCGATCCGGCAGGTGGTGATCACGCTGCTCGAGGCCATCGGGCTGGTGTTCCTCGTCATGTTCCTGTTCCTGCAGAACTGGCGCTACACCATCATCCCGACGATCGTCGTGCCGATCACGCTGTTCGGCACCTTCGCCGTGCTGCTCGCGCTCGGCTTCTCGATCAATGTGCTGACGATGTTCGGCATGGTGCTCGTCATCGGCATCGTCGTCGACGACGCGATCGTCGTGGTCGAGAACGTCGAGCGCATCATGAGCGAGGAGGGCCTCGCGCCGCGCGCGGCCACCCGCAAGGCCATGGGCCAGATCTCGGGCGCCATCGTCGGGGTGACCGTGGTGCTGGTCTCCGTGTTCGTGCCGCTGGCCTTCTTCACGGGTTCGGTGGGCAACATCTACCGCCAGTTTTCCGTCGTCATGGCGGCATCGATCGGCTTCTCGGCCTTCATGGCGCTGTCGCTGACGCCGGCGCTGTGCGCCACGCTGCTCAAGCCGGTCGAGGCCGGCCACCACCACGAAAAGCGCGGCTTCTTCGGCTGGTTCAACCGCGGCTTCTCGCGCACCGCCCGGCGCTACGAGGGCCTGGTCGCGCGCATCCTGCGCCGCGCGGCGCGCTACCTGATCATCTACGCGGCGATCGTCGCGGCGGTGGCGCTGCTGTTCGCGCGGCTGCCGAGCTCGTTCCTGCCGCAGGAGGACCAGGGCTACGTGCTCGTCAACGTGCAGCTGCCGCCGGGCGCCACCGTCAATCGCACGCGCGAGGTGATGCAGCAGGTCGAGGGCTTCATGCTCCAGCAGCCCGAGGTGGCCAACATCGTCAGCGTGCTCGGCTTCAGCTTCTCGGGTCAGGGGCAGAACGCCGGCCTCGCGTTCGTGCCGCTCAAGCCCTGGGACGAGCGGGAGGGCGCGGCGCATTCGGCGCAGGCGCTGGCCGGTCGCGCGTTCGGCGCGCTGATGGGCATCCGCGACGCCTTCATCTTTCCGCTGAGCCCGCCGCCGATTCCCGAGCTCGGCACTGCGTCGGGCTTCAACTTCCGCCTGCAGGACCGCGGCGGCAACGGCCACGACGCGCTCGTCGCAGCGCGCAACCAGCTGCTGGGCATGGCGTCGCAGAGCAAGCTGATCGTCAACGTGCGCCCCGACGGGCTGGAGGACGCCTCGCAGCTGCAGGTCGACATCGACCGCGACAAGGCCAGTGCGCTCGGCGTGCCCTTCGAAGCCGTGAATTCGGCGATCTCGACCGCGCTCGGCTCGTCCTACGTCAACGACTTTCCCAACGCCGGACGGCTGCAGCGCGTCGTCGTGCAGGCCGATGCCCCGGCGCGCATGCAGCCCGACGACATCCTCGCGCTCAGCGCCGTCAACGCGCGCGGTCAGCCGGTGCCGCTGTCGGCCTTCGCGACGACGCGCTGGATCACAGGCCCGATGCAGACGATCCGCTACAACGGCTACCCGACGATGCGCATCACCGGCGAGGCGGCGCCGGGCGTCAGCTCGGGCGAGGCGATGGCCGAGATGGAGCGCCTCATGGCGCAGCTGCCGGCGGGCTTCGCCTACGAGTGGACCGGCCAGTCGCGCGAGGAGCGGCTGGCGGGCAACACGGCGACGCTGCTGTACGCCTTCTCGCTGCTCGCCGTGTTCCTGTGCCTGGCGGCGCTCTACGAGAGCTGGTCGATCCCGTTCGCCGTGATCCTCGTCGTGCCGCTGGGCGTGCTCGGCGTGGTCAGCGCCACCAGCCTGTTCGGCATGGCCAACGACGTCTACTTCAAGGTCGGCCTGATCACGATCATCGGCTTGTCGGCGAAGAACGCGGTGCTGATCATCGAGTTCGCGAAGGATCTGCAGGCGCAGGGCAAGAGCGCGATCGACGCCGTGCTCGAGGCGGCGCACCTGCGCTTTCGGCCGATCATCATGACATCGATGGCGTTCACGCTCGGCGTGCTGCCGTTGGCCGTCGCCACCGGCGCCGGCTCGGCGAGCCAGCGCGCCATCGGCACCGGCGTGATGGGCGGCATGATCGCCGGCACATTGCTCGCCGTCGTCTTCGTGCCGATATTCTTCGTCGTCGTGCGGCGCCTGTTCAAGGGCAGCGAACGGCAGCGCCGGATGTACGCGCACGAGCTCGACGCGGCCGACGCGACGCCGGCCGCACCCGCCACGGGACGCACCGAATGAAGCAGACCTCCTTTCCCGCACGCCATGCCTTGCAGGCCGCCGCCGCGGCGCTCGCGCTCACGCTGGCCGCCGGCTGCACCTCGCTCGCGCCGCGCTACGAGCGGCCGGCCGCGCCGGTGGCCGAGCGCTTCCCGCTCGCCGACGCCGCGCCCGCGGGCGGCGCCGCTGCCGCGGCCGATCTGCCGTGGCAGCAGTTCTTCGGCGACGCGCGGCTGCGCGCGCTGATCGAGCTGGCGCTGGCCAACAACCGCGACCTGCGCGTCGCCGTGCTCAATGTCGACGCCGCACGCGCGCTCGTCACGGTGCGCCGCGCCGACGCACTGCCGACGGTCGGCGTCGGCGCCACCGGGCTGCGCCAGCCGGGCCAGGGCGGCAGCATGAGCAGCGTCTACACCGCCGGCCTGTCGTTCTCCGCCTGGGAGATCGATCTGTTCGGCCGCATCCGCTCGCTCGGCGAGGCGGCAGGCGCGCAGTATCTGGCGAGCGACGAAGGGCGCAAGGCGGCGCAGATCGCGCTGGTGTCGACGGTGGCCAGCCTGCACTACGCGATCGCCGCCGACGACGAACTGCTCGCGTTGACCGAGCGCACGTTCGCCACGCGCGACGAGTCGCTGCGCCTGACGAAGCTGCGCTTCGACAACGGCGCCAGCTCCGAACTCGATCTGCGGCTCGCGCAATCGCAGGTCGAGACGGCGCGCATCGCGCGCGCTGCGCTGCGGCGCCAGCGCGAGGTGGACCAGAACGCCCTCGTGCTGCTGGTCGGGCAGGCGCTACCCGCCACGCTGCCGCCGGCGCAGCCGTGGGATGCGCAGGCGCTGGCTGATGTGCCCGCCGGCCTGCCGTCGGAGGTGCTGCTGCGCCGCCCCGACGTGCTGCAGGCCGAGCAGCAACTGATCGCGGCGAACGCCAACATCGGCGCGGCGCGCGCCGCGTTCTACCCGCGCATCACGCTGACGGCGAGCGCCGGCACCGCCAGCACGCACCTCGCCGACCTGTTCAAGGACAGCGCCTGGAGTTTCGCGCCGCAGATCTTCCTGCCGCTGTTCGACAGCGGGCGCAACCGCGCCAACCTCGAGATCGCCGAAGCACAGCGCGGCATCGCCGTCGCGCAGTACGAACGCGCGATTCAGTCGGCGTTCCGCGATGTCGCCGACGCACTCGCCGGCCGCGCCACGCTCGGCGAGCAGCTGCAGGCGCAGCAGGCGCAGACCGATGCCGAGACCGCACGCTTCAGGCTCAGCCAGCTGCGCTTCGACAACGGCATCGCCAGCTCGCTCGAGCTGCTCGACGCGCAGCGCACGCTGTTCGCCGCGCAGCAGGCGCTGATCACGGCGCAGCTCGCGCTGCAGCAGAACCGGATCACGAGCTACCGGGCGCTCGGCGGCGGTTGGAGCGAGACGTCGGCGGCGGCGCGCTGACGCCGCCGCCGCTGTGTGATCACGCCGGCACGGCGGCTCCGGTGTTGAACACGGAGATCTGATCCGTCAGGCGCCGCGCCTGCTCCTGCAGCGACGAGGCCGCCGCTGCCGATTCCTCGACCAGCGCAGCGTTCTGCTGCGTCATCTGGTCGATCGTGCCGACCGACTGATTCACCAGGCGGATGCCGTCGCGCTGCTCGAGCGCGGCCGCGGCCATCTCGCCGATCAGCGTCGTGACCTGGCGCACGCCGTCGACGATCTGCTGCATCGCCTCGCGCGCCTGGCCGACCTGCGTCGAGCCGGTCTGGACCGAGTCGACGGAGCTTTCGATCAGCGCCTTGATTTCCTTGGCTGCATCGGCGGAGCGCTGCGCCAGCGAGCGCACTTCGCTGGCCACGACGGCGAAGCCGCGACCCTGTTCGCCTGCGCGCGCCGCTTCGACGGCGGCGTTCAACGCCAGGATGTTGGTCTGGAACGCGATGCCGTCGATCACGCCGATGATGTCGGCGATCCTGGCTGACGACTCCGAGATGCGCGCCATGCTGTCGACGACCTTGCCGACGATGTCGCCGCCCTGCAGCGCCGCGCCGGCTGCGTTCTCGGCGAGCTGGCTCGCCTTGCGGGCGACGTCGGCGGACTGCGTCACCGTTCCCGTGAGTTCTTCCAGGCTCGACGCCGTCTGCTGCAGGTTGGACGCCGTCTGCTCGGTGCGCGTCGACAGGTCCTGGTTGCCGCTGGCGATCTGCGTCGAGGCGACGGAGACCGACCCGACACCTTGGCGCACCTCGGTGACGAGGCCGCGCAACTGTGCCGACATGCTCGACATGCCGCGCATCAGGCGGCCGAGCTCGTCCTTGCGCTGCACGTCGGCGGAGCGGCTGAGGTCGCCGGCGGCCACCGCCTCGGCCATCGCCACGGCCTGCAGCAGCGGGCGGTTGATCGAGCGCACCAGCACGGCCGCCCCGCCGATGCCGAACGCGAAGACGACGGCCAGACTGAGCAAGCCGATGAGCGTCGTCCGCCGGACCACGGCCTCCGTCTCGCGCTGGATGTCGTCGCGCTGGCGGATCTGCAGGTCGACCAGCGCCTGCTGCGCCGCCTCGTAGGGCGTGATCGCCGGCAGGAACTCCTTGTCGAAGAACGCCATCACGGCAGCCTGGTCGCCGGCCTGGCGCAGCTCCTGCGCCTTCTTCACCAGCCCCAGCACGATGGCGCGGCTGGCGGCGATGGCTTCGAAGGCATTCTTGTCGGCTTCCGTCGAGGCCAGCGACTGGATGCGCTTCTGCATCTCGCTGCTCGCCGCGATGCCCGCCTTCAGGCGCGCGCCGAACAACTGCGCGACCTGCGGCTCGGTGCTGAGGTTCGATGCCAGCGTGCGATCGGTGTTGGTCTGGCTCATGGCCTTCCAGGTCGTCGCCAGCGTGATCAATTCGTCGGCGTGGCGCGTGCGCTCGGCGGCGAGGACGTGCGCACGTTGGACGCTGTACTGAGTCCACGCGCCCACGACCGCCATCGCGACCAGCAGCGCTCCGATGCAGCCCCAGAGTTTGCGGGACAGGGAAATGTCGTCCAACTTCATATCGAATTCCAGTCAGGGTGTAGGTCGTGGCAAGCAAAGCGGGGCACGGCCAGGCCGGGTGACGGCAGGCGCGCGGCCCCGCCGACAGTGTTCGGCATGTGGCGGTGGCGGCTTGAGCTGAAGAAAGCCGTGCAAGCGGCGCTTTTCGAGCTTTGGCGCAGCGGCTGCGTGGCCGCTCACGCCATGCCGGTGCGCCCCGCTCCGTCGCGGAACAGCGCCTCGCCCTGCGCGTCGAAGTGGAAGGCGCGCAGGAAGTCGGCCAGCTCGTAGCGGGGCAGCAAGCGGCGGATCGCCGCGAGCTGCGCAGCGGCCTCGACGGGGCGTCCGGCCAGCGCCAGGCTGCAGGCCGCGATCGCGAAGATGTGCGGATGGGCGTTCGGGCGCGCCGCGGCCTTGAGCGCCCAGTCGGCCGCCTCGTCATACCGGCCCAGCCGCACCAGCGCCATCGCGCGCGCGCCGAGCATGCCGAACAGCAGCGGGTCGAACGGGCTGAGGTGGCGCGAGTGGTCCGATGCCGCGATCGCCGCCGCCGGGTCGCCCGCCTGCGAGTGCACGAAGGCCAGCGTGTAGTGCCCAAGCGCGAAATTCGGGCTCAGGTCGATCGCGCGCTCGAGTTCGGCGATCGACTCGTCGCGGTTGCCGCGCAGCCACAGCGCCCGCCCCATCGCCCAGTGGGCTGCGGGGTCGCGGTCGTCGACCATCAGGCTCTGGCCCGCGGTCGCGAAGGCCCGGTCGACGGCGGGCTCGCGCCCGCTCCACCCCTGGAAGGCATTCTGGAAGTGCGTGAACGACAGGCCCGCCCAGGCGCGGGCGAAGGTCGGATCGAGTCGCACCGCCATCTCGAAGAAGTGCTGCGCCTGCTCGTTGTCGGGGCGGTTGAAGCGGTACATGTGCCACAGCCCGCGGTGGTGCGCCTCCCACGCGTCGAGCGAGCTCGGCGGGCGCAGGATGGCTCGGTTGCGCTCGAGCAGCTCGACCTCGCCGGACACCAAGGCGACGATGCGGTTGCCGATCTGCTCGAGCACGTCGAGCGCATCGCCCAGCGCCTGGTTGAAGGTTTCGGCCCACACGGTGCGCGCGGTGCGCGTCTCCGCCAGCTCGACCGACACGGCGATGCGCGCGCCGTCGACACGCACCGAGCCGCCGACGACGTAGTCGACGTCGAGCATGCGCCCCGCCTCCTCGGCGCCGATGCGGCGCTCGTGCAGCGCGAAGACGGTGCCCTGCGCAATGACGAACATGCTGCGCAGCTTGGCCAGGCGGGTGATCACGTCGTGGGCGAGCGCGTCGGCCGTGCCGCCGCGTTCGCCCGGCGTCGTCGACCGGTCGGCGAACGGCATCACGGCGATGGAGGCGCGGCGCTGCGCTGCGACCGCAGCGGGCTGGGGCGCCGGCGGCTCGCGCAGCACGAGCGCCGGTGCGGCGCCGCGGCTCGACTGCCAGGCCCGGCGCAGCGGCACGCTGTCGAGGCCCTCGGCCTCGAACAGCGGCACGGTCGCGGCCAGGTGTTGCTCGCCTTCGCGGATGCGGCCGAGCCGCGCCAGCGCGGCGAGCAGCAGTTCGTGGACACGCCGGTCGAAGGGGGCGAGCTGCAGCCACTGCGCGAGGTGCGTCAACGCCTCGTCGTCGGGGGCGCCCGTCGCCAGCTGCTCGAGCAGCGCCGCCTGGCAGCCGCGGAAGCGCCGGCGCTGCGCCGTGAGCCACCCGGAGAAGAGCGGGCAGCGATCGATCTCCAGGCCTTCGAGGAAGTCGCCCTCGAACAGCGTCGACAGGGCGCGCTGGCGCGGCACCGGCAGCGTGTCGATGCGTGCGTCGGCGGCGCGCGCGACTTCGATCGCGTCGACGAAGCCGCCCGACAGGTCGAGCGCGACCGTGTTGTCGTGCGTCACGACGCGGTGGTGCCCGGCTTCGTCGAGCAGGCCGCGGATCTTGCTGAGGCACCAGCGCAACTCGCCGCGCGGGTCGTTGGGCACGTCCCACAGCAGCTCGCACAGGTGGCCGCGCGTGACGGCGCGTGGCGCCAGCGTCAGGTAGGCCAGCAGGGCGCGCACCTTGCGCGACGCCGGCAGCGCGAGCGCTACGCCGTCGCGACGGATCGCCAGCGGGCCGAGCAGGCGCAGCTCGAGCCGGGCATCGCTCGAATCCACGGGCATTTCCACGCCGGCTTCCACGCTCACCTCCACGCTGGACCCCTACGGTACATCGACGCCTGCAGCGCGGCCATCGCGCAGGGCCAACCGGAGAAACGACATGGACATGAATACCGCCACCGCTCCCGCCCGTCAATCCCGCGCGCCCGATACGCCGCCCGACCTGGCCGCGCTGAAGAAAAAGCAGCAGGCGGCCTGGTCGTCGGGCGACTACGCCGTCATCGGCACCACGCTGCAGATCGTCGGCGAGGAGCTGTGCGAGGCGCTCGACCTGCGCGCCGGGCAGAAGGTGCTCGACGTCGCCGCCGGCAACGGCAACGTGTCGCTGGCTGCCGCGCGCCGCTGGTGCGAAGTCGTCGCCAGCGACTACGTGCCGGCGCTGCTCGAGCGCGCCCGCGAGCGCGCCGCCGCCGAACGGCTCGACATCGAGTTCCGCGAGGCCGACGCCGAGGCACTGCCGTTCGCCGACGCCAGTTTCGACGCCGTCGTGTCGACCTTCGGCGTCATGTTCACGCCCGACCAGGATCGGGCCGCCGCCGAGCTGTTGCGCGTGTGCCGGTCGGGCGGCCGCATCGGCCTGGCGAACTGGACACCCGAGGGCTTCATCGGCCAGGTGTTCAAGACGATCGGGCGCCACGTCGCGCCGCCGCCCGGTGCGCGCTCGCCCGCGCTGTGGGGCAGCCGCGAACGCATTGCCGAGCTGTTCGGGCCGCACGCCGCGTCCGTCAAGTCGGCGCAGCGTCACTTCGTGTTCCGCTACCGCTCCCCCGAGCACTGGCTCGAAGTTTTCCAGACCTGGTACGGGCCGGTGCTCAAGGCCTTCGCTGCGCTCGAGCCGGCGCAGCGCGCGGCGCTGCGCGACGACCTGCTGGCGCTGATCGGGCGTTTCAACCGCTCGGGCGACACGTCGATGGTCGTGCCCGGCGAGTACCTCGAGATCGTCATCGAAAGGAGCCCGCGATGAAGCCGTCACTGCGTTCCATGGCCGCGCTGGCGCTGGGCGCCGCCGCGATCGCCGCCGGCCCGGTGCAGGCCGCCGAGCCGCATCACACCGTCGTGCGCGCCGACGCCGTTCGATGGGGGCCGGCGCCGCCGTCGCTGCCCAGCGGAGCGCAGGCCGCCGCGCTGCTCGGCCATCCGGCCAGGGAAGGGCCGTTCGTGCTGCGGCTCAGGTTTCCGGCCGGCTACGTGATCCCGCCGCACCGGCACTCGAAGGACGAGCTCGTGACGGTGATCTCGGGCCGCGTCCTGATCGACTCGGGCGAGAAGGTCGACAGGTCGCAGCGCGGGCTCGAGCCGGCGAGCTTCGTCCACCTGCCCGGCGGCATGCCGCACTACGCCTGGGCCGAGGTGGAATCGGTGGTGCAGATCAACGGCGTCGGCCCGTTCGACGTGCAGTACCTCGATCCGCGCGACGACCCGCGCAAGCCCTGATCTGCGGCGGCGCGGGGGTCCGCGCCGCCGTGCCGCGTCACGCGCTCGCGATGCCGCCGTGATCGGCGCGGCGCGCGTGTCGGCTGACGAAGCGCGCGGCATCGACGGCGTCGAGCAGGCTGGCCTCGACGGGGCAGGGCGTGCCGGCGATCAGCGCGGCGACCGTGCGCGCGGCCAGCGGCGCCCAGGCGATGCCGCGCGAGCCGAGCGCGTTGACGGTGTAGAGGCCGCGCAGCCGCGGCACGAAGCGCGGCTGGTCGAGGCGCGACGCGCGCGCGATCGCGGCCGCGTCGGGCAAAGCGCCGAGCAGCGGCAGGCGGTCGATGGCGATGCAGCGCCAGCCGACGCGCGCCGCGACGGCGTCGTCGGCCGCCGGCGCGACGGCGTCGCCGAGCATCTGCCGCAGCCGCGCGAGGTTGGCGGCGGCGTCGTCGGTGCGCGGCTGCGCATCGTTGCCGCCGGCGTCGGGTTCGTTCGTCGCGCCGCACCAGAGGCGGCCCGCCAGCGGCGGCAGCAGATAGCCGCCGCCGGCGATCGGCACACGTGCCCGGGCTTGTGGCCAGTCGTCGGCGGCGAGTGCCGTGATCTGGCCGCGCATGCGCTGCAGTGGCCACGCGGCACCTCCGATCCAGCGCGATGGGTCGCCGTTGTCGGCGAGCACGACGGCGTCGACGCGGTCCAGCACGGCGCTGTCGGCACCGAACACGCACCATTGCGTGTCGTCGTCGGCGAGAGTGTTGGCGGTGACGCCGCCGCGCCAGTCGACCGCCGTGCCGGCGTCGCGCAGCAGCGAGGCGCAGAGCGCGGCCGGCTCGATCCAGCCGCCTTGCGGATGCCACCAGGCGGCGTCGCGCAATGCGAGGCCGGCGCGGCGCGAGGCTTCGGCGGCGTCGAGTGCGTCGATGACGTCGGGCGGCAGCGCCTGCGCCGCGAGTGTGGCGCGCATCGCGGCCAGTGCCTGGGCGCCGCCCGATTCGAGCCGCAGCACGCCATCGACCCCACCCGGCGCGCCGTGTACGGCGATGGCGCGGCGCGCCAGCGGCGCCGCCTGCAGCGCGGCGGCGCGGCCCCAGCGCGCGTGCGGCCCGTCGACGGCCGTCACGACGCCGTGAAACAGGCCGGCCGGGTTGCCCGAAGACTCGCGCGCCGGCACGGCGTGGCGCTCGAAGATCATGCTTGCGATGCCCTGTTCGGCCAGCGCCCACGCCATGGCGCAGCCGGCGACGCCGCCGCCGACGATGGCGACGCGCCGCGGCGGCGCGGCCGCCGCGCGCGCCGGCGCACTGCGCGGCGCGAACGACGGCGCCCAGCGCGCCACCGTCATCTCGCGCTTGTCGCCGAAGCCGGGTGCGCGCTCGACGACGAAGCCCGATTCGGCGAGCGCGTCGCGCAACGGCCGCGCGACGCTCCACGTCGCCGCCGTCGCGCCGGGCGCGGCGAGCCGGCCGAGGGCGTGCACGACGCGCGGCTCCCACATCGCCGGGTTGCGCGCCGGCGCGAAGCCGTCGAGGTAGAAGGCGTCGAACCTCGCGACGAGTTCGGGCAGCGCGTCGCGCACGTCGAACCAGCCGAGCAGCAATTGCACCCGGCCGTCGTCGAAATCGAGCCGGTGCAGGTTGGGCGTCGCGGCCGGCCACTGCGCGGCCAGTTCGTCGGCGAGGCCGCGCAGCGGCGACGCGGCATGCACGCGCGCGAGCTCGTCGCGTGCCGGCGGGTGCTTCTCGATCGCGACGTAGTACAGCCGCTCGCAGGCCGCCGCATCGCGCCGCCAGGCGTCCCAGGTCGCGAGGAAGTTGTTGCCGAGACCGAAGCCGAGTTCGAGGATGGCGAAGCGCTCGCGGCACTGCCACCGCGCCGGCAGGCCAGTGCCGCCGAGAAAGACGTGCGCGGCCTGCGCCAGCGCGCCGCCGCGCGCGTGGTAGACGTCGCCGTACTCGGCGCTGAACGGCACGCCGTCCGCGTCGAACTCGAGTCGTGCCGGCTGGACGGGCTGCGTCTTCATGGCTGGACGCGGCCCGCGGCCGCTTCGCTCAACTCGTGTGCCCGCACGCTCGCTTCGCTCGCTGCCCCCCGTGGGGGCGTTCGCGCCTTCGGAGCGGCCGTGCGGCGCTCACTGCGGCTGGAAGCCGCTCGCGCGGATGATCTCGGCCCAGGCCTTGGCGTAGGCGCGTTCGCGGCTGGCGAGCTGCGCGGAAGTCATGAACTCCACGTCCAGGCCGAGCGCGCTCAGGCGGGTGCGCACGTCGGGCATCGCGACCACCTTGGCGAGCGCCGCCGAGAAGCCGTCGATCGCGGCCCTGGGCGTGCCCGCCGGGGCGAAGAAGCCGTAGAACGGCATGTCCTCGAAACCGGCGATGCCGAGCTCGGCCAGGGTCGGCACGTCGGGCAGCGTCGGCTGGCGCTTGGGCCCGAGGACGGCGACGACGCGGAGGCGTCCGCCCTTGTGGTTGTCGATGAAGTCGGGCACCGAGCCGACCCCGGCAGCAATCTGGTTGCCGAGCATGTCGCCGATCATCGGTGCGCTGCCGCGGTAGGGCGCCGAGACGAGGTCGAGCTTGAACTTCTCGCCGAGCACCTTGACCAGGAACTCGGGCGTCGAGGCCGGCGCCGGCACGCCGACGGCGCCCTTGCCCTGGCCCTGGCTGCGCACCCAGGCCACGTAGTCGTTGAGGCTCGTGGCCGGCGTGCCCGACGAGAGCGCGAAGGCATTGACGAAGTTCGCGAAACCGGCCACCGGCACGAAGTCGCGCGCCGAGTCGAAGCCCGGGTTCTTGGTCACCATCGGCAGGATCGTGATCGTGTGGTCGTGCGAGATGAAGAATGTGCTGCCGTCGGCCGGCGCGGCCTTCAAGGCATGCGCGGCGAGCTGCCCACCGGCGCCGGGCTTGTTCTCGACGATCACCGGCACGCCGAGTTCGTCCTTCAGTTTTTCGCCGAGCAGGCGCGCGATCGCGTCCGTTCCGCCGCCGGCGGGGAATCCGACCAGGATGCGCACCGTCTTGGCCGGCTGGGCCAGCGCGGCGCCTGCGGCGCCGAGCCCCAGGCAAACCGACAGGGACGCGAACAGTGCGATGCGACGGGTGAAGCGGACCATCGGAGCCTCCAGTTCTTCGCGGCGCCACCATGGCGCCGGTTCACGGCGGGCGATTATGGAAGCTTCGCCCCGCGTCGGGCGTCGGGATTGCCCGCGTACCGGGGCCTGCCGCGCAGCGATCGTGATCGAGATCAATGCCGCGCTTCACGCGAAGCCGGCCGCCGCGCCGGGCCGCCCCAAGCAAGGCCCGAACCCTCTCGATGGGTCGCTCGCCCTACCCGGCGAGCGGGGTGCCGTCAGTCCCTCACACCCGCTTGCGGTACTCGTGCGTGCGCGTGTCGATCTCGATCTTGTCGCCGTTCTCGACGAACAGCGGCACGGCGATCTCGAAGCCGGTGGCGGTCTTCGCCGGCTTCATCACCTTGCCCGAGGTGTCGCCCTTGACGGCGGGCTCCGTCGTCACTTCGCGCACCACGGTGGTCGGCAGTTCGACCGAGATCGCCTTGCCGTCGTAGAACACGACCTCGACCGCCATGCCGTCCTCGAGGTAGCTGATGGCGTCGCCCATGTTCTCGGCCTCGACCTCGAACTGGTTGTACTCGCTGTCCATGAAGACGTACATCGGGTCGGCGAAGTAGGAGTAGGTGCACTCCTTCTTGTCGAGCACGATCTGGTCCATCTTGTCGTCGGCCTTGAAGACGACTTCGGTGCCGGAGTTGCTCAGCAGGCTCTTGAGCTTCATGCGCACCGTGGCGGCGTTGCGTCCGCCGCGGCTGTACTCCGTCTTGAGCACGACCATCGGATCCTTGCCTTGCATGATCACGTTGCCGGCCCGGATTTCCTGTGCGATCTTCATGGTGGTTCGGTTGCCGCTGCGGTTGGGGGTAGCACGCGGCGTGGAGCGCCGCTGCAAAAACGAACGATTTTAGCCTGTCCGCGCGGCGACGAAAGCCAGCAGCCGGGTCACGAGATCCGGTTGCGCTTCCACGCGCTCCTGCCAGCGGCCGGCGTGCGCGGCCCAGGCGGCGGCATCGGGCCAGGCGTCGGGCCACGGCCGGCGGCCGATCCAGGCGAACCAGAGCGCGCGCAGCGCGTCGGCGAAGGCGGGGTCGGCGCCGTCGAGGTAGCGGTCGAGGAAGGCGTCGAGCTTGCGCGCGTGCACCGCGTCGTCCTGCGGATAGATGTGCCAGACGAAGGGCCGCGCGGCCCATTGCGCGCGCACGAAGGAATCTTCGCCGCGCACGAAGTTCAGGTCGCAGGCCCACAGCAGGCGGTCGAAGTCGGGCTGCGTCAGCCAGGGCAGATCGTGGATGCGCAGCGCGTCGCGCGCTGGCGCGGCACCGTGCGCGGCGCGCACCCGGCGCGCCGCATGGTCGGGCGTGACGAGCAGCAGCGTCGGCGTGCGCTCCAGCGTGTCGAGCAGCGCCGGCAGCGCCGCGTTGTCGTAGCAGAACAGGCTCACGACCTGCTCGCCGGCGCGCGGTGCGATGCCGTGCGCGGCGAACCAGGCGTCGCGCTCGAAGCCGCGGCGTGCGTCGGCCAGGCCGCGCTCGCGGAGCAGACCGCCGGTCGCCGGCGTGAAGCCGGGGTAGAAGAACCAGCGCGTGAGGCCGGCGCCGGGCCCCGCCTGCTGCGGCGACGGCAGGCCGTGGCTGCGTTCGACATAGGGCTCGGCGCTGAGGTACTCGAGATCGATCCACAGCGGCGGCTTGTCGCGCCGCATGCGCAGGACGAAGGCGGGCGGCGGATCGCAGCCGAACAGCTCGACGACGACGTCGCCCGGCTCGCGCGGCGGTGTCGCGTCGCGCCATTCGATCACTTCGACGCCGGGTGCGCCGCCGGGCGCCATCCACGCCAGCGCCGAGGCGTCGTCGATCCACAGGCGCACCGCTTCGCCGCGCGCGGCGAGTTCTCGCGCGAAGCGCCAGCCCACGCCGATGTCGCCCCAGTTGTCGACGACACGACAGAACACGTCCCACAGCATGACGCGATTATCCCGGGGCACCGCGCGGCACAATGAGCGCGTGAACTCCCAGCACGAGCCGCAGGCGACGGAACACAGCGAGCCGGCGCCTGCAGTCGCAACCGCCGACGCGGAGCGCGAGCGCCTGCTCGCCGAGGTTGCAGCGCTGCCGTCGTTGCCCGGCGTCTATCGCTGGTTCGATGCGCAGGGCGGGGTGCTCTACGTCGGCAAGGCGCGCAACCTGAAAAAGCGGGTCGCCAGCTACCTGCACAAGGACCACGGCGGCACGCGTATCGGCGTGATGGTGGCGCGCATCGCGCGGCTCGAGACGACGGTGGTGCGCTCCGAAGCCGAGGCGCTGCTGCTCGAGAACAACCTGATCAAGACGCTGGCGCCGCGCTTCAACATCCTGTTTCGCGACGACAAGAGCTACCCGTACCTGAAGATCGTGTCGCACGCGTACCCGCGCGTCGCCTACTACCGCGGCGCGGTGGATCGCAAGCACCGCTACTTCGGGCCGTACCCGAGCGCCTGGGCAGTGAAGGAGTCGATCCAGCTGATCCAGAAGGTGTTTCGCTTGCGCACCTGCGAGGACACCGTGTTCGCCAACCGCTCGCGGCCCTGCCTGCTGTACCAGGTCAAGCGCTGCTCGGGGCCCTGCGTGGGTCTCGTCACAACCGAGGACTACGCGCGCGACGTCGCCAGCACCGAGCGCTTCCTGCAGGGCGAGCAGCAGCAGGTGATCGACGCGCTGCAGGCGCGCATGATGGCGCACGCCGAAGCGCTCGAGTTCGAGCAGGCGACCGAGATCCGCAACCAGCTCGCCGCGCTGTCTCGGGTGCTGCACCAGCAGGCCGTCGACGAGAGCAGCGCCAGCGGTCGCGACCGCGACGTCGACATCCTCGCGGTGCGCGTGCAGGGCGGGCGCGCCTGCGTCAACCTCGCGATGGTGCGCGGCGGCCGCCACCTCGGCGACCGGTCGTACTTCCCGACGCACGTCGACGAGGCGGCGGCGATCGTCGCCGGCGAAAGCGGCGAAGGCAGCGAAGGCATGGCGCAAGCCGGCGACGCCGCCGCGCCGCGCGACGCCGAACTGCTCGTGCTCGAAGCCTTCGTCGCGCAGCATTACCTGGGCACGCCGCCGCCGCCGCTGCTCGTCACCGGGCGGGCGGTCGATCGCGCGTTGCTCGATGCGCTGTCGCAGCAGTGCGGCGTGAGGCTCGCCGCGCAGCACCAGCCGCGCGGCCAGCGCCGCATCTGGCTCGAGATGGCGACCCAGGGCGCCGGGCTGGCGCTGGCGCGGCTGCTCGCCGAAGAGGGCTCGCAGCAGGCGCGCACGCGCGCGCTGGCCGAAGCGCTCGACCTCGCGCACGAGCGGCTCGAGACGCTGCGCATCGAGTGCTTCGACATCAGCCACACGGCGGGCGAGGCGACGCAGGCCTCGTGCGTCGTGTTCGAGAACCACCGCATGCAGCCGAGCCAGTACCGCCGCTACAACATCGCCGGCATCGCCGGCGGCGACGACTACGCCGCGATGCGCCAGGTGCTGATGCGGCGCTACGCCAAGGTCGCCGAGGCGCTGGCCGAGGGCGCCGCACGCATGCCCGATCTGGTGCTCGTCGACGGCGGCCGCGGCCAGGTCGCGATGGCGCGCGAAGTGTTCGAGGAACTGGGGCTCGACGCCGGTCTGATCGTCGGCGTCGAGAAGGGCGAGGGGCGCAAGATCGGGCTGGAGGAACTCGTGTTCGCCGACGGCCGGCCGAAGGTGGCGCTCGGCCGCGACTCGGCGGCGCTGATGCTGGTCGCGCAGATCCGCGACGAGGCGCACCGCTTCGCGATCACCGGCATGCGCGCGCGGCGCGCCAGCGTGCGCACCAAGGCGAGCCGCCTGGAAGACGTGGCCGGCGTCGGGCCGAAGAAGCGCGCGCGCCTGCTGCAGCGCTTCGGCGGCCTGCGCGGCGTGGGCAATGCGAGCGTCGACGACCTGGCCGGCGTCGACGGCATCTCGCGTGAACTGGCCGAGGAGATCTATCGTGCGTTGCACTGACCGCAAGCGTTTCGTCTACGGACTCGTCGGCATCGCGATCGCCGGCTGCGCACCCCAGCCCGTGCGGCCCCCGGCCGAGCCCGAGGCGCCGCCGCCGGCGCAGGCCCGTCCGCCGGCGCCGCCCGCCACGGCGATCACGCTGCCGACGCCCGAGACGGCGCGCAGCTGGGAACATCTGCGCCTGCAGGCGGCGCGGCGCATGATCGCGGCCAACCCCCAGGGCAGCTACACCAGCGTTGCGCCCGAAGTGCTGCTCGCGATCCCCGTGCTCGAGATCGAGTTGAACGCCGACGGCAGCGTGCGCCGCATCGAGGTGCTGCGCCACCCGCGCCAGGCGCGCGACACGACGCAGCTCGCGATCGACGCAGTGCGCCGCGCCGCGCCGTTCGGCGACGTGTCGCGGCTGGCGCGACCGTGGAAGTTCACCGAGGCATTCCTGTTCGACGACGACCGCCGCTTCAAGCCGCGATCATTGGACTGAATCCGCGCCTCGCGGCTGCACGCCGGCATGCGGGCACAATGCCCGCATGTTCACGACGCTGCCGACGCTGCTGACCTGGGCGCGACTGCTCGCGATACCGCTGGTCGTCGGCGTGTTCTACGTGAAGCTCGCGCCCGAGACGCAGAACCTCCTGGCCACGACGATGTTCGTCGTTGTCGCGTTCACCGACTGGCTCGACGGCTGGCTGGCGCGGCGCCTGAACCAGACCTCGGCCTTCGGCGCCTTCCTCGACCCGGTGGCCGACAAGATCCTGGTCTGCGCCGCGCTCGTCGTGCTGGTGCACCTGAACCGGCTGCACGCGCTGATCGCGCTCGTCATCATCGGCCGCGAGATCGCGATCTCGGCGCTGCGCGAGTGGATGGCGCAGATCGGCGCGGCGCGCAGCGTCGCCGTGCACATGGTCGGCAAGGCCAAGACGGTGGCGCAACTCGTCGCGATCCCGTTCCTGCTCTATGACGGAGTCCTGTTCGACCTGATCGACACGCGAGTCTGGGGCACGGTGCTGATCGTCGTCGCCGCGGCGCTGACGATCTGGTCGATGGTCTATTACCTGCAGAAGGCGCTGCCCGAGATCCGCGCCAAGACGCACCAGTGACAGCCGCCGACGCTCGACGCGGCGCGTTGCTCGCCGCGATGCCCTGGGTCTTCGTCGTCATCTGGAGCACCGGTTTCATCGTCGCGCGCTATGGCATGCCGCATGCGCCGCCGCTCAAGTTCCTCGTCATCCGCTTTGCGCTGTCGATCGCCTGCTTCGGCGTATGGATCGCGCTGTCGCGGCCGGCGTGGCCGCGCGGCCGCATGCAGTGGCTGCACCTGGCCGTCGTCGGCGTGCTGCTCAACGGCGGCTATCTCGGCGGCGTGTGGGCGGCTGTGAAGCAGGGCGCGTCGGCCGGCACCGTCGCGCTTATCGTCGGTCTGCAGCCGGTGCTGACGGCGCTGTGGGTGTCGCGCGCCGGCGTGGAGCGCGGCAGCTCGTCGCACGTCTCGGCGAGGCAATGGGCCGGCCTGCTGCTCGGCTTCGCGGGGCTGCTGCTCGTCGTCTGGCGCAAGCTCGGCGCCGGCGAGATCGGCGCCGCCAACCTCGCACTCTGCGTGTTCGCGCTGCTGTCGATCACGGCGGGCACGCTGTACCAGAAGGCGCACGTCGCACCGTGCGACGTGCGCAGCGCCAACGCGGTGCAGATGCTGGCCGCTTTCGCCGTCATGCTGCCGCTGGCCGCGCTCGAGAGCGAGGCGGTGCGCTGGCACCCCGAGCTGATCGGCGCGCTCGCGTGGTCGGTGTTCGCGCTGACGCTGGGCGGCAACTCGCTGCTGTATCTGCTGATCCAGCGCGGTGCGGCGACGCGCGTGACGAGTCTGCTCTACCTCGTGCCGCCGTGCACCGCGGCGATGGGCTGGCTGCTGTTCGGCGAATTGCTGACGCCGCTCGTGCTCGCCGGCATGGTGCTGACGGCGATCGGCGTCTGGCTCGCGATCCGCAACTAGCAGGCCGGGCGCGCTTGTCAAGCGTGGAAGCGCGAGATCGGCGCGCGGCGGAGCGAAAATCTTTGTGCATGGAGTCCGCTTCCGCGCTTGACACTCCCCCTGGGGCGCGGCTGTAATCGTTTCGCCCCGCGACGGCGTCGTTCTGCGGCGCACACACCGTTTTCGGACACGCCTCGCGCGATGCGTGAGGCAACCTTGAGACACCTTGAGAGGGGGTACTTTCGTGAACAAGACTGAACTGATCGAGCACATCGCCAAGCAGGCGGACATCTCCAAGGCGGCTGCGACACGCGCCCTGGAGGCGATGATCGGCGGCGTGCGCTCGACCTTGAAGAAGAGCGGCAGCGTCTCGCTGGTCGGCTTCGGCACGTTCTCCGTCAGCAAGCGCGCGGCACGCAGCGGCCGCAACCCGCGCACCGGCGCGGCGATCAAGATCAAGGCCGCCAAGGTGCCGAAGTTCCGCCCCGGCAAGGCGCTGAAGGACGCGCTCAACTGAAACGCATCCCGGGTGCTTAGCTCAGTCGGTAGAGCGGCGCCCTTACAAGGCGTAGGTCGGCGGTTCGAGACCGTCAGCACCCACCACCGGGATCGCAGCCAGCCGCGACGGCGCGTCCACTAGAATCGCCACCCGGCGAGCACCACGAAGGCGAACCCCGGTTCGCCTTCGGCGCTTTTGCGCCGCGCCGCATCATTGCGAGGCTTCCCACGATGTTCGATTTTGTCCGCAAGCACACCCGGTTGCTGCAGTTCGTGCTGGTGTTGCTGATCTTCCCGTCGTTCGTCTTCTTCGGTATCCAGGGCTACGACCGCTACGGCGAAGGGCAGCAGGTGCCGGTCGCGACGGTGGCCGGGCGCGACATCGCGCAGGCCGAGCTCGATGCGGCGCATCGCAACCAGATCGAGCGCATGCGTCGCCAGATGCCCGGCGTCGACGCAGCGATGTTCGACACGCCCGAGATGAGGCGCCAGACGCTCGATGCGCTGGTGCGCGAGCGCGTGATGTTCGCCGCTGCCGACAAGCTCCACCTCATGACGACGGACGATCGGCTGCAGCGCGTGTTCCAGAACGACCCGCAGCTCGCCTTCCTGCGCAACCCCGACGGCAGCGTCAACAAGGAGCTGCTGATGGCGCAGGGCATGACGTCGGAGCAGTTCGCCGCGCGGCTGCGCCAGGATCTCTCGCTGCAGCAGGTGATGGCCGGCATCGAGCGCAGCGCGATCGCGCCGGCGACGGTGACGGCTTCCGCGCTCGATGCGCTGTTCCAGCAGCGCGAGGTGCAGATCCAGCGCTTCGACGTGAAGAGCCAGCTCGACAACGTGGCGGTGGCCGATGCCGACATCCAGGCCTGGTACGACGACCCCGCGCACGCCGGGCAGTTCGAGTCTCCCGAGCAGGCGCGCATCGAATACGCCGTGCTCGACCTCGAGACGCTGACCAAGGGCCTGACGGTGCCCGAGGACGAACTGCGCAAGTACTACGCCGAGAACGAGGCGCGCTACGCCGCGCCCGAGGAGCGGCGCGCGAGCCACATCCTCGTCAAGGCCGACAAGGGTGCGCCGGCCGACGAGCGCGCCAAGGCGAAGGCCAAGGCCGAGTCGCTGCTGGCCGACGCGAAGAAGTCCCCGGCCGCGTTCGCCGAACTCGCACGCAAGCATTCCGACGACCCGGGCTCGGCCGCGCAGGGCGGCGACCTCGGCTGGTTCGGCCGCGGCGCGATGGTCAAGCCGTTCGAGGACGCTGCCTTCGCGCTCGCGCCCGGTCAGACCAGCGGTGTCGTCGAGTCCGACTTCGGCTACCACGTCATCGCCGCGACCGGCAAGCGCGGCGGCGAGAAGAAGCCGTTCGACGCCGTGCGCGCCGAGATCGAGGCCGAGGCGAAGAAGCAGCTCGCGCAGAAGCTCTACGCCGAGGCGGCCGAGCAGTTCACCAACACCGTCTTCGAGCAGTCCGACAGCCTGCAGCCTGCGGCCGAGAAGCTGAAGCTCGAAATCCGCAGCGCAACGGTGCAGCGGCAGCCGGCGCCGGATGCGACCGGCGCGCTGGCGAACCGGCGCTTCCTCGACGCGCTGTTCGGCACCGAGGTGCTGCGCAACAAGCGCAACACGGAAGCCGTCGAGGTCGGCGCGAACCAGCTCGCCTCGGGCCGTGTCGTCGAATACGCGCCGGCGCGGCGCCGCCCGATCGACGAGGTGAAGGCGCAAGTGCGCGACGCGGTGCGCAACGCCAAGGCCGCCGAACTCGCGCGCAAGGCCGGCGAGGCGCGCCTGGCCGAAGGGCGCAGCGATGGCAAGCCGCTGCCCGGCGCGCCGGTCCGGGTGTCGCGCGCGCAGCCGCGCGACTTGCCGCGCGAAGTGCTCGACGCCGTGCTGCAGGCCGACGCAGCCAAGCTGCCGGCGTGGCTCGGCGTCGATCTCGGCGCGCAGGGCTACGCCGTCGCGCGCGTCATCGCCGTCGCGGGGCGCGACCCGGTCGCCGCCGACGCGAAGCAGGGCCAGGCGCAATACGCCGGCGTCTGGGCGGCTGCCGAATCGCAGGCCTACTACGAGGCGCTGAAAAAGCGCTTCAAGGTCGAGGTGCAGGAGCCGGCAGCGGCTGCTGCGGACAGCGCCGCGTCGGGCGCGTCGCGCTGAAGTTCGCAACGCCTGAGCGGCCTTCGCGCCTCGTGCGCGGGGCCGCACGCGCGGCGGGCGCGAGAGGGCCTTCCGCTATACTTTCGCCCTCTGCGGTGGCTGTAGCTCAGTTGGTAGAGTCCCAGATTGTGATTCTGGTCGTCGTGGGTTCGAGTCCCATCAGCCACCCCAACGAATCCGGAACGAGCCGGGCCAAATGGCCCGGCTTTTTTGTTTGTCGCACGCCATGAACCAGGACCTGAAGAAGACCCTCTGGACCGCCGCCGACAAGCTGCGCTCGAGCATGGACGCCGCCGAGTACAAGCACATCGTCCTCGGCCTCATCTTCCTCAAGTACATCTCCGACGCCTTCGACGAGCGCCGTGTCCAGCTCCTGGCCGCGTTCGCGGACGACGCCGGCGACCTCCACCTGCCCGACGCGG
Source organism: uncultured Burkholderiaceae bacterium (assembly GCA_964371405.1). Taxonomy (GTDB): domain Bacteria; phylum Pseudomonadota; class Gammaproteobacteria; order Burkholderiales; family Burkholderiaceae_C; genus JAMHWF01. The sequence continues at coordinate 99,410 of CAYJLV010000005.1, forward strand.
CGGACCACGCCCAGGCGCTGGAAGAGCGCGACTACTACACGATGGCCAACGTGTTCTGGGTGCCGGCGTCGGCGCGCTGGGAGGCACTCCGCGCGCAGGCCAAGCAGTCGCACATCGGCGTGCGCATCGACGCCGCGCTGGAGGCCATCGAGGCCGACAACCCGCGCCTGAAGGGCATCCTCGACAAGCGATTCGGCCGCACGCAGCTCGAGCCGGGCCGCCTGGGCGAGCTGGTCGACCTGGTGTCGACCATCGGCTTCGGCGAGGGGCATCGCGCGAAAGACCTGCTCGGCGAGGTCTACGAATACTTCCTCGGCCAGTTCGCCACCGCCGAGGGCAAGAAGGGCGGCCAGTTCTACACGCCGGCCTCGGTGGTGAAGGTGCTGGTGGAAGTGCTGGCGCCGCACCAGGGCCGCGTGTACGACCCGTGCTGCGGCTCGGGCGGCATGTTCGTGCAGAGCGAGAAGTTCATCGAGAGCCACGGCGGCAAGGCCGACGACATCAGCATCTACGGCCAGGAGGCCAACCCGACCACCTGGCGGCTGGTGGCGATGAACCTCGCGATCCGCGGCTTCGCGGCCGACCTCGGCAAGGAGCCGGCCGACACCTTCCACCGCGACCAGCACCCCGACCTGCGCGCCGACTACGTGCTCGCGAATCCGCCGTTCAACATCAGCGACTGGGGCGGCGAGCGCCTGGCCGACGACAAGCGCTGGGCGCACGGCACGCCGCCGGCCGGCAACGCCAACTACGCCTGGCTGCAGCACATCCTGCACCACCTGAGCCCGCGCGGCCAGGCCGGCGTCGTGCTGGCCAACGGCAGCATGAGCAGCAACCAGAACAACGAGGGCGCCATTCGCAAGGCGATGGTCGAGGCCGACGTGGTCGACGTGATGGTCGCGCTGCCGCCGCAGCTCTTCTTCAACACGCAGATCCCGGCTTGCCTGTGGTTTCTCGCGAAGGACAAGTCCGGCTCCCTCTCCCGCGCACGGGAGAGGGCGGGGGGTGAGGGCCGCGACCGGCGCGGCGAAGTGCTGTTCATCGACGCGCGCAAGCTCGGCCGCATGGACACGCGCGTGACGCGCGTGTTCGACGATGCAGACGTGGCGCGCATCGCCACCACGGTGCACCGCTGGCGCGCCGATGGCGAAGACGGTGCGGACGGACCGTATGCCGACGTGCCCGGTTTCTGCCGGGCCGTGAAGCTGGCCGAGATTGCCGAGCACGGCCATGTCCTGACGCCGGGGCGCTACGTCGGCGCCGAGGCGGCCGAGGACGACGACGAGGCGTTCGCCGAGAAGATGGAGCGGCTGACCGCGCAACTCGCCGAGCAGATGGCGAAGGGGGCGGAGCTGGATGCGGTGATCCGGGAGAAGCTCGGTTCAATGGGCTATGCGGTCTGATTGGCGCGACTGCGCCTTAGGCGACTTCGTTCGGCTGCAACGAGGGCATGACCTCACGGCAAGCGAACAGCGCCCGGGGCTTGTTCCTGTGATGGGTTCCGCAGGGCCGAATGGAACGCACTCGGAAGCGCGGGCGAAGGGGCCGGGCGTTGTTGTCGGACGAAGCGGCGCATCCATCGGGCGCGTCCACTTCTCTGCCGTTGACTACTGGCCGCACAACACTTGCTTGTATGTCACCGATTTCCTCGGTAACCACCCGCGCTTCGCGTACTACCTTCTTCAAACACTCGATTTGGCCGGCTACAACTCTGGAAGCGCGCAGCCATCGCTGAATAGAAACTACATCTACGGCATGAAGGTCCGGGCTCCGAGCCGCGCCGAACAAGACCGAATCGTCGAAGTGCTGCAGGCGATCGACGACCGCATCGACCTCCTGCGCCAAACCAACGCCACCCTCGAATCCATCGCCCAAGCCCTGTTCAAGAGCTGGTTCATCGACTTCGACCCGGTGCGCGCTTTAGGCCAGGGCCGCGAGCCCGAAGGCATGGACGCCGCCACGGCCGCGCTGTTTCCCGCCGAGTTCGAGGAATCGACACTCGGATTGATGCCGAAGGGGTGGAGAGCGGGGACGTTCGGCGACCTGGCCGTGCTGGCAAAGGGGTCGGTCAACCCGATGAACGCACCCCACGCCAGCTTCGAGCACTACAGCCTGCCTGCCTTCGACGCTGATCAGCTACCGGTCTTAGAACTCGGCGAGGCCATCAAGAGCAACAAGACCCGGGTGCCAGCGGGCGCCGTGTTGCAGTCCAAACTGAACCCGCGCATCCCACGTGTTTGGTTTCCTGCGCGAGTAGGCGACGGAGCAGTTTGCTCGACAGAGTTTCTGCCATGGGTCGCCAATCGAGCCGCAAGCGCGGAAGTCATCTACTGCACGCTGACGAGCGCCGCGTTCGCGGCTTCTGTCCGCACGCTCGTTACCGGCACGTCCAACAGCCATCAGCGCGTTAAGGCTGACCAAGTGGCTGGCCTTGCGTTGGCATTGGCTCCGAGCGCTGCTTACGACTCGTTCACCCGTGTCGCAAGACCGTTGCTTGCGAAGGTCGGCGAGAACCGATGGGCGGCCAAGAACTTGACCGCGCTCCGCGACACGCTGCTTCCCCGCCTCATCTCCGGCAAGCTCCGCCTCCCCGAAGCCCGCGAGCTCGTGGCATGACATGAATCCCGACGTCCCGCCGCTACCGCAGGGCGTTGACGCGCAGCCCTCGGCGCAGCAGCGAGCCGTCCGCACGCATCGGCGGCTGTCGAGCTTCGCGCATCGGCTGGAGCAAGGCATCGCGCGGCCCGGCGAGTTGACTTGCATCTTCATGCAGGACGGCGGCGCCGATCCCGACCAGGCCTGCTTCGCCCGCATGGCCCGGCAGGCGGTGTGGCGCAAGTACGCATCGGCGGGTCGGCTCGGCGTCGTTCGCTGTCTCGATACCTACGAGCAGGCCGTCCAGTCGTCGTCCTCGGCTGTCGATCCGGATCGGGCCCGCGCGATCGTTCACACGCTCCTCGGTGGCCGCTGGGTGCGTCTTGCGCAGCATGCGACGCGCAGGCGCTGCGCAGACACCGACCTCTTCGCTTGCCCGGAAAGCTATCTGTACCTCACGCCCTGGATCTTCCAGTGCCCGGATCTGCGCTATCGCGTCCACGAGGCGACCTGGTCGCGCCTGCGCTTGGTGCTGGCCTGCTGGGCGCACTATGCGGAGCACGGCATCACACCCGCATCGATGGGATTCGGGCTCGACGCCTTTCCTCTCGGCCCCGATCTGCGCCCCGACATCGCCGGCCCGCCGGTCTGAGCGTCGCCTTGCCAATCTTTGCCAAGGCGGCTAATCTGCCGCCATGAGCACGATGAACATTTCGCTGCCCGACGAGCTGAAGGCCTTCGTCGACGAGCAGGTCGCCGGTCGCGGCTACACCAGCAGCAGCGAGTACCTGCGCGCATTGATCCGCCGCGAAAAGGAGCAAGAGCAGCTGCGTCAGCTGCTGCTCGAAGGCGCCGCATCGCCGATCGTCGGCGAGGCCGACGCGGCCTACTTCGAGGGCCTGCGCGAACGTGTGCGCCGGCGCGCAGCTGCAAAGGGTGCTGCACCGGCTGCTGCCAACGCGCGGCGCCGGCAATCCAGCGGAGCCTGAGCCGCGTGGCTTCGGCGTCCGCGCGGCTCGTCATCCGCGCAGCGGCACGAGCCGACGTCGAGGCTGTGGCGGACTGGTATGCCGACGAGGGCGGCGAGGCACTGGGCCTGCGGTTCCTTGCCGAGCTGGACGCTGCCTGCCAGCGGATCGCACGGCAACCCGGCATCGGTTCGCCGCGGTGGGGTGAGGCATTGAACATGCCCGATCTGCGCGTCTGGCCGCTCGCGCATTTCCCGTACCAGGTCTTCTACCTTCAGCGAGCGCCGCACGTCGAAATCTGGCGTGTCTTGCATGGCGCGCGCGACGTGCCGGGCGCATTGACCCAGCCGGAAGGTGACGGGCCGTGAAAGCCGGCATCAGCGAAGACGCCGTCGAGCAGTCGCTGCTGCAGTGGCTGGCCGGTCTGGGCTGGTCCACCGCCCACGGCCCCGACATCTCCCCGCCCGATGCCAGGACGCCGGGCACCGAGCGCGCCAGCTATCGCGAAGTTGTGCTGGCAGGCCGGCTGCGCGCGGCGATCGCGCGGCTGAACCCGCACATCCCGCCCGGTGCCCGCGACGATGCGCTGCGCCGCGTGCTGAATCCGAACGTGCCGGGCCTCGTCAACGCCAACCGCCAGGTGCACCGCTGGCTGGTCGACGGCGTGCCGGTCGAGTTCCAGAAGGACGGCGAGACGCGCGGCGACCGTGTGCGGCTGCTGGCCTTCGCCGACGTGGCGGCCAACGACTGGCTCGCCGTCAACCAGTTCAGCGTGCAAGGGGCGAAGCTGACGCGCCGGGCCGATGTGGTGCTGTTCGTCAACGGCCTGCCGCTGGTCGTCGTCGAGCTGAAGAACCCCGGCGACGAGGACGCCGACATCTGGGCCGCGTGGAACCAGCTCCAGGCCTACCAGCAGGACATCCCCGAGCTGTTCCACGCCAACGTGTTGCAGGTCATCAGCGACGGCACCGAGGCGCGCATGGGCGCGCTCACGAGCGAACGCGAGCGCTTCATGGCCTGGCGCACCATCGACGGCGTGGCGACCGATCCGCTGGGCGCGCTGCGCGAGCTCGAGACGCTGGTGCTGGGTCTGTTCCGGCGCGATGTGCTGCTGGAGTACTTGCGCCACTTCGTGATCTTCGACGAGAGCGAGTCCGCCGGCCGGCTGGTCAAGAAGGTGGCCGGCTACCACCAGTTCCATGCCGTGCGGGCCGTGGTGCAGAGCGTGCTCGAAGCCTCGGCGCCCGGCGGCACGCGCAAGGGCGGGGTGGTGTGGCACACGCAGGGCGCGGGCAAGAGCATCGAGATGACGTGCCTGGCCGGTGCCTTGATGGCGCACCCGGCGATGGGCAATCCGACGATCGTGATCGTCAACGACCGCAACGACCTGGACAACCAGCTGTTCGGCGTGTTCGCCGCGGCCGCCGAGATGTTGCGCGAAACGCCGGTGCAGGCCGGCACCCGGCCCGAGCTGCGCCGGCTGCTGGCCAACCGCCCCTCGGGCGGCGTCGTCTTCACGACGATCCAGAAGTTCACGCCGGGCGAGGACGAGGACGCTTTCCCGGTGCTCTCGGAGCGCCGGAACATCGTCGTCATCTGCGACGAGGCGCACCGCAGCCAGTACGGCTTCGAGGCGCGGCTGACCGGCGGGAACGGCAAACCCGCCGTCGGGGCCGCCAACGAGCCGACGGCGAGCCTGGCGGCCGAAGGCAAGGCGCCGCCGGGAGCGCCGCTGACCACGGGCGCGAGCGCCGTGCGCTACGGCTATGCCCAGCACCTGCGCGACGCGCTGCCCGGCGCCACCTTCGTCGCCTTCACCGGCACGCCGGTGAGCCTGGACGATCGCGACACGCGCGCCGTGTTCGGCAACTACGTCCACATCTACGACATCGAGCAGGCGGTGCGCGACGGCGCCACGGTGCCCATCTACTACGAGAGCCGGCTCGCCAAGCTGGAGCTGAAGATGGCCGATGTCACCCTGCTCGACAGCGAGGTCGACGAGCTCGCCGAGAGCGAGGAGGGCGATGCTGCCAAGGTGGCAAGGCTGCGCCGCTGGGCCGCGCTGGAGCAGCTGGTCGGCGCGCCGCCGCGCATCCAGAAGGTGGCGGCCGACATCGTGGCCCACTTCGAGAACCGCCTGACGGCGATGGACGGCAAGGCCATGGTCGTGGCGATGAGCCGCGAGATCTGCGTGCACCTGTACGACGCCATCGTCGCGCTGCGGCCGGATTGGCACAGCGACGACCCGACGCAGGGCGCGATCAAGGTGGTGATCACGGGATCGGCATCGGACAAGGCGCTGCTCAAGCCGCACATCCGTCCGAAGGGGGCGCGCACGAGCCTGGAGAAGCGCTTCAAGGACCCGGCCGACCCGTTCAAGCTCGTGATCGTGCGCGACATGTGGCTGACCGGCTTCGACGCGCCGTGCCTGCACACGATGTATGTGGACAAGCCGATGCGCGGCCACAACTTGATGCAGGCCATCGCTCGCGTGAACCGCGTCTTCAGGGACAAGCCCGGCGGCCTGGTGGTGGACTACATCGGCATCGCCAACGAGCTGAAGGCGGCGCTGGCCGACTACACCCAGGCCCACGGGCGCGGCAGGCCGACCATCGACGCGCGCGAGGCGCTGGCCGTGCTGCAGGAGCAGATGGACGTGCTGCACGACATGCTGCACGGCGTCGACTACGCCGACTTCCGCAGCAAGGCCTGGCAGCTGCTGCCGGCGGTGGCCAACCATGTGCTGGGGCTGGACGACGGCAAGAAGCGCTTCGCCGACGCGGTGCTGGCCGCGAGCAAGGCCTTCGCGCTGTGCTGCACGCTGGACGAGGCGCTGGCCCACCGCGACGAACTGGCCTTCCTGCAGGCGGTGAAGGCGGCGCTGACCAAGCACGGCGGCACCGACAGGAAGCTCACCGACGAGCAAAAGGAGCACGCGCTGCGGCAGATCATCAGCCGCGCCGTGGTCAGCGACGAGGTCATCGACATCTTCTCCGCCGCCGGCCTGAAACGCCCGGACATCGGCGTGCTGTCCGACGAGTTCCTCGAAGACGTGCGCCATATGAAGGAGCGCAACCTTGCCGTCGAGCTGCTCGAGCGGCTGCTGAAGGGCGAAATCAAGTCGCGCTTCAAGACCAACGTGGTGCAGAGCGCCAAGTTCTCGGAGCTGCTGCAGCAGAGCCTGACCCGCTACCGCAACCGCGCCATCGAGACGGCGCAGGTCATCGAAGAGCTCATCGAGATGGCGAGGAAGTTCCAGGAGGCGGCGCGACGCGGCGAAACGCTGGGCCTGAACAGCGACGAGATGGCTTTCTACGACGCGCTGACCATGAACGAGGCGGCGGTGCGCGAACTGGGCGACGCGACGCTGAAGAAGATTGCGGTGGAGCTGACGCAGAACCTGCGCAAGTCGGTCACCGTGGACTGGGCCAAACGCGAGACGGTGCGCGCCAGGCTGCGCGTGATGGTGAAGACGCTGCTGCGCCGCTACAAGTACCCGCCTGACCGGCAGGAGGAGGCGACGGAGACGGTGCTGAGGCAGGCCGAGTCGCTGTCGGCGGAGTGGGTCGAGCCTGCAGGTCCGTGACGGCGCTCGTCAGCGCAATGTTGAATGTAGAGATGACCTGCCGTCCGCATCGATGCTACCGTTGTGCTTGCGGACGATCCGGGAAGCTGATCATGGAAGCAGCGATCCGCAGGATGGGCAACTCGCAGGGCGTGCTGATGCCGAAGGCCATCCTGCGCCAAGGGGTGTCTGGTAGGCAATACCGTCGAGCCTCCTGAGGTCCAGCAGCTTGCGACGGCGCGGGAATAAGGAGAGCGCCATGCAGCCCGGTCGCGGAACGACCCACGAGCATCATCGACACGGACACCATGACCAGCATGTGATGCCCGACGACACCGTGATGGACGGTGCCCATCATGAACACGGCCGCCACGCGCAGGCCCCGGCCGCGGGCAAGGCGGCACCGCAAGGCGACCCGAAGCAGGCCGAGTACACCTGCCCGATGCACCCCGAGGTGCGCCAGATCGGCCCGGGCAACTGCCCGAAGTGCGGCATGGCGCTGGAGCCGGTGCTCGTGACCGCCAATCAGGGCGAAAGCCCCGAGTTGCGCGACATGACGCGGCGCTTCTGGATCGGCACCGCGCTCACGGTGCCGGTCTTCGCGCTGGAGATGGGCGGCCACCTGACGAACCTGAGCCACTTGCTGAGCCAGCAGCAGTCGAACTGGATTCAGCTCCTGTTCGGCACGCCGGTGGTGCTCTGGGCCGGCTGGCCGTTCTTCGTGCGCGCCGTGGCGTCGGTGAAGAACCGCAGCCTGAACATGTTCTCGCTCATCGCGCTGGGCACCGGCGCGGCCTGGACCTACAGCATGGTCGGCACCATCGCACCCGGCTTGTTCCCGGCCGAGCTGCGGCTGGCGGACGGCGCGGTGCCGATCTACTTCGAGGCCGCGGCCGTCATCACCGTGCTGGTGCTGCTGGGCCAGGTGCTGGAGCTGCGCGCGCGAGAGAAGACCTCGGGCGCGATCAAGGCGCTGCTCGGGCTGGCGCCGAAGACGGCCGTCATGGTGAGAGCCGACGGCAGCGACGAAACGGTGCAGGTCGACAGCATCCAGGTCGGCGCGCTGCTGCGCGTGCGGCCCGGCGAGAAGATCCCGGTCGACGGCGTGCTGACCGAAGGCAAGGGCAACGTCGACGAGGCCATGGTCACCGGCGAGCCTATCCCGGTCGCCAAGGCCATCGGCTCCACGGTGACGGCCGGCACCCTCAATCAGACCGGCGGCTTCGTGATGCGCGCCGAGAAAGTCGGCGCCGACACCTTGCTCTCGCAGATCGTCCACATGGTGGCGGCCGCGCAGCGCAGCCGCGCGCCGATTCAGCGCATGGCCGACCAGGTCGCCGGCTGGTTCGTGCCGGTCGTCATCCTGATCGCGGCGCTGACGTTCGTGGCCTGGCTGCTATGGGGCCCGTCGCCGGCCTTCAGCTACGCCCTCATCGCGGCGGTCGCCGTGCTCATCATCGCGTGCCCGTGTGCGCTCGGCCTGGCGACGCCGATGTCGATCATGGTCGGTGTCGGCAAGGGCGCGCAGCATGGCGTGCTGATCCGCGATGCCGAGGCACTCGAGAAGATGGAGAAGGTCGACACGCTGGTGGTCGACAAGACCGGCACGCTGACCGAAGGGCGGCCGAAGGTGGTGCACATCGAAGCCGCCGGCGGCAACAGCCGCGAAGACCTGCTGCGCAAGCTCGCCAGCGTGGAGCGGGCCAGCGAGCACCCGCTGGCGCTGGCCATCGTGCACGATGCGCTCGAGCGCAAGCTCAGCCTGTCTGCGGTGACGGACTTCGATTCACCGCTCGGCAAGGGGGTGCTGGGCACGGTCGATGGCACGCACGTCGTCTCGGGCAGCGCCAGGTTCCTGGCCGAACACGGCGTGGACGCCGTCAACCTGCAGCCGGCGGCCGAGCAGCAGCGCGCGTTGGCCGCCACCGTCATCTTCGTCGCCATCGGCGGCAAGCTGGCGGGCTTCGCGGCGATCGCCGATCCCATCAAGGCGACGACGCCGCAGGCGCTGCAGGCGCTGCGCGCGGCCGGCATTCGCATCGTGATGCTGACCGGCGACGGCAAGACGACGGCCGAAGCGGTGGGCCGGCAACTCGGCATCGACGAGGTCGTGGCCGAGGTGTTCCCCGAAGACAAGGTCGCCGTCGTCCAGCGCTTGATGAACGAGGGACGGGTCGTGGCCATGGCGGGCGACGGCGTCAACGACTCGCCGGCGCTGGCCGCCGCCACCGTGGGCATCGCGATGGGCACCGGCACCGACGTGGCGATGGAGAGCTCAGGCGTGACGCTGCTCAAGGGCGACCTGATGGGCATCGTTCGCGCAAGGACGCTGTCGCACGCGGTCATGCGCAACATCCGCCAGAACCTGTTTCTCTCGTTCGCCTACAACGTTGCCGGCATCCCGCTCGCGGCCGGCGTGCTCTACCCCTTCTTCGGCCTGCTGCTGTCGCCGGTGGTTGCCGCTGCCGCGATGGCGCTGTCGTCGGTCAGCGTGATCGGCAACGCACTGCGGCTGCGAGCGGCGAAGGTCGAGCAGTAGCCCGTGGCGTTCTTGCTCTCATGCCGAATGCCCGGCGCGGTCACGCGCGGCCGCTGTCGTCGAGCAGTCTGGGCCGCCCCGGCACTCCGATCTGACACTCCAGGCTGCGGTCCCAATGCCCGAGGTCGGCCGCAGCGCGATAGGTCGTCTGCAGGAAGCTCAGCAACGAGGCATCCGGGTTCGACGCGCTCCTGACGACTTCATACGGAAGCAGCCACTCGCCGAGTTCCGTGGACCAGAAAGCACCGGCCGGCTCGACGGTTGCTGCGGCAAATCCGTCGGGCGCGGGATACGCGTACGAGTAGAACGCCGCATGGGGATAGGCCGCGCTGCCCGGCCAGAAGCCGGCGCTGCTCACCTCGTGCGAATACGCCTCGCGCGTGACGGCATCGGGCAGGCCGGGCACGCCTCCGGGGTGCCGTGGGGCCGGCCGTCCCGAGTAGCGGGTCACGGCCAGGTCGAAGCTGCCCCAGAAGAAGTGAACCGGGCTGCACTTGCCGAGGAAGCACGTCCGAAACTGCTGGAACACCCGGTCGGCATGCATCAGCGCGAGCCAGAACCGATGCACCGCGGGCGGATCGTACGAGGCGTGGACCTCGTCCTCCGCAAAGCGGATCGGCTGCGGGATCTCGTTGGGCATGGTGTGGATCCCGACCTCGATACCGGCGGCGCGAAGTTCGGCCATCACGCGGCGGTAGAACGCCGCGACGGACATCGGCTCGAGCGCGAACCCGCGGATCGGCCCGTCGGACACGATCACGGCGAGGCGATGGTCGACGAAGTCGAAGTCGATCTCGAGCATGCGCGAGCCCAGATGCACCGTGGAGGTTCGCAGGCCTCGCGGATGAACGTACAGCGGCACATGCCACTGGTGGTTGAGCCAGGGCGTCAGCGCGAGCCGCACCTTCCCGACCACCTGCGTCCACAAGTGAAGCGTGTTCAGGGTGTCGCGCCAGTCCTCGTAGTGCAACGCCGGCCAAGGTGCGTGCTCGACTCGAATACCCTTCATCGCGACCTCCTGCTTCACCGCGTGCACGTGGACCAGTGTGCTCTGCTGCCGGTGGCGCGGCAAGCAACGGTCCTTTCACCGAGCTGCGGCTGGCGATGGTGGGCTGCGGCACCACGTCGCTGAAGGCGATCACCGCCCAGGCGCTCATCGACACGCGCCGGGGGTAGACGTCGTCACGGGGTCTGGCGGCCCCTTGGAGTTGTCACGCTGACAGAACCGGAGACAGCGGGTCACTCGGCGCACGACCAAGAGCCGAAGCTGTCCTGTGTCCAGCGCACGCCGGCGCGGCATCCCGGCCTGTCGGGCGTGCGCGCGCAGGCCGATGCGCACCCGCATTCGCCGGCACCGCGGCGCATCTTGACCGACACTCGCGTCTACGACTGTTGCAGTCGCGTGCCATGCCGGAACTCACCACCCATCTCGTCGACTACGGCGCCTGGCTCGTGTTCGCCGCGACGCTCGCCTCGCGCATCGGCCTGCCGGTGCCCGCCGCGCCGTTCCTCGTGGTGGCCGGTGCGCTGGCGGCCGGCGGGCAGATCTGGTTCGTCGCCGCGCTCGTTGCGGCCGTCGTCGCCAGCGTGATCGGCGACGGCGCCTGGTTCCTCGCCGGGCGTGTCTACGGCTATCGCATTCTCAGGCTGCTGTGCCGCATCTCGATCTCACCGGACTCGTGCGTCACCCAGAGCGAAACGTTCATCGCGCGCTGGGGGGGCGCCTCGCTGCTCGCCGCCAAGTTCATTCCCGGAGTGTCGGTGGTCGCGCCACCGATGGCCGGAGCGCTCGGGATGACGCTGCCCGCATTCACTTTCTTCGATGCACTCGCTTCCTTCGTGTGGGCCATGCTGTTCCTCGGCATCGGCGCGCTCTTCGCGCAGCAGATTCAGGCCGTGCTCGAGGCGCTCTCGACGATGGGTGTCGCGGCGGCCGTCGTGCTGGTGGCGCTGGCCTGCGCCTGGCTGGCGCTTCGCAGCTGGCGCCGGCGTGCCTTCCTGCGCTCGGTAGAGATGTCGCGCATCAGCGTCGATGAGCTGCGCGCCCTCATCGAGGCGGGAAGTGCGCCGGTCGTGATCGACGTGCGCTCGCAAGCCGGGCGAGCCATCGATGCGCGGCGCATCCCCGGTGCGCGCGCGATCGAGCCGGCGCTCATCCCGCAGGCTCTCGCCGAGCTGCCGCGCGACCGCGAGATCGTGCTGTACTGCAACTGCCCGAACGAAGTCTCGGCCGCGAGTGCCGCGCGCATGCTGGCCGAACGCGGGTTGACTCGCGTGCGCCCGCTGGCCGGCGGGCTCGACGCCTGGGTCGCGGCGGGCCATGGCATCGAGTCGCACGCGGCTCCCGCCGTGACGAAAACTCTCGAGTGATGAAAGCCGAAAATCGGGGAGCGGCCCGGTTGGAAGGCGAAAGCAGAGGGCGCCTCACTTGCGCGTCACCCGGAAGATCGCTCCACTGGCATCGTCGCTCACCACCATCGCGCCGTTGCGGGTGTCACGCCGCCCGTCCGGCCCCAGAGACCGTGCCCCCACGCGTCAGTCTGACATTGGCGACGGACTTGCGGGCATGTCGGCCTCGGCGTACAAGCGGTTCCACCCCGGACATTCCAGGAGCACCGCATGGCCACCTACAAGGTCGGATATTTCGTCGGTAGCCTCGCCACCGCTTCGATCAACCGCCTGCTCGCCAAGGCACTGGTCCGGCTCGCGCCGCCCGACCTGGAGCTGAGCGAGATCCCGATCAAGGATCTGCCGCTCTACAGCTACGACTACGACGCCGATTTCCCGCCGGTGGCGCGTGCCCTCAAGCGGGCGGTCGCCGATGTCGACGCTGTCCTGTTCGTGACGCCCGAGTACAACCGCTCGATCCCCGGTGGCCTGAAGAACGCCATCGACTGGGCCAGTCGGCCCTGGGGGCAGAACTCGTTCACGAAGAAGCCTTCCGGCGTGATCGGCACTTCGCCGGGATCGATCGGCACCGCGGTGGCGCAAAGCCACCTGCGCGGTGTGCTGTGCTTCTGCAACTCGCCGCTGATGAACAACGTCGAGGCCTACATTCATTTCAAGCCGGGCCTGATTGCGGCCGACGGTGAGGTCACCGACGAGAGCACGAAGCAGTTCCTGCAGAACTACATGACGGAGTTTCATGCCTTCATCGTGCGCGTCCTGACCGTGTTGCCGCGCAACGCCTGACCCGCGGGCCCGAGGCTCAATGCTCGGGCGGCAGGCGATCGAACTGCACGTTGAGCAGGCGCACCAGGCGCGACGTCGAGCTCACTCCCAGCTTGTCGCGGATGCTGCGCAACTGGTGGTCGACCGTCGACAGCGACCTTTGCAACTGGCGGGCCACTTCCTTGTAGCTCAGGCCCATCGCCACCAGTCGAGCCACCTTCATCTCGGCGGACGTCAACTGCCGCAGTCCTGCCGGCGGCGGTGTTGCCCGCGGCTCGGCGGCCTGCCGGCATTCGCGTTCACGCCGTTCGGCAGCCAGCAGCGCGGCAGTCGCCAGCACCGGGCCCAGGGCGGAATGCGAAAGACCGGCCAGCTCGTTGCAGGTCGAGGCGTCCCAGGCCGGCGTCTCGCGGTGCCAGTCGGCGCAGATGATGCCGAGCGGCTCGAGCCCGTCGCGCACCGGCAGCGCCAGCTTGGCGCGCGTGCCGATCGAGCCCAGCGCGACGCGCATGCCTTCGGTGAAGCTGCGCTCCTGCGACACGTCGGTGATCGCCGCCACGCCGTCGTCGGCCCAGACGGCGCGCAGGGCCGGGTCGGCGGCGCTGAAACGCAGCCCCAGCACGGACGGCAGGGCGAGCGAGTTGCGCTGCACTTCGGCCATGACGACGTAGTCGCGGACCTGACCGCCGGCGCCGATGTAGCCGCCGAAGCCGCCGTCGACACGGTCGGCGTCGAGCATCTCGCGCAACCAGTCGGCCGTGATGCGCCAGCACGCCTGCGGATCGTCGAGGTAGAGGAGCAACTGCGCCGCCAGCTCGCGACCCGGTCGCCAGCGGATGGCCGTCTCGCCTTCGAACAGGCGGCGGCGCAACTGGCGCTGGACGCTGAGGATGTTGTCGTCGTCGATCACGATCGGGTGGCTGCGGACGGCGCCGCGGCGGCGCACGATGACGCGATGCACGGGATTATGGAGGGCCCGTCGACGAGTGCAGCGAGCGGGGGGCTGTCGCAGCCTAGGGTTCACCCGATGCGAATGTCCGCGATGCCGATCCGGCCCGGTTTGCCCACACTGCGACGGCCCGATGTCCGGGACGACGGAGACATGCGATGCAGACCTACGCCAACATCTCGAACGGCCGCCCCGTCACGTCGGCCACGACCTTCGAGTCCAGGAATCCGGCTACCGGCGAGACGCTCGGCCTCGTGCCGCACAGCACGCGCGAGCAGGTCGATGCCGCGGTTGCGGCCGCCAAGGCGGCGCAACCGGCCTGGGCCGCGAAGCCCGACGCCGAACGCAAGGCACTCATGGGGAAGGTGGCCGAGATCATCAAGGCCAACTCGGAGTACCTGGCGTCCTGGGTGACGCGCGAGCAGGGCAAGCCGCTCGGCGGCGTGGGGCCCGACCAGGTTCCCGGCGCGCGCTTCGAAGTCTGGGGCTGCGAGGTCTGGACGCAGGTGCCCGCGAGCCTGGACCTGCCGGTCGACGTGGTGTTCGAAGACGAGACGCGCCGCGACGAGATGCACCGCAAGCCCTTCGGCGTCGTCGCGGCGATCGCGCCGTGGAACTGGCCGCTGCTGATCGCCATCTGGCAGATCGTGCCGTCGCTGCGCGCGGGCAACACCGTCGTCATCAAGCCGTCGGAATACACCAGCATCGGCACGCTCGAGATGGTGCGCCTGATCGCCGAGGCGCTGCCGCCCGGCGTGCTCAACACCGTCAGCGGCGCGGGCGAGGTGGGCTCCTGGCTGGTCGAGAACCCCGACGTGAACAAGATCATGTTCACCGGTTCGGGCGCCACCGGCTCGAAGATCGCCGCCGCCGCCGCCCGCAACCTGACGCCCACGACGATGGAACTCGGCGGCAACGACGCCGCCATCATGCTGCCCGATGCCGACCCCAAGGCGATGGCCATGGGCCTGTTCTGGGGCGCGTTCATCAACATGGGCCAGACCTGCGCCTGCGCCAAGCGCCTCTACGTGCCCGAGAGCCTGCACGACGCCGTGGTGGCCGAACTCAAGGCGCTGGCCGAGGCCATGCCGATGGGCGATGGCATGCAGCCCGGCATGGTGATGGGGCCGATCCAGAACCGCATGCAGTTCGACAAGGTCTCGCGCCTGGTCGAGCGCGCTCGCGCCGAGGGCGCCACCATCGTCTGCGGCGGCACGCCCAAGCCGGGGCCCGGCAACTTCTATCCGCTCACGCTCGTCACCGACATCGCCGACGGTGCCGCGCTGGTCGACGAGGAGCAGTTCGGCCCGGTGCTGCCGATCATCAAGTACCGCAACGTGGACGACGCCGTCGCGAGCGCGAACCGGCTGGATGCCGGGCTTGGCGCCTCGGTCTGGTCGACCGACGTCGACAAGGCGCGGCAGGTGGCCTCGCGCATCCAGGCCGGCACGGTGTGGATCAACCAGCACGGCATGATCCATCCGATGGTGCCGTTCGGCGGCGTCAAGGGGTCGGGGTGGGGCGTCGAGTTCGGCGTCGACGGGCTGAAGTCCGTGACTCAGCCGCAGGTGATCAGCATCAAGAAGTAGATGGCGGTCGCCGGCGATTCGCCCGGCGTTCCATCGGTGCTTGTGCCGATGCCGCATCGGCGATGCTCTGTCATCGTCGATGTGCGCGAAGGCGGGGCACCCCGGTCGGACGCGAGCAGGCAGGAGCAAATCAGATGATTCGACGCATCCACCCGCGGGCATCGCGGCTGCGGTCGGCCTGCGCCGCGATCGGCTTGGCGGCGTGTCTGGCCGCGGCACTGCCGGCGCGGGCGGCCGCACCCAAGGTCCAGCCGCCGGAATTGCCCCCCGAGACCCTGACCACCACGACGCTGGCGAACGCGCCGCGCGAGCGTGTCTACGTCGCCGACATCTCGATCAACTCCATCATCGACGGCCGGCTGCGCATCTTCAACGCCACCAACGGCGCGTTCCTCGGCCAGTTGCATACCGGCTATGCGGGTGGCTTCGCGCTCGGCGCCAAGGCCGACGAGATCTACGTCGCAACCTCCTACCTGAGCCGCGGGGGGCGTGGCGACCGCACCGACGTGCTCGAGGTCTGGGACGCGCAGACGCTGGAGATCAAGTTCGAGGTCGTTTTGCCGCCGCGGCGGGCTCAGACACTGAACTACCGCGGCCTGCTCAGCCTCAGCGGCAACGGCCGTTTCGCGCTGGTGCAGAACGCCACGCCGGCCACGTCGATCACGATCGTCGACCTCGCCGAGCGCAAAGTCGCTGCCGAGGTGACGACGCCCGGCTGCTGGGGTACGCTGCCGGCGGCCGGCCATCCGGCACGCTTCGCCATGCTGTGCGGCGACGGCAAGATCGCCACCGTCACGCTCGACGAGAAGGGTCAGGTGGCCGATCGCCAGGCGACGGAGAAGGTCTTCGACGCCGACGCCGACGCCTGGTTCCACCACGCCGAGCGCATCGGCGACCGCTACTGGTTCGTCTCCTTCAAGGGCATGCTGCACGAGGTGGACGTCGGTGGCGCCACGGCCCGGCTCGTCGGCTCGCGTTCGCTGGTCGGCGCGGCGCAGCGCAAGCAGGACTGGCGCCCGGGCGGCTATCAACTGTTCGCCGTGCACCCGTCGGGGCGCTGGGCGGTCGTGGCGATGCACGACAAGGGCGGCGAGGGGTCGCACAAGACGCCGGCCAAGCAGCTCTGGTTCGTCGATCTGGCCTCCGGCAAGCGCGTGGCGACGGCGCCCGGGCACGGCACGGTGTCGATCACGTTCTCGCGCAATGGCGAACGCCTGCACGCGCTCGACGGCATGACCGGCGCGATGCGCGTCTGGCGCTGGGCCGACGGCAAGCCGCTGCGGCAGATGGCCGTCGTCGCACCGGCCGGCGCCGCTGCGCTGCATCTCGAGAGCCATGACTGAGCTGCCGGTCGCTGCCGTGATGGCCGGCGCGCTGCCGGGTGCTGCGGACCCGCTGTTCGGCTGGATCGCCGCGGCCGGCCTGGCGGTTCTTTTCGCTCATGCGGCGCTGGCCAAGTTGCTCGACCGGCCGCTGTTCGTGCAGCACCTCGCGGCCTACGGTATCGCGGGGCGCCGGCTCGCCGTGGCGGCGCAGGCGCTTCCGATGGTCGAGGCCGCGACCGCGCTGCTCCTGCTCACGCCGTGGCGCGCGGCCGGCGCGCTGCTGGCCGGCGGCCTTCTGCTCGCCTATGCCGCGGCGATGGCGCTGCATCGCGCGCGCGGCCGCTCGCTCGACTGCGGTTGCGGCGGCGCGCCGCTGCCGGTGTCGTGGGTGCTGGTGCTGCGCAACTTGGTGCTGGCGCTGCTGGCCGTCGTCGCGGTGCTGCCCGTGTCGGCGCGTGCCATGGGCCTCGCCGACTTCCTCGTCGTGGCTGCCTCCGTCGTGTTGGGCAGCTTGCTGTTTGCGGCGCTGAACCAGTTGCTGCGGCATCGGGCCGCGCCTCGAAACCCGAAGACCTTCCGGAGTGCCTGATGGATGCCCTGACTGTTTCGGTCGCTCTGCTGTGGATCGCCGTGATCGCCCTCGGGCTGATGCTGTGGGCGCTGTCGCGCCAGGTCGGCGTGCTGTTCGAGCGCGTCGCGCCGATGGGAGCGTTGATCACCGATTCAGGGCCGGCCGTGGGGCAGGCCTCGCCGCGCTTCGACCTGACAGGCATCCAGTCCGAGGCGGTGCAGATCGGCGGCAGCACAGTGCGCGCGACGCTGGTGTTCTTCCTCTCGCCGACCTGCCCGGTCTGCAAGAAGTTGCTGCCCGTGCTGCAGACGCTGCAGCGCGACGAGCGCGGCAGCTTCAATGTCGTGCTGGCCAGCGACGGCGAGCGCGCCGACCACCTGAGCTTCGTGCGCGAGCAGGGTCTGGAGGCGATGCCCTACGTCCTGTCCGCCGAACTGGGCATGACGTATCGCGTCTCGCGCCTGCCCTATGCCGTGCTGCTCGACCGCGAGGGCATGGTCGTCGCCAAGGGCCTGGTCAATTCGCGCGAGCAGCTCGACAGCCTGCTCAACGCGCACGACATGGCGACGCCGTCCATTCAGCACTACCTCGGTGGCTCGGCCGCCTGACAGGTCCGCATCGTTCGAAGGAGTCTTTCATGGGCTGGTTCACCGACCTGATCGACAAGCACGCCGAGCGCGCCGTGCGCCAGGTGGCGCATCGGCACGGCCGGCGCAGCGCGCTGGCCCGGCTCGGCGCCGGGCTGGTGGGCGGTGCGCTGCTGCCGATGCTGCCGTTCGACCGCAGCGGCGGCATCGGCATGGCCCATGCCGCGGGCGGCGCTGCCAAGAAGGCTGCCGCGCCGACCGACGACGTGACCCAGTGCGAGTACTGGCGCTACTGCGCCGTCGACGGCTTTCTCTGCAGTTGCTGCGGCGGCAGCCTGACGACCTGCCCGCCGGGCACCGAGGCTTCCAAGGTGTCGTGGGTCGGGACCTGCCTCAACCCGAAGGACGGTCGCCAGTACCTGATCTCCTACAACGACTGCTGCGGCCACAACTCCTGCGGCAACTGCCTGTGCAACAACAACGAGCGCGAGCGCCCGGGCTATCGCATGGGCGTGCACAACGACATCAACTGGTGCATGGCGAACAAGAATCCGATGTTCCACTGCACCACGTCGCTGATCGTCGGAGTGGCGTGATGACGTCGCTGCGGTTCGGGCTCGTCGTGTCGCTGCTGGCCGCATGCGGCGCTCAGGCCGCTGTTGCGCAGCCGGCGGGCGCCGCGCTGTTCGCACAGCATTGCGCCTCGTGCCACCAGGCCGACGGCAGCGGCACCGTCGGGCTGGCGCCGGCGCTCAAGGGCGACCACTGGCTCAAGCTCGGCGCCGACCGGAGCTACCTGCCGGCGATCCTGGTGCATGGGCTGTCGGGCCCGATCAAGGTCAACGGGCAAGTGTTCGTCGGCAGCATGCCCGCCGTGGCCGAGCTGGACGACGCCAGCCTGGCGACGCTGGCGTCGCACGTGCGGGCGCTGCAGGGTGCGCCCGGCGATGCGGCCTACACCGCCGACGACTTCAAGGTCGCGCGGGGGCAGGCCGGCAGCCCGCCGCAGACGCGCGCGCGCCGCGTGCGGATCGTCGGTCCATGAGAGAGCGGGCCATGCTCCTGCGGCTGGTCTCTTGCATCGGCTTGTCCATCGCAGGCTCGGCCTGGGCGATGGGGGGCCAGAACGGCGTGATGGGTCGGATGGTGGCGGCGCGCGCGGATGCCCCTTCGGTTGCCGCGGCCAGCAGCGCGCGTTCGCAGTACATGCTGTCGTGCGCCGGCTGCCACGGCTTCGACGGCGCCGGTTCCAAGCGCAGCAACGTGCCCGACATGCGGCGCCTGGGCCTGTTCCTGCGCGTGCCCGGCGGGCGCGATTTCATCATCAAGGTCCCCGGCGTGATGGGCTCGGGACTGAGCGACGCGCAGGTCGCCGAGGTGACGAACTGGGTCCTTGCAGGCATGGCGCGCGCGAGCGTGCCGGCCGCCACGCCGCCCTACAGCGCAGAGGAGGTCCGCCGCGCGCGCGCCAGCGCGCCGGTGGACGTGATGAAGGCGCGCGGCGAACTGGTCGGCGCCGCGCGTGCGATGGGGCTCGACCTGGAGTGACGAGTCCCTGCGCCCAAGCGCCTCGCGTCGATTGCAGGCACACTCCGGACACCCTTCTCGGACACGCTCGTCTCACGCCGCAGCGTCGCAGCCTGAACCAGTTGTCGTAAGGCGGCGCACACGAGGCCCGCAGCCCCGTCTCATCGCGGGCAGCTTTCCCGACGACGCGCTGGCATGGGGATTGCGCGAGTCCTTGCCGCGCACGCGCGCGTGCCGAGACGATACGCAATCCGCTGACACCTTTTCAGGAGACCGCATGACCGCCAAGACCCCCACCAACATCGGCTGGATCGGCCTCGGCCGCATGGGCGAGGCGATGGTCAAGAAGCTCACCGCCGCGGGCCACGGCGTGACGGTGTGGAACCGCACGCGCAGCAAGGCCGAGCCGCTGGTCGAGTACGGCGCGACGCTGGCCGACACCAAGCTCGACCTCGCCGGCTGCGACGCCGTCTTCACGATGGTCTCGACCACCGACGACCTCAAGGAAGTACTGTTCGGCGCCGGCGGCCTGGTCACCGGCGCGAAGAAGCCGCGGCTCGTGATCGACAGCTCGTCGATCAGCCAGGAGGGTTCGCTCGAGATCCGCCAGCGCCTCGAGGGCATGGGCGTCGGCTACCTGTGCGCGCCGGTATCGGGCAACGCCAAGGTCGCCAAGGCCGGCAAGCTGCTGATCGTGGCGTCGGGGCCGAAGGCGCTTTACGCCGAGGTCGAGCCGTGGCTGGCCGCGATGGGCCGCCGCGTGATGTGGGTGGGCGAGGGCGAGCTGGCGCGCATCTGGAAGATCGCGCACAACACGATGTTCGGCGTCATCATCCAGAACCTGTGCGAGATCACGGTGATGGCCGAGAAGGCCGGCATCCCGCGCCACGTCTTCCTCGACAGCATCAACGACTCGGTGCTGGGCTCGATGTACACGCGCTACAAGACGCCGGTGCTGACCAACCTCACGTTCGACCAGGTCACGTTCACGCCCAAGCTGCTGCTCAAGGACATGGACCTCGGCATGGGCGCGGCCAAGGCGCACGGCGTGGCAATGCCGGCGGCGGCCGCGACGCGCGAGTCGGTCGCGCGGCTGGTGGGTCGCGGCCACGACAATGTCGACTTCGCGATCCTGCTGCAGGAGCTCGCGGCCGACGCAGGCCTGGCGCTGAAGTCCGAGAACGTGCAGGTGGGCGACGGCTTGTCCGGCTGAAGTTCCGGTCCCGTGACCGTGGCCGCGCGCCGGGAGCCCTGTCGATGAAGACGCTGATCCGTGGCGCGACCGTCGTCACGATGGATGCCCAGGGCGACCTGGCCGATGCCGACCTGCTGATCGACGGCGAGCGCATCGCCGCGATCGCGCCGCGTATCGAGGTGGGCGGCGACGTCGATGCGACGTTCGATGCCCGGGGCTGCATCGTGATCCCGGGTCTCGTCAACGCGCACATGCACACCTGGCAGACGGCGTTGCGCGGGCTGGCGTCGAACTGGACGCTGCTCGAGTACTTCAAGAAGATGCACGCCGGGCTGGCCACCGTGTTCACGCCCGACGACCTGCACGTCGCGACGCTGGCCGGCGCACTGAACCAGCTCGACTGCGGCACGACGACGCTGGCCGACTGGTGCCACAACAACCCGACGCCGGCGCACAACGACGCCGCCGTCGCCGCGCTGCTCGAAAGCGGCATCCGCGCGGCCTGGTTCCACGGCACGCCCAAGCCCGACCCGAAGCCCGGCGAGCAGCCGTTCTGGGAAGTGCCGCACCCGCGCGCCGAACTGCAGCGGTTGATCGATGCGCATGCGCGCGAGCCGCTGCTGAGCGTGCACGCCGCCGTGCTCGGCCCGCACTACTCGACACTCGAGGTGGCGCTGCACGACTTCCGCATGGCGCGCGAGCTCGGCGTCGTCGCCTCGCTGCACCAGGGCGGCGGGCCGGCGCGCACGCCCGACGGCTGGCAACGCCTCGAGGCCGAGGGGCTGCTCGGGCCGCACGTCAACATCGTGCACGGCCATGCGCTCGACGACGAGCAGCTGAAGCGTTTCTGCGACCTCGGCATGAGCTTTTCGGCCGCCGCCGAGAACGAGATGACGCAGGGCCACGGCCACCCGCTGACGGGCCGGCTGCGCGACTTCGGCCGCGCGCCGTCGCTCGGTGTCGATCTGGAGTCGGTGCTCAGCGGCGACATGCTGACGCAGGCGCGCGTGGCGCTGGGCATGCAGCGCACGCTCGACAACGCGGCGCACCGCGCGCGCCACGGCACGATCCCGCCGACCAGCACGATCACGACGCGCGAGGCGCTGGGCTGGGTCACGGTGGAGGGCGCGCGCATGCTCGGGCAGCTCGACCGCATCGGCACGCTGGCCGCGGGCAAGCAAGCCGACCTGGTCGTGATCCGCGCCGACACGCTGAACATGCAGCCGGTCCACGACGCCGTCAACTCCGTCGTGATGCAGACCTCGCTCGCCAACATCGACAGCGTGATGGTCGCCGGCCGCTGGAGAAAGCGCAGCGGCCGCCTGCTCGACGTGGATCTCGCGCCGCTGCTGCAGCGGCTCGCGGCGTCCGGTCATCGCATTACCCGTGCACTCGGGCTGGCGCTGCATTGAGCGCCGAAAACCGGCAAGATCGCCCCCGCAGTCCCGAACCCCGCGTTCGGATCAACACCGCCGAAAAGCAGCACAACAGCAAGGAGACACTCATGCGTCGTCATCTCGTCGCCCTCGTCGCGACTGCCATCGCAGTCTGGATGGCTCCGTTCGCTCACGCCCAGGCTCCGGCCTGGCCCGGCAAACCGATCCGCTTCGTCGTTCCGTTCACACCCGGCAGCGGCACCGACATCATCGCCCGCGCCGTGGGCGAGTCGATGGCCAAGTCGATCGGCCAGCCGATCGTCGTCGAGAACAAGCCCGGCGCCGGCGGCACGATCGCCGCCGCACAGGTGGCGCGCTCCGACGCCGACGGCACGACGCTGCTGATCCACTCGTCGGCCTATGCGCTGAACCCGGCCATCTATACCAACCTCACCTACGACACCTTGAAGGACCTGGTCGGCATCACGTCGCTGGCTTCGCTGCCCAACGTGATGATCGTCTCGCCGGCGCGCGGCTGGAAGACGGTGGCCGACGTGGTTGCAGCGGCGAAGGCGAAGCCGGGGCAGCTCAACTACGCCTCGGCCGGCGTCGGCAGCGCAACGCACCTGAATGCCGAGAAGTTCCGCCTGCAGGCGGGATTCGACGCCGTGCACGTGCCGTTCAAGGGCACGCCGGAGGCGATCAGCGACGTGATCGGCGGGCGCAGCGACTGGTTCTTCGCGCCTCTCGTTTCGGCCTTGCCGCTGATCCGCGACGGCAAGGTGCTGGCGCTCGCCGTCAGCACGCCGGCGCGCGCCGCGGCACTGCCCAGCGTGCCGACCACCGTCGAGGCCGGCGTGCCCGGCTCCGAGTTCATCTTCTGGGTCGGCATGATCGCGCCGGCCGGCACGCCGGCCGCCGTGCAGGCGCGGCTGCACGCAGAGGCGACCAAGGCGCTCAGCAGCGCCGAGGTCCGGGAGCGCATGGCCAAGATCGGCGCCGATCCGTACCCGATGAGCAGCGAAGCCTTCAACGCCTTCATCAAGGCCGAGATGGAATCGGTGCTGCGCATCGCCAAGGCAGCGAACCTGAAGGCGCAGTGATTGCGCAAGCGCGACGGCTCACCGATGGGCCGTTCGCGCTGCGGTTCCTTCAGAGCGCAATGACGAAGTTGCTGAAGCCGCCGTTGCGATCGGCAATGCCGGAGATGGCTTCGTTCACCTTCGAGAGCGGATAGCTCACGTGCTCGAACACCGACAGGTCGAGCACCCCGGCGGCCGCCATGTCCGCCATCTGCTGACCTTGCGCCGCATCGAACCAGCACGAGCCGATCAGGGTCTGCTGCAGATCCATCATCGTGTGCAGATCCATCGGCACGTTGCCGGCGGTCGCGCCGATGTTGACGGCCGTCCCGCCGCGTTTGAGGGAACGCATGCCCGCCTGCAGCGTTTCGTGCAGCGCGCCGGGCCCCATGCAATCGATGAAGACGTCGACGCCTTCGCCGTCCGTCGCGGCTGCTATCCATTTGTCGATCGGCGTGTTGTCGTTCAATGACAGGACTTCGATACGCCCGGGATCGAGAGCCTTGACGCGCGCAAGCAAGTCCTGGTTGCGCGCCGTCCCGTAGATCCGGGTCGTGCCCAGGGCCAGAGCCAGCAACGCGGCGCCGAGGCCCAAGGTGCCGCTCACGCCATTGATCAGCACAGTCTTGCCGGCTCCGACACCCCCCTTGCGCAGTGCGGCGTAGGCGGTTCCAAGGTACCCGAGTCGCGCCGCCTGCTCGTTGGTGACGCTGTCGGGCAGCTTCACGAGCGAATACTGCGGCGCCGTCATGTACTCGCTCAAGCCGGCATATGGGTAGTCGCGGAAGATGGCCAGAGATTTCTGCGAGAAGCCGAAATAGCCGTTGAAGGTCCAGTACTCGCAATTGGTATGGTCTCCGGCGCGGCAGGCTCGACAACCCCCGCACCAGCGCGCCGGATTGACATAGACGCGATCGCCGGGCTTCCACGCATGAACCTGGCTGCCGACTTCGACGATCTCTCCCACGGGATCGAGACCGAAAATGGCCGGCAGCGGCGGCAGCGGACGTTCCGGGAACCACGTGGTCCAGTTCTTCAGGATGTTTCCCAGGTTGGGAACGATGCCGCAGGTGCGCACCCGCACGAGCACGTCGTTGCTGCGCGGGCTCGGCACCTCCAGTTCCTCGATCAGCATCGGCCCGCCGACTTCGTGCATTCGCGCGGCCTTCATCTTCTTCGGCACACCCATTTGTCGTCTCCTTGTTCCGGGGAGCTATCGATCCGTCTCGAGGGGAAGCATCACGACTGCGACGAGCGCAGGCTCCTCTCCGCGGACGATCCAGTCGTGATTGGTTCCTCGCTGGACCAGCACGTCGCCGGCTTTCAACGTGACCTCGCCCTCGTCGAGCAGGAGCGTGACTTCGCCGCGCATCACGATGGCGTAGTCGATGGTCCTGGTCTTGTGCATCCCGGGCGAACGCGTGGTGTCGACGCGGCAATGGGACGCTCCCATGCCGGCGAACAGATCCCGGAAAAAGGCATTCAGTTGCTCGGTCGTGAGATCCGCCATGACCCGCTGAGGAGGAAGCTCGATCACCCGGAACACCGACCCGTCGCCCGGCGGCTCCAGGCGATGTTCGGCCCGCGCGGCATCGGCGTCGGCTCCATCCACAGCGCGTGCTCCGTCGGTGGTCCACACATACCGGTCGTGCGGCACCGCACCCGTCGGCAACGGTCCGTCGAAGGCGACGCATGACTTGCCGGAATCGTTGTGGCCGGTGACAACGCGGCGGATGGGCGTTTGCATGCAAGGTCCTTCCTGGCGGAGGAGGGCGGATCTCGGGTTGTGCCGACCCTCGCCCGGATGAGCGGCGAGGCCGGCGGCTTCAGCGAGGCCGGGTCACTGGCGCTCGATGTTCGCGTCGGTGATCACTCGGTTCCAACGACGCACCTCGTCGCCGATGCGAGTGCGCAGCTCGTCGGGCGTGCTGCCTTTGACCTCGCTGCCCGCGGCCTCGATCGCAGCGCGTACTTCAGGACTCCCGATGGCGTGCTGCACTTCGCTGGACAACCGAACGATCACCTGCTGCGGCACACCCGCGGTGGTCCCGATTCCCAGCCAGGAGCCGACGTCGAAACCGGCAATGCCGCTCTCGGCAACCGTCGGGGCGTCGGGCAACGATTTCCATCGCGTCGCACCGGTGACGGCCAGCGCCCTGAGCTTGCCGGCTCTGATGTGCGGCAGCACCGCAGTGGGAGGGGCGACGACGAAATCGACCTCGCCCCCGAGCAATGCCACGGTGGCCGCGGCGTCCCCCTTGTAGGGCACGTGCAGGAACTTGGCGCCGGCGCTGCTGGACAGCAGTTCGCCGGTCAGGTGTTGCGTCGTGCCGATGCCGGCCGAGGCGAAGCTCACCGAGCCGGACTTGGCCTTGTCTCGCTGAATCAACGCCTGCAGCGCGGCGTCGCCGTCGGATCGCACCGCGATCACGAACGGGAAGACCGATACGGTGGAGATCGGCTGGAAGCTCTCGACCGGGTGAAAGCTGAGTTTCTTGTACAGCGCTCCGGAGACTGCGTGGCCGCCGGTCATCAGCAGCAGCGTGTAGCCGTCCGGCGGCGCCTTGGCGACGATGTCCGAGGCGATCGTGCCGCCGGCTCCCGGCTTGGCTTCGACGATGACCATCTTGCCCAGGCTCTTGGACATTTCCTGCGCCAGGATGCGTGCGATGGTGTCGGCATTGCCGCCCGGCGCGAAGCCTTGGACGATCTTCAGCGTGCGGTTGGGATAGTCCTGCGCGACTGCCGAACCGGCCAGCGCGAGTGACGCGAGGGCGGCGCCCAGCGCTGCGACGAGGGTTCTTTTCTTCACGGTGTTTCCTTGTTTCGTGTTTCGTGTTGCGGGTCAGCTCTCGAGCGGCTTACCGGCCAGCCACGCCGCACCGCGCGCGTAAAGCCGTTGCACCGTCTCGCCCTTGAGCATCGGCATGTCGGGCTTGACCTGAAAACCGATCTTGGTCTGCAGGTAGGCCAGATGCCGGTAGCCCTCCGGGAAGCTCGCAAGCAGAGTCGGATCGAGGTCCGGCCGGGCCGTCGGGTCGACCGGGTCGAGGCGATCCTTCTCGTAGATCGGCTGGCGCAGCAGGAGCGCCCAGGCACCGCGGTGCTTGACGAAGAAGTCGTAGAAGCGGCCCGTGCACACCACGTCGCACGGCACGCCGTCGACCGGTGCGCGTTGCGAGATCGTCATCTTGGTTTGGGCGATCGCGCGTTCGCCTGCGATGTCGATCGCCGAGCCGCCCAGGAAGTGCAGGATGCTCACTCCCTTGTCCCAGCCCTCCCGGGTGACTTCGATGAAGCGCTCGGCCGAGCCCTGAAACCAGGTCGCCATCATCACGCCGTCGGGGTGCCAGACGGTGCGAAAGCGCTCCCAGTCCCCGGCGTCGCGCCAGAGCGCCCAGTTCTCGACGACCTCGCGAATTCGCATCCGCTCGAACAGCGTTTCGAAGGATTCCTTCTCTTGCATGGTGATGGCTCCCGACCTCAGAAGGGGTAGTGCTGCCCGGGCGACTCGATGGTCAGCCAGCGCAGTTCGGTGAACTCGTCGATCACGGCTCGCCCGCCGAAGCGCCCGTAGCCGCTGGCCTTGGTGCCGCCGAAAGGAGCCTGTGCTTCGTCCTGCACGGTCGGCCCGTTGATGTGGCAGCTGCCGGAATCGATGCGCATGGCCACCGACAGCGCCCGATTGACATCGCGCCCGAAGACTGCGGCGGACAAGCCGTACTCCGTGTCGTTGGCCAGGCGGACGGCATCTTCGACACCGTGTGCGCGCACGACGCAGGTCACCGGCCCGAAGGTCTCCTCGTCGTACACGCGCATGTCGCGAGTGACCTTGTCGAGGATCGTCGCCTGCATGAACGGGCCGTCGACCCGGCCGCCGGTGACGAGCACGGCGCCTTGACGCACCGACTCGTCGATCAGTCCGGACAGGCGCTTCGACGACTCGCCCGTGATCAGTGGCCCGATGACGCAGGCGCCCTTGCGCGGGTCACCCACCGGCAGCTTGGCCGCGCGTGCAGCGAGCCGGGCGACGAACGCATCGCCGACGCTGTCGTCGACGACGATTCGCTCCGTCGACATGCACACCTGACCCTGGTAGACGAAAGCGCCGAAGATCGCTGCGTTGACGGCCTCGTCGATGTCGGCATCGTCGAGCACGACCAGCGGCGACTTGCCGCCCAGTTCGAGCAGCACGGGCTTGAGGTGACGGCCGGCGGTCTCGGCGATGATGCGGCCGACACGGCTGGAGCCGGTGAAGTTCACGCGCCGCACCGCACGGTGGGCGATCAGCGCGCCGACCACTTCCTGGGCGTCATTCGGCGCGTTGGTGACGACGTTGAGCACGCCCTTGGGCAGGCCGGCCTCGCGCATCACCTGGGCGATCAGAAGGTGGGTGCCGGGGCTGAACTCGGAGGCTTTGAGCACCACGCAGTTGCCGCAGGCCAACGGGTAGGCGATCGCCCGCGTGGCGAGGATGACGGGCCCGTTCCACGGCGCGATGCTGAGCACGACGCCGACCGGCTGGCGCACGGTCATGGAGAGCGTGCCGGGTTTGTCGGTGGGGATCGTCTCGCCCTGGATCTGTGTGGTCAGAGAGGCCGCCTCGCGCAGGATGCCGGCCGCGAGGTGGACGTTGAACCCGGCCCACCCTTGCGATGCGCCGATCTCGCGGGCCATCACCGCGGCGAAGTCCTCGGTGCGGGCTTCGAGCAGGTCGGCGGCCTTGAGCAGCAGTCGTCTGCGTTCGGTCGGGCCGATGGCCGACCATGCCGGGAAGGCCGCCGCTGCCGCGTCGGCGGCAGCGACTGCATCGCTGACCTGCGCTGCAGCGGCACGAGTCGCGACCTCGCCGCTGACCGGGTCATGGCGCACGAAGGTTGCGCCCCCGGCAGCCGGGATGTCGTCGTTGTCGATGAAGAGTCTGGTTTCCACGGAGATACCTCGTCAGTGGCCAAGGGCCGAAATCAGCGCTGGTAGTTGCTCAGCCCCGGCCGATACGTCTGGTCATCGAGGAACTGCTTCATCCCCTTCTCGCGGCCGCGCTCCGGGTCGGACGCGTAGGTGTCGCCGGCCCGCGCATACAGGTAGTCTTCGGCAGCGTCCCAGCTCATTTCCTTGACGCGGCGATAAGCCAGCTTGATCGACGCGGCGATGTGCGGGTTCTTCTCCAGCAACTTGGCGGCGATCGAGCGGGTGCGCTCGCGCAGCGTGGCGCGCGGCACCGCTTCATTGACCAGCCGCATCGCGGCGGCTTGGCGGCCGTCGAAGGTGTCGCCGGTCAGCAGGTAGTACATCGCGTCGCTGGTGTTCATCTTCTCGGCCACCGCGCGCACCACGTTGCCGGCCGGGATGATCCCCCAGTTGATTTCCGACAGGCCGAACACGGCCTCCTCGGCTGCCACCGCGATGTCGCACGAGGCAAGCGGCGTGAAAGCGCCGCCGAAGCACCAGCCGTTGACCATCGCGATCGTGGGCTTGGGGAAATACATCAGCCGGCGCCACTG
The DNA here is from genome assembly GCA_964371405.1 of uncultured Burkholderiaceae bacterium. Classification (GTDB taxonomy): domain Bacteria; phylum Pseudomonadota; class Gammaproteobacteria; order Burkholderiales; family Burkholderiaceae_C; genus JAMHWF01. Next base: position 127,953 of record CAYJLV010000005.1, read on the forward strand.
CCAGGTCATCGAGTCGCGGCGCACGCGCATGACCTCGATCGGCGTGGCCTTGTCGGTTTCGCGGAAGTACTCCTTGATGTCCATGCCGGCCGAGAACGACTCGCCGGCACCCGTGAGCACGAGCACGCGGCAACGGTCGTCGACCTCCAGCGCGTCGAGCACCCGGAGCATCTCGCGGTTCAGCTCGGGGCTCATTGCATTGCGCTTCTCGGGGCGGTTCAGCGTCACCCAGGCGATTCCGTCGTCGAACTCGACTCGAACGTTGACGCCACCGGGAACGGGTTGCTCGGCGGGTTGACTGGCTTGGGTCATGAGACGGCTCCTGGAGGGTGTGGAATCGGATGTGCTACCGACCGGTCGGTCGGTTTGCGTGATACTAGGCCGTTGCTCCAAAGCCTGTCAAGCATCTTCGGGATCAGGGTTTTCCTCCTATGTAAGAGCGACATGCATCGACTGCCTTGACAGCGCGATTCTGGCTCGGCATGATGAATGCAAACCGACCGACCGGTAGGTACATCGAGAACCTCAAAGACGCTTGTCGGCCTTGAATCGAACCCAGGAAGCAAGCCCATGGATGCATCGGACGAGGACGGCATGGAGTGGGAACGGCGGCTGTTCCGCGACGCACGATCCTTCAACAACTGGCGGGCTGAGCCCGTGCCCGAGAGCTTGCTGCGCGAGGCCTACGATCTGGCCAAGTTCGGCCCCACCAGCGCCAACTGCTCGCCCATGCGCATCGTGTTCGTCACTTCTGCGCCGGGAAAGACGAGATTGCTGGAGGCGCTCAACCCGGGCAATGTCGAGAAGACGCGCGCCGCACCGGTGACTGCGGTGCTCGGCTACGACCTGCGCTTCTATGAGCGCATGCCCGAGCTGTTCCCGCACAACCCGAAGGCAGGCGCCAGATTCGCGACCGATGCCGCGATGGCAGAGGAAACTGCCTTTCGCAATGCCTCGCTGCAGGGCGGCTACTTCATCCTCGCGGCGCGCGGCCTGGGTATCGACTGCGGGCCGATGTCGGGCTTCGATCGCGGCAAGGTCGAAGCAGCGTTCTTCCCGGGCGGGCAGGTGCGGGTGAACTTCCTGTGCAACCTCGGTTACGGCGACCGCAGCAGCCTGTTCGGCCGCCATCCGCGCCTGACCTTCGAAGACGTATGCTCGTTCGCATGAGATCCCCGGAACACTCCAGCCGCGCAAGCCTTCCCGCCCGGAACGACGGCGAAGCTGCGCCGCCATCGCCTGCCCCGGCACGACGCGCATCGGCTGAGCCGGTTCCGGAGGCCGAACTCGGCCGCGCCGACGAGATCGCGCGCATCGCGATGCAGTTGTTCCTCGAACGCGGGTACGACAACACCCCGATGGCGCTGATCGCGCGCGCCGCCGGGCTCACCAAGGCCGGCCTCTACCACCACTTCGAGAGCAAGGAAGACATCCTCTACGCCGTCCACAAGACGGGGACGGAGCGCAACCTGCTTCCCATCATCGAGCGCGCCGAGCCGATCGCCGACCCCGAACAGCGGCTGCGAACCTTCCTGTTGGAGCACGCGCGGCAGCTGACCCGCGACCCGACCGCGGCCGTCCAGATCACCGAAGCACGGCGGCTGTCGAGGAAGCACTTCCGGGAGATCCAGGACTGCTGGCAACGAAGCTACGAGCTGGTGCGCGGTGCGATCGCAGAGCTGCAGCAGCAGGGCCGGTGCTCCAAGCAGGTCAATCCGGCCTTCGCCGCCTTCGCGGCGCTGGGGAGCACGAGCTGGATCGTCCACTGGTTCGACTACTCGCGCCCCATGGCCGGCGAGGAAGTTGCCAACACTGTGGTCGAGATCTTCATCAAAGGCCTGCTGGCCGTGGAGCAGGCATGAGACCGCACGGCCGCCCGAAGGGCGAATTCCCCCTCGGGGGGCGGCGCGCGGCGCCTTGGGGGCCTCATGAGTGACGCGTCTACAGATCTGCAGCCGATGGACTGGGACTCCTTGAAGGTGTTCGGCGATGTCGTTCGCCACAACGCCCGGGTGTTCGGCGACCGTCCGGCCTTCATCGGCGAACGCGCAACGATCGGCTTCGCAGCGATCGGCAGCCGGATGAACCAGCTGTGCAGGGCGCTCGACCGGCTGGGTCTCGTCGCCGGCGATCGCGTGGCCTTCGTCTCCCGCAACAGGCCCGAGGTGCTCGAGCTGTACGGCGTGGCCAAGAGCGGCCTGGTGGCCGTGCCGTTGAACTGGCGGCTGCCAGCCGCCGAACTGGCCCATCCGCTCGCAGACAGCCGCCCGCGCGTTGTGATCGCCGAGCCGCAATACCTTGCGGCGATCGACAGCCTGCGCGGTGCGCTGTCCGACGTGGGCGAGTTCGTCGTTCTCGGCGAGGCCCGCGACGGCTGGACCGCCTACGAGTCGCTGCTCGCCGGCGAGTCGGTCGACGAACCGGATCGATCGCCGCACCCCGACGACCCGCTTGCCCTGATGTACTCCAGCGGCACCACGGGCGTGCCCAAGGGTGCGGTGATCACGCATCGCGGCGCGCTCGCCAACGCCCGGGTGCTGATCGAGCACACGCTGCAGTTGAACCCGAGCGACGTCGGGCTGTCGGCGATGCCGTTGTTCCATGTCGGAGGCATGTGGTACCACCTGTTTCCAAGCTATGCACGCGGCTGCACGACCGTGCTCCTGTCGGAGTTCGAGCCGCGCACGGTGCTTGCCGCGCTCGAGAAGCACCGCGTGACGCAGGTTCATCTGGTGCCGACGATGATCGCGATGCTGCTCGAGCAGCCCGAAATGGCGTCGACGGACTTGGCCCGGCTGCGCACGATGTACTACGCCGCGTCGCCGATCCCGCCCGAAGTGCTGGAGCGCGCGATGCGGGCCTTGCCGCGCTGCGGCTTCGTGCAGTCTTTCGGCTCCACCGAGGCGGGCAGCATCACCTGCCTGTCTCCGGCGGACCACCTGACCGGCCTGGCTGACCCGGGGCGCAAGCATCTGCTGCATTCGTGCGGCCGCGCAGTGGCCGGTGCGCGAATCGAGATTCGCGACGTCGCCGGCCGCTCCTTGGCGCCGGGCTCGATCGGGGAGATCACGGTGCAGAGTCCGCGCACGATGGCCGGCTACTGGGCGAACCCGCAGGCGACTGCGAGCACGATCGTCGACGGCTGGCTGTACACCGGCGACGTCGGCTTCATGGACAGCGAGGGCTATGTCACGCTGATCGACCGCAAGCACGACATGATCGTCACCGGCGGCGAGAACGTGTATCCGAAGGAGGTCGAGGAGGTGCTGCGCGCCGATCCCGACGTGGCCGAGGTCGCGGTGTTCGCCGTACCTCACTCCAAGTGGGTCGAGCAGGTCGCCGCTGCAGTGGTGCTCAAGCCCGGCTGCCGAGCCGATGCCGAAGCGCTGCGCTCGCGCGCAGCGCTTCGGCTGGCCTCGTACAAGTGCCCGAAGACCGTGATCTTCGTCGACAGCCTGCCGAAGACCGCCACCGGCAAGGTGCTGCGCAAGGACCTGCGCGCACGCTACGCCGGTCCCACTTGATCGGAAGAGATGGACATGGAGATCTATTTCGACGATGAGCTGAAGGAGTTCCAGCGCCAGATCGCGCGCTGGGTCGACGAGCGCCTGGTGCCGCAGGCCGAAGCACTGGACGAGAGTGCTGAGTTCCCGCGAGCGCTGTTTCGCGAGCTGGGCGGCCTCGGCTACTACGGCGTGATGTACCCGGAGCAGTACGGAGGCAGTGGCATGTCGCGGCCGTATCTGGCCTACACCGTGCTGGTCGAGGAACTGGCTCGCGGCTCGATGGGTTTTGCCTGCATCGTCGGCATGCATGGATCGGCGGCGACGCATGCCATCAACGCCTGGGGGGACGAAGCGCTGCGCCAGCGCTATCTGGTCCCGGCGCTGCGCGGCGACATGCTCGGCGCCTTCGCGATCACGGAGCCCAATGCCGGCTCCGATGCCGCGTCGATCCGCACGCGCGCGACCGCGGTGGAGGGAGGCTGGCGCATCACCGGCACCAAGGTCTTCATCTCGAACGGCTGCAACGCCGATTTCATTACCGTCGCCGCGACCAGCGATCCCAGCAAGGGTGTCAAAGGCATCGCGTTGTACCTGGTCGACGCCAAGAGTCCCGGCTTTCGGGTCGCGCGCAAGCTCGACAAGTTCACGACCCGCGGGGCGGACACTGCCGAGCTGCTGTTCGATGATGTCTTCGTGCCGGACCACTGCCGTCTGGGCGGCGAGTCCGGCTTTCTCAATGCCTACAAGTCACTCACCGTCGACCGCATCTTCACTGCTGCGCTGGCCATCGGCGTCGGGCGGGCGGCTTACGACGCCGCCTTGAGCTACGCGAAGGAACGGGTGCAATTCGGCCAACCGATCGGCAAGTTCCAGGCCGTGCAGTTCAAGCTGGTCGACATGCTCGCCAAGCTCGAGCAGTGCCGCCTGTACACCTACCACGCCGCTGCGCTGGCCGACAAAGGCCAGCCGATCACCACCGAAGCGGCGCTGGCCAAGATGATCGCCGCCGACGGCTGCAACGAGATCTGCCAGAAGGCGCTCAACATCTTTGGGGGCTACGGGCTGATGAACGAGTTCCCGGTGCAGCGGTTCCTGCGGGACTCCTACTTTCCGATGATCGGCGGCGGCACCAGCGACATCATGCGACTGCTGGTCGCGCGCCAGCTGGGGCTGTGATACGGACTTCCGGTTTGGGGGCACGGGCCGTCGCGCCGGGCCGTCCCAAGCAAGGCCCGCACCCTCTCGGAGGGTCGCTCGACGTACCCGGCGAGCGGGGTGTCGTCATTCCTCAGAAGAACCCGTCGTAGATCAACTTGATGCCGGTGGCCAGCAGCAGCCACGCGATGATGAGGTTGAGCTGGCGCGTGTCGACGGAACGCAGCAGACGGTAGCCGATGAAGTAGCCCACCGGCACGGCCGGCAGCAGCAGCAGCGACACGGCCACGTTGGACAGGTCGAGCAGGCCGAGCTGCGCATAAGGTGCCAGCTTGACGAAGTTGACGACGCTGAAGTAGACGACCGTCGTTCCGACGAGCTGCATCTTGTCGAGCCGCTGCGGCATCAGGTAGTGCATCAGCGGCGGCCCGCCGGCGTGCGAGATGAAGCTGGTGAAGCCCGACAGCCCGCCCCACCACAGGCCGCCGGCCGCCGTCGGCTGCGTCGCGGCCGGCGCGGGCCGGCCCGCCTTCTCGCGACGTGCTTCGCGCAAGCGGTCGACGGCGAAGGCGACCGCCTCGACGCCGATCAGCACGCGGATCCAGCGCGGGTCGACCCAGTCGAACAGCAGCCAGCCGACGGCCACGCCGAGCAGTGCGCCCGGCAGCAGCAGCTTGAGGTTGCGCACATCGAAGCGGCCGCGAAACACGACCAGGCCGATGGCGTCGATCACCAGCAGGATCGGCAGCAGCACGGCGGCGGCGAACGGCGGCGCGACGACGATCGCGATCAGCGGCACGCCGAGGTTGGTGGCCGTGCCGGCGAAGCCGGCCTTGGCCATGCCGATCAGCACGGTGGCTCCAATCGCCAGCATCCAGAAGGCGGGCGGCAGGCTGGCGGCTTGGTCGAACAACATGAAGTCCTTTCACGGGGAGCGCGCTGCGAGGCGCAGCGATGGCAGAAAGACGCAAGGTTCAGGCCAACCGCTGCCACCGCCGCGGCGGAGCGTCGTGCACGACAGTTCCGGCCGCTGCGGCCGGGCCGCTCACGCCGGTTCGTCGAAGGCGAAGATCTTGCCGGGGTTGAGGATGTTGTGCGGGTCCAGCGCACGCTTGACGGCGCGCATGGCGTCGACCGTGCGGCCGAGTTCGGCGCGCAGGTACTTCTGCTTGCCGGTGCCGATGCCGTGCTCGCCGGTGCAGGTGCCGTCCAGCGCCAGCGCCCGCTCGACCAGCCGCTCGTGCAGCATCTGCGCGCGCTGCACCTCGCTCGCATCGTTGTGGTCGGCCATCAGCAGCAGGTGGAAGTTGCCGTCGCCGACGTGGCCGACGATCGGCGCGACGAGGCCGCTGGCGTCGATGTCGGCCCGGGTCTGAACCAGGCATTCGGCCAGGCGCGAGATCGGCACGCAGACGTCCGTGATCATGGCCTTGACGCCGGGCCGCAGCGCCATGGCCGCGTACAGCGTGTTGTCGCGTGCGGTCCACAGGCGCGTGCGATCTTCGGGCCGGGTGGTCCAGCGGAACTCGCCGGCGTTGTGATCTGCCGCGATCTCCTGCGCGCGCTGGGCCTGCTCCTGCACGCCGGCCGGGCTGCCGTGGAATTCGAGGAACAGCGTCGGGGTCTCGGCCACGCCGAGCTTCGAATACAGGTTCACGCCACGCAGCATGACTTCGTCGAGAAGCTCGATGCGCGCGATCGCCAAGCCGGTCTGCATGATCGCGATGACGCAGTTGACGGCGTCGTCCAGGCGGCCGAAGGCGCAGGTCGCCGCCGAGATCGCCTCGGGTACCGGGTGCAGCCGCAGCGTGATCTCGGTGATCACGCCCAGCGTGCCTTCGGCGCCGACGAAGAGCTTGGTCATGTCGTAGCCGGCGGCCGACTTGCGTGCACGGCGGGCGGTGCGCATGACCTCGCCGTCGGCCGTCACCACCTCGAGCCCGAGCACGTTGTCGCGCATCGTGCCGTAGCGCACGGCCATCGTGCCCGAGGCCCGTGTCGAGGTCATGCCGCCGATGGATGCGTCGGCGCCCGGGTCGATGGGGAAGAACAGGCCCGTGTCGCGCAACTGCGCATTGAGCTCCTTGCGCGTGATGCCGGGCTGCACGCTGCAGTCCAGGTCCTCCGCGCGGGTCCCGAGCACGCGCTTCATGCGCGCGAAGTCGATGCAGACGCCGCCCTGCGGCGCGCTCGTGTTGCCTTCGAGCGAGGTGCCGGCGCCGAAGGGGATGACCGGCACGCGGCGGGCCGCGCACAGGCGCACGATGGCCTGCACCTCCGCCGTCGATTCGGGTTCGACCACGAGCTCGGGCGGCAGCGGCGCGTGGTACGCCTCGCTGGCGCCGTGCCGGGCGAGCACGCCCGCCGAGCGCGAGGCCCGCGAGCCGAAGCGCGCCTCGAGTTCGGCAAGGGCAGCGGCACGATCGGCGGACAACGACCGGGCGGCAGCTTCGTGTGGATCGGGCAGGGCAGATCGTTCCGGCATGGCGACTCCGCAGATTCGGGGGGAAGATGGCGAACCGGTGCAAATCGTGCGCCAGGTGGCGGCCGGCGATCCCGGCGCCGGGGCCGGCCTGGCGCGCTCCTTGCCTGAACCAACCCGACGCCCGAAGGGGCAAACGAGAGAAGAACACATGAACATCACGTTGATCGGCGTCGGCAAGATGGGCCTGCCCATGGCGAGGCATCTCGCCGCGGCGGGCCACCGGCTGACCGTTCACGATACCAGCGCCGCGCAGCGCGAGACCGCGGCCGCGGCCGGGCTGACAGTGGCGCCCGGCCTGCAGGACGCCTTGCTCGAGGCTTCCGTGATCTTCTCTGCGCTGCCTGACGACGCGGCGCTGCTGGCGGTCGCCGAGCCGCTGGCGCGCGCTGCGCTTCCCGGTGCCGTCTACGTCGACACGAGCACCGTCTCGATGGAGGCCAGCGCCCGAGCGGCGGCGGCCTGCGCCGCGTGCGGCCTGGCCCACGTGCGTGCGACGGTCTCGGGCAACAACCACATGGCCGATCAGGCGCGGCTGACGGTGATGGCGTCCGGCCCGCGCGAGGCCTACGAGGTGGTGCGGCCGCTGCTGCAGTGTTTCGGCCCGACGCAGTTCTACCTGGGCGAGGGCGAGCAGGCGCGGCTGATGAAGCTGGTCGTCAATCTGGCAGTCGTCGGCACGGTCGGAGTGCTCGCCGAGGCCATGACGCTGGGCGAGAAGGGCGGGCTGGACTGGCGCCAGATGTGGGAGGTGATCGCCGTCAGTGCCGTGGGCTCGCCGATCGTGCAGGCCAAGGGCGAATTGCTGCGCGAGCGCGACTACACCCCCACCTTCACCGTCGATCAGATGCTCAAGGACATCGGCCTGATGCTGGCCGCCGGCGCCGGGAGCGGCGTGCCGCTGCCGATGACGGCGCTGGTCGGGCAGACGATGCTCACGGCGGTGGCGCAGGGCGACCGCGCGCTCGACTACGCGGCCGTGATCCGGGTGCACGAGCGGGCGGCTGGCCTGCAAGCTGGTTGAGCCTGCCGCAGCAAGGGGCGCGGTGCGTCAGCGCGCCATCCGCTGCACCCAGTCGTACAGCTCGGCCACCTCGTCGGCCGCCGCGGCCAGCGTGATGAAGACGATGCGTGTGCGGCGGTCGTCGCTCGGCCACACGGTCATCCAGGTCAACCCGTGCAGCAGCTGTTGCGCGCCGTGCACGACGGCCGGGCCTTCGGGATGCTCGCGCACGTGGATCAGCCCTTTGACGCGCAGCAGCGCCGGCCCCAGGCTCTTCGCCAGCGCCTCGAGGAACATCTCGACGGCGCGCATCGGCAGCGGCTCGTCGCGCACGAAGGTGAAGGTGCGGATTCGGCCGTCATCACCGCGCGTCGGGTGAACGCTCGCGTAGCGCGGCCGTTCGTCGCCGTCCTCGTCGCCGCTGCCCACGTGACCGGCCAGCACGCTGCCGTCCTGCAGCGTCAGCGCCGCCGCGACGCGCTCGATGGTGCGCAGCGGCGTCGCGTCGTCGTTCGGCGCCGTCATCAGCTCGGCGGGGTGCTCGATCGTCGCGGCGTCGACGACGGGCGCCGCCGGATTCAGCGCGGCGATGCGCAGCCGCAGCGCGTCGAGCGCCGTGTCGCGCGTCGGACCGTCGGGCAGCAGGTCGGTCTTCGTGATCAGCACGCGGTCGGCCAGTGCCACCTGCTTGGCCGATTCCAGGTGGGTATCGAGCGTGACCGCACCGTTGATCGCGTCGAGCGTCGTCGTCACGTCGTGCAGCGCGTAGCGCGCCGCGATCGTCGGTTCCGACAGCAGCACCTCGATCACGGGCGTCGGCTCGGCGAGGCCCGAGGTCTCGATGACGCAGCGGTCGAACGGCGGCAGCTCGCCCTTGAGCGCGCCGCGCGCCAGACGGTCGAGCGCCTTGACCAGGTCGCCCTTGACGGCGCAGCACAGGCAGCCGTTCTCCAGCAGCACGACGTTGTCGCTGCCCGCCTGCACCAGGTCGTGGTCGAGGCCGATCTCGCCGAACTCGTTGATCAGCACCGCGGTGCGCGCCAGCCGCGGATCGCGCAGCGCGCGGTTCAGCAGCGTCGTCTTGCCGCTGCCGAGAAAGCCGGTGACGATGGAGACGGGCGTCTGCGCCATCGACTCAAAGCGCGCGCGCGGCTTCTCAGGTGTCGACGCCGCCGACGCACAGGTACTTGATCTCCAGGTACTCCTCGATGCCGTACTTCGAGCCCTCGCGGCCCAGCCCCGATTGCTTGACGCCGCCGAACGGCGCCACCTCGTTGGAGATCAGTCCCTCGTTGATGCCGACCATGCCGTATTCCAGCGCCTCGGCAACGCGCACGATGCGGCCGACGTCGCGCGAGTAGAAGTACGACGCTAGGCCGAACTCGGTGTCGTTGGCCATGCGGATCGCCTCGGCCTCGTCCTTGAAGCGGAACAGCGGCGCCACCGGGCCGAAGGTCTCTTCGCGCGCCACAGCCATCGCCGGCGTGACGTCGGCCAGCACCGTGGGTTCGTAGAAGCTGCCGCCGAGCGCGTGGCGCTTGCCGCCGAGCAGCACCCGCGCGCCCTTCGAAGTGGCATCGGCGACGTGCGCTTCGACCTTTTCGAGCGCCGCGCGGTCGATCAGCGGACCCTGCTGCGCGCCTTCGGTGAAGCCGTCGGCGACCTTGAGCTTCGCCACCGCCGCGACCAGCTTCGCGGCGAAGGCGTCGTAGACGCTGTCCTGCACCAGCACGCGGTTGACGCAGACGCAGGTCTGGCCGGTGTTGCGGTACTTCGAGGCGATGGCGCCCTTGACGGCGGCGTCGAGATCGGCGTCGTCGAAGACGATGAACGGCGCGTTGCCGCCGAGCTCGAGCGAAAGCTTCTTGATCGTCGGCGCGCATTGCGCCATCAGTTCACGGCCGATCTCGGTCGAGCCGGTGAACGAGAGCTTGCGCACCGTCGGATTGGCCGTCAGCTCGCCGCCGATCTGCGCCGCCGAGCCGGTGACGACGTTGACGACGCCCTTCGGAATGCCCGCGCGCAGCGCCAGCTCGGCCAGCGCCAGCGCCGAGAACGGCGTCTGGCTCGCCGGCTTGACGACGACGGTGCAGCCGGCGGCCAGCGCCGGGCCGACCTTGCGCGTGATCATCGCGATGGGGAAGTTCCACGGCGTGATCGCCGCGACGACGCCTACCGGCTGCTTGATCGCGACGATGCGCCGGTCGGTGGCCGGCGCCGGGATCGTGTCGCCGTAGACGCGCTTGGCCTCCTCGGCGAACCACTCGATGAACGAGGCGCCGTAGACCACTTCGCCGCGCGACTCGGCCAGCGGCTTGCCTTGTTCGGACGTCATGATCGCGGCCAGGTCGTCCTGGTTCGCGAGCATCAGATCGAACCACTTGCGCAGCAGGTTCGATCGCTCCTTGGCCGGACGTGCGCGCCACGGCGCCCAGGCGGCTTCGGCCGCGGCGATGGCGCGCCGCGTCTCGGCGGCGCCCATCTTCGGTACTGTGCCCACTGCCTTGCCGTCAGCCGGATTGACGACGGTGATGTGCTCGCCGCCGTCGGCGGCGAGCCACTGCCCGTCGATGCAGGCGGCTTCGCGAAGCAGCGTCGCGTCTTTCAGCGTCAGGACCATGGTGCGCCTCGCTTCAGAACACTTCGCAGCCCGGCGTGCCGCAGGAGATGAGCCGGTCCGAGGGGAAGTTGGTGATGACCTGGCAGCCGTCCTTGGTGACGACGACTT
>CAYJLV010000006.1:0-129540 GCA_964371405.1 uncultured Burkholderiaceae bacterium
CCCAACCCGCGCGCCGGTGTCAGCGTCAAGCTGGTCAGCGAAGTCGGTGTCGGCACGGTCGCCGCCGGCGTCGCCAAGGCCAAGGCCGACCACGTCGTGATCGCCGGCCACGACGGCGGCACCGGCGCGTCGCCGTGGTCCTCGATCAAGCATGCCGGCACGCCGTGGGAGCTGGGCCTGGCCGAAACGCAGCAGACGCTGGTGCTCAACCGGCTGCGCGGACGCATCCGCGTGCAGGCCGACGGCCAGATGAAGACGGGCCGCGACGTCGCCATCGGTGCGCTGCTCGGGGCCGACGAGTTCGGCTTCGCCACGGCGCCGCTCGTCGCCGAGGGCTGCATCATGATGCGCAAGTGCCATCTCAACACCTGTCCGGTCGGCGTCGCGACGCAGGACCCGGTGCTGCGCGCCAAGTTCACCGGCAGGCCCGAGCACGTCGTCAACTACTTCTTCTTCGTTGCCGAGGAAGTGCGCCAGATCATGGCGCAGCTCGGCATCCGCAGGTTCGACGACATGATCGGGCGCAGCGACCTGCTCGACGCGAAGAAGGGCATCGAGCACTGGAAGGCCAAGGGCCTCGACTTCGGCCGCGTCTTCCACCAGATCGCGGTGCCGCCCGAGGTGGCGCGGCGCCAGGTCGACGAGCAGGACCACGGCCTCGCGCGCGCGCTCGACGTCAAGCTGATCGAGAAGTGCCGGCCCGCGATCGAGCGCGGCGAGAAGGTCCAGTTCATGGAGGAGACGCGCAACGTCAACCGCACCGTGGGCGCCATGCTGTCGGGCGAGCTGATCCGGCATCGCCCAGAGGGCCTGCCCGACCACACCATCTTCATCCAGATGGAGGGCACGGGCGGCCAGAGCTTCGGCGCGTTCCTCGCGCACGGCATCACGCTGTACCTGATCGGCGATGCCAACGACTACACCGGCAAGGGTTTGTCGGGCGGGCGGCTGATCGTGCGGCCGAGCATCGACTTCCGCGGCGACGCGACGAAGAACATCATCGTCGGCAACACCGTGCTGTACGGCGCGACGCGCGGCGAGGCCTTCTTCCGCGGCGTGGCCGGCGAGCGCTTCGCCGTGCGCCTGTCGGGCGCGACGGCCGTCGTCGAAGGCACGGGCGACCACGGCTGCGAGTACATGACGGGCGGCACCGTCGTCGTGCTCGGCATGACGGGGCGCAACTTCGCCGCCGGCATGAGCGGCGGCATCGCATACGTCTACGACCCGGACGGGCAGTTCGCCAAGCGCTGCAACACGTCGATGGTTGCGCTCGAGAAGTTGCTGACGGCCGACGAGCAGCAGGCGACGCAGGGGGCGGCCACGCTGCATCATGGCGGCGACGGCCAGCCGGCGGCCGACGAAGTCATCGTCAAGAGGCTGATCGACGACCACCACCAGTGGACCGGTTCGCTGCGTGCGCGCGAGATCCTCGACCACTGGGCCGAGGCGCGCGGCAAGTTCGTCAAGGTGTTCCCGCACGAGTACCGGCGGGCGCTCGGCGAGATGGGCGCGGCCCAGCAGGCCGACGCGACGATCGCCAAGGCCAAGGCGCCCGACGCCACCGGCAAGGCCGTGCCGGCGAAGTGACGCCGCGACGCACAGACAACCAACAGGCGGAAAGCAAGATGGGCAAAGTCACGGGCTTCCTCGAGTTCGATCGCGTCGAGGAAGGCTACGAGCCGGTCGCCGAGCGGCTGCGCAATCACAAGGAATTCGTCATCGGTCTGGCCGACGAGGGCGCCAAGATCCAGGGCGCGCGTTGCATGGACTGCGGGACGCCGTTCTGCAACAGCGGCTGCCCGGTCAACAACGTCATCCCCGACTTCAACGATCTCGTCTACCGCGGCGACTGGCGCAACGCCAGCACCGTGCTGCACTCCACCAACAACTTCCCCGAGTTCACCGGCCGCATCTGCCCGGCGCCGTGCGAGGCGGCGTGCACGCTCAACGTCAACGACGACCCGGTGGGCATCAAGTCGATCGAGCGCGCCATCGCCGACCGCTCCTGGCGCGAGGGCTGGCTGCAGCCGCAGCCGGCGAAGGCGAAAACGGGCAAGCGCGTCGCGATCGTCGGCTCCGGCCCGGCCGGCCTGGCGGCGGCGCAGCAACTCGCGCGCGCCGGCCACGACGTGACGGTCTACGAGAAGAACGACCGCATTGGCGGCCTGCTGCGCTACGGCATTCCCGACTTCAAGCTGGAGAAGACGCACATCGACCGCCGCGTCGAGCAGATGCAGGGCGAGGGCGTGCGTTTCGAGGCGGGCGTGATGGTCGGCGCCCTGCCCGCAGGCAGCAAGGTGGCGAACTGGGCGAAGAAGAGCGTCGCTCCCGAACAGTTGCTCAAGGAGTTCGACGCCGTGCTGCTCGCCGGCGGGGCCGAGCAGCCGCGTGACCTGGCCGCGCCCGGGCGCGACCTCGACGGCATCCACTTCGCGATGGAGTTCCTGCCGCAGCAAAACAAGGTCAACGCCGGCGACAAGGTCAAGCACCAGATCAAGGCCACCGGCAAGCGCGTCATCGTGATCGGCGGCGGCGATACCGGCAGCGACTGCGTCGGCACCAGCAACCGCCACGGTGCCAGGAGCGTGACGCAGTTCGAGCTGCTGCCGATGCCACCCGAGCATGAGGACAAGGCGCTGACCTGGCCCTACTGGCCGATCAAGCTGCGCACCAGCTCGAGTCACGAAGAAGGCTGCGAGCGCGAGTTCGCGATCTCCACGAAAGAATTTCTCGGCGCCAAGGGCAAGCTCACCGGCATCCGCACAGTGCGCATCGAGATGAAGGACGGCAAGGTCGTCGAAATGCCCGGCTCCGAGCAGACGCTCGAAGCCGACCTCGTGCTGCTCGCGATGGGCTTCGTCAGCCCGGTCGCCAGCGTGCTCGAGCAGTTCGGCGTCGAGAAGGACGGCCGCGGCAACGCGCGCGCCACGACGGAGGCCGTCGGCGGCTACCGCACCAGCGTCGACAAGGTGTTCGCGGCGGGTGACGTGCGGCGCGGCCAGTCGCTCGTCGTGTGGGCGATCCGCGAAGGCCGCCAGGCGGCGCGCGCCATCGACGAAACCCTGATGGGCGCCAGCGACCTGCCGCGCTGAGCCGGGGATACACGCCGACACATCTGCGCCCGCCCAGCGCCGCGCGGTGCGGCGGCGGCTTGCGTGCGAGAATGCCCCGCGTCGCGGCCTGCGCCGCGGCGACGTTCATCACTCGCGCACCGGCCGCCGGCCGGACCCCGATCGTTTGAAACCCGACAGCCTGATCGAGATCGACCACGTCGTCTTCGGCTACGACCGCAGCCGCACGATCCTCAACGACGTGAGCCTCGCCTTCGCGCGCGGCAAGGTGACGGCCATCCTCGGCGGATCCGGCTGCGGCAAGACGACGCTGCTGCGCCTGATCGGCGGCGTGCACGCGCCGACGCAGGGCCGCGTGCTGTTCGACGGCGAAGTCGTCGACACGGCCGACCAGCAGGGCCTGTTCAGGTTGCGCCGGCGCCTGGGCATGCTGTTCCAGTTCGGCGCGCTGTTCACCGACCTCACCGTGTTCGAGAACGTCGCGTTCCCGCTGCGCGAGCACACCGACCTGCCCGAGGCGCTGATCCGCGACATCGTGCTGATGAAGCTCAACGCCGTCGGCCTGCGCGGCGCGGCGCCGCTGCGCATCTCGGAAGTTTCGGGCGGCATGGCGCGGCGCATCGCGCTGGCGCGCGCCATCGCGCGCGACCCCGAGCTGATCATGTACGACGAGCCGTTCGCCGGGCTCGATCCGATCTCGATGGGCGTCGCGGCGAACCTGATCCGCAAGCTCAACGACAGCACCAACGCCACCTCGCTGGTCGTTTCGCACGACGTGCAGGAGTGCTTCCGGATCTGCGACTACGCCTACCTGCTGTCGTCGCAGGGCCGTGTCGTCGCGCACGGCCCGCCCGACGTCCTCAACGCATCGGAGCACCCCGAGGTGCGCCAGTTCATCCGCGGCGAGCCCGACGGGCCGGTGCGCTTTCACTATCCCGCGCCGCCGCTGGCGCAGGACTTGGGGATTGGTGCATGAACTGGCTCGCGACGCTCGGCCGCATTGCGCTCGTGTGGCTGCATTCGCTCGGCCACGCGGCGTTCTTCCTGGTCGACGTGCTGCGCCGCTGCCCGGCGGCGCTGCGGCGCTTCTCGCTCGTCGTCGCGCAGGTGCACGCGATCGGCAACCTGTCGTTCGTCATCATCGTCGCGTCGGGGCTCGCGGTCGGCTTCGTGCTCGCGCTGCAGATGTACTACGCCCTCGTCAAGTACGGCGCCGCCGAATCGCTCGGCCTGATCGTCAACCTGGCGCTGGTGCGCGAGCTCGGCCCGGTCGTCACGGCGCTGCTGTTCGCCGGCCGTGCCGGCACCTCGCTGACCGCCGAGATCGGCCTCATGAAGGCCGGCGAACAGCTCGCCGCGATGGAGATGATGGCGATCGACCCGAAGGTGCGCGTGCTCGCGCCGCGCTTCATCGGCGGGATCGTCTCGATGCCGATCCTCGCGATCCTGTTCTCGTCGATCGGCATCCTCGGCGCCTACGTTGTCGCCGTGCTGCTGATCGGCGTCGACTCGGGCAACTTCTGGTCCATCATGCAGAACAGCGTCGACGTCTGGCGCGACGTCGGCAACGGCATCGTCAAGAGCGCCGTGTTCGGCGTCATCTGCACCGCCGTCGCGCTCTACCAGGGTTATGAGACCAAGGCGACGCCCGAGGGCGTCGCCTATGCGACGACGCGCACCGTCGTCGTTTCGTCGCTCGCCGTGCTCGGCGTGGACTTTATCCTGACGGCGCTGATGTTCTCGACGCCGTAAACGAAAGACGCCAAGCCATGAATCGCAAGAGCATCGAAACGCTGGTCGGCCTGTTCGTGCTGCTGGGCATCCTCGGATTCGTCTTCCTCGCGCTGAAGGCGGCCAACCTCGCGACCTTCAGCAACAACGACAGCTACACCGTGCAGGCGCGCTTCGACAACATCGGCGGGCTGAAGGTGCGCGCGCCGGTGCGCAGCGCCGGCGTCACCGTCGGGCGCGTCACGCACATCGGACTCGACGGCAAGACGTTCCAGGGCGTCGTGACGCTCGACATCGAGCAGTCGTACCAGTTCCCGCGCGACACGTCGGCCAAGATCCTCACCTCCGGCCTGCTCGGCGACCAGTACATCGGCCTCGAGCCGGGCGGCGACGAGCGCAATCTGCAGCCCGGCCAGGTGATAACGCAGACGCAGTCGGCCGTCGTCCTCGAGAACCTGATCGGCCAGTTCCTCTTCGACAAGGCGGCTGACGCCGGCACCGACGCGGCCGCGGGAGGCAAGAAGTGACTGTCGGGCCCGGCCTGCGCGTCGCGGTGCCCGTCGTGCTCGCGGCCGCACTCGGCGGCTGCGCGACGACCAGCGCGCAGCCGACGCGGCCGGGCGTTCAAAGCGACCCGTTCGAGCGCTGGAACCGCAAGGTGTTCGCCTTCAACGAAGGGCTCGACGAGCACGTGCTCGTGCCGCTGGCCACGGGTTACCGCAACGCCGTCCCCGAGCTGGCGCGCACCGGCATCGGCAACGTCTTCGACAACTTCACCGATGCCTGGTCGGCAGTCAACAACTTGCTGCAGTTCAAGCTCGAGGCGGGCCTGGGCGACACGATGCGCGTCATGGTCAACACACTGTTCGGCGTCGGCGGCGTGTTCGACGTCGCCGGCGATCTGGGCATGCCGCACTACCACGAAGACCTCGGCCAGACGCTCGGCCGCTGGGGCGTGCCGTCGGGGCCCTATGTCGTGTGGCCGCTGCTGGGGCCTTCGGCGCTGCGCGAATCGGTGGCGCTGCCTCTCGACCGCTATGCGATGCCGGCCGCATGGATCGACGCCGACGGGGCGCAGTTCGGCCTGTCGGTGCTCCAGATCGTGCATGTGCGCGCCGGCCTGCTCGGCGCGAGCCGCATCATCGACGACATCGCGCTCGACAAGTACAGTTTCATCCGCGACGGCTACCTGCAGCGGCGGCGCAGCCTGGTCTGGGACGGCGACCCCCCGCCGCTGCCCGAAGAGGCCGAGGAGCCCGAACCCCCCGACGCGCCGGCCTCGTCGCCGGCACGGTGATTGCCGCCACTGGCTTGTGCACCGCGCGCGCCGCGCGGGCGTTGAAAGGACCATGATGCTTCATCGAATCGCCACCCGTGTTGCTGCGCTCGGTTTCGCGCTGTTCGCCGCCGCCGCACAGGCGCAGGCCTCCGCCGGCGCCGAGACGCTGATCCGGCAGGTTTCGACCGAAGTCATCGACACGATCAAGGCCGACGCCGCGATCCAGGGCGGCGACATGCAGAAGATCGTCACCCTTGTCGACACCAGGGTGATGCCGCATGTCAACTTCCAGCGCATGACGGCGGCCGTCGTCGGCCGCTACTGGCGCCAGGCGACGCCCGAGCAGCAGAAGCGCCTGCAGGAAGAGTTCAAGACGCTGCTCGTGCGCACCTATGCCGGCGCGCTGACGCAGGTGCGCGACCAGACGGTGCAGCTCAAGCCGTCGCGCAATGCGCCGACCGACACTGAAGTCGTCGTGCGCACCGAGGTGCGCGGCAAGGGCGAGCCGATCCAGCTCGACTACCGGCTCGAGAAGAACGCCGACAGCTGGAAGATCTACGACGTCAATGTGCTCGGCGTCTGGCTGGTCGAGCAGTACCGCAGCAGCTTCGCGCAGGAGATCAGCGCCGGCGGCATCGACGGCCTGATCGCCAAGCTCGCCGAGCGCAACAAGACGCCGGCGCGGCGCAGCTGAAGGCTCACGCGATGCTGACGCTGCCCGCCACGCTGACGGAGCGCGAGGCGCGCGCCGCGCTCGATTCGCTCGCGCAGGCGCTCGAGCGCGAGCCCGCCGGTGCCGTCGTCATCGATGCGTCGGCGCTCGCCGACTTCGACTCGTCGGCGCTGGCCGTGCTGCTCGAATGCCAGCGCCGCGCGCGCGCGGCCGGCCGCGGCTTCGGCGTGCACCAGCCTTCTCCCAAGCTGGCGTCGCTGGCGCGGCTCTACGGCGTCGAGGAGCTGCTGCTGCCGGCTGCTGCCGGCTGAAGCCTCACTGTTCCTCCGACCAGGCGAAGCCGTCGCGCGCGACCAGCGCGCTCGCCGCCGCCGGCCCCCAAGTGCCCGCCGCATAGCTGCGCGGGCCGGCCGGATCGTTGGCCCAGGCGTGCAGGATCGGCTCGACCCAGCGCCAGGCCTGCTCCTGCTCGTCGCTGCGCACGAACAGGTTCAGCCGCCCGGCGATCGCGTCGAGCAGCAGCCGCTCGTAGGCGCCGACGCGGTCGGTCGGGAACACCTTGTCGAAGTCGAGGTCGAGGAACACCGGCACCAGCGACTCGCCCTGCTGTGACCCCTTGGCCGCCTGCAGGTGCAGCTCGAGCCCGTCGTCGGGCTGCAGCTTGATGACGAGTCGGTTCGGGCGGTTCAGGCCGGGAAAGATGCTGTGCGGCGTCGGGCGGAAGGCGACGATGATCTGCACGTCGCCGGCCGCCAGCCGCTTGCCGGTGCGCAGGTAGAAGGGCACGCCGGCCCAGCGCCAGTTCTCGACTTCGGCGCGCAGCGCGACGAAGGTTTCGGTGCGGCTGCCGGGCGGCACATTGGCCTCGTCGAGGTAACCTGCCGCCGGTTGGCCGTCGACGGTGCCGGCGCGGTACTGGCCGCGCACCACGTCGCGCGCCACGCTCGCCTCGTCGAAGGGCTTGAGCGAGCGCAGCACCTTGAGCTTCTCGTCGCGCGCCGCGTCGGCATCGCCGCTCGACGGCGGCTCCATCGCGACCATCGTCAGCAGCTGCAGCGCGTGGTTCTGCACCATGTCGCGCAGCGCACCGGCGCCGTCGTAGAAGTCGCCGCGCGTGCCGACGCCGATCGACTCGGAGAGCACGATCTGGATGTGGGCGATGTGCTCACGCCGCCACAGCGGCTCGAACAGCACGTTGCCGAAGCGCAGCGCCATCAGGTTCTGCACCGCCGGCTTGCCGAGGTAGTGGTCGATGCGCAGCGCCTGCTGCTCGCTGAAGACGGAGTGCACGACGCGGTTGATCTCCTGCGCGCTCGCCAGGTCGTGGCCGAGCGGCTTTTCGAGCACGACGCGCACGTTCGGCCCGTTCAGCCCCGCGCGGCCGAGCTGCTCGCAGATGACGGTGAACAGATGCGGTCCGGTCGCCAGGTACATCAGCACCGCCTCGGCGCCGCGCACTTCGATCCACTGCTTCAGGCCGGCGTAGGCTTCGGGCCGCGACAGGTCCATCGCGCGGAAGTGCAGCAGCTCGGCGAAGGCGGCGAACTCGCCGTCCTTCGGCCTCTTCGACACCTCGACCTCGGCCAGGCGTTCGCCGACCCAGGCCCGGTAGTCGTCATCGCTGCGTGCGTCGCGCGCCACGGCGAGGATGCGCCCGCCGGGCGGCAGCTTGTGATGGCGAAACGCCTGGAACAGCGCCGGCAGCAGCTTGCGCCAAGCCAGGTCGCCGGTGCCGCCGAAGAGCACGAGGTCGAAGGACATGTGGCTCGATGATTGCATCGCGGGCGGGCAGGGTCAACGCGCGGGCCGGCCGGCGTCCCCCCGGGTTCTAATAGCGGCGTCTTCCCCCGCACCGATGCCATGACCTTCACCCGCTGCGACCGCACCGAGGCCTGGGCCGCGCTGCAAGGCCACTACGTCGCGCACGGCCGCGACTTCGACATCCGCGAAGCCTTCGCTCGCGACCCGTCGCGCTGCGCCGCGCTCACGTTCGAGGCGCCCGAGATCCACGCCGACCTGTCGAAGAGCCGCCTCGACACGGCGACGCTGCACTTCCTGCTCGTGCTGGCGCGCGAATGCGGCGTCGAGGCGCGCCGCGATGCGATGTTCGCCGGCGAGCCGATCAACGTCACCGAGGGCCGCCCGGTGCTGCACACGGCGCTGCGCGCGCCGCGCGGCGCGGCGCCGCATTCCGACGAAGTGCATGCCGTGCTCGACCGCATGCTTGCCTGGTGCGAACAGGTGCGCGACACCGCGGCCAGCGGGATCCGCCACGTCGTCAACATCGGCATCGGCGGCTCCGACCTCGGCCCGCAGATGGCAGTGCCCGCGCTCGACGCCTACGTCCACCCCGGGCTGGCGTTCCATTTCGTCTCGAACATCGACGGCCACGACATCGCGCCGCTGCTGCGCCGCCTCAAGCCCGAGCAGACGCTGTTCATCGTCGCGTCGAAGACCTTCACGACGCAGGAGACGATGGCCAACGCCGAAGCGGCGCGCGCCTGGTTCGTGGCGCACGGCGGCGCCGACATAGCGCGCCACTTCGTCGCGACGACGACCAACGTCGCCGCAGCCGCTTCCTTCGGCATCGACACCACCTTCGGCTTCTGGGACTGGGTCGGCGGGCGCTATTCGATGTGGTCGGCGATCGGCCTGCCGATCGCGCTGGCGATCGGCGCCGACCACTTCCGCGAGCTGCTCGCCGGCGCGCATGCGATGGATCGCCACTTCGCCGAGACGCCGCTGGAGCGCAACCTGCCCGTCCTGCTCGGGTTGCTCGACGTCTGGTACCGCAACTTCCATGGCTGGCCGACGCGCTGCATCGCGCCCTATCACCAGGGCCTGCGGCGCCTGCCCGCCTATCTGCAGCAGCTCGAGATGGAGAGCAACGGCAAGTCGGTCGACCTTGAAGGCAACGCCGTGCCGTTCACGACGAGCCCCGTCGTCTGGGGCGAGCCGGGCACCAACGGCCAGCACGCCTACTTCCAGATGCTGCACCAGGGGCCCGACGTGGTGCCGACAGAGTTCATCGCGGTGCGCCAGCCGACGCACGACCTGCACGACGCGCACACCAAGCTGCTGGCGCACTGCCTGGCGCAGTCGCAGGCGCTGCTGTTGGGCAAGACGTTCGACGAGGCGCTTTCCGAGAAGGTGCCGACGGCGTCGCCCGCGCTCGACGCTGCGACGATCGCGCGGCACCGCAGCTTTCCGGGCAACCGGCCGAGCACGACGCTGGTGCTCGAGCGGCTGACGCCGCGCTCGCTCGGCGCGCTGGTGGCGATGTACGAGCACCGCGTGTTCACCAGCGGCGCGGTGTGGGGCATCAACAGCTTCGACCAGTGGGGCGTCGAGCTCGGCAAGGCGCTCGCGGGCGGGCTGCTGCCGCGCTTTGCCAGCGGCGACACGCGCGGGCTCGATGCCTCGACGGCGGCGCTGCTCGCCCGGCTGCGATGAACGTCGTCTTCGATTTCGGCGGCGTCGTGTTCCGCTGGCGCCCGGCCGTGCTGCTCGCGCGCGAATTGCCGGCGCGCGTGGCGGCGGCGGGCAGCGCGGCGGCGCTGGCGACGGCCTTCTTCCAGGACGGCGGCGACTGGAACGAGTTCGACCGCGGCGCGCTCGACGCCGAGGCCCTCGTCGAGCGCATCGCGCGCCGGCTCGACTGGTCGGTCGGTGAAGTCCGCCGCGTCGTCGACGCCGTACCCGCCGAGCTGCAGCCCGTGCCCGAGACGATCGCGCTGCTGCGTCGGGTCAAGGATGCCGGCCACGGCCTCTACTACCTCTCCAACATGCCGGCGCCCTACGTCGAGTACCTCGTGCGCGAGCACGCCTTCCTCGACTGGTTCGACGACGGCGTGTTCTCTTCGCAGGTGCTGATGATCAAGCCCGACGCGGCGCTGTTCCGCCACGCGCTGCAGCGCTTTCGCCTCGCGCCGGCCGAGGCCGTGTTCTTCGACGACCACGCGCCCAACGTCGAGACGGCACGGGCGCTGGGCATGCAGGCACGACTGTGGACCGATGCCGCCGCGGCCGAGGCGGTGTTGGGCAGCTTCGGACTGGTCGCGGGTTAGGAGAACAGCGCTCGCTTCGCTCGCTGCCCTCATGGGGCTCGCACCGCGAAGGCGGCGGCGGTATAACGGCGACTGCGAACAACAAGGGGAGATCGTGATGGTCCAGCATTGCTTGCGCCGCGCCGCCGGCGCGCTCGTCGTACTCGGCATGGTCGGCGCCGGCTCCGCACTGGCGCAGGAAATCGGCGGCGGCTCGAAAGGGCCGGTGACCGGCGCCGCCGGCGGTGCCACGTCGGCCAACGCCAACAGCGCGCTCGAGCACTGCGGCGAATCGCTGGGCACGCTGGCCGTCGTCGAGGACACCAACGCGCACTGGTACCAGCAACTGCGCAACTACAAGCTGGGCTCGACGGTGCCGGTGATCCGCATGATGATCCAGCAGTCGAACTGCTTCGTCGTCGTCGAGCGCGGCGGCGCGATGCGCAACATGCAGACCGAGCGCATGCTGCAGGACAGCGGCGAGATGCGCGGGGGCAGCAACTTCGGCAAGGGCCAGATGGTCGCCGCCGACTACACGATGAGCCCGAGCATCCAGTTCAGCCAGAACACGGGCGGCATCGGCGGCGCGCTCGGCGCCATCGGCGGCAAGCTCGGCGCGCTCAGCGCGCTGGCCGGCGGCATGAAGTCCAACGAGGCGTCGACGACGCTGATCATGATCGACAACCGCTCGGGCGTGCAGCTCGCGGCGGCCGAGGGCAGCGCGAAGAACGTCGACTTCAGCCTGTTCGGTGCGGGCTTCAGCGGCGGCATCGGCGTCGCGGCCGGCGGCTACCAGAACAGCCCGGAGGGCAAGCTGATCATGGCGGCCTTCGCCGACAGCTACAACCAGCTCGTGCGCGCGGTGCGCAACTACACGGCGCAGACGGTCAAGGGCGGGCTCGGGACCGGCGGTCGCCTCGGCGTCTCGGGCGGCACGACGCCGGCGTCGAAGGAAATAGGTCGCTGAACCGACGGCACCCCGCTTGCCGGGTACGGCGAGCGGGTGTCGTCAGTCAGCGCGGCGCGGCCAGCCAGCGCTCGGCCAGCCGCACCCACAGCGTCGCGCCGAGCGGGATCAACTCATCGTTGAAGTCGTAGCTCGGGTTGTGCAGCATGCACGGCCCCAGGCCGTGGCCGCCTGCGCGGTGCGCGCCGTCGCCGTTGCCGATCAGGAAATAGCAGCCGGGCTTCTCGAGCAGGAAGTAGCTGAAGTCTTCGGCGCCCATCGTCGGCTCGAACTCGAGCACGTTGTCGGCGCCGACCATGCCGGCCATCACACCGCGCGCGAACTCGGTCTCGGCGGCGTGATTGATCGTCGGCGGGTAGTTGCGCTCGAACTCGAAATTGCAGCCGGCGCCGTAGGCCGCGCAGGTGTGTTCGGCGATCTCGCGCATGCGCGTCTCGATCAGGTCGAGCACGTCGAGCGTGAAGGTGCGCACCGTGCCCTGCAGCTCGCAGGTCTCGGGCACGACGTTGGTCGCCTCGCCGGCATGGATCATCGTCACCGAGATCACGCCGGCGTCGATCGGCCGCTTGTTGCGCGTGATGATCGTCTGGAATGCCTGCACCATCTGGCACGCGACCGGCACCGGGTCGATGCCGTTGTGCGGCATCGCGCCGTGCGCGCCCTTGCCGCGGATCGTGATGCGGAACTCGTTGCTCGACGCGAAGCAGGGCCCGGTCTTCAGAGCGAACTGGCCGACCGCCATGCCGGGCCAGTTGTGCGCGCCGAACATCGCCTCCATCGGGAAGCGCTCGAACAGGCCGTCGCGGATCATCTCGCGTGCGCCGCCGCCGCCTTCCTCGGCCGGCTGGAACACGAGGTACACCGTGCCGTCGAAGTCGCGGTGCCGCGCCAGATGCCGGGCCGCGGCCAGCAGCATCGTCGTGTGGCCGTCGTGGCCGCAGGCGTGCATCTTGCCGGGGTGGCGGCTCGCGTGCTCGAAGCGGTTGTGCTCCGTCATCGGCAGCGCGTCCATGTCGGCGCGCAGGCCGACGGCGCGCGCGCCGCTTCCGTTCTTCACGATGCCGACGACACCCGTCCTGCCCAGCCCGCGGTGCACCGGGATGCCCCAGCCTTCGAGGGCGCGCGCGACGACGTCGGCGGTCCGTACTTCCTCGAAGCGCAGTTCCGGGTGTGCGTGCAGGTCGCGCCGGATCGCAGCGAGCGCCGGCGCGTCGGCGAGGATCGAGTCGATCAGCTGCATGGTCCGGATCAGTGTAGCGCCGGGTCGCATGCGCCGTGATGACCCCATGCCGAGGCTTCGTATCCGGGCGGCCCGTCGGCGGCGCACTCGTCCATGCGCGCCGATGCAGCCTATGCAATAGTGCCGTTCGATGAACGCCCGCACCGTCCACGCCGCCTGCCCGCACGACTGTCCCGACACCTGCGCGATCCGCGTCACGGTCGACGGCGGGCGCGTCGTGAGCCTGCGCGGCGACGCCGACCACTCGCCGACCGCCGGCGCGCTGTGCACCAAGGTCTCGCGCTATGCCGAGCGCAACGATCATCCCGAGCGCGTCCTGCATCCGCTGCGCCGCGTCGGGCCCAAGGGCGCGGGGCGCTTCGAGCGCATCGGCTGGGACGAGGCGCTCGGCGAGGTCGCCGGCCGGCTGCGCGCGATCGCGGCGCGCGACCCGCAGGCCATCGTGCCCTACAGCTACGCCGGCACGATGGGCCTGGTGCAGGGCGAGGCGATGGCCGGGCGCTTCTTCCACCGGCTCGGCGCCTCGCTGCTCGACCGCACGATCTGCTCGGCCGCCGGCGGCGCGGCGCTGGCTGCGACCTACGGCGCCAAGGTCGGCATGCACGTCGAGCATTTCGCCGAGAGCCGCCTGATCCTGATCTGGGGCAGCAATTCGGTCGGCTCGAACCTGCACTTCTGGACCCAGGCGCAGGCGGCCAAGCGCAACGGCGCCAGGCTGGTGTGCATCGATCCGCGGCGCACCGAGACGGCCGACAAATGCCACCAGCACATCGCGCTGCTGCCCGGCACCGACGGCGCCCTCGCGCTCGGACTGATGCACGAACTCGTCGTCCACGGCTGGCTCGACCCCGACTACATCGAACGCCACACCGAAGGCTGGCCGGCGCTGCGCGAGCGCGCGCTGCAGTGGCCGCCCGAACGCGCGGCGGCGGTCTGCGGCATCACGGCCGACGAAGTGCGCGGCCTGGCGCGCGACTACGGCACGACGCGGCCGGCGGCGATCCGCCTCAACTACGGCATGCAGCGCGTGCACGGCGGCGGCAACGCGGTGCGGCTGGCCGCGATCCTGCCGTGCCTCGTCGGCGCCTGGCGGCACCGGGCCGGCGGGCTGCTGCTGTCGTCGTCGGGGTGGTTTCCGATCGATCGCGCCGTCCTGCAGCGGCCCGATCTGCTCGGCGGCCGGCGCCCGCGCACGATCAACATGGCGACGATCGGCGACGACCTGCTGCGCGATGCGTCGCCGGCATTCGGCCCGAGGATCGAGGCGCTCGTCGTCTACAACAGCAACCCGGTGGCGGTGGCACCCGAGTCGCCGAAAGTGGTGCGCGGCTTCGCGCGCGAAGACCTCTACACCGTCGTCCTCGAGCACTTCCTGACCGACACCGCCGACCACGCCGACATCGTGCTGCCGGCGACGACGCAGCTCGAGCATCTCGACGTGCACGCGAGCTACGGCCACACCTGGGCGCTGGTCAACGAGCCGGCGCTGGCGCCGCGCGGCGAGGCCCGGCCGAACACGCAGATCTTTCGCGAACTGGCGGCGCGCATGGGCTTCGACGATCCCTGCTTCTCCGACGACGACGAGGCGCTGGCGCGCGCCGCGTTCGGCTGCGCCGTCGACTTCGACGCGCTGCGCTCAGCCGGCTGGGTGCGCCTGCCGCTGCCCGAGGCGCCGTTCGCCGACGGAGGTTTTCCGACGCCTTCGGGGCGCTGCCGCATCGACGCGCCGGGGCTCGGCGTGCCCGACTTCGTGCCCAACCACGAATCGAGGCAGTCGGCGCCGGCGCTCGCCGCGCGCTGGCCGCTGGCGATGATCTCGCCGCCGGCGCGCAACTTCCTCAACTCGACCTTCGTCAACGTGCGGAGCCTGCGCGACATCGAGGGCGAGCCTGTGGTCGAGATCCATCCCGACGACGCGGCGCCGCGCGGCATCGTCTCCGGCATCCCGGTGCGCGTCTTCAACGACCGCGGCGCCTACCGCTGCAGCGCCG
Organism: uncultured Burkholderiaceae bacterium; assembly: GCA_964371405.1. GTDB lineage: Bacteria > Pseudomonadota > Gammaproteobacteria > Burkholderiales > Burkholderiaceae_C > JAMHWF01. Next base: position 14,999 of record CAYJLV010000006.1, read on the forward strand.
ACGTGTCGTCGCGTGCGCGCCCCGGCGTCGTCAATGCGCTGGGGATCTGGTGGCGCAAGCTCGGCGCCGCCGGCACCAACGTCAACGAAGTGACGCACCAGCGGCTCACCGACCTCGGCAGCGCGCCGGCGTTCTACGACTGCCTGGTCGACGTGCAGCGGGCGTGAAGCGGCGGCTCGGCATCCTGACGATGGCAGGCGCGGCAGTCCTCGGTGCAGTGCTGCTCGCGGCCTGCCTCGGCACGGCGGGTTGCAGCACGGCGGGCTACTACGCGCAGTCGATCGGAGGCCATCTCGCGCTGCTCAATGCCGCGCGCCCGGTCGGCGACTGGCTCGGCGAGGCATCGACGCCCGAGCCGCTGCGCGAGCGGCTGGCGCTCGCGCAGCGCATCCGCGACTATGCCGTCGCCGAGCTGAAGCTGCCCGACAACGCGAGCTATCGCCGCTATGCCGACCTGCGCCGCCCGGCCGCGGTGTGGAACGTCGTCGCCGCGCCCGAGCTCGGCCTGACGCTCAAGACTTGGTGCTTTCCCGTCGTCGGCTGCGTCGGCTACCGCGGCTACTTCGACCGCGCCGACGCCGAGGCCCTCGCCGCGCAGCTGCGCGCCGAGGGTTACGAAACCGCGGTCTACCCGGTGCCGGCGTACTCGACGCTCGGGCGGCTCAACTGGCTCGGCGGCGACCCGCTGCTGTCGACCTTCATTCGCTACCCCGAGGGCGAGCTGGCGCGCCTCGTGTTCCACGAACTGGCGCACCAGGTCGCCTACGCCGGCGACGACACCACGTTCAACGAATCGTTCGCCACGGCGGTCGAGCGCCTGGGCGGCGCGCGCTGGCTGGCGCAGGCCGGCGACGCGGCGCGCAGCGAGTACGAGCGCTACGACGAGCGGCGCCGGCAGTTCCGCGCGCTGACGCAGCGCGCGCGGACCGCACTCGACGCCGTCTACCGTAGTGAGGCGGCCGACGACGCCAAGCGGCAGCGCAAGGCCGGGATCCTCGCCGCGCTGCGCGCCGAGCACGCCGCGCTGAAGGCCGGGCCGTGGGCCGGCTTTGCCGGCTACGACGCCTGGCTGGAGCGCGCCAACAATGCCTCGCTCGGCGTCGTCGCTGCGTACAACGAACTGGTGCCGCAGTTCGAGCGCCTGTTCGAGCGCGAAGGCCGCGACTTCGAGCGCTTCTATGCCGAGGTGCGCCGCATCGCCGCCTTGCCCAAGGCCGAACGGCGCGCCACACTGGCGCCGTAGGGAGGAAATGCATGGCCGACATCCGCATGCACCGCGAGCACAAGCTCGGCCTCGCGAAGGCGCGCAAGATCGCCTGGCAGTGGGCCGAGCAGGTCGAGAAGGACTTCGGCATGGAATGTTCCGTGCTCGAAGGCGAGACCAGCGACACCGTCGAGTTCACGCGCAGCGGCGTCGCCGGCCGGTTGATCGTCACGGGCGACCACTTCGACCTCGACGCCAGGCTCGGCTTTCTGCTCGGCGCGTTCGCCGGGACGATCGAGGCCGAGATCGAGAAGACGCTCGACGCGCTGCTTGCCGGCGCGAAGGCGGCGCCGAAGAAGAAGTCCGGCCGGAAGAACTGAAGGCTTACTTCAGCGACTCGATCAGGTCGATGTAGTCGCTCATCGCGTCGTTGCCGCTCTTGCCCTTGGCCTCGCTCCAGGCGTCCCACTTGGCGCGACCGACCAGGTCGGCGAACCCAGGTCGCTTGCCGTCGACGTCGCCTGCCGTCGCCTGCTTGTAGAGCGCGTAGATCTTCAGCAGCGTCATGTTGTCGGGCTTCTCCGGCAGCGTCTTCGACTCGGCGACGGCTTGCTCGAAGCGGGCTTTCAGATCGGACATGGCAGCGCTCCTGTGGGGTGAAATCGGCATTGACGGCGCCGATGTTAACCAGCATCTTGGCGAACGTGTGACGGGAGACTGCAGCGATGGCCAAGGCCGTGGAGCGCATGTCGCGGGTCGATACCGCGTGGCTGCGCATGGATACCGATGCCAACCTGATGATGATCATCGGCGTCTGGATGCTCGAGCCGGCGATCACCCACGAGGCGCTGTGCCGGCGCGTCGAGGAGAGCCTGCTGAAGTACCGGCGCTTCCGGCAGAAGGTTGTCGAAGACGCGCTCGGCGCGAGCTGGGTCGAGGACGACGACTTCGACGTCCGCCGCCACGTCGTGCGCGAGACCTTGAAGCGCCGGCGCGGCCAGTCGCTGACCGAGGCGCTGCAACGGCGCGTCGGCGAACTGGCGATCCGGCCGTTCGACGCGGCGCATCCGCTCTGGCAGTACCACCTGATCGAGACCTACGACGGCGGCAGCGCGATGATCGCGCGCATCCACCACTGCATCGCCGACGGCATCGCGCTGATCGCCGTGATGATGTCGATGGTCGACGGCGGCAGGCCGCCGCCGCGCAGGGCGCGCAGCGTCCCCGACGCCGACGAGGGCCATGGCGACTGGCTCAGTGACGCCGTGCTGCGCCCGCTGACCGACGTAGCCGTCAAGGCGATCGGCCTCTATGGCGAGGGCGTTGCCAAGTCGGTCGACCTGCTCGCGCACCCCGAGCAGTCGGTCACCGGCACGGTCGGCCTGGCGCGCAGCGGCGTGCAGCTCGTCGGCGACGCGGCGGCGCTCCTGCTGATGCCCGACGACTCGCCGACGCGCCTGAAGGGCAAGCCTGCGCGCGGCAAGCGCGTCGCCTGGTGCCCGCCGCTGCCGCTGGCCGACGTGAAGGCGGTCGGCCGCGCGCTCGGCTGCTCGATCAACGACGTGCTGCTCGCGACGGCGGGCGCGGCGATCGGCGGCTACCTGCGCGAACGCGGCGACGACACCACCGACCAGGAGATTCGCGCGATGGTGCCCGTCAACCTGCGCCCGCTGGCCCAGGCGCACGAACTCGGCAACCGGTTCGGCCTGGTGCCGCTGGTGCTGCCGATCGGCATCGACAACCCTGTGCAGCGCGTCTACGAAGTGCGCAGGCGCATGCGTGAGCTCAAGGGCGGCTACCAGCCGCTGCTCGCTTTCGCGCTGCTGATGATCGCCGGCCTGCTCGTCAAGCCGGCGCAGGCCGCGCTGCTGAACTTCTTCTCGCGCAAGGCCACCGCCGTCATGACGAACGTGCCCGGCCCGGCGCAGCCGGTGCAGCTGTGCGGCGCGACACTCAAAGAGTCGATGTTCTGGGTGCCGCAGAGCGGCGACATCGGCATGGGCGTGAGCATCCTCAGCTACGGCGGTGGCGTGCAGTTCGGCCTGATCACCGACGCTAGACTCTGCCCCGACCCCGAAGCGATCGTCGCGCGCTTCCGACCCGAGTTCGAGAAGCTGCTGTGGCTGACGTTGATGCTGCCCTGGGGTGAGGGCGAAACCTGAAACGATCCGAGGAGAGGAAAGATGACGATCCGAACCATGCACCGACTGGCGCTGGGGTTGCTGGCCGGCTTCGCGCTGGCCGGCGCCGCCGCCGCGCAGTCCTACCCTACCAAGCCGATCCGCCTCGTCGTCAACTTCCCGCCGGGCGGCGCGGCCGACGTGATCGCGCGTGCCGTCGGCCCGGTGCTCGCCGAGTCGCTGAAGCAGCCCGTCGTGATCGAGAACAAGGGCGGCGCCAACGGCAACATCGGCTCGGCCGAGGTCGCCAAGTCGCCGGCAGACGGCTACACGCTGCTGATGAGTTCGGGCAGCGCGATCACGATCAATCCGCTGGTCTACACGAAGATGCCGCTCGACCCCGAGAAGGATCTGACGCCGGTCGCCGCCGTTGCGCGCGTGCTCGTCTACCTCGAGACGCATCCGTCGGTGCCGGGCGCCACGCTCAGCGAGTTCATCGCCCACCTCAAGGCCAACCCCGGCAAGCTGAGCTACGGCTCGCCGGGGCAGGGCAGTTCGCCGCACCTGGCCGGCGAGATGTTCAAGCCCATGGCAGGCGTCGAGGCGACGCACGTACCGTACAAGGGGGCGGGCCCGGCCGTCACCGACCTGGTGTCGGGCCAGATCCAGTTCATGTTCGACCCCGGCCCGGGGCTCAGGATGGTCAAGGACAACCGGCTCAAGCTGCTCGCCGTCGGCAGCTCCAGGCGCTCGCAGATGTTCCCCGACACGCCGACGCTGGCTGAAGCCGGGCTCGCCGGCTTCGACGCCGACTCGCTGTTCGGCATCTATGCGCCGGCGGCGACGCCGGCGGCCGTGGTCACGCAGCTCAACGCCGAGATCAACAAGGCGCTGGCCCAGCCCAACGTCGCCGCGGCGATCCGCGCGCTCGGTGCCGACACGGCGCCGATGGCGCTGGCCGACTTCCGGGCCCACCACGTGCGCGAGCGCGAGCGCTTCGGCGGGCTGGTCAGGGATATCGGCCTGAAGCTGGAGTAGGCGCCGGGAGCGCCGGCCCCACGACCCTGCGAGTCGGCCCGCCGAGGGGGGAGCGCCTTCGGAGCGGCCGCGCGGCGCTCACTCGTCCTCGAGCTCGGCCTTGGCCATCTCGACGTCGAGCTTCTCCATTGCGTCGAGCGGCGTGCAGGCCGCCGCCTCGGCGTAGAGCTTCTCGGCCTGCTGCATGCGTTTCGGGCCTTCGAGCATCACCAGGCCGTTGGCGTACTCGATGCGCGCGATCGCGCTGGCCGGGTTGAGCTCGAGCGCGCGCTCGAACATCGCCAGCCCGGTCGCCGCGTCGGCGCCCTGGGTGCGCCCGAGCAGCTTGCCGACCTTGTCGATCACTTCGGCGTGGAAAGTGCCGAGCGCGATGTGGGCGTCGGCATGCTTGGGCGCGAGCTTGATCGCCGTTTCGAGCGCGGCCTTGACCTTCGCGCCGAGCCCCTGCGTCAGCGCCTTGGCGATGCTGATGCCCTGGCTGTAGCGCCCGAGCGCATAGGCCTGCAGGTAGTGCGCATTGGCGTTCTTCGGCTCGGCGGCGGCCTGCGCGGCGGCGCGCTCGGCGACTTCGAGCAACAGCGCCAGCCGCGTCTTCTCGTTTTTCTCGAGGTAGTTGGCGTAGATCGCCTGCGCCTTGTTCGCTGCCGTGACGCCGGCGCCGCCGGCCGCCAGGCCGGCGTCACGCGCCTTCTGGAACTCGCCCGCGTGATAGAGCGCCCAGGCGGCGAGCACGGCGTCGTCCTTGGGCAGCGGCTCGGCGTCGCCGGCGTGCAGGCGCGCCCATTTCTTCTTCAGCGTCGCGGCGTCGTGGGTGTAGACGGCGTTGTCGTGCCCGAAGGCGGTCCATTTGGCCATGCTGCTTGTCTCCGTGCGGTCTGGCGGTGGGGGTCTTTCCTATCGGGCCTGCGCAGCGTAGTCGCCGGCCAGGGCGTGCAGGTGTTCGCGTTGCGCGGCTTCGAGGTAGGGTGCGAGCAGGCTCAGCACATGGTAGGCGCCGCGCAGCAGCGCCGCGCCGGCACCCGCGGGCTCCAGTGCGCGGCGCGGGTCGCGCACGTACTCAAAGCTGAGCCAGTAGGTCAGCACGACGACCATCGCCGTGGCCGTCGCGTCGGCCTCGCGCGCATCGATGCGCACCGCGCTGCCGCGGCCGAGCCCGGCGAGCAGGGCGCGCACGGCGCGCGTCTTGTCCTTGAGCACGGCCTGGAAGTGCGTCTCGAGGCGGCGGTTCTTCGACAGCAGATCGTTGAGGTCGCGGTAGAGGAAACGGTACTGCCAGATCACCTCGAACAGCAGGTGCAGGAACAGCCACGCGTCCTCGATGTGGCGCACGTCGTCGGCCGCGCCGAGCAGGCCGGCGAGCGCCTTCTCGTAGCGGTCGACCAGCGTGTTGATCAGCGTGTCCTTGGCCGGGTAGTGGTAGTAGAGGTTGCCGGGGCTGATGTTCAACTCGGCCGAGATCAGCGTCGTCGAGACGTTGGGCTCGCCGAAGCGGTTGAACAGGTCGAGCGAAACCTCGAGGATCCGTTCGGCCGTGCGGCGCGGCTTCTTCGCTTGCATGGGACGCCACGGTACACCACCGCGGCGCCGCGCAGCATGCCGGCAACCCCGGGCCTGCCTACAATCGCGACGCGATGCGTGCCGTCTCCTTCCAGCAGGTCTGCAAGACGTACCCCGGCGCGCGAGGCGGGCTGCGCGCGCTCGACGATGTCTCGTTCGATATCGCGCCGGGCGAGTTCTTCGGCCTGCTCGGCCCGAACGGCGCCGGCAAGACGACGCTGATCAGCATCCTCGCCGGGCTGACGCGCGCCAGTTCCGGCCGCGTCGAGGTGGAGGGCCACGACACCGTGGCCGACTACGCCGCGGCGCGCAAGGCACTCGGCATCGTGCCGCAGGAGCTGGTGTTCGACCCTTTTTTCAGCGTGCGCGAGGCGCTGCGCATCCAGAGCGGCTACTTCGGCGTGCGCGGCAACGACGACTGGATCGACGAACTGCTCGCCAGCCTGGGGCTGGCCGACAAGGCCGACGCCAACATGCGCCAACTCTCGGGCGGCATGAAGCGGCGCGTGCTCGTCGCGCAGGCGCTGGTGCACCGCCCGCCCGTCATCGTGCTCGACGAGCCGACCGCAGGCGTCGACGTCGAGTTGCGCCAGACGCTGTGGCAGTTCATCGCCGGGCTCAACCGCCAGGGCCACACCGTGCTGCTGACGACGCACTACCTCGAGGAGGCCGAGGCGATGTGCGGCCGCATCGCGATGCTCAAGCAGGGGCGCGTCGTCGCGCTCGACCGCACCTCGGCGCTGCTCGCCGGCACCGCGAGCACGATGCTCGGTTTCAAGACCGACCAGGCGCTGCCGCCGGCCATCGCGCAGCATGCGCGCGTGACGGGGCGCATCGTGCAGGTGAAGGCGCACGACGCCGCCGAGGTCGAATCGCTGCTCGCGCAGCTGCGCGCCGCCGGCGTGCGCGTCGAGGATCTGGAGATCGGCCGCGCCGACCTGGAGGATGTGTTCCTCGAAATCATGCAGGGCGCGCCGGCGACTCCTGCGGCGCGGGCGGCAGCATGACCAGCCTGCAACTGGGCGGTGCCGGCACACTGTTCTACAAGGAGGTGCTGCGATTCTGGAAGGTGAGCTTCCAGACCGTCGCTGCGCCGGTCCTGACGTCGATGCTCTACCTGCTGATCTTCGGCCACGTGCTCGAAGGCCGGGTGCAGGTGTTCGACCGCATCGGCTACACCAGCTTCCTGATCCCGGGTCTGGTGATGATGAGCGTGCTGCAGAACGCCTTCGCCAACAGCTCGTCGTCGCTGATCCAGAGCAAGATCACGGGCAACCTTGTGTTCCTGCTCGTCGCGCCGCTGTCGCCGCAGGCGTGGTTCGTCGCCTACGTCGGCGCTTCGATGCTGCGTGGCCTCGTTGTCGGCGCGGGCGTGCTGCTGGTGACGCTCTGGTTCGCGCCGCTGCACGCCGCCGAGCCGGTCTGGATCGCCGTGTTCGCGCTGGCCGGCGCCGTGCTGATGGGCGCTCTCGGCCTGATCGCGGGTCTCTGGGCCGAAAAGTTCGACCAGATCGCCGCGTTTCAGAACTTCATCGTGATGCCGATGACCTTTCTGTCGGGCGTTTTCTACTCGGTGAACTCGCTGCCGCCGTTCTGGCTCGCAGTGAGCCACCTGAATCCCTTCTTCTACATCGTCGACGGCTTCAGGCGCGGCTTCTTCGGCGCCAGCGACGTCTCGCCATGGACCAGCCTGGCCGTCGTCGCGGCGAGCCTTGTCGCCGTCTGCGGATTCGCGCTGCAACTGCTGCGCAGCGGCTACAAGATCCGCCACTGAAAGCGCGGGAAAAACGCGGGGAAAGGCCGGGCCCGTAGAATCGGACCCATCATGGCTGAACCCACTGCCGCCGAAGTCGAGCGCTACATCGCCGCCGGGCTGCCCTGCGTGCACCTGCAGGTCGAGGGCGACGGCCGCCATTTCTTCGCGACGATCGTGTCGGCCGCGTTCGAGGGCGCGAACCGCGTGCGGCGCCACCAGCGCGTCTATGAGGCCCTGGGCGATAGAATGCGCGAGCAGATCCACGCGCTTTCGATGAAGACGCTCACCCCGGCCGAGTGGGCCGACGAGGCCCGCGACTCGACCCACCACCCCTGACACAGGCTGCAGCGCCGCTGCGGCCTGGCGGGTCCTCGCGGGCCCGACGGTCGCTGCCGGCGTTGCCGATACCGCACCGATGGACAAACTCCTGATACGCGGCGGCCGTCGATTGGGCGGCGAAGTGCCGGTCTCGGGCGCGAAGAATGCAGCGCTGCCCGAGCTGGTGGCGGCGCTGCTGAGCGCCGAGCCGGTCGCGCTGGCCAACGTGCCGGTGCTCAAGGACGTCTCGACGACGCTCGCGCTGTTGCGCAACATGGGTGTCGCGGTCGAGCGCAGCGAGGCGCAGCCCGGCGTCGTCGCGCTGGACGCGAGCCGCATCACCTCGCCCGAGGCGCCCTACGAGCTGGTCAAGACGATGCGCGCCTCGGTGCTGGCGCTCGGCCCCCTGCTCGCGCGCTTCGGCGAGGCGACGGTGTCGCTGCCGGGCGGCTGCGCGATCGGATCGCGCCCGGTCGACCAGCACATCAAGGGTCTGCAGGCGATGGGCGCCGAGATCACGGTCGAGCATGGCTACATCCTCGCGAAGGCGCAGCGCCTGCGCGGCGCCTCGATCACGACCGACATGGTCACCGTCACCGGCACCGAGAACCTGATGATGGCGGCGACGCTGGCCGACGGCGTGACGCTGCTCGAGAACGCCGCGCAGGAGCCCGAAGTCGCCGACCTGGCCGAGCTGCTGATCGCGATGGGCGCGCGCATCGAAGGCCACGGCACGAGCCGCATCCGCATCGAAGGCGTCGCGCGGCTGCATGGAGCCGAGCACCGCGTCGTGCCCGACCGCATCGAGGCCGGCACCTTCCTGTGCGCCGTGGCGGCCGCCGGCGGCGACGTGACGCTGCGCGACGCGCGCGCCGAGCACCTCGGCGCCGTGATCGAGAAGCTGCGCGAGGCCGGCGTCGGCGTGGAAGCCGGTGAAGGCTGGATCCGCGCCCGTGCCGACGGCCGGCTCAAGGCAACTTCGTTCCGCACCAGCGAGTACCCGGCCTTCCCGACCGACATGCAGGCGCAGTTCATGGCGCTGAACTGCATCGCCGAGGGCGCCAGCACCGTCACCGAGACGATCTTCGAGAACCGCTTCATGCACGTCAACGAACTGCTGCGCCTGGGCGCGAGGATCGAGGTCGACGGGCACACGGCGGTGGTGCAGGGCGTCGACAAGCTCTCGGGCGCCACCGTGATGGCGACCGACCTGCGCGCCTCGGCCAGCCTGGTGATCGCCGGGCTGGTCGCCGACGGACAGACCGTCGTCGACCGCATCTACCACCTCGATCGCGGCTACGACCGCATGGAGGCCAAGCTGCGCGGCATCGGCGCCGACATCGAGCGCACCAAGTGATGGACAACCCCCAAGCTCACAATCGTTCGCTGCCCCCCGGGGGGGCGCGCGCCTCCTTTGAGGCGGCTCGGCAGGAGGCGCGATGATCACCATCGCCCTCTCCAAGGGCCGCATCCTCGACGATGTGCTGCCGCTGCTCGGCGCGGCCGGCATCGGCCTGCACGACGACCCCGAGACTTCGCGCAAGCTGATCTTCGAGACGACGCGCCCCGACGTGCGCGTCGTGCTGGTGCGCGCCACCGACGTGCCGACCTACGTGCAATACGGCGGCGCCGACCTCGGCGTCGCCGGCCGCGACGTGCTGCTCGAGCACGGCGGCGACGGCCTGTACCAGCCGCTGGACCTGCAGATCGCGAAGTGCCGCCTCAGCGTCGCGGTGCGCAGCGACTTCGACTACGCGGCCGCCGTGAAGCAGGGTTCGCGCATCCGCGTCGCGACGAAATACGTCGCCTGCGCGCGCGACCACTTCGCTGACAAGGGCGTGCACGTCGACCTGATCAAGCTCTACGGCTCGATGGAACTGGCGCCGCTGACCGGCCTGGCCGATGCCATCGTCGACCTGGTGTCGACCGGCAACACGCTGCGCGCCAACCACCTCGTCGAGGTCGAGAAGATCCTCGACATCTCGGCGCGGCTCGTCGTCAACCAGGCGGCGCTGAAGTTGAAGCGCGAGCCGCTGCGCGCGCTGATCGACGCCTTCACCGGAGCCGTGAAGCCATGACGGTCGCGATCCGCAACCTGCGCACGACGGCGGCCGACTTCGAGGCCGAGTTCCAGCGCGTGCTCCACTGGTCGGCCGAGACCGACCGCGACATCGAGACGCGCGTCGCCGCCATCCTGGCCGACGTGCAGCGGCGCGGCGACGCCGCCGTGCTCGAGTACACGGCGCGCTTCGACGGGCTGCAGGCCGCGACGATGGCCGAGCTGGAGCTGAAGCCGGCCGACTTCGCGGCCGCCTTCGAGGCGATCACGCCGGCGCAGCGCGATGCGCTGCAGCAGGCCGCGGCACGCATCCGCAGCTACCACGACCGCCAGCTCGACGCCTGCGGCCGCAGCTGGAGCTACCGCGACGCCGATGGCACGCTGCTCGGCCAGAAGGTGACGCCGCTCGACCGCGTCGGCATCTACGTGCCCGGCGGCAAGGCGGCCTACCCGTCGAGCCTGCTGATGAATGCCGTGCCGGCGCACGTGGCGGGCGTCGGCGAGATCGTGATGGTGGTGCCCACACCCGCCCGCGACAAGGGAGCGGGCCTGCCGCGCCTGGTCGAACGCAACGCGCTCGTGCTCGCCGCCGCGCACGTCGCCGGCGTGACGCGCGCCTTCACGATCGGCGGCGCGCAGGCCATCGCCGCGCTCGCCTACGGGACCGCGACGGTGCCCAAGGTCGACAAGATCACGGGCCCCGGCAACGCCTACGTCGCCAGCGCGAAGAAGCACGTGTTCGGCACCGTCGGCATCGACATGATCGCCGGCCCGAGCGAGATCCTCGTGCTGGCCGATGGCAGCGCGCCGGCCGACTGGATCGCGATGGACCTGTTCAGCCAGGCCGAGCACGATGAGCTGGCGCAGAGCATCCTGCTCAGTCCCGACGCGGCCTACGTCGAGCGCGTGCGCGCCGAGATGGAGCGCCTGCTGCCCGGCATGCCGCGCCGCGACGTGATCCGCGCCTCGCTCGAAGGACGCGGCGCGCTCATCGTCACGCGCAGCATGCAAGAGGCCTGCGAGCTCAGCAACCGCATCGCGCCCGAGCACCTCGAAGTCGCGTCGCGCGACCCGCAACGCTGGGAGCCGCTGCTGCGCCACGCCGGCGCCATCTTCCTCGGCGCCTACACCAGCGAGAGCCTGGGCGACTATTGCGCCGGGCCGAACCATGTGCTGCCGACCTCGGGCACGGCGCGCTTCTCGTCGCCGCTGGGCGTCTACGATTTCCAGAAGCGCAGCAGCCTGATCGAAGTCAGCGAGGCGGGAGCGCAGACGCTGGGCTTGATCGCCGCCGAGCTGGCCTACGGCGAGGGGCTGCAGGCGCATGCGCAGGCCGCCGAATTCCGGCTGGCGAAGAAGGGCTGACCGCGATGACTCTCGACGACCGTATCCGCCGCGTGATCCGCCAGGACGTGCAGTCGATGCACGGCTACGCGATCCAGCCGAGCGCGGGCCTGGTCAAGCTCGACGCGATGGAGAACCCGTTTCGCCTGCCCGACGCGCTGCAGCGCGAGCTGGGCGAGCGGCTCGGCCGCGTCGCGATCAACCGCTACCCGGCGCAGTGCGTTGCCGACGTGACCGCGGCGCTGGCGGCGCACGTGCAGCTGCCCGCGGGCTGCAAGCTGATGCTGGGCAACGGCTCCGACGAACTGATCGGCCTGCTCGCGCTGGCCTGCGACGTTACCGGCGCGAAGATCCTCGCGCCGCTGCCCGGCTTCGTGATGTACGAGATGTCGGCGCGGCTGCAGGGCCTGGGCTTCGTCGGCGTGCCGCTGACGGCCGGCTTCGAGCTCGACGAGGCGGCGATGCTCGCCGCGATCGAGCGCGAACGCCCGGCGCTCACCTACATCGCCTACCCCAACAACCCGACGGCCAACCTGTTCGACGACGCCGTCGTCGCGCGCATCGTCGAAGCCGTCGGCCGGCAGGAGGGCGGCCTCGTCGTCTTCGACGAGGCCTACCAGCCGTTCTCGTCGCGCAGCTGGATGCAGCGCATGGCCGGGCACGAGCATGTGCTCGTGATGCGCACGCTCAGCAAGTTCGGCCTCGCCGGCGTGCGGCTGGGCTACCTCGCCGGCGCGGCGGCGCTGATCGACGAGATCGACAAGGTGCGCCCGCCGTACAACATCAGCGTGCTCAATGCCGAAGCGACGCTGTTCGCGCTGGAGCACGCCGACGAATTCGCGCGCCAGGCCGCCGTGATCCGCACCGAGCGTGTGCGTCTTGCCGAAGCCTTCGGGCGGCTGGCCGGCGTGACCGTGTACACCAGCGAAGCCAACATGATCCTGCTGCGTGTGCCCGACGCCAAGCGCACGTTCGACGGCATGAAGTCGCGCGGCGTGCTGGTCAAGCACGTCGCCGGGCTGCACCCGCTGCTGGCGAACTGCCTGCGCATGACCGTCGGCACGCCCGATGAGAACACCCTGATGATCGACGCCCTGAAAGCGAGCCTCGCATGACCGCCCCGACCGCCCCGCGCGCTGCCGAAGTGGTGCGCAACACGAAGGAAACGCAGATCCGAGTGCGCGTCGACCTCGACGGCAGCGGTGCGGCCAAGCTCGCCACCGGCATCGGCTTCTTCGACCACATGCTCGATCAGGTGGCGCGCCACGGGTTGATCGATCTGGAGGTCCAAGCCAAGGGCGATCTGCACATCGACGGCCACCACACCGTCGAGGACACCGGCATCACGCTCGGCCAGGCGGTCGCCAGGGCGGTCGGCGACAAGGCGGGCCTGCGCCGCTACGGCCACGCCTACGTGCCGCTCGACGAGGCGCTGTCGCGCGTCGTCGTCGACTTCTCCGGCCGCCCGGGCCTGCACATGCAGGTGCCGTTCAAGGCCGGCATGATCGGCGGCTTCGACACGCAGCTGACCTACGAGTTCTTCCAGGGCTTCGCCAACCACGCGCTGGTGACGCTGCACATCGACAACCTGAAGGGCGACAACGCGCACCACCAGTGCGAGACCGTGTTCAAGGCGTTCGCGCGCGCGCTGCGCATGGCGCTCGAAGTCGATCCGCGGCAAGGCGACGTGATCCCGTCGACCAAGGGGTCGCTGTAGCGTCATGGCCCGACGCGTCGTTGCCGTCGTCGACTACGGCATGGGCAACCTGCGATCGGTGTCGCAGGCGGTGCTGCATGTCGCCGAGGGCGCGGGCGTCGACGTCGTCGTGACCTCGAGGCCCGACGAAGTTCTCGCTGCCGAGCGCGTCGTGCTTCCGGGGCAGGGTGCGATGCCCGACTGCATGCGCGAGCTGCGCGAGTCGGGCCTGCTCGCCGCCGTGCTCGACGCCGCGGCGCGCAAGCCGCTGATGGGCGTGTGCGTGGGCATGCAGATGCTGCTCGAGCGCAGCGAAGAGGGGCCGACCGAGGGGCTCGGGCTGATCGCGGGCGAGGTGCAGCGCTTTCGCCTCGAAGGCCGGCTGCAACCCGACGGCAGCCGCTACAAGGTGCCGCAGATGGGCTGGAACCGGGTGTTCCAGGCGCGCCCGCACGCGATGTGGGACGGCGTGCCCGACGGCGCCTGGTTCTACTTCGTGCACAGTTACTACGCGCGGCCGGTGAACCCGGCGCACAGCGTCGGCGAGACCGAATACGGCGAACGCTTTACCTGTGTCGTCGCGCGGGATAATATTTTCGCCACCCAGTTCCACCCCGAGAAAAGCGCTGCACACGGCCTCGCCCTGTATCGCAACTTCCTGCACTGGTCGCCATGACCGCAGGATCGGGTGACCCCTCCGCCTGTCCCACCCCCGCCATGCTGCTGATCCCCGCCATCGACCTGAAAGACGGCAAGTGCGTTCGCCTCAAACAGGGCGACATGAACGAATCGACGACCTACGGCGACGACCCCACTGCCGTCGCGCGACGCTGGGTCGAAGCCGGCGCGCGGCGCCTGCACCTCGTCGACCTGAACGGCGCCTTCGCCGGCAAGCCCGTCAACGAAGCGGCGATCAAGTCGATCCTCGCCGCCGTCGGCGACGAGATTCCGGTGCAGCTCGGCGGCGGCATCCGCGACCTCGACACGATCGAGCGCTACCTCGACGACGGCCTGTCCTACGTGATCATCGGCACCGCCGCCGTCAAGAGCCCCGGCTTCCTGAAGGACGCCTGCAGCGCCTTCGGCGGCCACATCGTCGTCGGCCTCGACGCGAAGGACGGCAAGGTCGCGACCGACGGCTGGAGCAAGCTGACCGGCCACGAAGTCGTCGATCTGGCCAAGAAGTTCGAGGACTACGGCGTCGAAGGCGTGATCTACACCGATATCGGCCGCGACGGCATGCTGAGCGGCATCAACGTCGACGCCACCGTCAAGCTCGCCCGGGCGCTGTCGATCCCCGTCATCGCGTCGGGCGGCCTGAGCGGCATCGGCGACATCGAGAAGCTCTGCGCCGTCGAGGGCGACGGCATCACCGGCGTGATCTGCGGCCGCGCCATCTACACCGGCGCGCTCGACTTCGCCGCGGCGCAAAAGCGCGCCGACGAACTCGCCGGCGCCGACTGACACGCCACCGATCTCCCATTCGTGCGGCACGGCCGCCCGCGCCATGCTCGCCAAACGCATCATCCCCTGCCTCGACGTGACCGGCGGCCGCGTCGTCAAGGGCGTCAACTTCGTCGAACTGCGCGACGCCGGCGACCCGGTCGAGATCGCCGCGCGCTACAACGAGCAGGGCGCCGACGAGCTGACCTTCCTCGACATCACGGCGACGAGCGACGACCGCGGCCTGATCCTGCACATGATCGAGGCCGTCGCGAGCCAGGTCTTCATCCCGCTGACGGTCGGCGGCGGCGTGCGCAGCGTCGACGACGTGCGGCGCCTGCTCAATGCCGGCGCCGACAAGGTCAGCTTCAATTCGGCGGCGGTCGCCGACCCGCAGGTGATCCGCGACGCCTCGGGCAAGTATGGCGCGCAGTGCATCGTCGTCGCGATCGACGCCAAGGCGCGGCGCGACGCCGAAGGCCGGCCGCTCGCGGGGCCGGGCGGCGGCTGGGACGTCTACACCCACGGCGGCCGGCGCAACAGCGGGCTCGATGTCGTCGAGTGGGCGCGCCGCATGGCGGAACACGGCGCCGGCGAGATCCTGCTCACCAGCATGGACCGCGACGGCACGAAGACGGGCTTCGACCTCGCACTGACGCGCGCCGTCGCCGACGCGATCGACATCCCCGTGATCGCCTCGGGCGGTGTCGGCACGCTCGAGCACCTGGTCGACGGCATCCGGATCGGCGGCGCCGACGCCGTGCTTGCCGCGAGCATCTTCCACTACGGCGAGCACACCGTCGGCGAGGCCAAGGCGCTGATGGCGGCGCGCGGCATTCCGGTGCGCATGTGAAGCCGCGGCGCGCCGCCGACGCCCCACACGAAGTCCGAATCATCGGCGGGCAATGGAGGAGAAGCCGCCTGCCGGTCGCCGACCGGCCCGGGCTGCGGCCCACGCCGTCGCGCCTGCGCGAGACGCTGTTCAACTGGCTGGGGCAGGACCTGACCGGCTGGCGCTGCGTCGACGCCTTCGCCGGCAGCGGCGCGCTCGGCTTCGAGGCGGCGTCGCGCGGCGCCGCCGAGGTGCTGATGTTCGAGGCCGACCGCGAACTGGCGCGCGCGCTCGCCGCGACCGGGCAGCGGCTCGGCGCGGCGCAGGTGCGCATCGAGGCCGGCGACGCTGTGGCCGGGCTTGCGCGCTGCGCACCGGCGAGCGTCGATCTCGTGCTGCTCGATCCGCCGTTCCACGACACGGCGCTGCTCGCGGCGGCGCTCGCTGCTGCGGCGCGCGTCGTCGCACCGGGCGGCTGGGTCTATGTCGAATCGGCCGCGCCGCAGGACGCGGCTGCCATGGCGTCGCTCGGTCTCGAACCGTGGCGCTCGACGCGCGCCGGCGCCGTGCATGGGGGGCTGCTGCGGCGCGAGGCCGGCGCGGGCGGCTAAACTTGCGCGCGCCTGCCGGTGTGCGCAGTGCAGGAGAGCGCGCATGACATCCACCACGCTGCTGACGGCCGTCTACCCCGGCACCTTCGACCCGCTGACGCTCGGCCACGAGGATCTCGTGCGCCGCGCCAGCCGCTTGTTCGAGCGGCTGATCGTCGCCATTGCCGTCGGCCACCACAAGCGCACCATGTTCTCGATCGACGAGCGCCTGGACATCGCGCAGGAGCTGCTGCGCGGCTACGCCAACGTCGAGGTGATCCCGTTTCGCGGCCTGCTGCGCGATTTCGTCGTCGAGCACGACGGCAAGGTCGTCGTGCGCGGCCTGCGCGCCGTCAGCGACTTCGAATACGAGTTCCAGATGGCCGGCATGAACCGCCAGCTCATGCCCGATGTGGAGACGCTGTTCCTGACGCCGAGCGACCAGTACCAGTTCGTCAGCGGCACCTTCGTGCGCGAGATTGCCACCTTGGGCGGTGATGTCTCCAAGTTCGTGTCACCCTCGGTGCACCAGCGATTGAAGGAGCGCGTGCAGCGCCCCGACTGACGAGACACGATGGCGCTGATCATCACCGACGAGTGCATCAACTGCGACGTCTGCGAGCCCGAGTGCCCGAACCAGGCGATCTCGCTGGGCCCGGAGATCTACGTCATCGACGCGGCGAAGTGCACCGAATGCGTCGGCCACTTCGACGCGCCGCAGTGCCGGCAGGTCTGCCCGGTCGCATGCATCCCGGTCGATCCGGCGCACGTCGAGACCAAGGACGAGTTGTGGGTCAAGTACCGGCGCCTGCAGCAGGCGGCGGTTGCGGCCAAGGATCGGGCCCAGGCCTGATCAGCCGCCGGTGGCCGGCTTCGATTTCTTCTTCTTCGTCTCGCCCGGCACGCGGTAGGCCTGCGGCTTCGGCGCCGAGGCCGGCGCCGCGACCGGCACCGGCCGCGCATTGAAGCCGCTCGCGCCGGCGGGGCGCACCGCCTCGCGCGCCCGGCGCTCGCGCTCGAGCCGCTCGGCGAGGCGGGCGTCGGCCTTCGCGGCTTCGCGCGCCGCGCGGCGGTCGCCCTCGCTGCGCGGGTCGGCGGCGGCTACCGGGCGCCCACCCGCGCAGGGTTGCTGCTGGTAGACGCGCCCTTCGGGGCCGCAGCGCCAGGCCGGCTGCGCAGCCGCGCCGGCGTGCGCCAGCACCGCAGCGCACAGCACGACGGCGCAGCGCATCGTCACGCCGGCTGCTCCGGCGGCAGCGGCGCCGGGCGCGGCGGCTTGGGCCGCGGCGGCTTGGCGTGGATCTTCATCATCGCGCGCTCCATCTCGCCGGCCAGCAGCAGGTCGAGCGCGGCCAGCGATTCGTCGATGCACTTGCGGATCGCTTCGCGGTCCTCGGGCGACGGCTTCTTGAGCACGTAGTCGACGACTTCGGCGCGCACGCCCGGGTGGCCGATGCCCAGCCGCAGGCGCCAGAACGCCGTGCTGCCGAGCCGCGCATGAATGTCCTTCAGGCCGTTGTGTCCGGCGTGGCTGCCGCCCTGCTTGAGCTTCAGCTGGCCGGGCTGCAGGTCGAGCTCGTCGTGGACGACGAGGATCTGCTCGGGCTCGATCTTGTAGAAGCGAGCCAGCGCCGCGACCGACTTGCCCGACAGGTTCATGTAGGTCATCGGCTCGAGCAGCCAGGTCGACTGGCCGCCGCGCTGCACCCGCGCCGCGAGGCCGAAGAAGCCGCGCTCGGCGACGAGAGACGCGCCGAGCTGGCGCGCTGCCGCGTCGAGCCACCAGAAGCCGGCGTTGTGGCGCGTCGCATCGTATTCGGGGCCCGGGTTGCCCAGGCCGACCAGCAGTCGGATCATGGATTCGATTATCGGGGACGGGGTGTCAGAAGAATCCTCGCACTGGCGGGCCACCGGTCAGGCGGAATTCCTCGCGAGGGATTCCCCTGCCCCTAGTTTGTCAATTCCCTTGCACCGAATGCAGGTATATCGTCCTGCGCGCATCCGTCGAGCGCGCAGTGAGCCGTGGCGCGCCAAGCTCCGAATGCAACCGGGCAGCACAAGAACAACGAACGAGGGTGTCGAGTGATGGCATCGGGAGACCGGGCGCACGAAGCGGTGCGCGGGGAGGAACTGTCGTGGGCTCTGGGTTCGGCCTGTGCGCTGCACAGGCTGCCGTTTGCCGCCGACCTGCTGGCCCAAGCGTTTCCGCCGCCCTGCACGCGCGCGACGATCGTCGCTGCCGGGCGGACGCTCGGTTTGCGCGTCAAGGCGATCCGCGTCACGGCCGGCTCGATCGGGCGTCAGGTCTTTCCGCTGCTGGTCGGCCTGCGTGTCGCGGCAGCGCGCGATGCCGCCGGCGCGACCTCGCCCACCCTCGGCATCGTCACGGCAGCAAGCGACGGTCGGGTCGTGCTCTTCAAGGCCGGCACCAACACACCACTGACGCTGCCGTTGGCCGAGTTCGCCGGGCTGAGCGACGGCACGGCTTGGCTGTGCGCTCCCGAAGCAGAAGCCGCTCGTGACCCTGACGCTGTAGCTGCCGGCACGACCCGCCGCTTCGGCTTTCGCTGGTTCGTTCCCGAGTTGCTCAAGCACCGCCGCGTCTGGCGCGACGTGCTGCTGGCCTCGGCCGCGCTGCAGATCGTCGCGCTGGCGACGCCGCTCTTCACGCAGGCGATCATCGACAAGGTGGTCGTGCACCGCACGCAGAGCACGCTGGTCGCGATCGGCACCGCGATGGCGGTGTTGGCGCTGTTCACCAGCTTGTTGACCTGGGTGCGGCAGTACCTGGTGCTGCACACCGGCAACCGCGTCGACGCGGTGCTCGGCGCCGCGATCTGGGAGCATCTGCTGCGGCTGCCGCTACGGTACTTCGAGCACCGGCCCACCGGCGTCGTCGCCGCCCGCCTGCACGGCGTGGAAACGATCCGCGAGTTCGTCTCCGGCGCCGCGGTGACGCTGATGCTGGACCTGCCCTTCCTGATCATCTGCCTGGGCGTGATGCTCTGGTACAGCGTCACGCTGAGCGCGATCGCGCTGGGCCTGCTCGCCGTCATCGCGGTCGCCAGCTTCGTCGTCGCGCCCGTCTTCCAAGCGCGGCTGAACGAACAGTTCCTGCTCGGCGCACGCAACCAGGCCTTCGTCACCGAGCACATCGCCGGCTTCGAGACGGTGAAGAGCCTGCAGATGGAGCCGCAGCTGCGCCAGCGCTATGCGCAGTACCTCGCTGCCTTCCTGCACAGCGGCTTCAAGACGAAGCAGATCGGCAACACCTACAACGTCTTCGCCTCGACGATGGAGCAGGCGATGACGCTGCTCATCCTGATGGTGGGCGCCTGGATCGTGATGACGGAGCCGAGCTTCACGATCGGCATGCTCGTCGCCTTCCAGATGTTCGCCGGCAAGCTGAGCCAGCCGGTGCTGCGCATCGTGGGCCTGTGGACGCAGTTTCAGCAAGCCAAGCTCAGCGTCGAGCGGCTGGGCGACGTGATGAACGCACCCATCGAGCCCTACAGCCTGACGCCGCAGCGCCAAAGCATCGGCCAGGGCCGCATCGAGATCGAAGGCCTGGCCTTCCGTTACGGCGACGACCGTCCGCTGCTGTACGAGGACCTGTACCTCGCGATCGAGCCCGGGCAAGCGGTGGTGATCATGGGGCCATCGGGCTCGGGCAAGAGCACGCTGGCCAAACTGATGCTGGGTTTCTATCAACCGACGGCCGGTGCGATACGAATCGACGGCGTCGACGCACGCCACCTGGCGGCCAACGAACTGCGCGCCGCCTTCGGCGTCGTGCCGCAGGAGACGATCCTCTTCAGCGGCACGATCCTCGCCAATCTGACGGCAGGCAACCCGGCGGCGAGCTTCGAGCTGGTGGCGCAGGCCTGCCGCATGGCGGGCATCCACGGCGTGATCGAGGCACTGCCGCAGGGCTATCAAACGGAAGTCGGCGAGCGCGGCATCGGGCTCTCAGGCGGGCAGAAGCAGCGCTTGGCGATCGCCCGCGCGCTGCTCAAGGGACCGAAGGTGCTGATCTTCGACGAGGCCACGTCGGCGCTCGACGGCGAAACGGCCGAGAACTTCGCGCGCACGATCAACGCGCTCAAGGGCAAGGTGACGATGCTGTTCATCACGCACGCGTTGCCCAAAACGCTGAAGGTCGACCGTGTCGTCCAACTGGGCAGCCGCGGGGCACGTGCCCTCGACTTGGCGGCGGCCGCGCACAGCCACTCGGATTCCTTCACCCACCCCTGACGGAGACCACAGCGATGACCACCGCCACCCCTTCGCAACTCGCGACCCGCCGCGCCACCATCGTGTGCGGCATGGCTGCCGTCCTTCTGGGCGCATGCGCCGCCGCCAGCGGCCCGCAGTTTCCGGGCCTGGAAACCGTGCCACCCGGTGGTCACGCGCAGCTCTACCTGTATCGCAAGGCGGCGCTCTACGCCTCCGGCGCGGCCTACGACGTGACGCTCGACGGCAAGGCTGCAGGCAAGCTGTTCAACGCGTCGTACCTTGTGCTGTCGCTTGCGCCGGGTGAGCGCACGGTGAGCGTCGACGAGCGCGGCTTGACGACGGTGAAGAGCTTCAAGGTGAATGCCGAGCCCGGCAAGCACTACTTCGCCGAGTACGACTCGTCCAAGGGCTTGCTGCTCGGGCTGGGCCTGCTGTCGGGGAGTTCGATGAAGGCCGAAGCCGAGGCGATGGCCGATCTCAAGGAGCTCAAGCGTGCGCAGTAGCGGCAGAGCCGTACTCGCCTCGGTGATCGGCCGTCTCTGGCCGGTCGACGAGCGCACGGCCGCTCGCGGCAGTTGCGCGCTGCTTGCTCTTGTCGTGATCTCCGGCTGCGCCAGTGGCCCGCCTTTCGTCGCGCCCGAGCCGCCGGCCGCCGGACGCGCCGCGGTCTATGTGTACCGAGAGGCCAAGATTCTCGGTGCCGGTGTCGTGCATGACGTTTGGGTAGGTACGCGCCCGGTGGGCAAAATGGTCAACGGAGGCTACAAGCGCATCGAGGCCGCCGCCGGCACCGTGCTGGTGTCGGCACCCAAGTGCGAGCCTGCCTCCGCCGCAGGGCGACTCGGCTCCGGCGAGGTGGGCTATGTGCAGCTCGCGCTCGTCAACAGGACGGTCGAGATGGGAGGGCGCTACTACTGGGACTACGGCTGCCGCCTCACGGCGCGCAGCGAGGCCGAAGCGCTGGCCGTGCTGCCGGGGCTGCGTCTGGTGGCGGACTGAGGCCATGGCCATCCGTTTCGCCATCGTGGAAGACGTGCCTGCGCTCGTGGCCCTCGGCGCGCGCATGCACGCGCTCACGCGATTCAGAAACCTCGACTTCCGGCCCGACAAGGTGGCTCGTGCGCTGAGCGACGTCATCACGCAGGGCCGGCACAAGTACGTGTTTTTCGTCGCCACGAGCGCCGACGGTCGGATTGTCGGCGGGCTGCTCGGCGTGCTGGAGCAGCACATCTTCAGCGATCAACTTACGGCCAGCGTAATGCATTTCGACGTGTTGCCCGAGGCGCGCATGGGCGGGCATGGGATGAGGCTGCTGAAGGCGTTCGAGACCTGGTGCGCCAACCGCAAGGTGCTGGAAATTGCCTTCGGCGTGAACAGCGGCGCCGATCTGCAACGTGTGGGGCGATTTGCCGAGCGCGTCGGATATGTCGTCGTCGGAACGAACTACATGAAGTCGTTGGCCGGCCCCACGGGTGCGCGATCGTGACCTCGCTTCTCGAGCGGTGTCCTTTCAGCTTGCCGCATGGGGACTCGTACGCCGCCGCCAGAGTTGTCTGTTCCCGTTCTGACACTTCTATCAGGAGATGCAACGTGCGCAATGAACTCAAGAACTGGGTTGTGATGACCTTGGCAGTCTCGCTCGTCGCCTGCGGCGGTTCGTCGGACGAACCGACGGCGAAACTACAACTGGTTGCCACGGCCGGGAACGCAACAGTCTACCGCGGCATCTGGCGCAGCGACTGCGGCAGCGTCATCGTCGGGACAACGATGCAGGGGGTCAAGTTCGAGTTCGACATCACGGGCGCTGCCGGCAACGTCGCCAGTGGCAACCTCACCAGCAGGTCCTACCTGAGCCCCACGTCCTGTACCGATGGAGCGGCGCCCCTCAGCACTTCGATGGTTGCCGTCACGCTGACCATCGAGTCCGGTGCGGTCAACGTCGATGGGGACTACGCCGGTCAAGCCGACAAGGTAACCCTCGCGTCGCCGGGCAGCGCCTCGACGTCCTCGTACTTCGGCTTCCTGTCGGGCATGAACCGGTTCCACATCTCATCCACGACGACGTTCACCTCGTCGAGGCTGCTCTATACGAAGAGCTCGCCATGACGAGGCAGCGACAGCAAGCGTCGCCGATGGCAATCCCCAATTTGGAACCAATCAAAAAGGAAAACTCCCAATGAGCACCGCAACCTGTTCCGCGACATTGCGTGCTCCGAAATAAGTGAGGGTGTGGATTACCACCCACGGCGCAGAGCAAGGGCCGCTCGAGCCCGCTCTGCTCAGAGGAGATGCCATGAGTAGTTCTGCTCGCGGTTTCGTCGCTGCGCTCCTATCGCTGGCCGTCGTCGTCGAGTGCACATCGAAGCGATGCGTATCGTTTGGTAGCTTGAGCATGAGTCCAACTGCACCGCCGAAAGCGTATTGGGTACATGCAATGTGGCTTACGAGTCGAAGGTTTGCGCCCGCCAGTGTGCTGATTGTTAGTCTGGCTATTGCGGGGTGCGCGGTGAGTCACGCCGTCGAACACGGATTCGCATTCGATGCGATATGGGAAAGTCCAGAAGTGCAAGTACTGGACTTCCGATATGGGCGCTCCTCAAACTTGGCGACGATGGCACGGCCTCCGGGAAACACCGATCCAAAGGTGCCGCAAGCGTCGTCGACCTACGGTCCAATGCCGCGCCCAGACCGTCTCATTGTTAGTTGGCGGATTCGTGCGACAGGACAGCTTGTCGAAGAGACCGTAGATCTCGACCGCAGACTACCGGCCGACATCAAGGCGCGACGTGTCCACTTCGTCATTAAGGGCCATCACCTTTGCGTATACGTTGTCAGCAAGGATCTGCTCCCCAAGGCCGCGCCATCAAGTCCGCTGCGATTGTATCCGCGCCAGGTTGTGAATGTCGTCTATCCGGACTCACCTGCAAACCAAGTTTGTCTGTAGCGACCAAGGAAAGGATCAGCCATGCCTGTCTCTACTACGCTCAGCGCACAGGAGTCGCAAGTTGTTGAACAACAAGCGGCAATTCTTGCTGCTTCTGGTTCACCCGCGGTACAGCCAAACCAGTTCGTGTTCTTCGCAGGGTTCGACGGAACGCGCAATGACCACGCGGACTTGGGTTTGTCTGGCACGCCCCAGCCTACCAACGTTTCGGAACTCTGGCGCCAAGTTGAACTGATGCGGACGCCCGGGGTAGACGTTTCGGCGGAGTACTACCCGGGTCATGGCACTGCCGCCAGCCTCCCCGGCTCGGAGTTTGACCCAACGCAGGTCACCCAACAGGCGATCAACACTGCGTTCGCCGCATACGACCAGTTTGCCGCGCAAACCGCAGCGTGGCTCGACACGAATCCAGGCGGTTCGGTCACGGCGATGATGGCGTGCTTCAGCCGGGGGTGCGCATCAGGGGTGATCTTCAGCCAGCTTCTGTGGGAGAAGGGTCTCGTCACTGCGGATGGGCGCGAACTGGTTCCGCCCGGTCAGGTTGGGGTGACGGGCGGGGTCATGTACGACCCCGTGTACACCGGCATGCAGGGCAACATGTCGCTGGCGCCGAACGTCCAGAACATTGCCGTCATCAGGGCGTCCGACGAGTTCCGGGTCATGTTCCAGGCGCCCGATTTCACTGGCCAGACCGGCGTCACGGTCCAGGACTTTATCGGAAACCACGGCGACATCGGCGGGTTCTACGACAACGGCATCGGATCGTTGACACTGCAAGCGAGCACCCAGTATTTGCGCAATCTCGGCCTTTCGATCGGCGACGTCCGGTCCGAACGGTCGTTCGATCCCAATGCCCCGCTGAACCTTCATACCGAAGGCGTGGATGGGTTTGGCAATCGGGTGTGGGATGAGTACGGAACACGCGGTAACCGGCTGATCGCGCAGGTCGGCACGCCGGCGACAGTGCAGATCTTCGACGACGGCACCCGCCTTGTGACATTCAAGGACGTTCGAGGCAATGTCGTCTATACCTCGTTGGACGAACATGACGCGGCTATCAGCTCGCGCACTGTGTTGGCTGCAGTCGATTCGCTCATCGACACATTGGCGCAGACGATGGGTGACGTGACCAGCCTGATCAACGCCATCAAGTCCGGCCATCCCTTGCCCGTGCTGAGCAGTGGCTTGACGCTCTTGAACAATCTCGACCGCGCTGACGGCGTGTTCGACATCCCGACCCTGAACACGACGACGACTGTGATCGGCGGGTTGGCAAGCGTCTACAACCTCGCCAACGCGTTCAAGAACGGGAACGACTTGTCGAAGCTCAGCGCGACACTGTCGACGATCAGTTTCGTCAACGACAAGCTGCCGTACTTGTTCACTGGAAACGCGGCGACACAGCCGTTGAGCCAAGGCCTCTCCGAAGTGCTCAACGGCACGCCTCTCAATTCCGCCACCGGCGGCATGCCCGGCGCCCTTGCCGCGCTCGGCTTGATCACCGCCATCAAGAACGACGACCCCATCGGCGCCGCGATGAGTATCGGCTGGATGGTTGAGGGCTCGGCGATCCTCGCCACCAACCCCATCGGCTGGGTTCTCCTCGCAGCCAGCTTCGTCAAGGCGATGCAATCCCCGCCCGAAGCCTGGGGCATCGGCAGCTTCGAGTTCGCCGACGACGGCACCACCGCGCTCGACGTCGACGCCCAGGGCGAGAGCTTCGGCGTGCAGCGCGTTCAGTGGCTGCTGGATGCCGTCAAAGAGAACCTCGACGACATCATCGCCGATTCGCAGCAGCGCGACCCCGATCACCTGCTGGGCATCATCCCGCAGCGCCTGGGCCAACTCACTTGGCGCGAGGCGCGGCTGGGCGATCCGGGTTATGCGCTGCGTGACCCCGACCCCGTCACCGGCCAGGAGAGCCTGGACTTCCTGCGCTACAACGACGATCTCTCGCCCTACAACGCCGACCCCACGGTGCCGGCGCAGCGGCTCGATCTGTTGCGGCGCATGGTCGTCTCGGCGCTCGAGCGCGAGGCGATCGCCCCGCTGTGGGAAGTGCAGACCGCGCGGCTGCAGCAAGACGCGGGCGACCCCAACGCGGGCCTCACGGAAGAAGTGCGTGCCGCGCGGCGCGGGCTGCTGGCGCCGCTCGACCCGGCGACCGACAAGCCCACAGCGGGAGCCTTCAGGCCGGTGGCACTCGACCTCGACGGCGACGGCCGCATCACCACCGTCGCCGACGCCGGCAACGACCGCGCCTTCAACTGGGACGGCTCGGGCTTCGACAAACAGGTCGGCTGGGTCGGCGCCGGCGAAGGCATGCTGTGGCTGGACCGCAATCCCAACGGCATCGTCGACTCGGGCGAGGAGCTGTTCTCCAACAGCGCAGTGGCCGACAGCGCCAAGGGGCTGCGCAGCATGTCCTGGGTCGATGCCAACGCTGACGGCGTGATCGACGCGTCCGACCCGGTGTTCGCGCAGCTCAAGGTCTGGCAGGACGCCGACGGCGATGCCGTGGCGGACTACGACGAGTTGCGCAGCATGGAAGCCCTGGGTATCACCGGCCTGGACTACGCCAACGCCCGCTTCACGCGCAACGGGCAGAGCTACGCCCTGCAGAGCCAGGAGATCGAAGCCAGCAGCGACGGCACGCGAGCCTCCGTGGTGCCCGAGGGCATTCGCGTCGAGTTCAGCAACGGCCAGGCGACGGTGTTCGTCACCAACGTACTCGACCTCGGGGCGGGCAACGACGGCATCGAGATGCTCGAAGACGGCGGCCAGGACTACGACGCCGAGGGCCGGCCGATCGGCCAGGCCGCGGCGCGCAATGACTCCGTGTCGATCGCCCAGGCCTTGCTGCTGGCCAACGACTCGGTCGGCGGCAGCAACGCCGGCCTCGCGATCACCGCGGTGGGCAACGCGAGCGCGGGCACGGTGTCGATCAACGACCAGACCGGGGCGATCGAGTACCGTGCGCCGCACAACCACACCGGCGAAGCCACGTTCGACTACACGGTCTCGGCCCCGGACGGGCAGACCCAGACCGCGACCGTGACGGTGAACGTGCTGCCGGTCAACGATCGGCCGGGCGTATCGGTATCGATGGGCAACCGCGAGATCTACGGCTGGGCGCCGCTCGTTCGCCGCGAGACGTTCCCGGGCTCCGGCGAGAGCGGCGGGTTCGAGGAGATCACTATCACGCCGGACCAGGGCGAGCCCTTCTATGCGCCGTACAGCACCGTCCAGGGCCAGTGCTGGGAGTACGCGTATTCCGGGAGCCTCGGAGACTACGAATGGCAGGCTGTGGGCGGATCGGTCGACACCGGCATCCCGCTTTCGTATTACCAGCACCAGTGGGACGCGCGGCCCACCCACACCGACGAGGGCGGCAACACGTCGCGGCCGGACTACGTGGAGTTCAAGTGGGGCGGCGCCACCTATCGCGTGGGCGCTGCGCCGGTCACTTATGCGCGCGACGCGCCCATCGCGACGGAGCAGTCGAACGACGGGAGCGTTGCCATCGTAGATCCCGACGGCAACGGCAGCGCGGGTTACCACTACGAAGTTGTCGACGACCCACTGTACGGGAGGCTCGGCGGCGAAGGTGATACCGACGACATCGATCCGCTGACGGGAGCCTTCAGCTACACCGGCGAACGGTTCGTTCAGAACAACGTGTCGGGAGCCCTGGTCAACACGAACGCGTTCACCGACACGCACGCGCGCGGCGACGAGGTGTTCTATGACAGCTTCACCGTCAGGGTGACAGATCTGTCGGACAACAGCTACTCGATCGATACGATCGAAGTGCCGCACTACGGACCGCGCCCCAACCCCGACGTGCAAAGCGGCGGCAAGAAGCCGATCGCGATCGACCTGAACGGCGACGGCTTCCACTTCACCGACGTCGATGATTCCAACGTCTTCTTCGACGTCAACGGCGACGGCTGGCGCCGACGCATCGCCTGGAACAACCCGCAAGACGGATTCATCGCCTACGACAAGGACGGCGACGGGAAGATCAGCGAGTTCGACGAGCTCTCCTTCGTGCCCTACGACGCCAGCGGGCAGACCGACCTCGAAGCACTGCGCAATGCCTTCGACAGCAACAACGACGGCGTGTTCAGCGCGGCCGACGAGAAGTGGAACGCCTTCGGCGTCTGGCAGGACGCCGATGCCGATGGCGTGACCGACGCCGGCGAGTTCCGCAGCCTGAAAGACCTGGGCATCAGCCAGATCGCGCTGACGAGCGACGGCCAGTTCCAGGTGATCGACGGCCAGACCGTGCAAGGCACGGCCGCTGCAACCAAGACCGACGGCAGCACGCTGGCGATCGCCGACGTGACGCTGCGCTACCGCAACGTCACCCGCATCGCCAACCCCGACGGCAGCACGAGCGAAGTCCCGGCACCGGTAGTGCAGGCCGGCCAGACCTTCGACGGCACGACCGGGGCGGATCTCGTGCTGGGCACGAACGGCTCGGACATGCACCGCACCGGCGACGGCAACGATGTGATCAACGACGACCTGGGCAACGACGGCGTGCAGGCCGGTGCGGGCGATGACCTCGTCTACACCGGCGTGGACAACGACGTGGTCGACGCCGGCACCGGCAACGATTCGGTGTTCTCAGGCGTGGGCAACGACCTCGTGTTCGGCGACGCCGGCGACGACTTCCTGATGCTCGAAGACGGCAACGACGTCGCCTTCGGCGGTGCCGGGCAGGATTTCATCGGCGGCGGTGCGGGCAACGACGCGATCTCGGGCGACGCCGGCGACGACAAGCTGTTCGGCGAAGGCGGCTGGGACGCGTTGTTCGGCAAGGACGGCGATGACGAACTGTGGGGCATGGACGGCAACGACCTGCTCGTGGGCGATGCCGGCCGCGACCTGCTCGTGGGCGGCACGGGCGACGATGCGATGGAAGGCGGCGACGGCAACGACATCTATGAAGTCGATACGGCGGCCGATACGATCGTCGAGGCGGCCGACGGCGGCACCGACACCGTGCGCGCGTCAATCGGCTATACGCTGGCCGAGACGCTTGAGAATCTGGCGCTGACCGGCGCGGCCAGCCTCGACGGCACCGGCAACACGGGCGACAACGTGCTGGTCGGCAACGACGCGGCCAACCGTCTGGCCGGTCTCGCCGGCAACGACGTCATCGACGGCGGCCTGGGCGCCGACGTGATGACAGGCGGGACAGGCGACGACGTCTACGTCGTCGACAACATCGGCGACGCGACGGTCGAGCTGGCCGGCGGAGGCGTGGACACGGTGCGCAGCCGCATCAGCCACGCGCTGGCCGATGGCGTCGAGAACCTCGAACTGGTCGGTATCGCGGCGATCGACGGTACCGGCAATGCGCTAAACAACCACATGACCGGCAACGCATCGGCCAACACGCTCGACGGTGGCGCCGGCGCGGACTTGCTGGCCGGCGGTCAAGGCGACGACGGCTACGTGGTCGACAACGGCGGCGACCTGGTCCAGGAGTTGTCGGGCCAAGGCTTCGACCAGGTCGCTTCGAGCATCGACTACGTGCTGCCGCAACACGTCGAGCAACTGACGCTATCCGGCAGTGCGATGCGTGGCACCGGCAACGACCTCGACAACCTGCTGTTCGGCAACGATCAGGCCAACATCCTCGACGGGCGCGTCGGTGCGGACCGGATGTCCGGTGGCGCGGGTGACGACCGGTACGCGGTCGACAACTCGGGCGACACGATCGTCGAAGGCTTCAACGCAGGCATCGACACGGTGGTGTCGAGCATGTCACATGGCCTCGCGGCCAACGTCGAGAACCTCGTTCTTTCCGGCACTGCCGATCTGGCCGCCGCCGGCAACGAGCTGGCGAACGTGCTGGTGGGCAACGACGGCGCCAACGCGATCCAGGCCGGTGCGGGCAACGACGTGCTGGCCGGCGGGCTGGGCGACGACACCCTCGAAGGCGGCGCCGGGGACGACTCCTACCTCTACCACCAGGGCGAAGGCCGCGACCTCGTCAGCGACGCTTCGGGCACCGACACGCTGCGCTTCGGCGCCGGCATCACGCTCGACTCGCTGGCCGCGCGCACGATCGTCGTCAACGGCCAGAAGCGCATGTTCGTCTCGATCCTGGGCGCCGACGGGCAGGAGACCGACCGCGGCGTCGAGATCGTGCTGAACGCCGGCGCGTCGCCGATCGAACGCGTGGAGTTCGCCGACCTCCAGACGGCGACCTTCAGCCAGCTGGTCGTCGGCGCGCGCACGATCAACGGTACGGTCAATGCCGACACCCTGACCGGGGACCGCCGCGACGACACGATCAATGCCGGCGCGGGCAACGACACGGCCTACGGCCGCAGCGGCAACGACATCGTGGACGGCGGAGCGGGCAGCGACAGGCTGTTCGGCGAAGGCGGCAACGACAGGCTGTACGGTGGCACGGGTGCCGACCAGTTATGGGGCGGCGCCGGCAACGACGTGCTCGACGGCGGAACCGGCATCGACACCGTGGTCGGCGGCACCGGCAACGACCAGTTGATCGGCGGCACCGACGCCGACCTGCTCGACGGCGGCGACGGCATCGACGCGCTCGACGGCGGCACCGGCGAGGACCAGCTCTTCGGAGGTGCGGGCAACGACTCGCTGCTGGGCGGCACCGACCTCGATCTGCTGGCTGCCGGCGATGGCGACGACACGATCGACTCGGGCACGGGCACAGGCGTCATCGTGGCCGGCCGCGGCAACGACCTGGTCACGGGAGGCAGCAACGCCGACTTCATCGACGCCGGCGAAGGCAACGACACGATCAACGCGGCCATCGGCAACGACTTCATCGCCGGTGGCAAGGGCAGCGACCGCATCGATGCCGGCCCGGACCGCGACGTCATCGCCTTCAACCGCGGCGACGGTACCGATACGCTGGTGATGTCCCCCTGGCAGACCGATGCCCTGTCGCTGGGGGGCGGCATCCGCTACGCCGACATCGCATTGCGCAAGTCCGGCAACGACCTGGTGCTCGACCTCGGTCAAGCCGATGCCGTCACGCTCGAGGGCTGGTACCTCGACAGCTCGCGCAAGAACGTCACGACCCTGCAGGTCGTGACCGCGGCCCCGGGCGGCGACTACCTCGCCGGGTCGAGCGACCGCCTGCGCAACCGCAAGGTGGTGGCCTTCGACTTCGAGCAGTTGGTCGTACGCTTCGACGCGGCACGCGCCGCCAACCCGGCACTGACGACGTGGAGCATGGCGGCCGACCTGAACGCCGCCTACGTCAGCGGCAACGACACGCGGGCCATCGGCGGCGACATGGCGTGGCGTTACGCAACGACGGGCAGCTACGGCGACCTCGACTGGCGCGCGATCAACACGCGGCTGGGTGCCATGAGTTCGACGACCTGGCAGACGTTGACTGCTTCCTCCGCCGTCAACCCGTGGACCGCGCTGCAGGCCGGCATCAGCCTGATTGCCGACGCGGCGCAGGGCTTGCCCAGCCCGATCACGCCGACCGCTGCGCCGAATGCGGACGAACTGCTGTTCGCGGCGATTAATGCCAGCGGCCACACGCCGACGTGGATGGGCTCCGTGCCGACGCCACCGCTGGCTTGACCTGGACGACACCCCATGAATCCGCAGCAACGCGCCTCGGCCAAGCAGGAACTCGGGAAACTGCCCCTGCTGGGGTCCGCGTTGTGGCTCTTCGTGCGCGATTCGACGCGGCGCTTCACGTTCGTCACCGATCTCGACTGGCGCCTGCTGCCGCCGCTGGTGCTCGATCAGTGCAATCTGTATTCGCGCGAGGGCATTCCCTGGGCGTTCGTGACCTGGGCTCGCGTGAGCGACGCGATCGACGAGCGTCTGCGCTCCACCGCGCCGGTGATCGCGCCGCACGAATGGAAGTCCGGCGACAAGCCCTGGCTGATCGATGTGGCGGCGCCCTTCGGCAACGCAATGGAGGTCGCGCGGCAGGCACTGCAGGAGATCCCCGGTGCGGCTATGGCTCATGCCTGGTTGCCCGATGGGGCCGACGGGCGCGTAGTGCTCACCGAAGTGCGACGCGATGGCTGAGGCGATCCCGGCTCATCCGGGCACGCTGCTCAGCCCGGAGGCGCTGGACTTTGCGCCCGACCTGCTGGCGATCCAGGAGCGGCCGCCGGAGCGGATGCCGAGGGTCATCCTCGGTTCGGTAGTGGGGCTCGTCACCGTTCTGCTGGCCTGGGCGTCTCTGGCCCGACTCGACATCGTCGCGTCGGCCGAAGGGAGGCTGGTGCCGGCGAGCTTCACCAAGGTCGTACAGCCGTCGGAGCCGGGCGTGGTCAGCGAGATCCTCGTGCAGGATGGCGATGCGGTGCGCGAGGGCCAAGTGTTGCTGCGCATGGACGCGCGGCTGTCGACCGCCAATGCGCACGCTCTCGGCATCGATGTGGCGCTGCGCCGGTTGACCCTGCAACGCATCGACGCCGAGTTGAATGGACGCATCGTGCTGCCTGCCAAGGGCGATCGCATCGACCTGTTCTCCCAAGTGGACAACCAGTTCAAGGCACGGCGGCTGGCCTATCGAGATGCGATGGCGCAAGAGATCGAGGCTCTCAACAAGGCGAAGGCCGACCTTGCCGCAGCGCAGCAGGTTCTCGAGAAGCTGTCGCAGACGCTGCCGGTGTATCGCCGAGCAGCCGAGGCGTATCGCAAGCTGGTGGCGGAGGGCTTCGTGGGCGAGATCGCCGCGGCCGAGAAGACCCGTGAGGCCGTCGAGAAGGAGCAAGACCTCAAGACTCAAGCTGCGACCGTCGTCAGCCTGCAGGCGGCGGTGGCGCAAGGCGAAAAACGCATCGCGACGGTGCGCTCGCAGTACCGCAGCCAGCTCGAAGACCTGCGTATCGAGACGCTCGCGCTGCTCAACCGCAGCGCCCAAGAGCTCGAGAAATCCAACGTCAAGGCGGGGATGCTGGAGATCCGCTCGCCGACTGACGGCATCGTCAAGGATCTGGTCGTGACCGCCAGAGGCGCGGTCGTTGCCTCCGGCGCGCCGCTGCTCAACGTCGTGCCGGTCGGCGAGCGCCTGCAGGCAGAGGTGCTGCTGAGAAACGAGGACGTCGGCTTTGTCGCCGCGGGCCAGAGCGCGCGCATCAAGGTTGCCACCTACCCGTTCCAGAAGTACGGCATGCTCGACGCGCATGTGAAGCTCGTCGCGGCCGACGCCGCCGACCCGCGGCAGGCGCCGCAGGGCCAGGCGCCGCCGCTGACCTACCGCGCCTTGCTTGAGCCCGACACCGAGGCGCTGCACAGTGCCGCCACCGGCGAGCGCCTCGCGCTGGCGCCAGGCATGCTCGTCACGGCCGAGATCCACCAGGGGCGACGCACAGTGCTCGAGTACTTGCTGTCGCCGGTCCGCAAGGTGGCGCAGGAGGCCGGCCGGGAGAGATAGCGGTCCCAGTCGAGTCGCGCACTCGACGAGCGATCCCCCCCCCAAAAAAACAGAAAGCCCCGCCGAGGCGGGGCCTTCTGTCATGCCGAGGCAGCGAATCTCGTCACTTCTTGGCCTTCGCGTCCTTCGCAGGTTTGGCGTCCTT
Organism: uncultured Burkholderiaceae bacterium; assembly: GCA_964371405.1. Lineage (GTDB taxonomy): Bacteria > Pseudomonadota > Gammaproteobacteria > Burkholderiales > Burkholderiaceae_C > JAMHWF01. The sequence goes on from CAYJLV010000006.1 coordinate 47,693, forward strand.
CGCGGGCTTGGCGTCCTTGCCGCCCTTGGCGGGAGCGGCCGGTGCCGGAGCGGCGGCAACTGCGGCCTCTGCCGCCGCGGCTTCCTCGGCGGCCTTCACCGACACCGAGACGATCACCGGGTTGGGCTTGCCGTGCGTCACGACCTTCGTGCCTTCGGGCAGCTTGATGTCGGCGACGTGCAGCGACTGGCCCTTCGTCAGGTTGCCGAGGTCGATCGTCAGGTACTCGGGCAGCTGCGAGGCCAGGCACTGGATCAGCAGTTCGGTGACGACGTGGTTGACGAGGCAGCCTTCCGTCTTGACGGCCGGCGAGTTCTCTTCGTTGATGAAGTGCAGCGGCACCTTCTTGGTGATCTTCGTCGTGTTGTCGACGCGCTGGAAGTCGATGTGCAGCACCAGCGGCTTGTACGGGTGCATCTGGTAGTCGCGCAGCAGCACCTGCTGCGTCTTGCCGGCCAGGTCCATCTCGAGCAAGGACGAGTGGAAGGCTTCCTTCTTCAGCGCAAAGAACAGCGCGTTGTGATCGAGCTCGATCAGCGCCGGCGTGCCTGCGCCGTAGACGATGCCGGGCACCTTGCCGGCGTTGCGCAGGCGGCGGCTCGCTCCGGTCCCCTGCAATGTGCGCTCGAAAGCGACGAATTTCATGCTTCACTCCAAGTGAATGGGCGCCCGCGACCAGGCTGCCCGTTGAACGACGGGCCGAAGCCCGCCACCGAAAAGGCCCCGCAAAGCGAGGCCCGCCAACCGGAAAGGGCTCCGCCAGGAGCCCGCTTACTCATCAGAAATTACTGTTCTGCTCGGCGAACAGCGACGTCACTGACTCGCCGTCCGAGATGCGGCGGATCGTCTCGGCGAACAGGAACGCCACCGAGAGCTGGCGGATCGTCTTGCACTCGCGCGCTTCCTTGCCGAGCGGGATCGTGTTCGTGACGACGACTTCGTCGATCTGCGACTTGCGGATGCGCCCCACCGCCGGCCCCGAGAACACCGGGTGCGTGCAGTAGGCGAACACGCTGTTGGCGCCACGCTCCTTGAGCACCTCGGCCGCCTTCACCAGCGTGCCGGCGGTGTCGATCATGTCGTCCATGATGACGCAGTTGCGGCCGTCGATCTCGCCGATCACGTGCATCACTTCCGACACGTTGGCCGCCGGGCGCCGCTTGTCGATGATCGCCAGCTCGGCGCCGAGCTGCTTGGCGATGGCGCGCGCGCGCACCACACCGCCGACGTCGGGCGAGACGACGACGAGATCCTTGTAGCGCTTGGTCTTCAGGTCCGACAGCAGCACCGGCGACGCGTAGATGTTGTCGACCGGGATGTCGAAGAACCCTTGGATCTGGTCGGCGTGCAGGTCCATCGTCAGCACGCGCTCGACGCCCACCGTCTCCATCATGTTGGCGACGACCTTGGCGCTGATCGGCACGCGGGTGGAGCGCGGCCGGCGGTCCTGGCGCGCGTAGCCGAAGTATGGAATCACGGCCGTGATGCGGCGCGCCGACGCGCGCTTCAACGCATCGACCATGATGAACAGCTCCATCAGGTGCTCGTTGGTCGGCGCGCAGGTCGGCTGCACGACGAACACGTCGCGCGCCCGAACGTTCTGCTGGATCTCGACCGTGACTTCGCCGTCGGAGAAACGCCCGACCTCGGCCTTGCCCAGCTCGACGCCCAGGTGCGACGCGATCTCCTGCGCGAGCGCCGGATTGGCGTTGCCGGTGAACAGGACGGTGTTGAACAACACGAAACCTCCGACGGGGCCGCTGCCCCGGCCCCGTGGGGCAGCGCGCTACAGGATCGTTTGGCAGGGGAGGAAGGACTCGAACCCTCGCATGTCGGAATCAAAATCCGATGCCTTGACCAACTTGGCGACTCCCCTACACCGGTCGGTGCGCGGCTTGCGCCGTGCACCGACCATCAACCTTCAGCCGGCGGCCCACCCGGCCAGCGGATGGATCTCCAGACTGCGGCACGACCGACCGACCCATCCCGGCGGAAGATCCGCCGGCCATGTCGCCTCGGGGCGATCGGGCATACCCATCCTCGCGAACACTGCGCTGCCGGAGCCCGTCATGCGGCTGTTGCCGAACCGCGCCTGAAGCAGGCGGGCGGCCAGCGCGACATCGGGGCACAGCGCCTCGGCCGGGGGCTGCAGGTCGTTGCGACCGTAGCCTCCAAGCACGAGATCCGCATGGCGTGCAGGGTCCGCGAGCAAGCCCGAAAGTATAACAGCGCCGGTGTCGCGAACGAGGCCGGGGTGGGCGAAGACGGAGCGCGTCTCCAGCGCGGCGGGCGGCTTGAGCACGGCGAATCGCTGCTGCGGAACGGCCAGCGGCGTCAGGCGCTCGCCGACGCCTTCGACGAAGGCGTTCTCGCCACGCACGAAGAAGGGCACATCGGCGCCGAGGCCGATCGCGAGATCGAGCAGCCGGGCGCGCGTCCAGCCGAGGCCCCACAGCCGGTTCAGCGCGAGCAGCGTGCTGGCCGCGTCGGAGCTGCCGCCGCCCATGCCGGCGCCCCATGGCACCTGCTTGTCGATCGAGATGTCGGCGCCGAAGCGCGTGCCCGAGGCGGACTGCAGCGCGCGCGCGGCGCGCAGGCACAGGTCGTCGGCCGGCAGCGCTGCGCCGAGGTCGTGGCGGCGCAGCAGCGCGTCGTCGCGGCGCTCGAAGTGCAGCGTGTCGCACCAGTCGATCAGCACGAAGACGGACTGCAGCAGGTGATGACCGTCGGCGCGCCGGCCGACGACGTGCAGGAGCAGGTTGAGCTTGGCCGGCGCGGCGACGTCGTAGAGCGTGTGCATCGGGTCTGCGTCGTGTGAACAGGCCCGGGTCAGCGGTCGACGCGCGCGCGCACCGTCACGGCGGGCGGCGCCGGCCGCCGCGCCACGACCCAGCCTTCGTCGAAGCGCGCCAGGCTGACCGCCCAGCCGAGTTGCTCGAAGCCGGGCGGCGCTGCCTGCGCGCGGCTCGGCGCGCCGGGCCAGGGCCGCCCGCGCAGCCAGTCGAACAGCGCGGCGACGGGCAGGCTTTCGCCGAGCACCTCGCGAGTCAGCGCGTCGAGGTCGGGGTAGGCTGTCGTCGCCTCGGGCGTCGCGAGCTGCACTTCGCCCGGGGCCCAGCGCGCACGCGCGAGCACGCTGCCGAGCGGGCTCGTCAGGTCGAGGCGGCCGCGCGCCGGTGTGCCGCTCAGCTCGAAGGCGGCCGACACGTTGCGCGGTGGTGCGCCGTCGGCGGCTTCGACCGCGACGGAGAGGCGGCCCGACAGCGCTTCGCCGGCGTCGGTCGCGGGCGGCAGCGTGCTGCACGCGCCGAGCAGCGCCAGCAGAGCGAACGAAGCCGTGGCGCGGCCGGCACCTCCGGTCACGAGGCGCGCGCTCACGGCTCGACCTTCAACCTCTTGAGCACTTCGCGCAGCACGTCGTTGTCGGCGTCGCGGTTGCGCGCCTCGCTCCAGATGCGGCGGGCCTCGTCGTGCTGGCCGAGCACCCACAGCACTTCGCCGAGGTGCGCGCCGATCTCGGCATCGGGGCGCGCCGCGTAGGCGGTGCGCAGCAGGCGCAGCGCTTCAGCGCGGTTGCCCATCCGGAACTCCACCCAGCCCAGGCTGTCGGTGATGAAGGGCTCGCCGGGCACCAGCTTGAGCGCCTTCTCGATCAGTGCCTTGGCCTCCGGCAGCCGCACGTTGCGATCGGCCAGCGAGTAGCCGAGCGCGTTGTAGGCGTGGTGGAACTCGGGCTTGAGCGCCATGACCCGGCGCAGCAGCTGTTCCATCTCGTCGAGGCGGTCGAGCTTCTCGCTCATCATCGACTGCTCATAGAGCAGATCGGAGTCGTCGGGAAAGCGCCGGTTCGCTTCCGCCAGCACGGCGTTGGCGTCGGACCAGCGCTTCACGTCGCGCAGCAACTGCGCCTCGGCGAGGAACTTGGCGCGCAGGTCGGCGGGGCCGGTTTCGGGCAGCGCGTGCACCAGGGCCCGAGCCTCGGGCAGCTTGCCCTGGCGCGCCAGCAGCGAGGCGCGCCGCAACTGCACTTCGCGCACGCGTTGCGGGTCATCGATGCGCGCGAGCCAGGCTTCGGCGAGCGCGTAGTCGGCGCGCTGTTCGGCGGCCTGCGCCAGCATCAACCAGGACTGCACCAAGCCGTCGGCGCCGGCGGCGCCGAGCACCTCGTCGTCATCGGCGTCGGCCGGCGACGAGGCCGCACCGGCCGGCGCGGCCGGCGCCTCGGCGAGCTTGACGTAGGTCTGCAGCGCCGCCTCGGCCTCGCGCGGATGGCGCAGCTCGAGATGCAGCGCGCCGAGCGTCAGCCAAGGCGGCGCGAGTCGCGGCTCGGTGCGTGTCACGGCGTCGAGCTGCGCAATCGCGTCGGCGTAGCGCTGCGCCGACGTGAGCGCGCGCGCATAGAGCAGGCGCACGGCCGTCGTGTTCGGCCGCAGTTGCAGGAAGTCGGTGACGAGGGCCTCGGCCGCAGCCGCGCCGGGCATCACTTCGAGGGCGAGCAGCGCGCCGCTCTCGGCTGCCGCGTCGAGCGTGCGGGCGCGCTTGGCGTGGTCGAGCGCGCGCTGCGGCTGGCCGGCAGCGAGCCAGGCGCGGCCGAGCGCGACCTGCACCGCGACGCGCGTCGCCGGGGCCTGTGCCGACGCCTTCAGCGCCTGCTCGAGCAGCGCAGGGACGCCGGCACGCTCGGGCACGCGCGCGAAGAGGCGCGGCAGCGAGACGATCAGCGTGCTGCGCTCGGACTCCGGGGCGAGCGCCACCAGCGACTGCAGCGGCTCGACTGTCTCCTTCACGCGGCCCAGGGCGATCAGGACCTGCACCAGGTAGCGATGCGCGTCGAGCGACTTCGGCAGCCGCTCGCGCCACGCGCGCGCGGCCGCGAGCGCCTGGTCGCCGGCGCGCGCTTCGAGGGCGATGTCGGCGGCGCGCCGGAACAGCGACTCGTCGCCGGTGCGGCGGGCGGCATCGAGAACGACGGCGTAGGCCGCACCCGGCTGGCCGCCGCGCAGCTCGAGTTCGCCGATCAGCAACTGGTAGAACAGCGGCGCGTCGAGCCGCGACGGCACGGCGGCGGACTGCGCGGCGACGGCCGTGAGCGAGCCGGCGGCGAGCAGCGCCGCGAGGGCTCGCCTGGCGCGACGCGGCGGGGGCAGGGGCGGCATCGAGGACTCCCGGGACACGGCATCGATTATCGGCCACCGATAATTCCTCATGCCCGAGTTGCCCGAAGTCGAAGTCACGCGCCTGAGCTTCGCCGAGCGCATCGCCGGTGCGACCGTGACCGCGGTGCGCACCGGCAAGCCGCTGCGCTGGCCGCTCGGTTGCGCAACCGGGCAGCTCGTCGGCCGGCGCGTCGGTGCCGTGTCCAGACGCGGCAAGTACCTGTGGCTCGCGCTCGACGAGGGCGGGCTGCTGCTGCACCTGGGCATGTCGGGCTCGCTTGCCTTCGCCGAGCATGCGGCGGCGCCGGCGGCGCACGACCACTTCGACCTCGTCACGACGCGGGGCACGCTGCGCCTGACCGACCCGCGCCGCTTCGGCGCCGTGGTCTGGGCGCGCGACCCGGCCGAAGGCCGGGCCGGCAAGCTGCTGCAGCGCCTGGGGATCGAGCCCTTCGACGCTGCCTTCACTGGCGAGCACCTGCACGCCGCGCTGCGCCGCCGCCGTGTCGCCGTCAAGACGGCGCTGCTCGGCGGCGACATCGTCGTCGGCGCCGGCAACATCTACGCTTGCGAGGCACTGCACGCCGCCGGTATCGACCCGCGCACGCGCAGCGATCGCATCGGCCTTGCGCGCTGCCGGCGCCTCGCCGAAGCGCTGCGCGCGACGCTGGCGCGCGCGCTCGATCTCGGCGGCTCGACGCTGCGCGACTTCCGCGACGCGCACGGCACGGCCGGCGCATTCCAGTCGCAGGCCGCCGTCTACGCTCGCGCCGGCCTGCCGTGCCCGCGCTGTGGCGCGGCGGTGCGGCGCATCGTGCAGGGCCAGCGCTCGACCTTCTACTGCCCCGGCTGTCAGCGCCGCTGAACCCCGGCTGCGGCGCCGCGGCGACAAACGCACGCCGCCGCGGCGCGTGCTGTCAGCAGTTGTTTCGCGAACGGCCCGCGCGTGATCGTTGTCGGCTACGATCGCCGCAGACGTTCAGGGCCACCACGGGCTTATCGATGATCCCCTCCTTCGCTGGCAGCCTCGATGCACTCGGCAGCTGGCGTCACGCGCTGACGCAGCGCCTCGACGAGATCGCGAGCTACCTCGTCGAGCACGAGCTGCTCGACGAAGTGGCCTGCGACATGCTCGATTCGCTGCGCAGCCGGCTCGCCACCGAGAAGCTGGTGCTGGCCTTCGTTGCCGAGTTCTCGCGCGGCAAGTCGGAGCTGATCAACGCCATCTTCTTCGCCGATGTCGGCCGCCGCGTGCTGCCGGCCACCCCGGGGCGCACGACGATGTGTCCCGTCGAGCTCGGCTACGACGCCGAAGAACCGCCCAGCCTGGCGCTGCTGCCGATCGAGACGCGGCTCGACAGCCTGTCGCTGTCGGAGTTGCGCGCGCAGCCGCGCGTCTGGACGCTGCGCGAGTTGGCCGTCGACGCGCCGGAGGAGCTGGCGCGCGCGCTCGCCGAAGTCACGCGCACGCAGCGCGTCAGCGTGGACCGCGCACGCGAGCTCGGCTTCTGGGACGACGAGAAGCCGCAGGAAAACCCGCCGATCGAAGCCGGCCTGGTCGAGGTGCCGGTGTGGCGCCACGCGCTGATCAACTACCCGCACCCGCTGCTCAAGCGCGGCCTCGTCGTGCTCGATACTCCCGGGCTCAATGCGATCGGCGCCGAACCCGAGCTGACGCTGAGCCTGCTGCCCACGGCGCATGCCACCGTGTTCATCCTCGGCGCCGATGCCGGCGTCACCAAGTCCGATCTCGAGATCTGGCGCGACCACCTCGGCGGCCACGGCCGCGCGCGCTTTGTCGCGCTCAACAAGATCGATGCGCTGTTCGATCCTCTGACGCCCGTCGACATCGTGCAGCGCCAGATCGAGCGCCAGCGTCAGTCGACCGCCTCGACGCTCGGCGTCGACGTCGACCGCGTATTCCCGATCTCGGCGCGCCAGGCGCTCGCCGCGCGTGTCGAAGGCGACGACGAACTGCTGTTCACCAGCCGGCTGCCCGAGCTCGAGGCTGCCCTCGCGCTGCAGTTGCTGCCGCAGCGCCGGCAGGTGCTCGAGCAGGTGATCGTCGACGGAACGCAGCGCCTGCAGGCGCATGTGCTGCGGCGTCTCGCCGATCGGCGGCGCCAGATCGCCGAGCAGGTGCAGGAGTTGCGCGGCCTGCGCGGCAAGAGCAACGCCAAGGTGCGCACGATGCTGCAGCGTGTCGACGTCGAGACGGCCGAGTTCGAGCAGTGCACCGCGCGGCTGCACGCGATGCGCGCGGTGCACGGCCGCATGCTGCGCGAGGCGCTCTCCGACCTGTCGAGCGACGCGTTGCGCGACGAGGTCGCCGCGATGCAGGACGCCGTTGCCGCCTCGCTGATGAACCTCGGCGCCAAGCGCGCCTTCGCCTCGCTGTGCACGCGGCTGCGCGGCCTCGTCGGGCGGGCGCAGCAGCGCGGCGCCGAGATCCACCAGATGCTGACGGCGTCGTTCACGTTGCTCAACACCGACTTCGGCTTCAGCCTGCAGCTGACGCCGCCGCCCGACTTCGACCGCTTCGTGCGCGAGCTCGACTCGCTCGAGCGCAACTACGTGCAGTACCTCGGCCTGTCGCGCGCGCTGCGCCTGGCGCAGCCCCGGTTCATGGAGCAGTTCCGCCGCATGCTGGTCTCGAAGCTGCGCGTCGTGTTCGAGAACGCCTCGGGCGAGCTCGAGCTGTGGAACAAGGCGGCGTCGGCCCAGGTCGACTCGCAGTTGCGCGAGCGCCGCCGCGCGTTCCGCCGCCGCCGCGAGGCGCTCGAGCGCATCCAGAGTGCTGCGGGCGAGCTCGAGCAGCGCATCGCCGAGTTCGAGTCGCAGGACGCACGCATGCAGCAGTTCCAGGCGCGCGTCGGTGAGATGCTGCAGGAGCTGCGAGAGCAGCATTGCACCGCCGATTTCCTCGAGCTCGACCTCGATCTGCCGCTGCCGCCGCCCGCCGCGTCGAACGACGCCGAGGTCGAGCCCGTGCGCGCGACGGTCCACGCCTGAGCCACGCTGCGTGAAGGGATCGATCGCGCCGCGTGTCGTCGCATGGCAGCGCGAGCACGGGCGCCATGCGCTGCCGTGGCAGGGCAGCCGCGACCCCTACCGCGTCTGGCTGTCGGAAGTGATGCTGCAGCAGACGCAGGTCGCGACGGTGCTCGGCTACTACGAGCGCTTCCTCGTGCGCTGGCCCGACGTCGCGGCGCTCGCAGCCGCGCCGCTCGACGATGTGCTCGCGCTGTGGAGCGGCCTGGGCTACTACAGCCGCGCGCGCAACCTGCACCGCTGCGCGCAGGCCGTCGTCGGCGAGCACGGCGGCGCCTTTCCGCGAACGAGCGCCGCGCTCGCCGCGCTGCCCGGCATCGGCCGCTCGACAGCGGCGGCGATCGCCGCGTTCTGCTGGGGCGAGCGCGTCGCCATCCTCGACGGCAACGTCAAGCGCGTGCTGACGCGCGTGCTCGGCTTCGACGGCGACCTGGCGCAGGGCGCCCAAGAGCGCGCACTGTGGGCGCGCGCCACCGAGTTGCTGCCGCAAGAGGGCATCGAGGCCTACACGCAAGGGCTGATGGACCTGGGCGCCGGTGTCTGCACGCCGAGGGCGCCGCAATGCCTGCTGTGCCCGCTCGTCGCGCTGTGCGCCGCCCGGCGTGACGGCGTGCCCGAGCGCTACCCCGTCAAGACGCGCACGCTGCGCCGCGGTCGGCGCGAGAACTGGTGGCTGTGGCTGCAGTGGCGTGGCCGGGTCTGGCTGCAGCAGCGCCCGCCGACGGGCGTCTGGGCAGGGCTGTGGACGCTGCCGCTCTACGACGCCGAGGCCGACGCGCTGGCGGTTGTGCGCCGCCTGGGCGCCGAGCCCGAGGCGCACGCGCCGATCGAGCATGCGCTGACGCACTTCGACTGGGTGCTGCATCCGCGCCGCGCTGTGCTCGCGCGCCGCCCGGCCGGGCCGTTGCCCGGCGCCGGCAAGTGGGTGCATCGCGATGAGCTCGGCGGCGTCGCGCTGCCGGCGCCGCTGCGGCGGCTGCTCAGCTGACGACGCCCTTGCTGCGCAGGAATTCGTCGACCAGGCGCAGCCGCACCTGGGGGTCTTCGAGTTCCATCAGCTTTTGCTTGGCCGCGACCGGTATCGGCAGGATCTCGCACCAGCGGTTGGCGACCCAGCCGGCGTCGTCGAAGCGAAACGGTTCGAGGAACGGCGTCGAGCTCTGCGCGCGCAGCGTCGCGATCGCATTGGCCAGGCCGCGCACCGTGCCGTGCAGCGCAGGCTCGGGCGCGACGACGGCGTCGTCGTCGACCAGCCGTGTGTCGCCGACCCACAGCCCGTCATCGCGCTGCCCGGCCGAGAGCAACTCGAAGCGCTGCGTCCCGCGGCAGCGCACCTGCAGGATGCCCGGCTGCAGGCTGTCGGCGTCCATCACGACGGCGATGACGCCGCGCGCCTCCAGGTCGATCGGCTGCTCGCTGCGCACCTCGGCGCCACGGCGCAGCGCCACGACGCCGAACGGGCTCTGCTCGCGCAGGCAGCGGCCGATCAGGTCGAGGTAGCGCGCCTCGAACACCTTCAGCCCGAGCAGCCCGCCGGGGAACAGCACGGTCTGCAGCGGAAACAGCGGCAGTGCCGCGAGGTCGGACGCGGCCGTCGTCATGTCGCCTCTCGCGCGTCGATCTCGCGGTGGCGCACCAGCGCACCGGCGTGGTCGGAAAAGCGCCGCGCCAGCGTCTCGACGAAGTAGACCGAGCGGTGCTGGCCGCCGGTGCAGCCGATCGCCACGGTGACGTAGCTGCGCTGGTCGTCGGCGAGCGCGGGCAGCCAGCGGCGCATGAAGGCCTCGATCTGCGCGAGCATGTCCGTCACGTCGGGCTGCGCCTCGAGGTAGGCGACGACATCGGCGTCGCGCCCCGTGAGCGGCCTGAGTTCGCGGATGTAGTGCGGGTTCGGCAGCATGCGCACGTCGAACACGTAGTCGGCATCGAGCGGCACGCCGTGCTTGAACGCGAACGACTCGAAGATCAGCGTCAGTGTCGACGGAGCGGCGCCGACCAGGTCGCGCATCCACAGTCGCAGCTGCGCCGGCCGCAACTGGCTGGTGTCGACGACGATCGACGCCTCGCGCAAGTCGGCGAGCAGTTCGCGCTCGAGCTCGATGGCGTCGATCAGCCCGCGGTGCGGCGAGCGCCGATCTTCGCCGGCCGGCGACGCGGGCGGGCCGGCGGCAGCAGCCTCCTTGGACAGCGGGTGCGGGCGCCGCGTCTCCGAGAAGCGGCGCACCAGTGCGTCGGTGCTTGCGTCGAGGAAGACGGAGCGCACCGCGACGCCTTCGGCGCGCAGCTGCACCAGCAGCGGCAGCAGGTGCGGCAGCGAACCCGCGCTGCGCACGTCGACGGCGATCGCGACGCGGCTGTCGGCGCGCCGGCTGTTCAGGCGGAGGAAGTCGCGCAGCAGCTCGGGCGGCAGGTTGTCGACGCAGAAGAATCCCGCGTCCTCCAGCGCATGCAGCGCCACCGACTTGCCCGAGCCCGAGATGCCGGTGACGAGCACGACTTCGCGCGCGGCCTGAGCCGCTGCGCCGGCCGGCGGCTCGGGACGAGCCTCGCTCACCGGACGGTCCTCCGCGTTGCGTACCCCGCGTTCGCTGGCGTGCCTTCGTGCTGCGCACTGCGGCAGGAGGTCGACACAGGGCGTCTCATGCCTTCTTCCTGCCGCGCGCCGCCGGCGATGCCACGGCGGCTGCGCTGCCGATGGCGAGCATCTCCTGCGCGTGCGCGAGGCTGGGCGCCGACAGGCGCTCGCCGCCGAGCATGCGCGCGATCTCGGCGACGCGCGCCTCGCCGGCGACGGCTTGCACGTCGCTCGTCGTCGCGCCGCGCTGCGTGGTCTTCGAGACGACCCCATGCCAGTCGGCGCAGGCCGCGACCTGCGGCAGGTGCGTGACGGCGAGCACCTGGCGCTCGGTGCCCAGGCGCTTCATCAGGCGGCCGACCGTCTCGGCCACGGCGCCGCCGACGCCGGCGTCGATCTCGTCGAAGATCAGCGTCGCGGCGCTCGCGTCGTCGCCTTGCCGGCACGTCGTCACGGCAACGGCCAGCGCGATGCGCGAGAGCTCGCCGCCCGACGCGACGCGCGCCAGCGGACGCGGCGTCGCGCCCGCATGCCCGGCGACGAGCAACTCCGCCGATTCGAGGCCGAACGACTGCGGCGCGTCCTGCGCGACGAGTTCGACCTCGAAGCGGCCGCCCGCCATGCCCAGCGTCTGCAGCGCCTGCGTCACGGCATCGGCCAGCCGCGGCGCGGCGGCGCGGCGCGCTTTCGAGGCTTGCGCGGCGAGGGCGTCGTAAGCCTTGCGCGCGGTCGCGACGACCTGTTCCAGCGCGTCGATGTCGGCTGCGGCATCGAGCCCGCGCAACTCGTCGCGCCAGCCGGCCAGGAGCGCCGGCAACTCGGCTGGAGGCCGGCGATGGCGGCGCGCCGCCGCCATCCAGGCCGACATGCGCTCGTCGAGTTCGCGCAGCCGCTCGGGCTCGGGCTCGGCATGGTGCAGGTAGCCGGCCAGCGTGTGCGCCGCGTCGCCGAGCTGCGCCTGCGCGCTGCGCAGCACATCGACGATAGGCGCGAGCTGCGCGTCGTAGCACGCCACCTCGGCCAGCGCATCGGCAGCGCGGCCGGCCAGCGTGTCGGCGCTCGCGTCGGCTTCGGAAACGGCTTCGAGCGCGGTGCGCGCTGCATCGATCAGCGCCTGCGCGTGCGACAGACGCTGGTGCTCGGCGTCGAGCTGCTCCCACTCGCCTTCGGCCGGCGCGAGCTTGTCGATCTCGCCGATCTGCCACGCCAGCCGGTCGCGCTCGCGCGCCAGCTCGGCCTGGCGCGCCAGCGCCGCATCGCGCGCATCGAGCGCGGCGCGCCACGCGCTCCATGCGGCAGCGAGCGCAGCAGCGTCGACGCCGGCCTGCGCGTCGAGCAGCGCGCGCACCGCGACCGGCCGCGTCAGGCTCTGCCAGGCGTGCTGGCCGTGGATGTCGACGAGCGCGTCGGCGGCTTCGCGCAATTGCGCCAGTGTCGCCGCGCTGCCGTTGACCCAGGCGCGGCTGCGGCCCTGCGCGTCGACGGTGCGGCGCAGCAGCAGCCGCGTCGGGTCGTCGGCGTCGGGCTCGAAGCCGGCGTTATCGAGCCAGCTGCCGAGCGCCGCCGGCGCGTCGAACTCGGCCGTGATCTCGGTGCGCGTTGCGCCCTCGCGCACGACCGCCGCGTCGCCTCGACTGCCCAGCGCGAGCTGCAGCGCGTCGACGAGGATCGACTTGCCGGCGCCCGTCTCGCCCGTCAGCACGGAGAAACCGCCACCGAACTCGACTTCCAGCGCGGGCACGATGACGAAGTCGCGCAGCGCGAGGCGCCTGAGCATCAGACCACGCCCTCGTTCCAGCGCAGCTTGCGGCGCAGCGTCGCGTGGTAGCTCCAGCCGCGTGGATGCAGGAAGCGCACCTGGTGCGCCGAGCGGCGCACGCGAACGATGTCGCCGTGCAGCAGGCTGGCCAGCGAATGCATGTCGAAGTTGACGATGACCTGGTGGCCGGCGACGACTTCGATGCCGATCTCGCCGGTGTCGGGCAGCACGATCGGCCGGTTCGACAGCGTGTGCGGCGCGATCGGCACCAGCGTCCAGGCCGCGACGCCGGGGTGCAGGATCGGCCCGCCGGCCGACATCGCATACGCCGTCGAGCCGGTCGGCGACGCGATGATCACGCCGTCGGCGCGCAGGTTGGCGACGAACTCGTCGCCGACATCGATCTTGAGCTCGACCATGCTGACCGTCGAGCGGCTGACGACGATGTCGTTGAGCGAGATGCCGGCGAAGATGCGCTCGCCGGCGCGCCAGACGTCGCCTTCGAGCATGGCGCGGTGCTCGATCTCGTAGTCGCCGGCGATCATCGGCGCGAGGGCTTCGCGGTAGTCCCCGATGGGGACGTCGGTGATGAAACCGAGCCGCCCCTGGTTGATGCCGACCAGCGGCACGTTGTGCGCGGCGAGCTGGCGCGCGATGCCGAGCATGGTGCCGTCGCCGCCGACGACGACGGCGAAGTCGCAGCGCCGGCCGAGGCCGGCGGCGTCGAAACTGGCGTACTGCGTCATGCCCGTGTTGCGCGCCGTCTCGCTTTCGAGCGACACCTCCAGCCCCTGTTGCACCAGGAACTGCGCCACCTCCTCGAGCACCGGGCGGATGCCCGGGGCGAGGTACTTGCCCACGAGCGCGGCATGTCGGAAGCGGCTTGCCATGAGCGGGATTACACCACAGCGCCCCTGCGCGACAGGGTGCCGCAGCGGCCCCGCGCCTACAATGAAACCATGCTGGACGAGCGCGCCAAATCGTTGCTGAAGTCGCTGGTCGAACGCTACATCGCCGAGGGCCAGCCGGTCGGCTCGCGCACGCTGTCGCGGGCCTCGGGGCTCGAGCTCTCGCCTGCGACGATCCGCAATGTGATGGCTGACCTGGAAGATCTGGGGCTGATCGCCAGCCCGCACACCTCGGCCGGCCGAATCCCGACGGCCAAGGGCTACCGCATGTTCGTCGACATGATGCTGACGACGCGCTCGCCCGCTGCCGAGGCCGAGCCGGCGTTCGCCGGCGCGCAAAGCCGGCTCCAGCCCGACCAGCCGCAGCGCGTGATCGCCAGCGCGGCGCAGCTGCTGTCGAACCTGTCGAGCTTCGTCGGCGTCGTCACCGCGCCGCGCAAGGCGAGCGTGTTCCGCCACATCGAGTTCCTGCGGCTGGGCGAGAAGCGCATCCTCGTCATCATCGTCGCGCCCGACGGCGACGTGCAGAACCGCGTCATCTTCACCGCGCAGGACTACTCGCAGGCGCAGCTCGTCGAGGCGAGCAACTACCTGACGACGCACTACGCGGGCCTCGCGATCGAGGCCGTGCGCGAGCGGCTCAAGAGCGAGGTCGACGCACTGCGCGGCGAGATCGCCGCGCTGATGCAGGCCGCCGTGCAGGCCGGCACCGAGATGGCCGAGCACCAGGAGCAGGTCGTCGTCTCGGGCGAGCGCAACCTGCTCGCGGTGCAGGACTTCTCCGCCGACCTCGGCAGCCTGCGGCGCCTGTTCGACCTGTTCGAGCACAAGACGCAGCTGATGCGGCTGCTCGACGTTTCCAGCCGCGCCGAGGGCGTGCGCATCTATATCGGCGGCGAGAGCCGCGTCGTGCCGTTCGAGGAGCTGTCCGTCGTGGCGGCGCCCTACGAAGTCGACGGCCAGGTCGTCGGCACCGTCGGCGTGATCGGCCCGACGCGCATGGCATACGACCGCATGATCCAGATCGTCGACATCACCTCGCGGCTGATCGGCAATGCGCTGAGCCAGCGCTGACGCGGCACCTACAATCGCACGTCGCTTTCCTGCGGGCCGTTAGCTCAGTTGGTCAGAGCAGAGGACTCATAATCCTTTGGTCGCTGGTTCGAGCCCAGCACGGCCTACCAAAATGCTTCCAGCTGCCAAGGGCAGCCCCCCGGCTGTACCGGGTCGAGGAAGGGCACCTGATGTCCGACCAAGTTCCCATAATGCTGGCGATACGGCGAGCACCTGCGGCACGGTCGTCAGCATCGTGATCACGCTGAGCACGCGCAGGAATTTCTCCAGTCCGCTCGGCGCCGGCGTCCCCGGCACGACGGTCACGGCCGGTCAGTCGGCAGGCAGCATCGTCATCGCGGACCCGCTTCACGCGGTGTGGCCCGGCGGCGGTGTCCGTGGCGTGACGAACCGCTCCACGACATCCGTCGATGCCGAGTCCGCGCGTGTCGCCGCCTTCGCACGCGCGGCCATGGGACGCTCGATCCGAATCTCCGTGGTATCGAGGGGCATGAACACGGCGATCGGATCGCTCGCCGGAAACGTCATTTCCAGCGCGTCGTCAAGCGAGCTGTCGAGTCGGTCCGCGATGGCACTCATGAGAATCCTTCGATCAAAGAGGCCTGAATTGGAAGCGGGCAGCCGCGGCAGATCGCCACATGAGCCTGATGAGCATCAGGAGTGCTGGTCAGGCTCGCGACTTTCGACCCAGAACGAGGTCTCGCAAGACGACCGCGTCGTTGTGCAACTCGTCGTGGGCCGAATAGACGAGCGTGACGGGGCCGGCGCGCGTCAGCTCGCGCAGCCGGCCGAATGCTTCGGGATTGCCTCGCACTTCCTCGGCATAGCGCCGCTGGAACTCCGGCCAGAGCGCCGGATCGTGGCCGAACCACTTGCGCAGCCCGGTGCTCGGGGCGATGTCCTTCAGCCACAGATCCACCGCGGCTTCGGCCTTGCTGACTCCGCGCGGCCACAGCCGGTCGATGAGGATGCGGGTGCCGTCGTTCGCAGAGGGGGGCTCGTAGGCCCGCTTCAGGCGGACGTTGCCGCTTTCGATCCTCGTGCTCATCGTCGTCGCCGAATCCGATTCAGCTCGCTTCCCACACCCGACTGCTTGATGAACGAAGTTTCAGTCATGCGCTCGCGGCGAGCGTGCGCTCGAACTCGGCTTCGCTGCGCAGGCCTTCGAGATCGCGGCGAACGACCGCCACCGCGAGCTTCCTGCCGCCGCGCCGATAGGTGATCCTGCAGTCGCGCGCTTCCAGCGTGCCGTCGATCTCGACCTGATCGAATCGTTCGGCGTGGCCGACATAGGCGAGGCTGAAGTCGTATTGTTCGGTCCAGAAGAACGGGACCATGTCGAACGGCTCGCGATATCCGAGCATGTTGCGCGCGGCGACCTGTCCCTGGCGCTCGGCCACGACCCAGTGCTCGACGCGGATCGGCTCGCCGCTGAGGCGATCGGGCCAGCGCGCAATGTCGCCGGCGGCCCAGATGCCGGCCACGCTCGTTGCCAGATGACGGTCGACGGTGACGCCGCGGTCGATCGCGAGGCCGGCCTGTTCGGCCAGCGCGAGCGCCGGACGCACGCCGATGCCGACGACGACGAGGTCGGCTTGCAGCGTCTCGCCGCTGGCCAGCGTGACGCCGTGCGCGTCGATCGACACGGGCGTCGTGCCGAGATGGAACGTCACGCCGTGCGCCTCATGCAGCGCGCGGATGTAAACGCCCGCTGCGGTGCCGAGCACCGGTTCCATCAGCACTGCTTCGCGTCCGACCACATCCACCTCGACGTTGCGCGCACGCAGCGACGCCGCGACCTCCAGGCCGATGAAGCTCGCGCCGATCACCACCGCACGGCGCGACTTCGCGGCCGCGGCGACGAGCGCGCGGCTGTCGGACCAGGTCCGCAAGCAGTGGACGTGGGGGAGGTCGCTGCCGGTCACACCGAGGCGCACCGGATCGGCGCCGGTCGCGAGCAGCAGCGCGTCGTAGCGATGGCGGCTGCCGTCTTCGAGCTCGACATCGCGGTTCTGGGTGTCGATGCTGGCGACGCGTGCATTCAGCTTCACGTCGATGCGTTGCTCGCCGTAGAACTCCGCCGAGCGCAACGGAATCCATTCTTCGGGCGCACTGCCGGCGAGATAGTTCTTCGAGAGGTTGGGGCGATCGCAGGGCAGCGAGTCGTCGGCGCTCAGCAGTGTGATCGTGCCGGCGTACCGTTCGCGCCGCAGCATCTCGGCCGCGGCGTTGCCGGCCGCGCCGCCGCCGACGATGACGACGGCCTTCGGCAGGTTCGCCGCAACCGGCGGCCGGGGGGATGCCGGCGCCGCGGTGTCGATCTTGTCGCCGACAAAGACGTTGCCGTTGCGCTGCTCGACCTGCCGGCACGACACCGGGTTCAATGCGGGTGCGCGCAGCGCCTCGCCGGTGTGCAGGCTGAAGCAGGCGTGGTGCCAGGGACAGCGGATCGTGTCGCCGACGATCAGCCCTTCAGCGAGCGGCCCGCCGTAGTGTGTGCAGACCGCGCCGATCGCGAGCAGCTCGCTGCCGCGGCGCACCAGGATCGTCGGTTCGCCCTGCGCGTGGCCGAGGAGCGGCACGCCTTCGGCGAGTGTCGAGAGCGCGACGCCCGCGCACAGATCCGGTCCAGCGTGTTCGGTGGCGTCGTCGCTCATGGCTTTCCTCGCGAGTGGGGCGTCGGCTCTTGCACTCCCTGCGTTGCTTTCATGTTCGGATGAAAGGTGCAGGTATCGGCGTACTCGCCGGCATGGCGAGGCTTGTACTTCCACGAGGCACCGGCGGCGATGCTCTTCGAGTCGAACGCGCCGGCGCAGCGGCCCCGGCGGTGAACGCGGGCAGCGCCGCGGCGAGCACGGCTTCGATCGTGTTCATGACGCAACTCCCAACTGTTGGTGAAACGGGGAGGACGAGGCCGCTTGTGCCGAACGGCGCGAGCGCGACCTTGCGAAATGATGGGGCAGATCGTGTACCCGAGTCGTCGGCGTGCTTGTACGTCGACCCGCGGTCGAGTTGTCGAAGATGCGTTGTGTAGCGCAGTACAGAACGGGTAGACTGTGCGGTATCGGCGCATGCTGCGCTGCCTCCTCCCGAGTCGATCGCCATGCCTTGTCTCCTGGCCCGCTGCCTGTCTATGCTCTGTCTGGTTGCTGCCTGCGCGACGCATGCCGCCGAAGTGCAGGTCGCCGTCGCCGCCAACTTCTCTCGCCCGCTTGACGCCATCGCCCCCGGCTTCACCGCGGCGACGGGTCATACGCTGAAGATCTCGTCCGGCCCGACCGGCAAGTTCTATTCACAGATCGTCGCCGGCGCGCCGTTCGAGGTGCTGCTCGCCGCCGACGACGAGACGCCGAATAAGCTCATCGCCGGAGGTCACGGCGTCGCCGGCAGCAGCTTCACCTATGCGATCGGCGCGCTCGTGCTGTGGAGCGCGCAGCCGGGGCTCGTCGACGAGCAGGGCACGGTGCTCGCCGCAGGGCGGTTCCGGCATCTCGCGATCGCGAATCCGAAGACGGCGCCCTACGGCGCGGCGGCGATCGAAGTGCTGAAGGCGCGCGGCCTGCTCGATGCGCTGGCGCCGAAGCTGGTGACGGGCGAGAGCATCGCGCAGGCGTACCAGTTCGTCGCCACCGGCAATGCCGAGCTCGGCTTCGTCGCGCTGTCGCAGATCTCGCAGCCCGGCAAGCCGGCCGGCGGCTCGCACTGGCGCGTGCCGGCGAACCTGCATGCGCCGATCCGCCAGGACGCCGTGCTGCTCAAGACGGGCGAGTTGAATCCTGCGGCGACGGCGCTTCTCGCCTACCTCAAGGGAGCGGAGGCGCGGCGCGTCATCGAGTCCTACGGCTACGGCCACTGATCCGCCGTGGGTCCCGCCGAGTGGACCGCCGTGCGCCTGACGGCGCAGCTCGCCGCGGCGACGACGCTGCTGCTGTTGCTGATCGGCGCGCCGATCGCCTGGTGGCTGGCGCGCACGCACTCGCGCACGAAGCCGTTCTGGTCGGCGCTGGTGGCGATGCCTCTGGTGCTGCCGCCCACCGTGATCGGCTTCTACCTGCTGCTGCTGATGGGGCCGCACGGGGCGGTGGGGCAGTTGACCGAGGCGCTCGGCCTCGGGCGGCTGCCGTTCACCTTCGCCGGCCTGCTCGTCGCCTCGGTGATCTATTCGCTGCCCTTCGTCGTGCAGCCGCTGCAGCAGGCATTCGAGGCCGTCGCCGAATCGGCGCTGGAGGCCGCGGCGACGCTGCGTGCCAGCCCGCGGGACCGCTTCTTCAGCGTTGCGCTGCCGCTGGCGCGGCCGGGCCTGCTGACGGCCAGCGTGCTCGGCTTCGCGCACACCGTCGGCGAGTTCGGCGTCGTGCTGATGATCGGCGGCAACATCCCCGGCAGCACGCGCGTGCTGTCGGTGGCGATCTACGACCACGTCGAGGCGCTCGAGTTCGCGCAGGCGCACCGCCTCGCCGCCGGCATGGTCGCCTTCGCGCTGGTCGTGCTGGTGATGCTGTACGTCGTCAACCGCGCACCGCGCGATACCGCGGGGCGAGCGCGATGATCGAGGCGCAGTTCCGCCTCGCGCGGCGCGGCTTCGAGCTCGACGTCGCGCTCGCGCTGCCGGCGCGCGGCGTCACGGCGCTGTTCGGCCCGTCGGGCTGCGGCAAGACGACGGTGCTGCGCGCGATCGCCGGGCTGGAGCGCGCGCAAGGCCGCTTCGCGCTCGGCACGGAGGTCTGGCAGGACGACGCCACCGGCACCTGGGTGCCGACGCATCGCCGCGCCATCGGCTACGTGATCCAGGACTCGGCGCTGTTCCCGCACCTCGACGTGCGCCGCAACCTCGACTACGGCCTGCGCCGCGTCGCCGCCGGCGAGCGCCGCATCGCGCTCGACCGCGTCGTCGAGCTGCTGGGCATCGGCGCGCTGATGGACCGGCGCACGCCCACGCTGTCGGGCGGCGAGCGCCAGCGCGTCGCGATCGCGCGCGCGCTGGCGACCAGCCCGCGCCTGCTGCTGCTCGACGAGCCGCTGGCGGCGCTCGACGCGCGCCGCAAGGCCGAGGTGCTGCCCTACCTCGACCGCCTGCACGACGAACTGGCGCTGCCGATCGTCTACGTCAGCCATGCCGTCGATGAAGTCACGCGCCTGTCCGACCACCTGGTGATGATGGAGTCGGGCCGCGTGCTCGCGGCCGGCCCGCTGGGCGAGATGCTGGCGCGGCTCGACCTGCCGCTGCCGCTCGGCGAGGAGGCCGGTGTCGTGCTCGACGGCGTGGTCGCCGAGCGCGACGCGCAGTGGCAGCTTGCGCGCGTCGACATCGACGGCCCGGCCGCCGCGCTGTGGACGCGCGACCGCGGCTTCGCCTTGGGCCGCCGCGTGCGGCTGCGCGTGCTGGCGCGCGACGTGAGCCTGGCGCGCACGGCGCAGGTCGGCACCAGCATCGGCAACCAGTTGCTCGGCAGCGTGGAGGCGATCGCCGACGACGACCATCCCGCGCTCGCGCTGGTGCGCGTGCGCGTCGGCAGCGCGGCGCTGGTGGCGCGGTTGACGCGCCGCTCGGCGCACACACTGGCGCTGGCGCCCGGCGTGCCGGTGTGGGCGCAAGTCAAGACCGTGGCCCTGATGGAATAGCGCATGCCCGCAAGCGAAGGCTCGCTGCTCAGCGCCGACCTGCGCCTCGCCGGGCGGCTCGACGCGCGCTTCTTCGCGCTGCTCGAAGCGCTCGACGCCACCGGCTCGATCAACCGCGCCGCGCGCACCGCGGGGCTCAGCTACAAGGGCGCGTGGTTGCTGCTCGAGGCCGCCTGCAACCTGGCCAGCGAGCCGCTGCTCGAAACGAGCACCGGCGGCAGCGGCGGCGGCGGCACGCGCCTCACGCCGGCGGCGCGCGGCCTGCTCGACGCCTGGCGCGCCGTGCAGTCGGAGCACCGCGAATTCCTGCGCGCCCAGGAGGCGCGCCTCGCTCACCATCCGGCGCTCGCCGGCCTGCTCAGGAGGATGTCGATGAAGACCACCGCACGCAACCAGTACGCCGGCACCGTCAAGGCCATCGAGGTCGACCCGGTGTCGGCGCAGGTCACGATCGCGCTGCAATCGGGTCTGGAGGCGACGGCGACGATGACGAGCACGGCCGCGCAGCGCCTCAAGCTCAAGAAGGGCAAGGAGGCGCTGGCGCTGATCAAGGCCTCGGCCGTCGTCCTCGTCACCGACTTCGCCGGCTGGCAGCTCTCGGCGCGCAACCAGTGGGCCGGCACCGTCTCGCGCATCGAGCGCGGTGCCGTGTCGTCGCTCGTCGTGCTGACGCTGCCCGGCGGCGCGACGATCACGGCCACCGTCACCAACGAAGGCGTCGAGGCGGCGGGTCTGAAGGTCGGCGTCGCGGCCACCGCCGTGTTCAAGGCCTATGCCGTGATGGTGGCCGCTCAGCCCTGAAGTCCACGCCCGGCTCGGCGTCGCCGGCCGCGCTCAGCGCTGCAGCGCCGAGCGCAGCGAACCGAAGCGCCGGCGGTACTGCGCCGGCGTCAGGTTCACGGCGCGGCGGAACAGCCGGCTGAAGTACGCCGCGTCTTCGTAGCCGACATCGCCCGCGATCGCTTCGAGCGGCTGCGTCGTCGTCTCCAGCAGGTGCTTGGCTTCCTCGATGCGCAGCGTGTGCACGTATTGCAGCGGGGGCATGCCGGTGGCTTGCCGGAAGCGCCGCTCGAACGAACGCTCGGCCAGCCCCGACAGGCGCGCCATTGCCGCCACCGGAGCGCGCTCCTGGTAGTGCTCGGCGATCCAGACCTGGCAGCGGCCGATCAGCGCGTCGTCGACCTGGCGCGAGCGCGCGAGCCGTGCGAACGGCTGCTGGCCGATGTGGTGCCAGTCGATCAGGCTCAGCCGCGCGACCTGCATTGCCGCGTCGACGCCGGCGCAACGCGCGATCAGGTACAGCGCGAGGTCGAGCCACGACGTGCCGCCGCCAGCCATCACGAAGCGCTGGCCGTCACCGCTGGCGACGAGCGCGCGCTGTGGCTGCAGCTTCACGCGCGGGTGGCGCTGCTGCAGCGTATCGCAGTAGGCCCAGTGCGTCGTCGCCTCGTGGCCGTCGAGCAGGCCGGTCTCGGCGAGCAGCACGGCGCCGGAGCAGGCGGTGGCGAGCGTGGCGCCGCGCGCATGGCAGGCGCGCAGCCAGTCGAGCTCGGCAGCGAAGCGGCCGTCGAGCGCCTCGCCGGGCGCGATCAGCAACTCGGGCACGCAGACGATGTCGGCGTCGGCGGATTCGGCCAGCGTCGCCTGCGCATGGATCGGCACGCCGTTGCCGGAGACGAGCGGGCCGCGTTCCCGCGACACGACGACGGGCTCCATCAGCGGAGCGCCCGGCGTGCCGGCGACGATGAAGCCCCAGTCGCGCCCGGCGCTCATGAACAGGTCGTACATGCCGTAGACGACCGACGCCGTGCTCTCCGGCAGCGCGAGGATCGCCACCTTCGGAAGCCGCTCGTGTGTGCGTGTCATGGCTGATTCGTCAGGTTGCTTGCCGAAACGGCTGGGGCCGCCGGCGCGCCCGCGGCCTACCGTACGGGCGTCCCGGAATTGTGCGCGTGCACGCCGGCGATGACACACTCTTGAAGGGATTCGAAATGAACCGCTACCGCCGCAACCTGCCCCAACTCGAGTCGGTGACGCCGTTCCTGGCCGACGGCGGCCTGGAGACGACGCTGATCTACGAGTACGGCATCGAGCTGCCGCACTTCGCGGCGTTCGGCCTGCTCAAGGACGCCGCCGGCACCGAGCTGCTGCGCCGCTACTTCACCGGCTACGCCGAGCGGGCGGCCGCGCTCGGCGTCGGCGCGGTGCTCGAGGCGCCGACCTGGCGCGCCAATCCCGACTGGGCCGCGCGCCTGGGCTACGACGCGGCGGCGCTGGCCGACGCGAACCGCCGCGGCGTCGGCCTGCTGCTGGAGGTGCGCGACGCATGCGAGCGGCGCGGCGTGCCGATCGTCGTCAGCGGCAACCTGGGGCCGCGCGGCGACGGCTACGTGGCGGATCGACGCATGACGGCCGACGACGCCGAGCGCTACCATGCCGCCCAAATCGAGACCTTCGCCGGCACCGACGCCGACATGGTCGCCGCCTTCACGATGAACTACGTCGAGGAGGCGATCGGCATCGTGCGCGCGGCGCGCGCACGGGCGATGCCGGTGGCGATCTCGTTCACCGTCGAGACCGACGGCCGCCTGCCGAGCGGGCAGGCGCTGCGCGATGCGATCGCCGAGACCGACGGCGCCACCGCAGGCGCACCCGCCTACTACATGATCAACTGTGCGCACCCGACGCACTTCGCCGGCGCGCTGCAAGAGGGCGGCGACTGGCAGCAGCGCATCCGCGGCGTGCGCGCCAACGCGTCGCGGCTCAGCCATGCCGAACTCGACGCCGCGACCGAGCTCGACGCCGGCGACCCCGACGAGCTGGGCGGCCACTACGCCGCGCTGCGCCCGCTGCTGCCGCGGCTGGCCGTCGTCGGCGGCTGCTGCGGCACCGGCCTGCGCCATGTCGAAGCCGTCTGCCGCGCCATGCGATCCTGAAGCGATGACCGACGACAAGCCGCACGCCCCCGCCGCCGATCGCAACCGCGAGCCCATCCTCGCCGTGTTGCGCGAGCATTTCGCCGACCGCCGGCGCGTGCTCGAAGTCGGCAGCGGCACCGGCCAGCATGCGCTGCACTTCGCGGCGGCGCTGCCGCAGCTCGTCTGGCAGGCCAGCGACGTGGCGGCGCGGCTGCCGGGGATCCGGCTCTGGCTGGCCGAGGCGGCACTGCCCAACACGCCGCCGCCGCTGGCCGTCGACGTGAACGACGGCCTGCCGGCGGGCGGCTGGGACGCCGTCTTCACCGCGAACACGCTGCACATCATGGGCTGGCCCGAGGTCGAGCGCTTCTTCGCAGCGCTGCCGGGCGTCACGGAGCCCGGCGCGCGCCTCGTCGTCTACGGGCCGTTCCACCGCGGCGGCCGGCCCACCAGCGACAGCAACGCCGCGTTCGATGCCGCGCTGCGCGCCGAGGCACCGTGGCGCGGCGTGCGCGACGTCGAGGCCGTCGATGCGCTGGCGGCTGCGGCCGGATTCCGGCTCGTCGAGGACCGCGCGATGCCGGCGAACAACCGCTGCCGGGTCTGGCAGCGGGATTGAGATCGGCGGCGCCGCCTCAGCTGCGCGGCGCGTAGCCGGCCGGCGCAGGAGCCGGCGCGCGGCTGACGCGCGTCTTGCCGCCCGTCGTCACCAGGATCACCGGGTCGCCGGGGGCCAGCGACTCGTTGCCCTGCGCCTGCACGATGGCGCGGCGCTCGCCGTTGCGCAGCTGCACCAGCACTTCGACGGCGCTCTCGCGCGTTGCGGTGCGCTCGATGGCGTGGCCGGCGACGGCGCCGGCCACGGCGCCGATGACGCCGATCGCGACTGCCTCGCGGCCGCCGCTGCGCGTCGAGCCGGCGATGCCGCCGACGACGCCGCCCGCCGTGGCGCCGACTCCGCTCTGGCTGCCCTCGACGGTGACCGGCCGCACCGAGAGCACGGTGGCGTCCTGCACCTGAGACAGGCGCTGCGCGTCGTGGCGCTGGATCACGTCGGGGCTGGTGGTGGAACAGGCCGCGAGCGCAAGTGCGGCGGCGGCAACGAGCAAGGTCTTCATGAGGATCTTCCGTGATCTGGCGGGCTGTCATGCCCAACGCGGTGCGCGTCGCCCGGTTGACGGAAGTCTAGACCGCAGCTTCCCGCGGCAGTTCCGGCAAGCGGTGTAAAGATGTCAGCGGATGTCAGACGTGCAGGCGGCTGCCGCGCGGCACGCTGGCGAGCAGGAACTCCATCTGGTCGGCGAGGATGCGCCGGCCGCGCAGGATCATGTCCTCGTGCAGCGTCGGCACGTAGGGCAGGTAGAGCAGGCTCATGTGGGCCTCTTCGGGCATGCGGCTGCCCTTGTGGCCGTTGCACGGGCGGCAGGCGGTGATGCAGTTCATCCAGCTGTCGGTGCCGCCGCGCGAGGTCGGCACGATGTGCTCGCGCGTCAGATCCTCGGTATGGAAGCGCCGGCCGCAGTAGGCGCAGAGAAGTCGATCTCGCGCGAACAGCTTGGTGTTGGTCAGGCCCGGCTGCTGTCGCCAGGCGCGGCTGGGCACGGCGCCGCGTACCGCGACGATCGGATGCACTTCGATGCGCGACTGCAGGCCGGTGCGCCGCTGCATCCCGCCGCGCAGTACGCGGAAGGGGTCGCCGAGCGTCCACGCGATGCCGTCGCTCGCATAGATCACGGCCGCTTCCTTGGCCGAGATCCACGCCTGCGGGCGTCCGGAGACATCGAGTTGCAGCACTTCCACGCGCACAGCCCTCCTGCTCGCAAGCGTAATCCAATACGCGTGCCCGACTCAAGACGCATGAGAGAGAGCCGTTCGTGCACGACGCATTTAGGCGTCGCCGCCTAGGAAATGAGGCCGGCCTCTTCTCCCTGGCGGCAGGTTTACTGCAAAATAGCACGATCGTTCGTTCAATCGTGTTCGTCACGGATCTACCGACTTGGCTGCACTGCCTTCCAACGCCGCCCGCGCTTCGCACGAGACGCGCTCCGTGCCCAAGGGCCAGCAGACGCGCGCCGCGATCCTCGACGGCGCGCTCGGCTTGGCGTCTCACATGGGGCTCGAGGGCCTGTCGATCGGCGCGCTGGCCGATGTGTCGCAGATGAGCAAGTCGGGCGTGTTCGCCCACTTCGGCTCGCGTGAGGAACTGCAGATCTCCGTGATCCGCGAATACCACGCTCGTTTCGAGGACGAGGTGTTCCGGCCCGCGCTGCGCGAGCCGCGCGGCCTGCTCCGGTTGCGCGCCATGTACGAGCGCTGGCTGCGCCGCGTCTCGGTCGAGATCGACTCGGGCTGCATTTACATCAGCGGCGCCGTCGAGTTCGACGACCGGCCGGGGCCGGTGCGCGACGCCCTCGTGGCGATGGTGCGCGACTGGCAGGGCGCGCTGGAACGCGCCGTGCTCATGGCCATCCAGGAGAAGCACCTGCGCGCCGGCACCGACGCGGCGCAACTGCTGTTCGAGATGCACGGCCTGATCCTCGCGCTGCACCACGACGCGCGCTTCATGCGCATGCCGGGCGCGCTCGACCGCGCGCGCGCCGGATTCGAGCACCTCGCCGCTCACTACACGACGCCTGCCGGGCGCGCGCTGCTGGCGCCTCCGGCGAAGGCCGCCCGCGGCGCCGCGAAGCCGCGGCGCTGAAGCGGCCGCTACCCCTTCCACCATTCCCAGGAGCAGTCCATGGCCCAGTACACCCCGCCGTTGCGCGACATGCAGTTCGTCATGCACGAGGTGCTCAACGTCGTCGATGAGCTCAAGCTGCTGCCGCGGCACGCCGAGATCGACGCCGAGACGATCAACGCCGTGCTGGAGGAGGGCGGCAAGTTTGCCGCCGAGATCACGGCGCCGCTCAATGCGGTGGGCGACGCCGAGGGCTGCACGCTGGACCGCGAGACGCACGAGGTGCGCACTCCCAAGGGCTTCAAGGAGGCCTACCGCCAGTACATCGAGGGCGGCTGGCCGGCGCTGTCGATCGCGCCGCAGTACGGCGGCCAGGGCCTGCCGCACGTCGTGAACCAGTGCTTCTACGAGATGCTCAATGCCGCCAACCAGGCGTGGGCGATGTATCCCGGCCTGTCGCACGGCGCCTACGAACTGCTGCACGAGCACGGCACCGACGAGCAGAAGAAGACCTACCTGCCCAAGCTGACGAGCGGCGAGTGGACCGGCACGATGTGCCTGACCGAGCCGCACTGCGGAACCGACCTCGGCCTGCTGCGCACCAAAGCCGAGCCGCTGCCCGACGGCAGCCACAAACTCGCCGGCAACAAGATCTTCATCTCGGCCGGCGAGCACGACATGGCCGCCAACATCGTGCACCTCGTGCTCGCCCGGCTGCCCGACGCGCCCGCCGGCTCCAAAGGCATTTCGCTGTTCGTGGTGCCGAAGTTCCTCGTCAACGCCGACGGCTCGCTCGGCGAGCGCAATCCGATCTTCTGCACCGGCCTCGAGCACAAGATGGGCATCCACGGCAACGCCACGGCGCAGATCGCGATCGACGGCGCGCGCGGCTGGCTGGTCGGCGAGCCCCACAAGGGGCTCGCCGCGATGTTCGTGATGATGAACGCAGCGCGCCTGGGCGTGGGGATGCAGTCGCTCGGCCTGACCGAGGTCGCCTATCAGAACGCCGCCGACTATGCCAAGGAGCGGCTGCAGATGCGCTCGCTGTCGGGCCCGAAGGCGCCGGACCTGGCCGCAGACCCGATCATCGTCCACCCCGACGTGCGCAAGATGCTGCTGACGGCGCGCGCCTATGCCGAAGGCGGCCGCGCGCTGGCGATCTGGACCACGCTGCAGATCGACAAGGAACTCGCCACCGACGACGAAGACGAGCGCAAGGAGGCCGCCGACTTCGTCGCTCTCGTCACGCCGATCGTCAAGGCGTTCCTGACCGACAACGCCTGGATCGCCACCTCGGCCTGCCTGCAGGTGTTCGGCGGCCACGGCTACATCAGGGAATCGGGCATGGAGCAGTTCGTGCGCGACGCCCGCATCAACATGATCTACGAGGGCACGAACACGATCCAGTCGCTCGACCTGCTCGGCCGCAAGGTGCTCGGCGACAACGGCGCCAAGTTGAAGAAGTTCGGCAAACTGGTGCAGGCGTTCATCGAGGAAGAAGGCACCAACGAAGCGATGCAGGAGTTCGTCAACCCGCTGGCCGAGCTCGGCGAGAAGGTCACCAAGCTGACGATGGAGATCGGCATGAAGGCGATGGGCAACGCCGACGAGGTCGGCGCCGCTGCCGTCGACTACCTGCGCGTCTGCGGCCACCTCGTGTTCGGCTACTTCTGGGCGCGCATGGCCAAGGTGGCGCTGGCCAAGGCCGACTCGGGCGATCCGTTCTACCAGGCCAAGCTGGCGACGGCGCGCTTCTACTTTGCCAAACTGCTGCCCGAGACGGCGTCGCTGATCCGCACCGCGCGCGCCGGCGCCAAGCCGATGATGGACGTCGACGCGGCGCTGTTCTGAACCGTTCTACCGGAACAACCAAGGAGATCTGCATGCACGCTGCCCTGATCCGTACCGCAGCCGCCGGCTTCGCCCTTGCGCTGGGCGCCGGCGCCGCGCTCGCGCAAGCCACGCCCGTCGGCCTGTGGAAGACGATCGACGACGAGACGAAGAAGGAGAAGTCGCTGGTGCGCATTGCCGATGGCGGCGGCACGCTGACCGGCACCGTCGAGAAGCTGCTCGACCCCGCCAAGCAGAACTCGGTCTGCGACAAGTGCAGCGGCGAGTTGAAGGACAAGCCCGTGCTCGGCATGACGATCGTCCGGGGCGCGAAGAAGAGCGCCGACGGCGACGTCTGGGAGGGCGGCGAGATCCTCGACCCCAACAACGGCAGGAATTACAAGCTGCGCCTGAAGCCGACCGATGGCGGCAAGTCGCTCGAGGTGCGCGGCTACATCGGGCCCTTCCATCGCAACCAGACCTGGCTGCGCGTCGAGTGACGCCGGCTTCCCACCCTTTGCAGGAGTAAGGCAGTGAGTCGATTCAACGTTCGCAAGGTCGCCGTGCTCGGCGCCGGCGTGATGGGCGCGCAGATCGCCGCGCATCTGGTCAACGTCAAGGTGCCGGTCGTGCTGTTCGACCTGCCCGCCAAGGAAGGGCCGAAGAACGGCATCGTGACCAAGGCGGTCGAGGGGCTCAAGAAGTTGAAGCCCGCGCCGCTGGGCGTCGCCGACGACGCGGCGCTGATCCAGGCCGCCAACTACGAGGAGCACATGGCGCTGCTCGGCGAGTGCGACCTCGTCATCGAGGCGATCGCCGAGCGCATGGACTGGAAGCTCGACCTCTACACGAAGATCGCGCCCCACGTCGCGCCACACGCCATCCTGGCGTCGAACACCTCGGGGCTGTCGATCACGAAGCTGGCCGAGGCATTGCCCGAGTCGATCCGCCCGCGCTTTTGCGGTATCCACTTCTTCAACCCGCCGAGGTACATGTATCTCGTCGAGCTGATCCCGACGCCGACCACGAACCCCGAGATCCTCGACCAGCTCGAGACCTTCGTGACGAGCGGCCTCGGCAAGGGCGTGGTGCGCGCCAGGGACACGCCCAACTTCATCGCCAACCGCGTCGGCATCGCCGGCATGCTCGCGACGATCGCCGAGGCCGGGAAGTTCGGCCTCACCTACGACGTCGTCGACGACCTCACGGGCAAGAAGATGGGCCGCGCCAGCAGCGGCACCTTCCGCACCGCCGACGTGGTGGGGCTCGACACGATGGCGCATGTCATCAAGACGCTGCAGGACAACCTGCGGGACGACCCGTTCTACCCCGCCTATGCGACGCCGCCGGTGCTCGCACAGTTGATCGAGAAGGGTGCGCTGGGCCAGAAGAGCGGCGCGGGCTACTTCAAGAAGGTCGGCAAGGATATCCTGCGCCTCGACCCGGCCAAGGGCGACTACGTGCCCGGCGGAGCCAAGGGCGACGAGATCGTCGCGCGCATGCTCAAGAAGGCGCCGCCCGAGCGCCTGAAGCTGCTGCGCGAATCGACGAATCCGCAGGCGCAGTTCATCTGGGCGATTCTGCGCGACTCGTTCCACTACGTCGCCGTGCACCTGGCCGAGGTTGCCGAATCGGCGCGCGACATCGACCTCGCGATGCGCTGGGGCTTCGGCATGCAGCAGGGCCCGTTCGAGCTGTGGCAGGCCGCGGGCTGGACCCAGGTCGCGCAGTGGGTCAAGGAAGACATCGACGCCGGCAAGGCGCTGAGCAAGGCGCCGCTGCCCGCCTGGGTGTTCGCGGGTCCGGTCGCCGAGGGCGGCGGCGTGCACCGGCCCGAGGGCTCGTGGAGCGCGGCCGAAGGCCGCTTCGTCGAGCGCAGCCAGCTGCCGGTGTATCGGCGCCAGCACTTCCGCGAAAGTGTGCTCGACTCCGGCGCGGCCGATCCGAAGACCGCCGGCACGACGGTGCACGAGGACGACTCGATCCGCCTGTGGACGCTCGACGACGAAGTGCTGATCGCGTCGATCAAGACCAAGGTCCACGCCATCGGCCCCGGCGTCGTCGAAGGGCTGCTGCGCGGCGTCGCGCTGGGCGAAGCCGGCTACCAGGGTCTCGTGATCTGGTCGCCCGACGAGCCGTTCTCGTACGGCGCCGACCTGAACGCCATGCTTCCGACCTTCATGAAGGGCGGCGCGAAGGCGATCGAGCCGGAAGAAAAGAGGTTGCAGGACGCGATGCTGCGCATCCGCTATGCGGCCACGCCCGTCGTCGCCGCGATCCGCGGCATGGCGCTCGGCGGCGGCTGCGAAGTCGCCGTGCACTGCGCGCGGCGCGTCGCCGCGATGGAGAGCTACATCGGCCTGGTCGAGGTCGGCGTCGGCCTGATCCCGGGCGGCGGCGGGCTGGCCTACATCGCGCGCCGCGCCGCCGAGATGGCGGCCGCCGGGAGCGCCAACGCCGACCTGTTCACCTTCCTGCGCGAGGGCTTCACCAGCGCCGCGATGGCCAAGGTCGGCACCAGCGCGATCGAGAGCCGCAAGCTCGGCTACCTGCTCGAAGACGACGTGATCGTGCCGAACAAGGACGAACTGCTCTTCGTCGCGATCGCGCAGGCCAAGGCGCTGCACGCCAGCGGCTGGCGCGCGCCGCAAAAGCGCCTGTTCCCCGTCGCCGGCCGCTCGGCCAAGGCGACGATCATGGGCCAGCTCGCCAACATGCGCGACGGCGGCTTCATCAGCGCGCACGACTTCCATATCTCCACGCTGATCGCCGACGTGGTCTGCGGCGGCGACGTCGATGCCGGCTCGCTGGTCGACGAGGAGTATCTGATGGCGCTCGAGCGCAAGCACTTCTGCTCGCTGCTCGACCACCCGAAGACGCAGGAGCGGGTGATGGGAATGATGCAGACCGGCAAGCCGGTGAGAAATTGACCACCCCCGGAGCGCCTGCGGCGCTCCCCCTCAAGGGGGCGCCACCGGCGGCCCGGCAAAGCCGGATCCGCGGTGGCTGCTCGAATCAGATGGAGCACTAGAGATGAGCATCAAACAGATTCAGGACGCCTACATCGTCGCCGCGACGCGCACGCCGATCGGCCGCTCGGGGCGCGGCTATTTCCGCAGTACGCGGCCCGACGACCTGCTGGTCGCCGCGATCCGCAGCGCGCTCGCGCAGGCTCCGGGGCTCGACCCGGCGGCGATCGAGGACGCGATCATCGGTTGCGCGATGCCCGAGGGCGAGCAGGGGCTGAACGTGGCGCGCATCGGCGCGCTGCTGGCCGGGCTGCCCAAGTCGGTCGGCGGCGTCACCGTCAACCGATTCTGCGCGTCGGGGTTGACGGCGGTGCAGATGGCGGCCGACCGCATCCGCGTCGGCGAGGCGCAGGTGATGATCGCCGGCGGCGTCGAGAGCATGAGCATGGTGCCGATGAGCGGCAACAAGCCGTCGTTCAATCCGGCGATCTTCGAGCGCGACGACAACATCGGCATCGCCTACGGCATGGGCATGACGGCCGAGAAAGTGGCCGCGCAGTGGAAGGTGACGCGCGAGGCGCAGGACGCCTTCGCGCTGCAGTCGCACCAGCGCGCGCTCGCCGCCATTGCCGCCGGCGAGTTTGCCGACGAGATGACGCCGGTCGAGGTGATCGACCGCGCGCCCGACCTCGCGACCGGCGGCGTGAAGACGAAGACGCGCACCGTGAACATCGACGAAGGCCCGCGCCCCGACACCTCGCTCGAAGGCCTGGCCAGGTTGAAGCCCGTGTTCGCCGCCAAGGGCTCGGTGACGGCGGGCAACTCGTCGCAGACCAGCGACGGCGCCGGTGCGCTGATCCTCGCCAGCGAAGCCGCGGTCAAACAGTTCGGCCTGACGCCGCTGGCGCGCTTCGTCAGCTTCGCCAGCCGCGGCGTGCCGCCCGAGATCATGGGCATCGGGCCGATCGAGGCGATTCCGGCGGCGTTGAAGAGCGCCGGCCTGAAGCTCGACGACCTGGGCTGGATCGAGCTGAACGAGGCCTTCGCCGCGCAGTCGCTGGCCGTGATCAACAGCGTCGGCCTGGACCCGGCCAAGGTCAACCCGATGGGCGGCGCGATTGCACTCGGCCACCCGCTCGGAGCGACGGGCGCGATCCGCTCGGCCACGCTGGTGCATGCGCTGCGCCGCCGCCAGCTCAAATACGGCATGGTGACGATGTGCGTCGGCACCGGCCAGGGCGCGGCCGGCATCTTCGAGCGCGTCTGAGCGTCGCCCCCAGAGGAGACAACGACATGAGCGACATCCGCACGGCGGTGGTCAACGGCGTCGCGACGATCGAGATCGCGCGCCCCGAGAAGAAGAACGCGCTGACGATGGCGATGTACCAGGCGATGGCCGACGCGCTCGACGCGGCCGGCGCCGACGCCGCCGTGCGCGCCGTGCTGTTCACCGGCCAGCCCGGCATCTACACCTCGGGCAATGACCTCGAGGACTTCATGCAGCGCCCGCCGCAGGACGAGGACTCGCCGGTCTTCCTGTTCATGAAGGCGCTGCTGGCCTTCGAGAAGCCCGTCGTTGTCGCCGTCACCGGCGCGGCGATCGGCATCGGCACGACGATGCTGCTGCACAGCGACCTCGTCTACGTGGCCGACGACGCGCGGCTCGCCATGCCCTTCGTCGGCCTGGGCCTCGTGCCCGAGTACGCGTCGAGTCTGCTCGTGCCGCGCCTCATGGGCCACGTGCGCGCGGCCGAGAAGCTGCTGCTCGGCGACCCGTTCACGGCGGCCGAGGCGGTCGAGTTCGGCATCGCAAACGCCGTGCTGCCGGCCGCCGAGGTGCTGCCGCACGCGCGGCGCGTCGCCGAGCGCTTCAACACGCTGCCGCCCGGAGCGGTGCGCGACAGCAAGATGCTGATGCGCCGCTGGCAGGCCGAACCGGTGCTCGAGCAGATCCGCATCGAAGCCGGGATCTTCCGCAGCCGCCTGCGCAGCCCCGAGGCGATGGAGGCGTTCAGCGCCTTCTTCCAGAAGCGCAAACCCGACTTCACGAAGTTCTGATCACCCGGCCCGAGGCCGCCATGTCGCTCGCGCTCAAGCTCGTACTGCTGCCGCTGCTGGTGGCGCAGGCACGCGCGGCGCGGCGCGGCGCACCCGTGCTGCCCGAAGCCGAGGGCCCGCGCGAAGGGCGCGTCGGTGACGGCGCCGCGGCGCTGCGCCTGTTGATCGCCGGCGACTCGTCGGCCGCCGGCGTCGGCGTCGCGCACCAGGACGCGGCGCTCGCCGGCTACCTGACGCGCGAGCTGCACCGCCACACGGGCGCGGCCGTGCACTGGTCGCTGCACGCGCGCAGCGGCTGCACGACGCGGCGCGTGCACGAGCTGCTGCGCGCAGCGGCGCTCGCCAGCGCCGACGTGGCGCTGCTCGTGACCGGCGTCAACGACGTGATCGAGCAGGTGCCGGTGCAGCGCGCCGTGCGCCAGCGCGCCGCGCTCGCCGACTGGCTGCTCGGCGACGGCCTGGCCGAGCACGTCGTCTTCGCGCCGCTGCCGCCGCTGCACCGCTTCCCGATGCTGCCCGAGCCGCTGCGCCGCGTGATGGGCGACGATGCGCGCCGCCACGACGAGGCGATGGCGCGCTGGGCGGCGACGCAGTCGCGCGTGACGCATGCGCACTTTGACGTCGACCTCGACGCATCGGCGATGGCGGCCGACGGATTCCACCCTGGCGAGCCGGTCTACCGCTGCTGCGGCAGCGCCTTCGCCGAACACATCGCCACCCGCGTGTGGCCCACCCTGAAAGAGAGACGACGATGAGCGATTCCGCACGGCCGCCCGAAGGGATCGCTCGCCCTCCCTCGGGGAGGTGGTCACGCAGTGACCGGAGGGTCGTCAAATGACCGCAGCGCGCACACTCAAGGGACGCACCCTGTTCATCACCGGGGCGTCGCGCGGCATCGGCCTCGCCATCGCGAAACGCGCCGCCGCCGACGGCGCCAACGTGGCGATCGCCGCCAAGACGGTCGACGAAAACCCGAAGCTGCCCGGCACGATCCACAGCGCCGCCGCCGAGATCGAGGCGGCCGGAGGCAAGGCGCTGCCGATCCAGTGCGACATCCGAGATGAGGCGAGCGTGCTGGCGGCGGTGGCGCAGACCGTCGAGCGCTTCGGCGGCATCGACATCCTCGTCAACAACGCCAGCGCGATCAGCCTGACGCCGACGGCGGCGACGCCGATGAAGCGCTTCGACCTGATGTTCGGCGTCAACGTGCGCGGCACCTACCTGTGCACGCAGGCCTGCCTGCCGCAGTTGATCAAGAGCGCCGAGGCCGGACGCAACCCGCACGTGCTCAACATGTCGCCGCCGCTGTCGATGCGCGAGCACTGGTTCAAGAACCATGTCGCCTACACGATGGCCAAGTACGGCATGAGCGAATGCACGCTCGGCCACGCCGGCGAGTTCCGGCACTACGGGATCGGCGTCAACTCGCTGTGGCCGCGCACCGCGATCGCCACCGCCGCGCTGCAGATGATCCCGGGCGTCGACCCGAAGCGGTGCCGCAAGCCCGAGATCCTGGCCGACGCGGCGTACCTCGTGCTGACGAGCGACGCGAAAGCGACGACGGGCAACTTCTTCATCGACGACACGCTGCTGGCGCAGCATGGCATCACCGATCTGGATCGCTATTCGGTGGCGCCGGGGACGACGAACTTCATTCCCGATTTCTTCGTCGACTGAATTCACCGCGGCTGCGTTGACGCGCCCGGGACGGGCGGGCCCGGACTCCGTTGAGCCAATTCTTGTTCACTCCGTCGGGGTTCCCCTGCCCCGCGCACACGCGCCGACGCGGCAACAGAGGAGGATTTCAACCGGCCGGTATCTCCCGCGGCGTCCCGTCCGCATCGATCGCCACATAGGTCAGAGTCGCCTCCGTCACCTTGACGACCCGCAGCTCGGCCGGGTTGCGCTCGGCATAGACCTCGACGCGCATCGTGATCGATGTGCGCCCGATGCGCTCGACGTGGGCATAGAAGCTCAGCAGGTCGCCGATCGACACCGGCTGCTTGAACAGGAACTCCCGGACCGCCACCGTCGCGATGCGGCCCTTGGCGATGCGCGCCGGCAGCACGGCGCCGGCCAGGTCGACCTGCGCCATGATCCAGCCGCCGAAGACATCGCCATTGGCGTTCGAATCGCCGGGCATCGGCATCACCCGCAGCACGAGTTCCCGATCCTGGGGCAGACTCAGCGGTGCGACGGCCGCGGCGCGGCTGTCGGTGTCGGTGCTCGAATCGGCGCTCATCGGCCGTTCTCCTGAAATTCAGCTCGACGCATTCTTCCACGCCGGATCCCGATGCGCACTTCCGCTTCCTCCCTGCCGCTGCCCGATGTCGCCGCCGGCGCCCCGCGCTCCGACTGGGCCACGCTGCGCCGCCTGCTGCCCTACCTGTGGCGCTACCGCTGGCGCGTCGGCATCGCGCTGGCCTTCCTCATCGCCGCGAAGGTCGCCAACGTCGGCGTGCCGCTGCTGCTCAAGGAGTTGGTCGACACCCTGTCGATCCCCGTGAACGACCCGCGCGCGCTCGTCGTCGTGCCGGTCGGCCTGCTGCTGGCCTATGCCGGGCTGCGCCTGTCGACGTCGCTCTTCACCGAGCTGCGCGAACTCGTGTTCGCCAAAGCTACCGAGGGCACGGCGCGCAGCATCTCGCTGGCCGTGTTCCGACACCTGCATGCACTGAGCCTTCGCTTCCACCTCGAGCGGCAGACCGGCGGCATGACGCGCGACATCGAGCGCGGCACGCGCGCCGTGCACTCGCTGATCTCGTATTCGATCTACAGCATCCTGCCGACGATCATCGAAGTTGCGATGGTGCTGACGCTGCTGGCCGTCAAGTTCGACGCCTGGTTCGCCTGGATCACGATCGCCGCGCTCGTCGTCTACATCGCGTTCACCGTCGCCGTCACCGAGTGGCGCACCCAGTTCCGGCGCCAGATGAACGAGCTCGACTCGTCGGCGCACACCAAGGCGATCGACTCGCTGCTGAACTACGAGACCGTCAAGTACTTCAACAACGAGGACTTCGAGGCCCGGCGCTACGACGAAAGCCTCGAGCGCCTGCGCCGCGCGGCGCTCAAGAGCCAGACCACGCTGTCGGTGCTCAACACCGGCCAGCAGCTCATCATCGCCAGCGCGCTGGTCGCCATGCTCTGGCGCGCGACGCAAGGCGTCGTCGAGCAGCGCATGACGCTCGGCGACCTGGTGATGATCAACGCCTTCATGATCCAGCTCTACATCCCGCTGAATTTTCTCGGCGTGCTGTACCGCGAGATCAAGCAGAGCCTGACCGATCTCGACAAGATGTTCCGCCTGATCGAGCGCGAGCGCGAGATCGACGACAAGCCCGGCGCGCATCCGCTCGTCGTCACGCAGGGCGTCGTGCGTTTCGAGCACGTGAGCTTCGCCTACGAGGCGGCGCGCCCGATCCTGCACGACATGAGCTTCGAGATCCCGGCCGGCCGTACCGTTGCCGTCGTCGGCCCCTCGGGCGCCGGCAAGAGCACGCTGGCGCGGCTGCTCTACCGCTTCTACGACGTGAACGCCGGCCGCATCACGATCGACGGCCAGGATCTGCGCGACATCACGCAGGCCAGCCTGCGCCAGGCGATCGGCATCGTGCCGCAGGACACCGTGCTGTTCAACGACAGCGTGGAATACAACATCGCCTACGGCCGACCCGGCGCGAGCCGCGACGACGTCGTCGCCGCGGCGCAGGCGGCGCGCATCCACCAGTTCATCGCATCGACGCCCAAGGGCTACGACACCGTCGTCGGCGAGCGCGGCCTCAAGCTCTCGGGCGGCGAGAAGCAGCGCGTCGCGATCGCGCGCACGCTGCTCAAGGATCCGCCGATCCTGATCTTCGACGAGGCGACGTCGGCGCTCGACTCGGCCAACGAGCGCGCGATCCAGGACGAGCTGCGCAGCGCCGCGCGCAACAAGACGGCGCTCGTCGTCGCGCACCGGCTCTCGACGGTGGTCGACGCGCACCAGATCCTCGTGATGCAGCACGGCCGCATCGTCGAGCGCGGCACGCACGCGCAGCTGCTCGCCGCCGGCGGCGCCTACGCCGAGATGTGGAACCTGCAGCAGAGCGACCGCGCCGAGGCCGATACCGCGGCGACGGCCTGAGACGGCGGCGGCTGCGTACACTTCGCCGCCGTGGACACCCGCTGGCTCGAGGATTTCGTCAGCCTCGCCGAGACGCGCTCGTTCTCGCGCTCGGCCGTGCTGCGCCACGTCACGCAGCCGGCGTTCTCGCGCCGCATCCAGGCGCTCGAGGCCTGGGCCGGGCTCGACCTCGTCGACCGCTCGTCGTACCCGACGCGGCTGACTCCGGCCGGCGAGACCTTCCACGCGCAGGCGCTCGAGATCCTCGGCGCGGTGCAGGCCACGCGCAACCTGATGCGCAGCCACCAGGTGGCCGGCGGCGACGCGATCGACTTCGCCGTGCCGCACACGCTGGCGTTCACCTTCTTCCCGCACTGGGTCACCGATCTGCGCAAGCGCTTCGGCGCGATCAAGAGCCGGCTGACGGCGCTCAACGTGCACGACGCCGTGATCCATTTCACCGAGGGCCACTGCGACCTGCTGATCGCCTACCACCATGCGTCGCAGCCGCTGCAGATCAACCCCGAGCGCTACGAGATGCTGAGCCTGGGCAGCGATACGCTCGCGCCGTATGCCCGGGCCGACGCGCAGGGCGGCGCGTTGCACGCCCTGCCGGCGCCGGCAGGCGAGCGCGTGCCGTTCCTCGCCTATGCGCCGGGCGCCTACCTCGGCCAGCTCGTCGCGCTGATCGTCAAGCGCGCCGAGGAGCCGCTGAACCTCGACCCGATCTACGAGACCGACATGGCCGAGGGCCTGAAGGCGATGGCGCTCGAAGGCCATGGCCTCGCGTTCCTGCCCGGCAGCTCGGTCGCCAAGGAGGTGCGGGCGCGCCGCCTGGTGCGCGCCGCGCCGGCGGGCCGCTGCGAGCTGGCGATCGAGATCCGCATCTACCGCGAGCGGCCCGAGGTCGCGCGCCGCGTGCGCCCGGCCGCGCAGGCGCTGTGGGAGCACCTGCGCCGCGACGATGCGCCGGTCGGGGGCGCGAAGCTTGCGGCCCCGGCTCGGAGTCGAGACAAACCCTGAGCCGGCACACGCCGATGGCCGGCGGGCGTGCCGCCTTCCTAGAATCGGTACTTCAGATCAATTCGTCAACGGAGTTCGACATGAACAAGAAGCCGATGTGGATCCTGGCCGCCGCACTGCTGACGGCGGGCTCGGTCCAGGCCCAGGACACGCTGGCCAAGGTCAAGGCCGGCGGCTCGATCACGATGGGCGTGCGCGAGTCGTCCGGCGTGCTGTCGTACACGCTCGGCGGCAGCAAGTATGTCGGCTACCACGTCGCGATCTGCGAGGCCGCGATCGAGGACATCGAGAAGGCCATCGGTCGCAAGCTCGAGATCAAGTACCAGCCGGTGACGTCGCAGAACCGCATCCCGCTGGTGCAGAACGGCACCGTCGACCTGGAGTGCGGCTCGACGACGAACAACGCCACGCGCCAGAAGGACGTGAGCTTCGCCAACACCACCTTCGTCGAGGAAGTGCGCATGGCCGTCAAGGCCAACTCGGGCATCGCCTCGGTGGCCGACCTCAAGGGCAAGACGGTCGCCACGACGACGGGAACGACCTCGGTGCAGACGCTGCGCAAGAACAAGCGCGCGCAAGGTCTCGACTTCAAGGAATTGTTCGGCAAGGACCACGCCGACAGCTTCCTGCTCGTCGAGTCGGGCCGCGCCGACGCCTTCGTGATGGACGGCAGCCTGCTCGCCGGCCTGATCGCGCGTTCCAAGAACCCGGCCGACTACAAGATCGTCGGCGAGGTGCTGTCGGTCGAGCCGATCGCGATCATGGTGCGCAAGGACGATGCGGCGCTGCTCAAGAGCATCAACGGCACGATCGCGCGGCTGACGAAGTCGGGCGAGATCGGCAAGCTCTACGACAAGTGGTTCATGCAGCCGACGCCGCCGACCGGCGCGCGCGTCGGCCTGGCGATGAGCGACACGCTGAAAGACGCACTGAAGAACCCGAACAGCAACCCGATGGAAGACTACGCCGCGAAGTGACGCGCGTGCTCCCGACTGCCGCCGCGCCGCCTGCCGGCGCGGCGTCCCGACAACCCGAAGTGGAACGTCAGCCGCCATGACCTGGGACTGGCAGGTCTTCCTGCAGGACACCGGCGCCGGCGAGACCTATCTCGACTGGATGCTCTCGGCGTGGGGCTGGACGATGTCGGTCTCGCTGCTCGCGCTGGCCGTCGCGCTCGTCGTCGGCTCGCTGATGGGCATCCTGCGCACCGTGCCGAGCCGCGCGCTCGTGTTCGTCGGCAACGCCTGGACCGAGCTGTTCCGCAACATCCCGCTGCTGGTCCAGATCTTCCTCTGGTACCACGTCATCCCGCAGATCTGGCGCCCGCTGCAGGCGGTGCCGAGTTTCGTGCTCGTCGTCGTCGCGCTGGGCTTCTTCACGTCGGCACGCATTTCCGAGCAGGTCAAGGCCGGCATCCAGAGCCTGCCGCGCGGCCAGCGTCATGCCGGCCTCGCGATGGGCCTGACGCTGCCGCAGACCTACCGCTACGTGCTGCTGCCGATGGCGTTTCGCATCGTCATCCCGCCGCTGACCAGCGAGTCGATGAACATCGTCAAGAACTCGTCGGTCGCGTTCGCCGTCAGCA
Organism: uncultured Burkholderiaceae bacterium; assembly: GCA_964371405.1. GTDB lineage: Bacteria > Pseudomonadota > Gammaproteobacteria > Burkholderiales > Burkholderiaceae_C > JAMHWF01. The sequence goes on from CAYJLV010000006.1 coordinate 87,006, forward strand.
TCGCCGAGCTGACGATGTTCGCGATGCAGGCGCAGGAGGAAACCTCGCGCGGCGTCGAGGTCTACCTCGCCGTGACGGCACTGTATTTCGTCTCGGCCTTCGCGATCAACCGCGCGATGCTGTTCGTCGAGTCGCGCGTGCAGGTGCCGGGGATGATCGGAGTCGCGAAGTGAGCGCGCTCGACTTCTCGTTCCTGAACTGGGGCGTGATCTCGGGCTTCGTGCTCAAGGGCTTCGCGTTCTCGGTGCAGCTCACGCTGATCGCGATGCTGGGCGGCATCGCGCTGGGCACGGTGCTCGCGCTGATGCGCCTGTCGGGCAAGCCGTTCCTCGTCTGGCCGGCGGCGTTCTACGTCAACACGCTGCGCTCGATCCCGCTGGTGATGGTGATCCTGTGGTTCTTCCTGCTGATCCCGCTGCTGATCGGCCGGCCGATGGGCGCCGAGTTGTCGGCCATCGTCACCTTCACCATTTTCGAGGCGGCCTACTACTCCGAGATCATGCGCGCGGGCATCCAGTCGGTGCCGCGCGGCCAGGTGCACGCCGGCTACGCCGTCGGCATGACCTATGGCCAGACGATGCAGCTCATCGTGCTGCCGCAGGCGTTCCGCAACATGCTGCCGGTGCTGCTGACGCAGACGATCATCCTGTTCCAGGACACATCGCTCGTCTATGCGATCGGCGCCTACGACCTGTTGAAGGGCTTCGAGGTCGCCGGCAAGAACTTCAACCGGCCGGTCGAGACCTACCTCGTCGCGGCCGTCGTCTACTTCGCGGTCTGCTTCAGCCTGTCAATGCTGGTGCGTCGGCTGCAGCAAAGAATCGCGATCCTCAGATGAGGCCGTCATGATCGACATCAAGAACGTCAGCAAGTGGTACGGCAGCTTCCAGGTGCTGACCGACTGCACCACGTCGATCCGCAAGGGCGAGGTCGTCGTCGTCTGTGGGCCGTCGGGCTCGGGCAAGTCGACGCTGATCAAGACCGTCAACGCCCTCGAGCCGTTCCAGCAGGGCGATGTCGTCGTCGACGGCGTCTCGATCGCCGACCCGAAGACCAATCTGCCGAAGCTGCGCGCGCGCGTCGGCATGGTGTTCCAGCACTTCGAGCTGTTCCCGCACCTCTCCGTCACCGAGAACCTGACGCTGGCGCAGGTCAAGGTGCTCGACCGCGGCAAGGACGAGGCCTTGAAGCGCGGCCTCAAGATGCTCGACCGCGTCGGCCTCATGGCGCACAAGGACAAGTTCCCCGGCCAGCTCTCGGGCGGCCAGCAGCAGCGCGTCGCGATCGCGCGCGCGCTGTCGATGGACCCGATCGTGATGCTGTTCGACGAGCCGACCTCGGCGCTCGACCCCGAGATGGTCGGCGAAGTGCTCGACGTGATGGTCAAGCTCGCGCACGAAGGCATGACGATGATGGTCGTCACGCACGAGATGGGTTTTGCGAAGAAGGTCAGCCACCGCGTCATCTTCATGGACGCCGGGCGCATCGTCGAGGACTGTGCGCGCGACGAGTTCTTCGGCAACCCGGACGCGCGCTCGCCGCGCGCGAAGGACTTCCTGTCGAAGATCCTGCAGCACTGATGCCGATCCGCAGCGCGGCGCCGCCGGGCGCTCGACGCGCGCTCGTCGTGTGGGCCGCGCTGGCCCTGCTCGCGCTCGCCGCGCTGGCCACGGCCGCCGCCTGCGGCACGCGCGGCTGCGATTGGCGCCAGCCGCTCGATGCGCTCACCGGCGGCGGCGATGCGCTGCTGCGCGAGATCGTGCTGCGGCTGCGCCTGCCGCGTGCGCTGACGGGTTTTGCCGTCGGCGGGCTGCTGGCGCTGGCCGGCGCGCTGATGCAGGTGCTGCTGCGCAACCCGCTCGCCGACCCCTACGTGCTCGGCGTCTCGGGCGGCGCGTCGCTCGCCGCGCTGCTCGCGCTCTCGGCCGGTGCGGGCGGCGTCGCGCTGCTCGGAGCGTCGTGGGCCGGCGCCGTGCTGGCGATCGTGCTGCTGTTCGCGCTCGGCGCACGCAGCGAGCGCGCGCCCGGCCTGCAGGGTGCGAGCGAGGCGCCGACGCGACTGCTGCTCACCGGCGTGATACTGGCTTCGGGCTGGGGCGCGCTGATCACGCTGGTGCTCGCGCTGGCGCCTGACGCGCAGTTGCGCAGCATGCTGTTCTGGCTGATCGGCGAACTCTCGGGCGCCACGCCGTGGGGCGCGCCGCTGGCGGCGCTGGCCGTCGCTCTGGCGATCGGCGTCGCGCTGGCGCGACCGCTCAACGTGCTGCTTCAGGGCGATGCGCGCGCCTTCTCGCTCGGCGTCGACGTGCGGCGGCTGCGCGCCGGCGTGTGCCTCGTCGCGGCCGCGGCGACGGCGTTCGCCGTCACGGCGGCCGGCAGCATCGGCTTCGTCGGCCTGCTGGTGCCGCACGCCGTGCGTCGCGTCACCGGCAACGACCAGCGCGTGCTGCTGCCGGCCTGCGCGCTGGCCGGCGGCGCGCTCGTCGTCGCCGCCGACACGCTGGCACGCACCGTGATCGCGCCGCAGCAGCTGCCCGTCGGCGCGATCATGGCGCTGGTCGGCGCGCCGGCCTTCCTGTGGCTGCTGCTGCGCGGCAGCCGGGTGCCGCGATGAGCGCCCGCGGCGCGGTGAACGAAGCATTGCTGCGCACGCATGCGCTGGCGCTGCGTGCCGGCCCGCGCGAACTCGTGCGCGGGCTCGATCTGCGCGTCGATCGAGGGCAGTTCTGGGCCGTGATCGGGCCCAACGGCGCGGGCAAGACGACGCTGCTGGCCACGCTGGCCGGCCTCGCGAAGCCGACCGGCGGGCGCGTCGAACTGCTCGGCCGCGAGCTCGATCGCTGGAAGCCGCTCGAAGCGGCGCGCCGTCGCGGCTTCCTGCCGCAGCATGTCGAGCCGCTGTTCGGCGTGTCCGTGCTGCAGGCCGTGCTGCTCGGGCGGCACCCGCACTCCGGCCGAAACGGCTGGGCGCTGTGGGAGAACGCCGACGACATGGCGCTGGCGCGCGCCGCGATCGAGCGCATGGGGCTCGCGGCGCTCGCCGCGCGCGAGGTGGCGAGCCTCTCGGGCGGCGAGCGCCAGCGCGTCGCGATCGCCAGCCTGCTGGCGCAGGACCCCGAACTCGCGCTGCTCGACGAGCCGCTGACGCACCTCGACCTGCACCACCAGCAGGCCGTGATGCGGTTGCTGCGCGAGCGCGCGCTCGAAGGCGGCGGCGCCGTCGTCGCCAGCGTGCACGACCTGTCGCTTGCCGCGCGCTATGCGACGCACGCCCTCGTCTTCGCCGGCGGCGGCCATTGCGTCGGCGGCAACGCGGCCGACGTGCTCGACGAGGCCATACTGTCGGCGGCGTTCGCGCATCGCGTGCGGCGGCTCGCCGACGGCGACCTGGTGGCGTGGGTCGCCGGGGAATGACCCACCCCCGGAGCGCCTTCGGCGCCCCTCCTCGAGGGGGCGCTGCCAGCGGCCCGGTAAAGCCGGATCCGCGGCAGCCGCTGGATCGCGTCGGCGCAGCGCATCATGTGGGACGTGTCCTCGCTACGGTGGCACTGGTGATATTCACGCTGCCAGCGCATTCGTTGCAGTTCGTCGACGACACCGGCGCGACGCTCATGCTGGCGCGGCCCGCCGAGCGCATCGTGAGCCTGGCGCCGCACGTCACCGAGCTGCTCTACGCGGCCGGCGCGGGCGCGCGCGTCGTCGGCGTCGTCGCCTACAGCGACCACCCGCCCGAGGCGCGGCGCCTGCCGCGCGTCGGCGACACGCATGCGCTCGACCTGGAGCGCATCGTCGCGCTGCGCCCCGACCTCGTCATCGCGTGGCGCTCGGGCAGCCCGGCGCCGCAGCTCGACGTGCTGCGCGCGCTCGGGGTGCCGGTCTACTGGAGCGAGCCACGCACGCTCGACGCGATCGGCGACGCGATCGAGCGCTTCGGCGCGCTCGCCGGAACCGAGGCAGCTGCGCGGCCGGCGGCGCGCGCCTGGCGAGCGCGTCTCGCCGCGCTGCGTGCGCGCCATCGCGACCGGCCGCCGGTCGACGTGTTCCACCAGATCTGGGAGCAGCCGCTGATGACGGTCAACGGCCGGCATCTGATCAGCGAAGTGCTGCAGCTGTGCGGCGGGCGCAACGTGTTCGCGGCGATGACGGCGCTCGCGCCGCAGGTCGCCGCCGAAGCCGTGCTCGAAGCCGACCCCGAGGTGATCGGCACGGCCGGCAGCGGCCCACCGCGCGACGCCGGCCTCGGCCCCTGGCTCGCCTGGCCGCGACTGCGCGCCGTCGCGCTCGGCAACCTCTATGTCGTCGACCACGATCTGATCAGCCGCCACGGCCCGCGCATCCTCGACGGCACCGAGCGCATCTGCGACGCGATCGAGGCGGCGCGCGGGCGGCGCCCGCGCTGAGCGCCGTCACTTCGCCTCGATCAGCCTCGCCCCGAGATGCCGCGCCAGCCCTTCGGCGCCGGCGCGCATCACGCCGTTGTGGTTCCAGCGGAACATCGGTGCGGCCAGCGGGGCGATGGCGCGCATCCACGGGCGCTGCACGTCGACGCGCCACAGGTAGCGCACGCGTGTCGTCGCTCCCTCGGGCTGCAGCTCCCACAGGCCCTCGCCGTCGAGCTCGCCGCGCGCGCGCCCGCGCAGGCGGTGCGGGCGCGCGACCTCCGTCGTCTGCACCTCGAAGCCGAGGCCGTAGCCGAGCAGGCTGCCCCATTCGAAGCGCTTCACCGAGCCGAGGCCGTCGGCTTCGCCGTCGACGAGCGGCGTCACCCTGCGCACATAGGGCCACCATTGCGGCCACTGCTCGGGATGTGTCAGTGCGCTCCACACGCTGTCGATCGGCGCGTCGACGTGCCAATGCGACAGCAGCTCGAAGGCGGCGCGGGGCGGCGGCTCATTCATCGTGCCGCGGTTGTAGTGCAGCGGCGGCCGTCGTGCAATCGATGCGGTGGGACAATCGCCGCATGACCGAACCGACGACGGCGCTGACGCTCGCTCGCCCCGACGACTGGCACCTGCACCTGCGCGACGGCGACGCGCTCGGCGCCGTGCTGCCGCACAGCGCACGCCAGTTCGCGCGCGCGCTGGTGATGCCGAACCTGCGACCGCCCGTCACGACGACGGCGCAGGCGCTCGCCTACCGCGAGCGCATCGTCGCCGCGCTGCCGCCCGGCGCCGACTTCGAGCCGCTGATGTCGCTGTACCTCACCGACCTGACTCCGCCCGACGAGATCGCGCGCGCCCGCGAGGCCGGAGTCGTCGCCGTCAAGCTCTACCCGGCCGGCGCGACGACGAACAGCGACGCCGGCGTGACGGATCTGCGGCGCACGAACAAGACGCTCGAGGCGATGCAGCGCCACGGCGTGCTGCTGCTGGTGCACGGCGAGGTGACCGACCCGGGCGTCGACGTGTTCGACCGCGAGCGCGTCTTCATCGATCGCACGCTGGCGCCGCTGCACCGCGACTTCCCCGGGCTGAAGATCGTGATGGAGCACATCACGACGCGCGACGCCGCGCAGTTCGTGCGCGACGCCGGGCCGACGCTCGCCGCGACGATCACGGCGCACCACCTGCTCTACAACCGCAACGCCATCTTCCAGGGCGGCCTGCGCCCGCACTGGTACTGCCTGCCGGTGTTGAAGCGCGAGGAGCACCGCCTCGCGCTGGTCGAGGCGGCGACGTCGGGCGACCCGAAGTTCTTCCTCGGCACCGACAGCGCGCCGCACGCCGCGCACCTGAAGGAACACGCCTGCGGCTGCGCCGGCTGCTACACGGCACTGTCTGCGCTGGAGCTGTATGCCGAGGCGTTCGACGCCGCCGGCGCGCTCGACAAGCTCGAAGGCTTCGCGTGCTGGCACGGCGCCGACTTCTACGGCCTGCCACGCAACACCGGCCGCGTGACGCTGCGCCGCGAAGCCTGGACGCTGCCCGAGAGCGTGCCGTTCGGCGCGGCTCGGCTCAAGCCGCTGTGCGGCGGTGAAACGCTGAACTGGAGACTCGCATGACGCCCACCGTGATGGTCCTGATCGACGCCGACAACGTCTCGCCCGACGTGATCGAGCAGGCGCTCGAAGCAGTGGTCGCCGCGCACGGCGGGGCGCACGTGCGGCGCGCCTACTGCACGGCCGAGGCGGCGCCCAAGCATGCCGCGCTGTTCAAGCGGCTGGCGATCCGGCCGATGGTGAACCTGGCCTCGGGCAAGAACTCGACCGACATCGCGCTCGCCGTCGATGCGATGGACCTCGCCGTCGCCGAGCGGCCGGGCGTCGTCGTCATCGTGTCGTCGGACTCCGACTTCGCGCCGCTCGTGATCCGCCTGCGCGAGAAGGGCTGCCGCGTCTGCGGCATCGGCCAGGCCGGCAAGACGGGCGACGAGGTGACGCGCGTCTACGACGAGTTCCTCGAAATCGCGCACCGCGGCAGGGCGGGCGCAAAGTCGGCGACTGCTGCGCGGGCGCCGGCTGCTGCGCGGGCGCCCGCTGTTGCGAAGGCGCCGGCCGCCGCTCGGTCACCCGCTGCCGCGAAGGCGCCGGCCAAGCGTGGAGGCCGCAAGGCCGAGCCCGAGCGGTCGCCGGCCGAGCCTGCGACCGGCGCCGAGCCGACGCTGCCCGACGCCGTGCTGCGCGTGCTCGCCGCTTTGCCCAGGCTGCGCGACGGGGCACCGATGGAACTCGGCATCGCCGCCGAGCGGCTGCGCAGCAGCGGCCTGCTCGCGAAGAACGCGCCGTCGACCAAGCTGTTCAAGAAGCATCCCGAGCTGTTCACGCTGACGCCCGAGCGCCAGCCGAACCGGGTGCAGTACTGCGGTCCCTCTGAGGACTGAAGCGGGCCGGCGTATGCGCCGGCCGAGGGGCCGTCATGCAGGCAGGAAGCCCTCGATAGACAGGTAGCGCTCGCCGCTGTCGTAGTTGAAGCCGAGCACCGTGGCGCCGGCGGGCAGCTCGGGCAGCTTCTGCTCGATCGCCGCCAGCGTCGCGCCCGACGAGACGCCGACCAGGAGCCCTTCCTCGCGCGCGCAACGCCGCGCCATCTCGCGCGCCGCCTCGGCCTCGACCTGGATCACGCCGTCGAGCAGGCCGGTATGCAGATTGGCCGGGATGAAGCCGGCTCCGATGCCCTGGATCGGATGCGGCGCCGGCGCGCCACCCGAGATGACGGGCGAGGCTGTGGGCTCGACGGCATAGACCTTGAGCCGCGGCCACGCCTGCTTGAGCACCTGCGCGCAGCCCGTGAGGTGGCCGCCGGTGCCGACGCCCGTGATCAGCGCGTCGAGCCCCTCGGGGAAGTCGGCGAGGATCTCCTGCGCCGTCGTGTTGACGTGCGCGGCGATGTTGGCCGGGTTGTCGAACTGCTGCGGTATCCAGGCACCGCGCGTCGCGGCGACGATTTCGTGCGCGCGCGCGATCGCGCCCTTCATGCCCTGCTCGCGCGGCGTCAGCTCGAAGGTCGCACCGTAGGCGAGCATCAGGCGGCGCCTCTCGACGCTCATGCTGTCGGGCATCACGAGCACCAGCTTGTAGCCCTTGACGGCGGCGACCATCGCCAGCCCGATGCCCGTGTTGCCCGAGGTCGGCTCGACGATCGTGCCGCCCGGCGCGAGGCGGCCGCGGCGCTCGGCGTCTTCCACCATCGCCAGCGCGATGCGGTCCTTGATCGAGCCGCCGGGGTTTGCGCGCTCCGACTTGATCCACACCGCGCGCGCGCCGAACAGGCGGTTGATGCGGATGTGCGGCGTGTTGCCGATGCTCTGCAGGACGTTGTCGAATCTCATGCGGTCACCTTGCCGGCGGCGCGATTACGTTCGCGGGGCGATAATCGTAACCGTGAAGCGGGTCAGACCGCCGCCGGTGCAACCGCCGCAAGGCCGCACGGGAGGAAGGTCCGGACTGCACAGGGCAGCGTAGCAGGCAACACCTGTCCACCGCGAGGTGAGGATCAGAGCAACAGAGACGAGTCGGCGAGCGGCTTCGCAAGAGGCCGCGCGCCGGGTGAAACGGGCAATCTCTACGCGCAGCAACACCGAATAGGCCGGCGTCGATGTGGTCCCGCGGAGCCGGCGGGTAGGTGGCACCGAGCCGTTCCAGCGATGGGCGGCCCAGAGGAATGGCGGTCACGGCCGGGCGCCGCAAGGCATCCGGCTGCACAGAATCCGGCCTATCGACCCGCTTCACGCATTGTTTGTCCGCGCTTCCTCGTTCACTTTGCGCGCCCGACGGCGACGCCACCCGACGCATGAATCCCAACGCCCATCTCCTGTGGCCCGGCCCGCGCTGGACGCTCGCCGTGCTGCTGGCGCTGCTGAGCATGCTCGGCCCGTTCTCGATCGACACCTACCTGCCGGCGTTCACCGGCATCGCGCGATCGATCGGCGCGACGCCGGTCGAGATGCAGCAGACGCTGTCGGCCTACCTGTTCGGCTTCGCGGCGATGAACCTGTTCCACGGGTCGCTGTCCGACAGCCTCGGCCGCCGCCGCGTGATCCTGTGGGGGCTGGCCGTATTCACGGTCGCCAGCGCGGGCTGCGCGCTGTCGCCGCACATCGGCGCGCTGGTGTTCTTTCGCGCGCTGCAGGGCATGGCGGCGGGCGTCGGCCTGGTCGTCGTGCGCGCCGTGATCCGCGACATGTTCCCGCCGGACGACGCGCAGCGCGTGATGGCGCAGGTGACGATCTTCTTCGGCGTCGCGCCGGCGATCGCGCCGATGATCGGCGGACTGATGATTGCGCACACCGACTGGCACGCCATCTTCTGGCTGCTGGCGGCGATCGGCGCGGTGCTGTGGGGCGTCAACTGGCGCTGGCTGCCCGAAACGCTCGATCCGGCGCAACGCCAGTCGATGCGCGTCGGCCCCCTGCTGCGCGGCTACTGGCAGCTCGGCTCGAACCCGCGCTTCATCGCACTGGCGTTCGCCAGCGGCATCCCGTTCAACGGCCTGTTCCTCTACGTCCTGTCGGCGCCGGTGTTCCTCGGCGAGATCCTCGGCCTCGCGCCGACGCAGTTCTTCTGGTTCTTCGTCCTCAACGTCGGCGGCATCATGGCCGGATCGTGGCTGAGCGGCCGGCTGGCCGGGCGAATTGCGCCCGAGCGCCAGATCCGCCACGGCTTCGTCGTCATGCTGGCGATCTGCGTCGTCAACCTCGGCTATGCGCTGGCGTTCCCGTCGACGGCGCCGTGGGCGCTGCTGCCGATCGCCGTGTTCTCGTTCGGCTGGGCGCTGATGGTGCCCGTCGTCACGCTGATGGTGCTCGACCTCGCGCCCGAGCGGCGCGGCATGGCATCGTCGCTGCAGGCCTTCATCGGCAGCGCCGCCAACGGCTTCGTCGCCGGCGTGATCTCGCCGCTGGTGATGCACTCGGCGGTCGGGCTGGCGGCCGCGGCGCTGGCGATGCTGGGCATCGGCATCGGCGCGTGGCTGTGGGTCAAGCCGCGGGTGACGTAGTCGGGGCGCCGTCGCGTCTGTCACGCGGCGGATGTGCAGGCCGACGCGCCCGGCGCGTGTTTCTCAAGTCTCGTCATGCCGCAGCCGATAACGGCGCATGACGAAGAAGGACACTGCCGCGACCGACGACGCCACCGTCGTGCTGCCCGCCGGGGAGGGCGGGCGGCGCCGCTTCGTGCCGTCGCGCAAGATGATGATCATCGGCGGCGGCGCGACGCTGGTCCTGGCGCTCGCCGCCACGGCGACTTGGGCGCTGTGGCCCAAGTCCGAGCCGGCACCCGCGTCGAAGTCGGCGAAGGCGAAGGACAAGGCGAAGGCTGCCGCGCGCAAGGCGTCCGATGCGGCCGGCGCTGAAGCGACCGAGGCCGCCGCTCCGGCGGCCGTTGCGGCCGCGCAGGCTGCTGCGTCGGCCGTGACGGCGGCGCCGCCCGTGCCCGTCGCCACAGCAGCACCGCCCGTGTCCGCCGCCAAGGCGGCTCCGGCTCTGCCGCCCGCCGAAGCGGCGCCCGCGCCGACGGCTGCCGCGCCGACCGCCGGCACCCCGGCCGAGGACTCGATGGACAAGCTGCGTCGCCGCCTGGGCGAGACGCTGGGCGGCACGACGAAGGTCGAGGCCGGTGCGCCGGGCGAGCTGCGTCTGGTCGCGACGCGGCCCGCCGCGTCGCCGGCGGATGCCGCCGACGGGCCGCGCCGTATCGCGCGCGCCGATCTGCCGCGCGGCGACGGCGCCGCACCCGCGCCGCGCCGCGCCGCACGAGAGGCCGGCACCGCCGGCGGTGCGCACGCCGCGCACTGGGACTACGAAGGCGTCGGCGGCCCCGCCGAGTGGGCGCGCCTGAATCCCGCGAACACGGCCTGCATCAGCGGCAAGCGCCAGAGCCCGATCGACATCCGCGACGGCATCAAGGTCGAGCTCGACGCGGTGCGCTTCGCCTACCGGCCGAGTGCGTTCCGCGTCGTCGACAACGGCCACACGGTGCAGGTCAACGTGGCGGGCGGCAACACGATCACGGTGCAGGGCCGCGACTACGAGCTGCAGCAGTTCCACTTTCACCGTCCGTCGGAGGAACACGTCAACGGCCGCCAGTACGACATGGTCGCGCACCTGGTGCACAAGGACGCGCAAGGCCGCGTCGCCGTCGTCGCCGTGCTGCTCGACCGCGGCGCCGCGCAGCCCATCGTGCAGGCGGTGTGGAACAACCTGCCGCTCGAGAAGAACGACGAAGTCGCCGCGCAGCAGCCGCTCGACCTGGAGCGCCTGCTGCCCGAGGACCGGCGCTACTACACCTACATGGGGTCGCTGACGACGCCGCCGTGCAGCGAAGGCGTGCTGTGGATGGTGATGAAGCACCCGGTGCCGGTGTCGCCGGAGCAGATCGCCGTCTTCGCGCGGCTGTATCCGATGAATGCGCGGCCGCTGCAGCCGCTGCATGGGCGGCTGATCAAGGAATCGAACTGACGCGCTTGATCGTCGCGGCGTCGTACCCCAGTTCGCGCAGCACCGCCTCGGTGTGCTCGCCGCAGCGCGCACCCGGCTGCGGCTCGCGCGCCGGCGTGCGCGACAGGCGCGGCGCCGGGGCCGGCTGCAGCTTGCCGTCGACCGCGACGAGCAGGCCGCGCGCCGCGTTGTGCGGGTGCGCCGCCGCCTCCTCCAGGCTCAGCACCGGCGCGAAGCAGGCGTCGCTGCCTTGGAGCACGCGGCACCAGTGCGCCTGCGGCTCGGTGCGCAGCAGCGCGGCGACGCGCGCCTTCAGCCCCGGCCATGCGGCGGTGTCGTGCTGGCGCTTCGGGTCGACATCGTCCAGCCCCAGGCGGCGCAGCAACTCGGCGTAGAACTGCGGCTCGATCGCGCCCAGCGTCACCCAGCGCCCGTCGGCGCACTCGAACACTTCGTAGAACGGCGAGCTGTTGAGAAAGAAGTTGCGCGCCGGGTCGTCCTGCCAGGCGCCGCTGCCGCGCATCTGGTGGACCAGCGCGCCCATCGCAGCCACACCGTCGATCATCGCGGCATCGACCACCTGGCCGCGCCCGCTGCGCGCGGCCTCGATCAGCGCGCAGGCGACGCCGAAGGCGAGGAACATCGCGCCGCCGCCCATGTCGCCGACCAGTGTGGCCGGGATCACCGGCGCCTGGCCGGGCCGGCACGAGGTCGACAGCGCGCCGGTCAGCGCGACGTAGTTGATGTCGTGGCCGGCGGCGTGCGCCAGCGGCCCGGTCTGGCCCCAGCCGGTGACGCGGCCGTAGACCAGCCGCGGACAGCGCGCGGCGACGGCGTCGGGGCCCAAACCCAGTCGCTCCATCACGCCGGGGCGGTAGCCCTCGATCAGTGCGTCGGCCGATTCGAGCAAGCGCCACGCGGCGTCGCGCCCGTGCTCGCTCTTGAGGTCGAGCACGACGGAGCGCTTGCCGCGGTTCATTGCGTCGGCAGGTGCGGCTTCGGTCGCCACCGCGGCGCGTTCGATCACGATCACATCGGCGCCCATGTCGGCCAGCAGCATGCCGGCGAAGGGGCCCGGGCCGATGCCGGCGAACTCGATGACGCGCAGGCCGCGCAGCGGGCCGGTGGGAGCGGGGGTGTCGTTCATGGTCGGGCGGGCAACGGGGTGCACGCGCATTCTCGCTGCCGGCGCGGGCCATCGCCGCTCGGGCAGAATCGGCTGAACGAACCCGCAGGAAGTCGCCCGCCATGTCGCTCGAAACGATCGAAATCGAAACCGCCGCCGAACCCGCCGCCAGCGTGATCGTGCTGCACGGGCTGGGCGCCGACGGCAACGACTTCGTGCCGCTGGTCGAGGAACTCGACCTCGACGGCGCCGGCGCGGTGCGCTTCGTGTTCCCGCACGCGCCGACGCGGCCGGTGACGATAAACGGCGGCTACGTGATGCGCGCCTGGTACGACGTCGCCGGCGCAGGCGCCGACCTGCGCCAGCGCGAAGACGAGCCCGGCCTGCGCGCGTCGCGCGATGCCGTCGAGGCCCTGATCGCGCGCGAGCGCGAGCGCGGCATCGAGGCGTCGCGCATCGTGCTGGCCGGCTTCTCGCAGGGCTGCGCGATGGCGCTGCTGACCGGGCTGCGGCACCGCGAGCGCCTCGCCGGCATCGCCGGCCTGTCGGGCTACCTGCCGCTGGCCGGCCGCACCGCCGCCGAGCGCAGCCCGGCCAACGGCGACGTGCCCGTGTTCCTCGCCCACGGCACGTACGACCCCGTCGTGCCGCTGGCCGCCGCCACGTCGACGCGCGACGCGCTGCTGGCGCTCGGCGTCCCGGTCGAGTGGCACGAGTTCCCGATGCAGCACTCGGTGTGCGCCGAGGAGGTGATCGAGCTCAACCGCTGGCTGCTGCGCGTGCTCGGCTGACCCCCGCACGCCGGCCGGGGCGGCGGGTATTCCCGGATCGGAATGTCGATCGCGCACTACTAATATTCGCGTGAACGGATATCCGGATATAGATGAACCCGTTGCCCGCGCTGCCGGACCGCGTCTTCGCCGCCGCCGCCGAGCTGTTCGGCCTGCTGTCGACGCCGACGCGGCTGCGCATCGTGTGCGAGCTGTGCGAGGGCGAGCGCAACGTCGGCGAGCTGCTCGAGCGCGTCGAGGTCAGCCAGCCCAACATGTCGCAGCATCTGGGCATGCTGTTTCGCGCCGGCATCGTCGAGCGGCGCCGCGCCGGCGCGCAGGTCTACTACCGCATCGCGAGCGACCGGGTGCTGCTGCTGTGCGACGCGGTCTGCGAGGTGCGCGGCAGCCCGCACGGCAAAGCGGCATGATGGCCGCACATGCATGTGTTCCCATAAGGGATGGCACCGATCGCGCGGCCGATCCCTCGTTAATTAGGATATGCGAATAAAGGAGTTCGGCATGCAGACACGACGAGACCTGCTCTCCCATTCGGCGCGCGTCGCCGGCCTGCTGGCCACGGCCGGGCTGCTGCCTTCGCTGGCGCTGGCGCAGGCCGGCGCCTGGAACAAGGCCGCGTTCGACGCCAAGACGCTGGCCGAAGCGCTGAAGGCGCTCGGCGCCGGAGCGCCCGTCGAGAGCAAGGACGTGACGATCACCGGCCCCGACATCGCCGAGAACGGTGCCGTCGTGCCGATCGGCGCGTCGACTGCGCTGCCGGGCGCCAAGCGCCTGCTGATGCTGGTCGAGAAGAACCCGAACGTGCTGGCCGCGATGTTCGAGCTCTCCGACGCCGTCGAGGCCAGCGTCTCGGCGCGCGTCAAGATGGGCCAGTCGTCGAATGTCTACGCCGTCGCGCTGATGGGCGACGGCAAGGTGCTGTTCGCGCAGAAGGAAGTCAAGGTCACGCTCGGCGGCTGCGGCGGCTGACCGCGCCGGCCACGCGAACCCCACCGACACCCAGGACAGAACCGAAGGAGCAGCACCATGGCAGATCCGATGCGAATCCGCGCCCAGGCCGCCGGCGACAAAACCACCGTGCGCGTGCTGATGAGCCACGAGATGGAGACCGGCCAGCGCAAGGACGCCGCCGGCAAGACGATCCCCGCCTGGTTCATCCAGGAAGTGACGGCGCAGCACAACGGCAAGACGGTGCTGACGGCGCAGTGGGGGCCGGCGGTCTCGAAGAACCCGTTCATGCAGTTCGTCGTCAAGGGCGCGAAGGCGGGCGACAAGATCGCCGTGAGCTGGGTCGACAATCGCGGCGACAAGCGCACCGACGAAGCGACGGTGGCCTGACCCGCCGGCTGCCGCGGCGGCGCGCGAACCCGAGGGCGCCGCAGAGCACCCCGGCATCGAAGAAGCACAACGACGAAGGAGACCCATGAAGCGCATCCTGCTCGCTGGCGCCCTGCTCGCCGCGCTGACCGGCGCGACGGCACAGACCCGCTCCACCGCCGAAGGCATCGCCGAGTACCGCAAGATGCTCGAAGACGGCAACCCCGCCGAGCTGTTCGAGGCCAAAGGCGAATCGCTGTGGAAGCAGAGGCGCGGGCCGAAGAACGCCTCGCTCGAGCAGTGCGACCTCGGCAAGGGGCCGGGTGTCGTCAAGGGCGTCTTCGTCGAGATGCCGCGCTGGTTCGGCGACACGAAGAAAGTGCAGGATCTGGAGTCGCGACTGGTCAGCTGCATGGAGCTGCTGCAGGGCCTCGACGGTGCCGAGATCGCGAAGACGCCGTTCGGCCGCGGCGAGCAGGCCAACGTGACGGCGCTGGCGACGTGGATCGCGTCGGAGTCGCGCGGCATGCGCTTCAACCTGCCGCAGTCGCACGCGCAGGAGCGCCTGAGCTACGAGCTCGGCAAGCGCGCCTTCTTCTACCGCGGCGGCACGCATGATTTCTCGTGCGCCTCGTGCCACGCCGAGGACGGCAAGCGCATCCGCCTGCAGGAGCTGCCCAACCTGACGAGGAACCCGGGCGACGGCATCGGCTTCGCCGCCTGGCCCGCCTACCGCGTCAGCAACGGCCAGATGTGGAGCATGCAGCTGCGCCTCAACGACTGTTTCCGCCAGCAGCGCTTCCCGTACCCGGGCTTCGGCTCCGACGCGACGATCGCGCTCGGCACCTACATGGGCGTCAACGCCAAGGGGGCCGCGTCGATCGCGCCCGCGATCAAGCGCTGAAGGGAGCCATCGACATGCGCACTACCCACTGGATGCTCGCCGGCGCCGCCGCCGCCGCTCTGGCCTTGGTCGCCGGCTGCGCCGCGCTCGAGCCGACGCCCGACTACGACACGCTGGTCGCCCAGATGATGAAGTCGTCGTTCCGCGACCAGGGCATCGCCAAGGTCGACCGCCTGACGCAGGACGCGGCGAACGCCGAGTGTTCGAAGGCGCTCGGCGAACCGCTGCCCAATCCGTCGGGCAAGGCGATCGAGAACGCCAACCACGCGACGATCAGGAAGCCCAGCGACGGCAAGTACCTCGGCGATTGGCAGGCCGGCGAGAAGATCGCGCAGGACGGCCGCGGTCAGACCTGGACCGACCGCTCGGCGGCGGCGGGTTCCGGAGGCGGCAATTGCTACAACTGCCACCAGATCGGCAAGGCCGAGATCTCGTTCGGCACGCTGGGCCCGAGCCTGTACCACTACGGCAGGATCCGTGGCGTGACCGATCCGAACAGCGCCGACGCGCTGCCCGTCGTCGAGTACACCTGGGGCAAGCTCTACAACGCCAAGGCCTTCAATGCCTGTTCGCTGATGCCGCGCTTCGGCAATGGCCACCTGCTCACCGAGCAGCAGATGAAGGACCTGATGGCGCTGCTGCTGGATCCGAAGTCGCCGGTCAACCAGTGATGTCGCAGCTGTCGCGGCGCGAGTTCCTGCAGGTGCTCGGCGCCGCGTCGGCGGCCGGCTTGGCGCTCGGCCGCTGGGCCGAGGCCGATGCGGCGACGGCCGAGCGCGGCCTCTACGACGTGCCGCGCTTGGGCAACGTCTCGCTGCTGCACATGACGGACTGCCATGCGCAGTTGCAGCCGATCCGCTACCGCGAGCCCGGAGTCAACCTCGGCGTCGGCGCGATGCAGGGGCGGTGGCCGCACCTCGTCGGCGGGCGGGTTCTGAAGGCGGCCGGTCTGCGCCCGGGCAGCGAACTCGCGCATGCGTTTACGGCGATCGACTTCGAGCAGGCCGCGCGGCGCTATGGAAAGGTCGGCGGCTTTGCGCACCTGGCCACGCTGGTCAAGCGCCTGAAGGCGAGCCGCCCCGGCGCGCTGCTGCTCGACGGCGGCGACACCTGGCAGGGCTCGGCGACGGCGCTGTGGACGAACGCACAGGACATGGTCGAGGCCTGCAAGCTGCTCGGCGTCGACGTGATGACGGGGCACTGGGAATTCACCTACGGCATGGAGCGGGTGAAGCAGATCGTCGAAGGCGACTTCAAGGGCCGCATCGACTTTGTCGCGCAGAACGTCAAGACCGCCGACTTCGGCGACGCGGTGTTCGCGCCCTGGGTGATGCGCGAGATCGGCGGCGTGCCGGTGGCGATCGTCGGCCAGGCGTTCCCGTACACGCCGATCGCCAACCCGCGATACTTCGTCACCGACTGGACCTTCGGGATCCAGGACGACAACATGCAGCAGGTCGTCGATGAAGCACGCGCCAAGGGCGCGCAGGTCGTCGTCGTGCTGTCGCACAACGGCATGGACGTCGACCTGAAGATGGCGTCGCGCGTGCGCGGCATCGACGCCATCTTCGGCGGCCACACGCACGACGGCGTGCCGGTCGCCGTGCCGGTCGCCAACGCCGGCGGCCGCACGCTGGTGACCAACGCCGGCAGCAACGGCAAGTTCCTTGGCGTGATGGATTTCGACGTCAAAGGCGGCAAGGTCGTCGACCACCGGTATCGGCTGCTGCCCGTGTTCGCCGACCAGCTGCCGCCCGACCCCGCGATGCAGGCGCTGATCGCGAAGCTGCGCGCGCCCTATGAAGCGAAGCTCGGCGAGAAGCTCGCCGTCACCGACGGCCTGCTCTACCGGCGCGGCAACTTCAACGGCTCGTGGGACCAGCTCATCTGCGACGCCTTGATGGACGTGCAGGGCGCCGAGATCGCTTTCTCGCCGGGGTTTCGCTGGGGCACGACGCTGCTGCCCGGCGACGCGATCACGCGCGAGTTGCTGATGGACCAGCTCGCGATCACCTATGCCTGGGCCACCGTCAGCGAGCTCACCGGCGAGACGATCAAGACAGTGCTCGAGGACGTCGCCGACAACCTGTTCAACCCCGATCCGTATTACCAGCAGGGCGGCGACATGGTGCGCGTCGGCGGCCTGGTCTACCGCTGCGACCCGACTGCGGCGATGGGCCGGCGCATCCACGACATGCGGCTCGGCGGCCGGCCGGTCGAGGCGGGCAAGACCTACAAGGTTGCCGGCTGGGCGCCGGTCGCCGAGGAGGCGCGCAGCGCCGGCAACAAGCCGGTGTGGGACGTCGTCGAGAACTGGCTCAAGGCGCAGCAGGGTGGCCGCGTCGCGCCGCGCCGGCTGAACACGCCGGCGCTGCTCGGCGTGCAAGGCAACACCGGCATGATGGAGGTGTAGATGAACGACTCCCGAATCGCCATCGCGCTGGTGCTGGCGACCTTGGCGACGACGGCTGCCGGCCAGCAGGGCACGGTCGCCGTCAAGCAACTGACGCCCGAAGCCGCCGCCGCCGCCGCGCGTGCCGCGATGGAGCATTGCCGCAAGCAGGGCTACCAGGTCGGCGTTGCCGTCGTCGACCGAGGCGGCGCGCTGCAGGCCTTCGTGCGCGACCGCTTTGCCGGCGCGCACACGATCGAGGTCGCGACGAACAAGGCCTGGTCGGCGGCGAGCTTCAAGATCCCGACCTCGACGCTGGCCACCGAGACGCAGGCCGGCCGGCCGATGAGCGGGCTGCGCGCGCATCCGAAGGTGATGGCGGTGGCCGGCGGCCAGGTCATCGAGAGCGGCGGCACGCTGGTCGGCGCGATCGGCGTCTCGGGTGCGCCGGTCGTCGATGCCGACGACGGTTGCGCCGCCGCCGGCATCAAGGCGATCGCCGATCTGCTCGAGTTCTGAATCCCGCGAACCAGGAGTCCGTGATGCGCGCTCGACAACTCATCGCCGGCCTCGCGCTGGCGCTCGCCGCCGCGGGTGCGGCGGCGCAGGACAAGGTGGTCTACCACATCAACGACACGGCGAGCCAGGCGCTGGGCGGCCTGCGCAACCTGAAGAACCATCTCGACACCGATCCGCGGGCGCAGATCACCGTCGTGACGCATGCGACGGGCGTCGACTTCCTGATGCAGGACGCGAAGGACCGCAACGGCAACCCCCACGAGATCGCGGTGCAGGAGCTGGTGCGGCGCGGCGTGCGCTTCGAGGTCTGCGAGATCACGCTGAAGAACCGCAACCTCAAGCGCGAACAGTTCATTGCCGAGGCGACGTACACGCCGTCGGGCGTCGTGCGGCTGGCCAAGCTGCAGACTCAGCAGTACGCCTACATCAAGCCTTGATGCGGTCGACGCAATGACGACGCGACGCGCCTGCATGCTGGCCGGACTCGGCGCCGCGCTGACCGGCGCCGCGCGCGGCGCGCCGCCGTCGCAGCCACAGCCGATCGCATGGCCCGCGCTGACGCTGCTCGACGGCACGCGTGTCGAGCCGTCGGCCTGGCAGGGCACACCGGCCATCGTTGTACTGTGGGCCACGACCTGCCCGTTCTGCAAGCGCCACAACGCGCACCTCGACAAGCTGCAGCGCTCGCTCGCCGGGCGGCCGCCGCGCATCCTCGCCGCCGCGCTCGACACCGACGCCGACGCGGTGCGCCGCTACATGGCCGACAACCGCTACAGCTTCCCCGTCACGCTGGAGGGCGCGAAGCTGCGTGCGCTGCTGACGACGCGGCGCGTCATCCCGATGACCTTCGTCGTCGATCGCGCCGGCCGGCTGCGCGATGCGGTCGCCGGCGAGATGTTCGAGGAAGACGTGTTCGATCTCGCCGAAGCGGCGCGAGCGGCGTGAACCCTTGCGTTGAAATATCCGTCATTGCGAATAGAATGGGTTCACTCTGCCGAGAGACACGCACGCACGCACGGTCATGGACAAGATGAGGAGCGAGGATCTGGTCTTCGATTCGGTGGCCGAGCTGTTCTCGGTGCTGTCGACGCCGATCCGCCTGAAGATCATCAGCGCCGTGTGTCAGGGCGAGAAGAACGTGTCGCAACTCCTCGCCGAGATCGACACCACGCAGCCCAACATGTCGCAGCACCTCGCGATGCTCTATCGCAGCGGCGTGCTTGCCAAGCGCCGCGAAGGCACGCAGATGTATTACCGCCTGCAGAGCGAGCGCATCGCCACGCTGTGCCGCGCCGTCTGCACCCAGGTCGCGATCGAGCTCGACCCCGAATCCGACGTCAAGCCGTCCGAGCGCCTGGTACCCGTCGGCCTGCGCTGAAGCCCGGCCCGAACGGGATCCCTGCGAGCGGCAGGCGGGCCGTGCTCAGTGCCGCGCCGGCGACGTGGCGCCGGCCACCGTGTAGTGCTTCGAACGCAGCAGCGGCCACACCACGGCGGCGATCAGCGGGTCGGACCAGGCGCCTTGCGGCAGTTCGGGCGTGGCCCGGTTCGGCTCGTGCGTCAGCATGCGCGCGAAGCTCTCGACGACGGCGTCGGCGGGGCGGCTCGCGCTTGCCAGCGTGGCGCCGTCGCGCAGCGGCACGACCAGCGCCGCGATGAGCGGGTCGGCCGGACCGTCCGGCACGGCAGGGGCGACGGCAGGCGCCGGCTCGGTGGTCAGCATGCGGTCGAAGCCGGCGCGCACCGGGTCTGCGGCCCGGCCGGACATTGCGGCGAATGCCAGCGCCAGTGCGATGCCGCCGATCCTGAAGAACGAATGAAGCGTTGCGGTCATGTCGAATCTCCTGGGTTCCGGATCGAACAGGGAGGTCGTCGATCTGCGGTGCGTGCATGTTCGGCGCCGACCGTATCAATCACGTTTCACCGCGAGCGCGTCCTTGTTTCATTGGTTCAGCGCGTGTGCCCGCCGCCGCTCGGAGCGCCGCCGGCTTGCGGGCGGCGCATCACCGAGACTGGGCCGTGCAGCGCCGCACGCGCTGCACCAGGTCGCCGGCGGCGAAGGGCTTGTCCAGCCAGTCGGCGCCGCTCTCGCGTCGGAACTCGCTCGCCAGCGGCGACAGCGTGTCGCCGGTGACGAAGACGAAGCGCTGCGCGAGCCCGCGGTCGCGCTCGCGGATCGCGCGCCACAGCGCGCGGCCGTCGAGGTCGGGCATGCGCAGGTCCGACACGACAGCGTCGAAATGCACTTCCTCCGTCAGCGCCAAAGCCACCGCGCCCGACTCGGCGGTGGCGACCTCGTAGCCAGCCGCTTCGAGCGCGTCGCGCATCATCGTCGCGAGATCGGGTTCGTCGTCGACCACGAGCACGCGGCCGCTTGCACCGCTCGCGGCCGGCGGTTCGGGCGCTGGCGTATCCGCGACCCCGGCCGGCACCGGGTGCAGCGGCAGCTCGAGCCGGAAGCAGGCGCCGCGGCCGAAGGGCGAATCGGCTTCCAGCCGCAGCTCGCCGCCGTGCTCGATCGCCACAGCGCGCGCGACCGCCAGCCCGAGCCCCGTTCCGACGCCTTCGGCCTTGGTGGTGAAGAACGCGTCGAAGATGCGCTCGCGATCCGCTTCGCTCACGCCGGCGCCGTTGTCGGCCACCCGCAGCCGGATGTGTTCGGCGTCGTATCCGGTTTCGATGCGCAGGCGCCGCGGCAGATCCACCGACGCCAGCGCCTGCTGCGCATTGACGATGAGGTTCATCAGCACCTGGCCGAGCTTGTCGGCGTCGGCCACCACCGCCGACAGGTCGGGTTGCAGCTGCAGATCGAGCGCGATGCCGCTCGTGCGCAGGCTGTACTGCAGCAGGTCGACAGCACCGCGCACCAGGTCGTTGAGCTGCACCGTGGTGCGTACCGCCGGCCGGCTGCGCGCCATCGCGAGGAAGCTGCGCACGATGCGGCCGCAGCGCTCCGCGGCCTCGCGGATGCGCGCCGCGTCGGCGCGCAGCCCGGGATCGGCGCACTTGTCTTCGAGCAGGCTGGCGCGGCCCATCACGATGGCCAGCGGGTTGTTCAACTCGTGCGCTACGCCGGCCAGCAGGGTGCCCATCGCGGCGAGCTTCTCGGCCTGGCGCAGCGCCTCGCGCTGGCGCGCGATCTCGTCGTTGGCGGCGCGACGCTCGCTCGCATCGATCAGCGAGGCGGTGATGCAGGTCTCGTCGGCGCACACCGTCGGCCACAGCAGGACATCGACCGGGAACTCGCTGCCGCCGGGCCTCAGCGCGGTCAACTCGACGCGGTGCCCGACGAGCTGCGGCGCCTCGCCGCGGCGCATGCGGCGCAGGTCGTCGAGGTAGGCATCGCGCACGCTGTCGGGCACGATCGTGCCGGCGGCCGACCGCCCGAGCATCTCGTCGCGGCTGCGCGAGAACATGCGCTCGGCGGCCGGATTGAACTCGACCACGAGACCTTGCGCGTCGGTCGTCACGACGGCGGCGAGCGCATGGTCGACGATGGCCGACTTCAGCGCCTCGCTCTTCTGTTCGCGTGCTGCCGCTGCGCGCCACGCGGCGAAGGTATCGCGCGTCAGGTGCAGCCACGGCGCCCAGTCCGGCGGCACGCGGGGCTCGGGCGTGTTCTCGTCGGCGGCCTGCCGGCGCAGGTAGTCCACGAGCCGCAGCGAAGGCCGGCCGAACTGGCGCCAGATCGATGCTGCGATCGACAGGAACAGCATCAGCAGCAGGGCGCCGGCGGCGATGTGCGGCCACATGTCGAGCAGCAGGCCGCGTCGCAGCCGGGCATTGTCGCCGGCGTGCAATGCGATCCAGGGGGCGACGTCCGATCGGCGTGCCGCAAGCAGCGCGGGGCCCACGTGCTGCGCCAGCGGCGCGGCCAGGGCGGCCGCTACGCGCTCGGGAGCGAAGTGCGGGGGCGCCGCCTCCGTCGAGGCGGCGGGCGCGCCGCGCCGCGCGGCATGGTCCACCACCACCCGGCCGTCGCCGTCGACGACCCAGAAGCGCCCGGTGCCGGCGTCGGACTCGACGGCATCGAACGCCGCCAGCGGCACGTCGGCGGTCAGCAGCCGCTGCCCCGGTCCGCCCGGCACCGCCATGGCCAGCGCGACACGCCTGGGGCCGCCCGGAGCGGCATGCACGCGCCAGCGTGCGTCGCCTTCGATCGGCACCGCGTTGCCGCCGGGCAGACCCGCCTGCAGCGCCAGCGTCTGCACGGCCTGCTGCAGATCGGTCGCAGGAAGTTCGGCCAGCCATTGCGACGAAGCGACCCACGGATAGATCCACACCGCGCCGGCTTCGGCATCGACGTAGGTTACTCGGCTGAAGCGGCCGCCGCGCAGCATCGTCAGTTGCGCCTGTTCGGCGAACAGCGCCGCGCGTTCGACCGTGCCGTTGCGGCGCTGGGCGTCGTCCCAGTGGGGCCCGGCGAGGATGATCTGCGGCGCGGCGTCACGCAGCAGGGCGGGCAGCGCGTCGAGCGTGAAGGCGTCGCGCTGCGGCGTCGGCGCAAGCGAACGCTGGTCGGCCTGCACGTTGCGCGTCACGAAGCCCGGCGTGCGCACCGTCACGCCCAGACGCGACAGATCCTCGCGCATGCGCCCGAGCACGGCGTCGAGTTGCGCGACGCTGCGCTCGGTGCTCATCGTCAGCTGGCGCCGCACGCCGGCCTCGAGGATCTCGTACTGCAGCGTCATCGCATAGAGGGCCGCCACCAGCGCCGGCACCGCCAGCGCCAGCATGAGCCACGCGTAGCGCCGGCGCAGCCGCCGCACCGACTGCCCGAGTGTCGACCCGGCCGCGGTCACGCGTCGCCCCCGGGGATGAACACGTACCCGACGCCGCGCACCGTCTTGATCGCCTCCGGCTTCTCGGGGTTGCGTTCGACCTTGCGCCGCAGGCGCATGATGCGCAGGTCGATCGAGCGGTCGAACACGTCCCACCTGCGGTTGTGGGCGCGCTCCATGATCTGGTCGCGGTTCAGCGGCCGGCCGGGGTTGCGAGCGAACAGCAGCATCAGGTCGAGTTCCGATGCCGTCAGAGCGACGTCGGCACCGCGAGCGTCGATCAGACGGCGCTCGTCGAGGTCGAGCGTGCAGGTGCCGAATGCGACGCGGTTCGGCGCGCGGTCGGCCGCGACTGCCGGAGGTGCCGGCTGCGCAGCCGGCTGCTGCACGCGCCGCAGCAGGCCCTTCACGCGCGCCAGCAGCTCGCGCAACTCGAACGGCTTGGCCACGTAGTCGTCGGCGCCGACCTCGAGGCCGACAATGCGGTCGACGGTTTCGGAGGCGGCGCTGAGCATCACGATGCCGAGTGCCGGATGCTCCACCCGCAGCCGGCGCGCCAGCGACAGGCCGTCTTCGCCGGGCATGTGGACGTCGATCACTGCAACCTGTGGTGCTTCGGCGGCGACGATCGCGCGCGCCGTCGAAGCATCGGCGGCAGTCCACACGCGCAGGCCCTCCCGGCCGAAGTACTCGCTGAGCAGGCTCAGCAGATCGGCTTCGTCGTCGACCACCAGCACCGTAGCCAGCGCCATGTCGGCCACTCCTTTGCAGAAGTCGCGGGTGAGGCTGCAGGTCGCAAGTGTGGTCGAACCCGAAGCCGCCGGTCTTTGACCTGCCCCAAGAACGGCCCAGGCGTCTGCGTGCGCGGCGCCGCTCGGCACGACCGCGCCCCGTCGGGCCGCCGATCGCCTCGATGATCCGATCGCCGGTCATCGCGTCGAACTGCAGCTGCTGACAACGCTGAAGTGCAACCTCAAGTGCAGCTATTGCTCGCTCGGCGTCGGCGAAGTGCTCGGCTCCCAGACCGAGCTGCGCTACGGCATCGACGATCTGGCGCGCTTCGCCGAGAGCCACCTCGCCGGCAAGGAGGTCTACGTCACCTTCTACGGCGGCGAGCCCACGCTGAACCGTCCGATGATGGAGCAGGTGATGGAGCGCTTCGCGCACTGGCGCTTCCAGCTCCAGACCAACGGCACGCTGCTCGACGACGTGCCCGAGGCGGGGCTGGAGCGGCTGTCCAATGTGCTGGTGTCGATCGACGGCGGCGAGGCCATCACCGACGGCTATCGAGGCAAGGGCATCTACCGCCAGGTGCTCAAGAACCTGCAGCGTGTGCGCGGTCTGATCGGCGGCTCGGTGACCGCTCGCGTCACCTGGGGCAACCCGGCGACCACCTTCGAGGAACGCGACGCGCTGCTGGCCGACGACTCGCCGTTCGACTATCTGTACTGGCAGTTCGTCGCCGACGAGATGTACGCAGACGATTCGGTGGCGCGCCGCGAGCAGGTGCTGGCCCGGCTGATCGAGCGCTTCTTCGCGCGCGTCGATCGCCTGGTACCGCTGATTCCGCTGATGGGCATCGTGCGCAACAAGCTGTTCCCGGGGCGTGCGCAGGAGCTCTGCGCCGGTCGCACGCAATGCCGCGTTTCGTCGCACCTGATCAACGTGATGCCCGACGGCCGGATCTACCCCTGCCCCGAAATGATGTACGTGCCGGCGATGCTGATGGGCAGCGTCAAAGGCAACTGGCTCAAACCGAGCCCGTTGCAGCACACCGAAGCGATGCCGTGCAGCGGCTGCGAAGCCTATGCCTGGTGCCGCGGCAACTGCATGAAGAACCTGTACCTGGGTTACGTGAAGAACGATCTGCGCTACCGGCGCAACGTCGTCGAGCCGATCTGCGGTCCGCTGCGCTTCATCGGCCGCGAGGTCGATCGCCACCGGCCGCGCGAGTGGTTCGCGCGGCTGCCGCCGCGGCTTCGGCGGCAGATCACCGACTGCGAGGTCTACGAATACGTCGAGGTGATGCCCTGAGCCGCGGCCACGCGGTGCAGGTCCGTTGAATGGGGGTTTACACCCCCATCCGAGCTAACAAGCCACTTTCAGTGCAGCAGCTAAGTCTCTATTTTTGAAGCTGTTTTACTTGGCGTATGCCTTGGAAAACTGCTTCTAAGTGTTTGATTTCATTGATATTTCCTTACACTTTTCGTTGACCCCCAGGAAACGCTCCGCTACAGTGCACAAAAGTGCAATTTGGTGGGAAAAAGTGTCTGGAACGGTCTTCCAAGGAGCTTCGGCGCTGACGCTGGACGGCAAGGGGCGGGTGACCGTCCCGGCCCGTCATCGCGACGTGCTGATGTCGACCGTCGCCGGCCAGCTCACGATCACGCGCCACCTGGCGCCGTGCCTGCTGATCTTCCCGCGCCCGGCCTGGGAGTCGTTTCGCGACCGGCTCGCCCAATTGCCGATGGCTGCCGACCCTCAGCGCCGCATCTTTCTCGGCAACGCGATGGACGTCGAGATCGACGGCGCGTCGCGCGTTCTGGTCTCGCCCGAGCTGCGCGCCGCCGTCGGGCTGACGCGCGACGTGATGCTGCTGGGCATGGGTTCGCGCTTCGAACTGTGGGACGCCGAGCGCTACCACGCGCATGTCGCCGAAGTGACGGCATCGGAGGTGCCCGATGCGATCAAGAACTTCGTCTTCTGATGGACGAGCCCGGAGCGCTGCACCGCTCCGTCCTGCTGGTCGAGGCGATCGATGCGCTGCTGACCCGGCCGGACGGTATCTACGTCGACGGCACTTTTGGCCGCGGCGGCCACGCGCGTGCCTTGCTGGCGCGGCTCGCACCGACGGGCCGTCTGGTCGCCTTCGACCGCGATCCGCAGGCGGTGGCATCGGCGACGGTCGGACCGGCGGCGATCGCCGATCCGCGCTTCTCGATCCATCACGAACCGTACTCGCGCATGGCGCAGATGCTGGCGGCGCTGGGCATCGCGCAGCTCGACGGCGTGCTGCTCGACGTGGGCGTGTCGTCGCCGCAGATCGACGAACCGGCGCGCGGCTTCAGCTTTCGCTTCGACGGCCCGCTGGACATGCGCATGGATCCGACACGCGGCGAGAGCGCCGCCGATTTCCTGGCGCATGCCGATGAGCGCCGCATCGCGGAGGTGATACGCAGCTATGGCGAAGAACGGTTTGCTGTCGCGATTGCAAAGGCGCTTGTGGCTCGCCGGCAAGGCGGGGACCCTGTTCGAACCACCCTCGAGCTTTCCCGTCTCGTGGCTGGTGCGGTCAAGACCCGCGAGCCGGGCCAGGATCCTGCGACGCGCACATTTCAGGCGCTTCGGATTCACGTCAACGCCGAGCTTGAAGAGCTCGAGCAGGGTCTGAGCGCGGCGCTGCGCCTGCTCGCCCCCGGAGGTCGGCTCGTCGTGATCAGCTTCCATTCGCTGGAGGACCGCATCGTCAAGGCGTTCATCGCGCGCGAGAGCCGGCGCGTCGTCGACCGCCGCTCGCCCGAGTACTGGAGCGGCGCGCCGGACGCGCCGGTGCGCCTGAAGGCGCTCGCGCGCGTCAAGCCGTCGGCGGCCGAGCTGCGCGCCAACCCGCGCGCGCGCTCGGCGGTAATGCGCGTCGCCGAGCGCACGGAGGCACCGGCATGAGACACGCCGTGTCAGGCTGCGTCACGCGGGCCGAGCGCCGGGCCGCTCCCAAGCCGGCCCGCATCCCCCCGGGGGATCGGTCAACGTACTCGTCGACCGAGGGGCGGTCATGATGCGCCTCTACGCCGCCTTGCTGCTCGTCGCGCTGCTCGCGTCGAGCCTGTACCTCGTCGGCGTCTCCTATCAGGCGCGGCGCCTGTTCGGCGAGCTCGACGCGGCGCGCGCCGACGAGCGCAAGCTCGACGCCGAGTTCAAGCGCCTCGACGCCGAGCGTCAGGCGCAGGCCACCAACCTGCGCGTCGACAAGGTGGCGCGCGATCGCCTCGGCATGCGCGACGCGACGCCGGCGGTGACGCAGTTCGTTGTCGATGCCGGCGCGGTGGGGGGGGTGCGATGAGGGCCTGGCTGGGCCGCCAGCGCGGCGCTCGCGCCGGCGCGCGCGCTCGCGGCGTCAGCTATGCGACAAGCCCGCTGCTCGCATCGAAGACGCCGCCGTGGCGCTCCAAGCTGCTGGTCGCCTTCGTCGGCATCGGCTTCATCGTGCTGCTGGTGCGCGCCGTGCACATCCAGGTGCTCGACAGCGGCTTCTATCTCGCCGAGGCCGACAAGCGCATCCTGCGCAACGAGAAGCTGCCCGCCAGTCGCGGCCGCATCGTCGACCGCAACGGCCAGGTGCTGGCGACCAGCGTGCTCGCGCCGTCGTTCCGCGCCGAGCCCAAGGCGTTCCAGGCCGACCGCCAGCAGCGCCGCCAGCTCGCCAAGCTGCTCGGCCTGACGCCGGCCGAGCTCGAGGAGCGGCTGGCCGAGAACCCGAACTGGGTCTGGCTGCGCCGTCACGTCGACGAACCGGCAGCGCAGGCGGTGCGCGCGATGAACCTCAAGGGCGTGCACGAGGAGCGCGAATACCGCCGCAAGTACCACGAGGGCGAGGCGGCGGCGCACGTCGTCGGCTTCACCGGCGTCGGCGACGCGGGGCAGGAGGGCGTCGAGCTCGCGTTCGACAAGGAGCTCGCCGGCCGCGACGGTCATCGCCAGGTCATCAAGGACCGGCTCGGCCGCAGCGTCGAGGACATCGGCAACAGCGTGCCGCCGGTCGACGGCCGCGACATCGCGCTCGCGATCGACTCGAAGGTGCAGTTCTTCGCCTACCAGCGCATCCGCGACGCCGTTGCCGAGCACAAGGCCAAGGCCGGCAGCGTCGTCGTGCTCGACGTGCAGACCGGCGAGGTGCTGGCGCTCGCGAACTGGCCGAGCTTCGTGCCCGGCGACCGGCAGGGGCTCAGCGGCGCGCAGCTGCGCAACCGCGCGCTGACCGACACCTTCGAGCCCGGCTCGACGATGAAGCCCTTCATCGCCGCATTGGCGATGGAGACGGGCCGCGTCAAACCCGATACCGTGATCGCCACGGCGCCCGGCCGCCTGACGATCACCGGCTCGACGATCAGCGATGCGCATCCGCACGGCGACCTGACGGTGGCGCAGGTGATCCAGAAGTCGAGCAACGTCGGCACGGTGAAGATGGCGATGCAGATGCAGCCGCGCGAGATGCACGAACTGTTCGCGCAGGTCGGCTTCGGCCAGCGCCCGCAGCTCGGCTTTCCCGGCGCCGTCCCCGGCCGCCTGCGGCCGTACAAGACGTGGAAGCCGATCGAGCAGGCGACCATGAGCTACGGCTACGGCCTGTCGGCGTCGCTGTTCCAGCTCGCGCGCGCCTACACCGTGTTCGCGCGCGACGGCGAGCTGATCCCGGTGTCGATCCTGAAGAACGAAGCGCACGCGCCGGCGCCGGCCGCGGGCGGCCTGATGCGCGCACGCGCCGGCGCCGCGCAGCCCATCGCCGGCGTGCGAGTGATGTCGCCCGAGACGGCGCGCGCCATGCGCACGATGCTGCAGATGGCCGCCGGCGACGGCGGCACGGCGCCGAAGGCGCAGGCCATGGGCTACAGCGTCGGCGGCAAGACGGGCACGGCGCACAAGCAGGAAGGCAAGGGCTACGCCGACCGGAAGTTCCGCGCCTGGTTCGTCGGCATCGCGCCGATCGCCAAGCCGCGCATCGTCGTCGCCGTGATGGTCGACGAGCCCGGCGGCGCGAAGTACTACGGCGGCGACGTCGCCGCGCCCGTGTTCAGCCAGGTCGTGCAGCAGACACTGCGCATGCTCGACGTGCCGACCGACCTCGAGGTGCGGCCGCAGATCGTGGCGCAGTCGCCCGCGGCAGCCGTCCCGGAGAGCCATTGATGTCGATCGTGCGCCACTCCAACGTCGAAGCCGCGCTCGAATGGCTGCGCCAGCGCGGCGCGCGCGGGCTGGCCGTCGACAGCCGTCGGCTGCACGAGGGCGACGCCTTCATCGCGTGGCCCGGCGCGGCGACGGACGGCCGCCGCTACGTCGCCGGCGCGCTCGCCGCCGGCGCCAGCGCCTGCCTCGTCGAGGCCGAGGGCATCGAGTCGTTCGCGTTCGATGCGGCGCCGGGCGCCGAGCGCGTCGCCGCCTACGACGGCTTGAAGCCCGCGACGGGCGAGATCGCGAGCCGCTTCTGGGGCGTGCCGAGCGCGGCGCTCGACGTCGTTGCGACGACGGGCACCAACGGCAAGACGTCGACGGCGTGGTGGATCGCGCAGGCGCTCGGCAGGCTCGGCCGGCGCGGCGCCGTCGTCGGCACGCTGGGCAACGGCGAGCCGCCGAACGTGATCCCGACCGGGCTGACGACGCCCGACCCGGTGACGCTGCAATCGGCGCTGCGCCGCTTCGCCGACGAGGGTTTCGCCGCCTGCGCCGTCGAGGCCTCGTCGATCGGCATCGTCGAGCACCGCCTCGAAGGCACGCGCATCGCGGTCGCGCTGTTCACCAACTTCACGCAGGACCACCTCGACTACCACGGCTCGATGCAGGCCTACTGGGCCGCCAAGGCGCGGTTGTTCGCGTGGCCGGGGCTGCGCGCGGCGGTCGTCAACATCGACGACGAACGCGGCGAGGAACTGGCCGGCCAGATCGGCGGCGGCCTCGACGTCTGGACCTATTCGACGCAGCGCGACGCGCGGCTGCGCGCCGCCGACATCCGCTACGACGCCGACGGCCTGGTGTTCGACGTGCACGAAGGCGGCGGGCGGGTGGCGCTGCACAGCGCTGCGATCGGCGAGTACAACGCCGCCAACCTGCTCGCCGTGATCGGCGCGCTGCGCGCGCTCGGCCTGCCGCTGGCCGACATCGCCGGCGTGTGCTCGGGCCTTGCGCCGGTGCCGGGGCGCATGCAGCGAGTCGCACCGGGCGGCGACGGCCCGCAGGTGCTCGTCGACTACGCCCATTCCCCCGACGCGCTGGAGAAGGCGCTGCTCGCGCTGCAGCCGTTCGCGCGCGAGCGCGGCGGCCGGCTGTGGTGCGTTTTCGGTTGCGGCGGCAACCGCGACGCTGTCAAGCGGCCGCTGATGGGCGCGATCGCCGAGCGGCTCGCCGACCGCGTCGTGCTCACCAGCGACAACCCGCGCGACGAAGCGCCGGCGTTCATCCTGTCGCAGATCCTCGTCGGTGTCGTCGGCCACGACGATGTCGACGTGATCGAGGACCGGCGCGCGGCGATCGGGCACGCTGTCGCCGGCGCCGGCGAGCGCGACGTGGTTCTCGTCGCCGGCAAGGGCCACGAGGACTATCAGGAGGTCGAGGGCCTGCGCCACCCGTTCTCCGACGTCGTCGAGGCGCAGGTCGCGCTGGCGCGGCGTGCGGCGAGGGCTGCATCGTGATGACGTTGCAGGAGGCTCACGCCATGCTGCCGGGCGCGACGCTGGTCGGCGACGGCACCGTCTCGATCGAGCGCGTGCACAGCGACACGCGCAGCCTGCGCGCCGGCGACCTGTTCGTCGCGCTCAAGGGCGAGCGCTTCGATGCGCACGATTT
This sequence comes from uncultured Burkholderiaceae bacterium, assembly GCA_964371405.1. GTDB lineage: Bacteria > Pseudomonadota > Gammaproteobacteria > Burkholderiales > Burkholderiaceae_C > JAMHWF01. The sequence goes on from CAYJLV010000006.1 coordinate 117,262, forward strand.
CCTCGCGCAGGCGCGTGCGGCCGGCGCCGTTGCTGCGCTGGTCGAGCGCGTGCAGGCCGGCCGCCTCGCCGGCCTGCCGGGGATCGGCGTCGACGACACGCGGCTCGCGCTCGGCGAGCTGGCGCGCGCCTGGCGCGCGCGCTGCGCGCTGCCGCTCGTCGCCGTGACCGGCAGCAACGGCAAGACGACGGTGACGCAGATGATCGCCGCCATCCTGCGCGCCTGGCACGGCGACGCCGCGCTGGCGACGCAGGGCAACCTGAACAACGACATCGGCGTGCCGCTGACGCTGCTGCGGCTGCGCCCGCGCCTGCACCGCGTCGCCGTCGTCGAGCTCGGCATGAACCACCCGGGCGAAATCGCGCAGCTCGCGGCGATCGCTGCACCGACCGTCGCGCTGGTCAACAACGCGCAGCGCGAGCACCAGGAGTTCATGGCCTCGGTCGAGGCTGTCGCGCGCGAGAACGGCGCCGTGATCGCTGCGCTGCCGCCCGAAGGCACGGCCGTGTTCCCGGCCGACGAGGTGCATGCCAGCCTGTGGCGCGGGCTCGCCGGCGCGCGGCCGGTGCTCACCTTCGCGGCCAGCGGCCCGGCCGACGTGCGCTGCGACGCAACCTGGAGCGACGCCGGCTGGCGCGCCAGCGTGCGCACGCCGCGCGGCGACTTCGGCGCGCTCGTGCGCGTCGCCGGGCGCCACAACCTGAAGAACGCGCTCGCTGCGACGGCGTGCGCGCTCGCCGCCGGCTGCCCGCTCGCGGCGATCGCGCGCGGCCTGCAGGCCTTCGAGCCGGTCGCGGGGCGCTCGCAGTTGAAGCGCGTGCAGCGCGGCGGCGCGGTCCTGACGCTGATCGACGACAGCTACAACGCCAACCCCGACTCGGTGCGCGCGGCGATCGACGTGCTGGCCGAGCTGCCGGCGCCGCGCTGGCTCGTGCTCGGCGACATGGGCGAGGTCGGCGACCAGGGGCCGGCGTTCCACCGCGAAGTCGGCGCCTACGCGCGCGAGCGCGGCATCGACGCACTGTGGACGGCGGGCGCGCTCGGCGCCGAGGCGGCGCGCGCCTTCGGCAGCGCGGCGCGCGGGTTCGACAGCGTCGAGGCGCTGCTCGCCGCGCTGCCCGAGGCGCCGCGTGCGGCCAGCGCCGTCGTCAAGGGCTCGCGCTTCATGAAGATGGAGCGCGTCGTCGGCGCGCTCGCCGCCGAACTGCCGTCCACGCCCGGGAGCGAACTCCATGCTGCTTAGCCTCGGCCTGTGGCTTGCGGCGCAATGGCCGGATCATCTCGGCTTCCTGCGCGTGTTCCAGTACCTGACGTTCCGCGCCGTGATGGCGGCGATGACGGCGCTGCTGATCGGCCTGGCGTTCGGCCCGTGGGTGATCCGGCGCCTGGCGGCACTGAAGATCGGCCAGCCGATCCGCGAATACGGCATGGCGACGCACCTCGCCAAGAGCGGCACGCCCACGATGGGCGGCGTGCTGATCCTGATCGGCATCGCCGTCTCGACGCTGCTGTGGTTCGACTGGAGCAACCGCTTCGTGTGGATCGTGCTGCTGGTGACGCTGGGGTTCGGCGCGATCGGCTGGGTCGACGACTGGCGCAAGGTGGTGCAGAAGAACCCCGAAGGCATGCGCTCGCGCGAGAAGTACTTCTGGCAGTCGGTGATCGGCCTCGTCGCGGCGCTCTACCTTGCCTTCAGCGTGTCGGAGACGAGCAACCTGCGCGTGCTCGAACTGTTCATCCGCTGGGTCCAGAGCGGCTTCTCGAACGACCTGCCGCCCAAGGCCGACCTGATGCTGCCCTTCGTCAAGACGATCAGCTATCCGCTCGGCGTGTTCGGCTTCATCATCCTGTCGTACCTCGTCATCGTCGGCAGCAGCAATGCCGTCAACCTGACCGACGGCCTCGACGGGCTGGCGATCATGCCCGTCGTGATGGTCGGCTCGGCGCTCGGCGTGTTCGCTTATGTCACGGGCAGCTCGGTCTACTCGAAGTACCTGTTGTTCCCCTACATCCCGGGCGCCGGCGAGTTGCTCGTGTTCTGCGCCGCGATGGCCGGCGCGGGGCTGGCGTTCCTGTGGTTCAACACGCACCCGGCGCAGGTCTTCATGGGCGATGTCGGCGCGCTCGCGCTGGGCGGCGCGCTCGGCACGATCGCCGTCATCACGCGCCAGGAGATCGTGCTCGCCATCATGGGCGGCATCTTCGTCGTCGAGGCGTTGTCGGTGATGGCGCAGGTCAGCTGGTTCAAGTACACGAAGAGGAAGTACGGCGAAGGCCGGCGCGTGCTCAAGATGGCGCCGCTGCACCACCACTTCGAGAAGTCGGGCTGGACCGAGACGCAGGTCGTCGTGCGGTTCTGGATCATCACGATGCTGCTGTGCCTCGTGGGCCTCGCCAGCCTCAAACTGCGATGAACCACCTGGCCGACCTCTGCGTGCTCGTGCTCGGTCTCGGCGACTCGGGCCTCGCGATGGCGCGCTGGTGCGCTCGCCACGGTGCGCGCGTGCGCGTCTGGGACTCGCGCGAGAACCCGCCGCAGGCGGCAGCGCTGGCCGATCAGGTGCCGCAGGCCGAGCGGATGCACGGCGCGCTGGCGGCGCAGTCGCTCGGCGACGCGAAGCTGGTGCTCAAGAGCCCGGGCCTCGCGCCGGGCGACGAGCGCATTGCGTCGTTGCTCGATCACGCGAAGTCCATCGGCATCGCGGTGCAGGGCGAGCTCGACCTGTTCGCGCATGCGCTTGCCGACCTGAAGGCCGGCCGGGGATACGCGCCGCAAGTGCTTGCCGTCACCGGCACCAACGGCAAGACGACGACGACGGCGATGACGGCGCTGCTCGTCGAACGCGCGGGCCGCCGCGTCGCGACGGCCGGCAACATCGGCCCGACGCTGCTCGACACGCTGGCGCAGGCGCTCGACGACGAGGCCGTGCTCGGCCGCCTGCCCGAGGTGTGGGTGCTCGAGCTGTCGAGCTTCCAGCTCGACGGCGTGCAGGGCTTCGAGCCCGACGCCGCCGCCGTGCTGAACCTGACGCAGGACCACCTCGACTGGCACGGCACGATGGAGCACTACGCCGCTGCGAAGGCGCGCATCTTCGGCGCAAGTGCCACCATCGTCGTCAACCGCGACGACGCGCGCGTGCTGGCGCTGCTGCCCACACCGCCCGAGCCGAAGTCGGCCAAGGCGCGCGGGCCGAAGCCGGTGCCGCGGCGCGTCGTGCGCTTCGGCACCGACGCGCCGCGTGAACCAGGCGACTACGGCATCGTCGTCGAGAACGGCATGGCGTGGCTGGTGCGCGCCCACCCGGCCGACGAAGGCACGCGCCGCCGCGGCGCCGCCGACGCCGCGACCGACGACGAGCTGCACCTGCAGCGCCTGATGCCCGCCGACGCGCTGCGCGTGCGCGGCCGCCACAACGCCGCCAACGCGCTGGCCGCGCTGGCGCTGGCCACGGCGATCGGCTGCCCGCTGGCGCCGATGCTGCACGGGCTGCGCGAGTACCACGGCGAGGCGCACCGCGTCGAGTTCGTCGCGTCGTTCGACGGCATCGACGCCTACGACGACAGCAAGGGCACCAACGTCGGCGCCACCGTCGCGGCACTGGCGGGCCTCGGCGCCGACCGCGCGCCGGGCCGGCTCGCCGTCATCCTCGGCGGCGACGGCAAGGGTCAGGACTTCGCGCCGCTCGCCGAGCCGGTGGCGCGCCACGCGCGCTCCGTCGCGACGATCGGGCGCGATGCGCCGGCCATCGAGGCCGTGCTCGCCGGCGCCGGCGTAACCGTCGAGCGCCATGCCAGCCTCGAGGCAGCGACGCGCTGGGCCTGCGCCCAGGCACGCAGCGGCGACGCCGTTCTGCTGAGCCCGGCCTGCGCCAGCCTCGACATGTTCCGCGACTACAAGCACCGCGCCGCCGTCTTCGTCGACGCGGTGCGCGCCGTCGCGGCCGAGCGCGCGGGGGCCGTCACATGATGCAGGCCGCCCGCCGCTTTGGCGCCGCCAGGCGCCGCGCGAGCGCCGACTCCGGCGCGCGCTTGGGCGTCGCCGGCCTGCGGGCGCGCTTTGCCGCGTTGCTGCGCCGCGACCGCGACAGCGTGCCGATCCGCGACTGGGCCAGCACCTCGTCGGCGCGGCCGGCGCGCCTGCCGGGGTTCGACCAGGCGCTGGTCGCGCTGGCGCTGGCGCTGCTCGGTTTCGGCCTGGTGATGGTCTATTCGGCGTCGATCGCGCTGCCCGAAAACCCGAAGTCGGCGCACTTCACGTCGACCTGGTTCCTCGGGCGCCACGCCGTCGCGCTCGGCGTCGCGCTGGTCGCCGCGGTGATCGCGGTGCAGGTGCCGATCGCGCTGTGGGAGAAGGCGGCGCCGTGGCTGTTCGTCGCGTCGCTCGCGCTGCTCGTCGTCGTGCTCGTGCCGTTCATCGGCCGCGAGGTGAAAGGTGCGCGGCGCTGGATTCCGCTCGGCGTGATGAACTTCCAGCCGTCGGAGCTGGCCAAGCTGGCGATCGCGATGTACGCGGCCGACTACATGGTCCGCAAGATGGAGATCAAGGAGAACTTCTGGCGCGCCGTCACGCCGATGGCGGCGGCGCTGGCCGTCACCGGCGTGTTGCTGCTGCTCGAGCCCGACATGGGCGCCTTCATCGTGATCGCGGCGATCGCGATGGGCATCCTGTTCCTCGGCGGCGTCAACGGCCGCATGTTCCTGCTGATCTCGGCCGTGCTCGCCGGCTCGTTCGTGCTGATGGTGACGTTGAGCGAATACCGGCGCGAGCGCATCTTCGCCTACCTCGACCCCTGGGACGAGCGCTATGCGCAGGGCAAGGCCTACCAGCTCACGCACTCGCTGATCGCCTTCGGCCGCGGCGAATTTTTCGGCCAGGGGCTGGGCTCGAGCGTCGAGAAGCTGCACTACCTGCCCGAGGCGCACACCGACTTCCTGCTCGCCGTGATCGGCGAGGAGCTCGGCTTCGTCGGCGTCGCCGCGGTGATCTGCGCCTTCTTCTGGCTGGCGCGGCGCATCTTTCACATCGGCCGCCAGGCGATCGCGCTCGACCGCGTCTTCGCCGGCCTGATGGCGCAGGGCATCGGCATCTGGATGGGCGGGCAGGCGTTCATCAACATGGGCGTGAATCTGGGCGTGCTGCCGACGAAGGGGTTGACGCTGCCGCTGATGAGCTACGGCGGCTCGGCGATCGTGATGAACCTCGTCGCGCTGGCGATCGTGGTGCGGGTGGATATCGAGAACAGACAACTGATGCGCGGAGGTCGCGCATGAGTCATCTCGTCATCATGGCCGCGGGCACCGGCGGGCACGTGATCCCGGGCCTTGCCGTGGCGCGCGAGATGGCGCACCGCGGCTGGACGGTGTCGTGGCTGGGCACGACGCAGGGCATGGAGAACCGCCTCGTGCCGCCGGCCGGCATCGAGATGGACACGATCGCGTTCAGCGGGCTGCGCGGCAAGGGCCTCGTGCACACGCTGACCGGCGGGCTGCGCATGCTCGGCGCGTTCTGGAGCTGCCTCGCCATCCTGCGCCGGCGCGGCGCGAATGCCGTGCTCGGCATGGGCGGCTACGTCTGCTTTCCGGGCGGCGTGATGGCGGCGCTGCTCGGCAAGCCGCTGATGCTCGTCAACGCCGACGCGGCGCTGCTGATGAGCAACCGCGCGCTGCTGCCGGTGGCCGACCGCGTTGCCTTCGGCTTCGACGGCGCGGCGGCGACGAAGACGCGCCGTGCCGTCGTGACCGGCAACCCGGTGCGCGAGGCGATCGAGGCGCTGCCCGCACCGGCCGGTCGGTATGCCGCGCGCAGCGGGCCGCTGCGCGTGCTCGTCGTCGGCGGCAGCCTCGGTGCGCGCGTGCTCAACGAGACGCTGCCGCGCGCGCTGGCGCTGATCCCGGCGGCCGAGCGCCCGCGGGTACTGCACCAGACCGGCCAGCTCAACCGCGACGCGGTCAAGGCCGCGTATGCCGAGGCCGGCATTGCCGAGGGCGTCGACGTCGTCGCCTTCATCGACGACATGGCGCGCCACCTCGCCGACTGCGACGTCGTCGTCTGCCGCGCCGGTGCCGTCACGGTGAGCGAGTTGTGCGCGGCCGGCGTCGCCAGCGTGCTGGTGCCGCTGGTCGTCAGCACGACTTCGCACCAGCGCGACAACGCGCTCTACATGGCTCAGCACGGCGCCGCGCTGCACCTGCCGCAAGCCGAGCTGACCCCCGAGCGGCTCGCCGAGACGCTGCGCGGCCTGACGCGCGAGGTGCTGGTGCCGATGGCCGAAAAGGCGCGCGCGCTGGCGCGTCCGCGCGCAGCGGCGCGCGTGGCGGACGAACTGGAACGGCTCGTCAGATGAAACACGCCGTCAAGCACATTCATTTCGTGGGCATCGGTGGCGCGGGCATGAGCGGCATCGCCGAGATCCTGCACAACCTGGGCTACGTCGTCAGCGGCACCGACCAGCACGCGAGCGCGACGACGCGGCGCCTGCAGTCGCTCGGCGTCGCGGTGTCGATCGGCCACGACGCGGCGGCGATCGCCGGCGCCGACGCCGTCGTCGTCTCGACGGCCGTGAAGGACGACAACGCCGAAGTCGTCGCCGCACGCGGCAAGCGCGTGCCGGTGGTGCGGCGCGCCGAGATGCTGGCCGAGCTGATGCGGCTCAAGCAGGGCATCGCCATCGCCGGCACGCACGGCAAGACGACGACGACTTCGCTCGTCACGGCCGTGCTTGCCGAGGCCGGCGTCGATCCGACCTTCGTCATCGGCGGCAAGCTCAACAGCGCCGGTGCGCATTCGCGGCTGGGCTCGGGCGACTACATCGTCGTCGAGGCCGATGAGTCAGACGCCTCGTTCCTGAACCTCATGCCCGTGCTCTCCGTCGTCACGAACATCGACGCCGACCACATGGAGACCTACGGCCACGACATGGGCCGGCTGCGCCAGGCCTTCGTCGAGTTTCTGCACCGCATGCCGTTCTATGGCGCGGCGATCGTCTGCGGCGACGACGCCGGCGTGCAATCGATCCTCGGCGACATCGGCCGCCCCGTCGTGACCTACGGCCTCGGCGCCGACGTGCAGGTGCGCGCCGTCGACGTGCAGGCGCTGCCCGGCGGGCAGATGCGCTTCGTCGTGCAGCGGCGCAACGGCGTCGCGATGCCCGACCTGCCCGTCACGCTGAACCTGCCCGGCGAGCACAACGTGCGCAACGCGCTGGCGGCAGTCGCCGTCGCCGCCGAGCTGGAGTTGCCCGACGCGCCGGTCGTCCGGGCGCTGGCCGGTTTCACCGGCGTCGGCCGGCGTTTCCAGCGCTACGGCGAGCTGCCGGTGCAAGCGGGCGTGGAGCCGCCGGCGCCCGGCCGCTCCGTACCCGGCGACCCGGGGCCAGCATTCACGCTGATCGAGGACTACGGCCACCACCCGGTCGAGATGGCGGCCGTGATCGCGGCGGCGCGAGGCGCGTTCCCGGGGCGCCGCCTGGTGCTCGCGTTCCAGCCGCACCGCTACACGCGCACGCGCGACTGCTTCGAGGACTTCGTCAAGGTGCTCGGCACCGCCGACGCCGTGCTGCTGGCGGAGGTCTACGCCGCCGGCGAAGCGCCGGTCGTCGCCGCCGACGGCCGCGCGCTGGCGCGCGCGCTGCGCGTCGCCGGCAGGGTCGACCCGCTGTTCGTCGACGACGTGGCCGACATGGCGCAGGCCATCGCCGACAACGCGCGCGACGGAGACGTCGTCATCGTGATGGGGGCCGGCTCGATCGGCAACGTGCCGGCGCAGGTGGTGAGCAAGCTGGGAGGTTCGGCATGAACGGCATCGACGTGAAGTCGCTGGGCAAGGTCGCGGTGCTGATGGGCGGCACCTCGGCCGAGCGCGAGATCTCGCTGCTGTCGGGCAACGGCGTGCTGCAGGCGCTTGTCGATCAGGGCGTCGACGCGCAGGCCTTCGATCCCGCCGAGCGCGACCTCTGCGATCTGGAGCGCGAGGGCTACTCGCGCTGCTTCATCGCGCTGCACGGCCGCCACGGCGAGGACGGCACGGTGCAGGGCGCGCTGGAGCTGATGCGCATCCCCTACACCGGCTCGGGCGTGATGGCCAGCGCGATCGCGATCGACAAGGTGATGACCAAGAAGCTGTGGCGCTCGGAGGGGCTGCCGACGCCGCACTATCTCGTCATCAGCGCCGGCGATTTTTCGCGACAACGCCTGCGCTCCGTGCCCGACCTGCTGGGCCTGCCGCTGATCGTCAAGCCGCCGCATGAAGGTTCGTCGATCGGCGTCACCAAGGTCGAGCGCGCCGACGACATCTACGAAGCCGTGATGAAGGCCGCCAAACACGAGTCCGAAGTGATGTGCGAGGAATTCATCGAGGGCGACGAGGTCACCTGCGCGGTGCTCGGCGCCGGACACCTGGCGCGCGCGCTGCCGGTGATCCGCATCGTCGCGCCGGCCGGCAACTACGACTACCAGAACAAGTACTTCACCGACGAGGTGCAGTACCTGTGCCCGAGCGGCCTGCCGGCGCACGAAGAGGCGGAGATCCAGTCGATCGTGCTGAAGGCCTATCGCGCTCTCGGCTGCCGCGGCTGGGGCCGCGCCGACCTGATGATCCGCACCAGCGACAGGAAGCCCTTCCTGCTCGAGATGAACACGTCGCCCGGCATGACGGGCCATTCGCTGGTGCCGATGTCGGCGCAGGCTGCCGGGCTGAGCTACCGGCGGCTGTGCCTGCATCTCGTCGCCAATGCGGCGCTCGACACGGCGCGCGCGCTCGAACAGCCCGCGCCCGAGGATCTCGAGGAGCCGATCAGCGGCCCGGGAGCACTGGGGATCTGATGTCCGCCGCCACCGCCCCGCTGCCGAGCGACGTCCGCCTGATGAACGCCACCGCGAACATCCTGTGGATCGGCGTCGCGCTCGGCCTCGCCGCGATGGCTGTGGCCTGGGCGGCGCGCTGGCCGCTGTTCAACGTGCGCGCGATCCGCATCGAGGGCGACGTGGCGCGCAACAGCGTCGCGACGATCCGCTCCAACGCCGCGCCGCGGCTGGCGGGCAACCTTTTCACGCTCGACCTGGCCGGCGCGAAACGCGCCTTCGAATCGGTTCCGTGGGTGCGCGGCGCCGTCGTGCGCCGGGTCTGGCCCGACCAGCTCGTCGTGCAGCTCGAGGAACACCGCGCCGCCGCGTACTGGGAGTCCGAGGCCGGCGGCGACCGCCTCGTCGACACCTACGGCGACGTGTTCGATGCCAACGCCGGCGACGTCGAAGATGAAGCGCTGCCGACGCTGCGCGGCCCCGAGGGCAGCTCGCGCGCGATGCTGGCGCTGCAGGTGCGGCTCGCGCCCGTCGTGGCGCAGCTCGACGGCGCGCGCATCGAGACGCTGACGCTGTCGGGTCGCGGCTCGTGGCGCGCCGCGCTCGACAACGGCGCGACGCTCGAGCTCGGGCGCGGCAGTGCCGACGACGTCGTCGCGCGCACCGGGCGCTTCGTGCGCAGCGTGGGCCAGGTGACGGGGCACTACCAGCGCCGGCTCGTGCGCGCCGACCTTCGCCATGCCGACGGCTATGCCGTGCGGCTCGAAGGCATCACGACGACGACCGGCGACGCGTCGGCGAAAAGAGCGGGCCGCAGGCCCGCCAGGCAGTAGCGAGGGAGCACATGGCCAAGGAATACAAGGATCTCGTCGTCGCGCTCGACATCGGCACCGCCAAAGTGATGGCCGTCGTCGCCGAGGTGCTGCCGGGCGCCGAGTTGCGCATCGCCGGCCTCGGCATCGCGCCGTCGCATGGCCTCAAGCGCGGCGTCGTCGTCAACATCGAGGCCACGGTGCAGTCGATCCAGCAGGCGCTCAAGGAGGCCGAGATGATGGCCGACTGCAAGATCACGCGCGTCTACACCGGCATCACCGGCAGCCACATCCGCGGCCAGAACTCGACCGGCATGGTGATCGTGCGCGACAAGGAGGTCACGCCGGTCGACGTGGCGCGCGTCGTCGAGACGGCCAAGGCGATCAACATCCCGAACGACCAGCGCCTGCTGCTCGTCGAGCCGCAGGAGTTCGTGATCGACGGCCACGAGGTCAAGGAGCCCGTGGGCATGTCGGGCGGGCGGCTCGAGGTCAAGGTGCACATCGTGACGGGCGCGCAGAGCGCGGCCGAGAACATCGTCAAGTGCGTGCGCCGCTGCGGCCTCGAAGTCGAGCAGCTCGTGCTCAACCCGAGCGCGTCGAGCGCGGCGGTGCTGACGGCCGACGAGAAGGACCTGGGCGTCGCGATCGTCGACATCGGCGCCGGAACGACGGACGTCGCCATCTTCACAGACGGCGCGATCCGCCACACGGCCGTGATTCCGATCGCCGGCGATCTGATCACGAGCGACATCGCGATGGCGCTGCGCACGCCGACCAAGGACGCCGAGGAGATCAAGGTCGAGTACGGCGTCGCCAAGCAACTGCTCGCCGACCCGGCCGACCAGCTCGAGGTCCCCGGGCTCGGCGACCGCGGCCCGCGCATGTTGAGCCGCCAGGCGCTGGCCGGCGTGATCGAGCCGCGCGTCGAGGAGATCTTCTCGCTGGTGCATCAGGTGATCCGCGAGAGCGGCTACGAGGAGCTGCTGTCGTCGGGCATCGTGATCACGGGCGGCTCGGCCGTCATGCCCGGGATGATCGAGCTCGGCGAGGACATCTTCCTCAAGCCCGTGCGCAAGGGGCTGCCGACCTACCACGGTGCGCTCGCCGACATGGTGGCCAATCCGCGCTCGGCGACGGTGATGGGCCTGCTCGAGGAGGCGCGCATCTCGCGGTTGCGCGGCCACAAGGCGGCGCAGCAGGCGGGCTCGATGAAGACGATGTTCGGCCGAGCGAAGGACTGGTTCCTCGGCAACTTCTAGGTTTGGACGACGACAAAGGGCCGCGGCGACGACCGCGGTGCCGCAACGGTGGATGGGCAAGACGGGTGAATGACCAGGCAACTGCAACGACAAGAGGTGAGACCATGGCAATCGAGATGATCGAAGAGTTCGACCAAGGCACGCAGATCAAGGTAATCGGTGTCGGCGGCGGCGGCGGCAACGCCGTCGACCACATGATCATGCAGGGCGTGCAGGGGGTGCAGTTCGTCTGCGCCAACACCGACGCGCAGGCGCTCAACCGCTCGGGCGCGGATCACCTGATCCAGCTCGGCTCCACGGGCCTGGGCGCGGGCGCCAAGCCCGAAGCCGGCAAGGCCGCGGCCGAGGAGGCGATCGACCGCGTGCGCGAGTCGATCTCCGGCGCGCACATGCTGTTCATCACCGCCGGCATGGGCGGCGGCACCGGCACCGGCGCGGCGCCGGTGATCGCGCGCGTCGCCAAGGAGATGGGCATCCTGACGGTGGGCGTCGTGACGCGGCCGTTCGAGTTCGAGGGCATCCGCCGCGCCAAGGCGGCCGACGCCGGCATCTCGGAGCTCGAGGCCAACGTCGATTCGCTGATCGTGATCCTCAACGACAAGCTGCTCGACGTGCTCGGCGACGACGTGACGCAGGACCAGGCGTTCGCGCACGCCAACGACGTGCTCAAGAACGCCGTCGGCGGCATCAGCGACATCATCCACGTGCCGGGCCACGTCAACGTCGACTTCGAGGACGTGAAGACGGTGATGAGCGAGCCGGGCAAGGCGATGATGGGCACGGCGCAGGCCGGCGGCCCGGACCGCGCGACCAAGGCCGCCGAATCCGCTGTCGCCTGCCCGCTGCTCGAAGGCATCGACCTGTCGGGCGCGCGCGGCGTGCTGGTGCTGATCGCGGCCAACCGCAACACGTTCAAGCTCTCGGAGAGCCGCAACGCGATGAACACGATCCGCCGCTACGCCGCGGAAGACGCGCACGTCATCTACGGCACGGCATACGACGACACGCTCGGCGACCAGCTGCGCGTCACGGTGATCGCCACCGGCCTGTCGCCCGCCAAGCGCCAGCAGGCGCCGATCACGGTCGTGCATTCGGCGACGCTGCAGCGTACCGGTACCGACAACGTGCCGGTGATGGTGCAGTCCGTCGGCGTCGCCGCTCCGGCGAGCCATGACTACAGCGCGCTCTCGACGCCGAGCGTCTGGCGCAACGGCCGCGCCGCGGCGAAGGTCGACGCGCTGGCGAGCAACGGCATGGACGAGATCGAGATCCCGGCGTTCCTGCGCAAGCAGGCCGACTGATCGAGTCCACGTCAACGTCGCTGCCGTCTCACCCGTTGCCCCAGCGGTTCCCCGGGGCCCCGGGGGGGGCCGGGGGCGCCGGGCCCCCCAGGGGGGGCCGCCCGC
>CAYJLV010000007.1:0-10347 GCA_964371405.1 uncultured Burkholderiaceae bacterium
TGACGCCGCGCGAAGCCAAGGTGCTGCGCATGCGCTTCGGCATCGAGATGAGCACGGACCACACGCTCGAGGAAGTCGGCAAGCAGTTCGATGTGACGCGCGAACGCATCCGCCAGATCGAAGCGAAGGCGATCCGCAAGCTCAAGCATCCGAGCCGCTCCGACAAACTGCGCACCTACCTCGACAACTTGTGACCGCCGCGGTCTGAGGCGGACGACGGCGCCCCCTGCCGCCGCCGCGCGGCGGGCGCTAAACTCCCGGGCGGTTCCGTCACCGCCTGCGGCATGACCCAGATCTCCGAGCGCACCGTCCTGTTCGCCGACCTGCGCGGCAGCACTTCGCTGTACGAGTCGCTGGGCAATGCCCGCGCGACGACCGTCGTCACGCGCGCCGTCGCGCTGATCGCGCGCGTCGTCGAAGATTGCGATGGCGCCGTCGTCAAGACGCTGGGCGACGGCCTGATGGCCGTCTTCCCGGTGCCCGGCGCCGCGGTGCAGGCCGCCGACCAGATGCACGAAGCGCTGGAGCGCATGGGAACGCGCGGCCTGGCCGGCGGCGACACCGCTTTCGCCGCACTCAAGCTGCAGGTCGCGCTGGCGCTCGGCGAGGTCGTCGAGATGGCTGGCGATTGTTTCGGCGACGCCGTCAACGTCGCGGCGCGGCTGCTTGACCACGCCGGCGACAATGAAACGCTCGCCACGGCCACCGTGCTGGCTGGCCTGCGCGAAGGCGAGCGCATGCGGTTTCGCAACATGGACCGCATGCAGTTGCGCGGTCGCGTCGAGCCGGTGCAGGTGCACCTGCTCGAAGCGCGGCGCTTCGGCGACACCGTCGTCACGCAGTACGGCGACATCGTCCCGGCCTCCGAGCCCGAAGCGATCCGCCTCGTCTGGCTCGACATGAACCGCGTCTTCGCCGGCCAGCGCATGCCCGTCGTGCTCGGCCGCAGCCCGCAGGCCACCTACTGCATCGACGACTCGCGCGTCTCGCGCTCGCACGCCCGCATCGACTGGCACGGCGGCACGTTCCAGCTCACCGACCTGAGCTACAACGGCACCTACGTGCGCTTTGCCAACGACGAGGAAGTCGTCAGCCTGCGGCGCGGCACCTGCACGCTGCACGGCAGTGGCCTGATCGGCCTGGGTGCGCCGCTGGCCGACCCGCTTGCGGCCTGCGTGCGCTTCGAAGTGCTGCACTTCGCCGACACGCAACCGCAGTATCCGGGCGGCTATTAGCGCCCACTCCACCGCCGTGGCGGCTTCCGATGGCGCAAAATTCGCCCATGCGAGTGCTGTACGCTGAAGACAACCGCCTCAATGCCCTGCTGTTCCAGGAGTTGCTGCGCGGCCACACCAACATCGAGCTGCGCATCGCCGAGGACGGCAGCGAAGCATTGCGCATCGCGCGCGAGTGGGTGCCGCAGGTGCTGGTGCTCGATGCGCAGTTGCCTGACGTGAGCGGCTTCGAGCTTCTGCCCCGGCTGCGCGCCCTGCCTGAGCTGGCCGGCGCGCCTGCCTACATGTGCTCGGCCGAAGCGACGCAGGCCCACATCGCGCGCTCGCGCGAGGCCGGCTTCGACGGCTACTGGGCCAAGCCGCTCGACATCGCCGAGGTGACGGCCGCGCTGCAGGCCCTGGCGCGCAGCCGCCCGGCGGACTGAAGCAGCGTCCGCGATGCGATTCGCGCCCGAGCCGGTCCACGCGCACGCCACTCCGGAACGCACGGCGATTCTGCTGTGCAACCTCGGCACGCCCGATGGGCCGACGCCGTCGGCAGTGCGCCGCTATCTCGCGCAGTTCCTCTCGGACCCGCGTGTCGTCGAGATCCCGGCCTGGATCTGGCAGCCGATCCTGCACGGCATCGTGCTGCGCACGCGGCCGGCGGCGTCGGCGCGCAAGTACGCGAGCATCTGGACCGAAGGCGACTCGCCGCTGCGCCTGTGGACCCTGAAGCAGGCCAAGCTGCTGACGGGCTGGCTCGGCGAGCGCGGCCACCGCGTCACGGTGCGCGCCGCGATGCGCTACGGCCAACCTGCGATCGGCGCCGCACTCGATGCGCTGAAGGCCGAAGGCGCGACGCGCATCCTCGTGCTGCCGCTCTATCCTCAATACGCCGCATCGACGACGGCCAGCGCCTTCGACGCCGTCGGCGCCTGGGCAGCGCGCACGCGCGCGCTCCCAGAAATTCGCTGCGTCAACCGCTACCACGACGACGCCGGCTACATCGGCGCGCTGGTCGAGCGCGTGCGCGCACACTGGCAGATCAATGGCCGCGCCGAGCGCCTGGTGCTGAGCTTTCACGGCATGCCGCAACGCACGATCGCGCTCGGCGACCCGTATCAGAGCGAGTGCTTTGAGACAGCGCGGCGGCTGCGCGAGCGCCTCGGCCTGCCCGAGGGCGAACTGATCGTCACGTTCCAGAGCCGCTTCGGCAGGGCGAAATGGCTCGAGCCCTACACCGAGCCGACGCTGATCGAACTGGCGCGCCGGGGCGTCGCGAGCGTCGCGGTGATGTGCCCCGGCTTCGCCGCCGATTGCCTCGAGACGCTCGAAGAGATCGACCAGGAGGTACGCGCCGCCTACCTCGGCGCGGGCGGCCGCGAGTTCCACTACATCCCGTGCTTGAACGACAGCCCGGCATGGATCACGGCGCTGGCCGACATCGCGATCCGCCACATGCAGGGCTGGCCGACGGCGCACCCTGACGCGGCAGAGATCGGCGCACGCAAGCAGCGTTCGCTCTCGGCCGGCGCGAGCGCCTGACGTTCAGCCCGACGTACGCCGCCGGTGCAGCGCCCGCTTGCCGACAATCCGGAAACGATGGACGAGAAGCACGACGCCAACCGCACGCGGCTCGACAAGTGGCTGTGGGCCGCGCGCTTCTACAAGACCCGCGGCCTGGCCGCGGACGAGATCGCCAAGGGCCGCGTCGACGTCAACGGCCAGCCCGCGAAAGCGTCGCGCGAGCTGCACCCGGGCGACCGCGTCGGGATCCGCCACGGCGGCGGCGTCAGGGTCATCGTCGTTCGGGTGCTGAGCAACATGCGCGGGCCGGCGAGCGTCGCGCAGGCGTTGTACGAGGAGACGCCGGAGAGCATCGCTGCCCGTGCGCGTCTCGCGCAGGCGCGCCGCGAAGGCGCCGAGCCGGCGCTGGCGATCGAGCAGGGCCGCCCGACCAAGCGCGACCGCCGCCAGCTCGCCGATTGGACGCGCTGGAGCGTCGACTTCGACGGCAATCGCCGTTGAAGCGCCGCTGCTTCAGGAGCCGTCGGCTGGCGTCGGCGACGGTTCGCTGTAGTAGTAGACGCCCAAGCGCACGCGTGCATCGGATTCGGCCGGCGACGAGCTGCGTACCTGCTCGCGCGCATTCGCGACCAGGTTCTCCAACATGCCCTGCCACAACGCCTGCGCCGCTTCGTGCAGCTGCTGAGCCGAGGCTGTCGTCAGGCCCTCGACGGCGAGGCTCTGCTCGAGGAACTTCGGGCCGCCCAGCGTCAGGTTGTGGACCGCCGCGGCGATATGGTCGGCGGCGCTGGTGGAGAACTCGGCCGTGCCGTCTTCGATCCCGGGTGCCGGCCGCACTGCCGGGCTGGCGACGCGAACGACCTCGGCGTCGAGCACGACCAGGCCGAGGCGCAGCAGTTCGTCGAGCAGCGTGCGCGGATGCACGTCGCTCGAGATCTCGCGCGCCAGCGCCTCGAAGCTGCCCGTGGCGCCGCTGCGCGGCAGCGCCATCGGTTCGCCGCCGACGTCGAGCAGGCGCGCGTCGGCGCGCCAGCGCGCGAGCAGCTGCGCCGCCAGCGGGACGCAGCGCGGCAGCGGCAGCGCGTCGGGGTCGGCTCCGATCGCGCGCACATCCTTGCGGTGCACGCCCGACATCACGCTGATCGCCGAATCGGTGGTCTTGGCCTGGGC
The DNA here is from genome assembly GCA_964371405.1 of uncultured Burkholderiaceae bacterium. GTDB lineage: Bacteria > Pseudomonadota > Gammaproteobacteria > Burkholderiales > Burkholderiaceae_C > JAMHWF01. The sequence continues at coordinate 3,915 of CAYJLV010000007.1, forward strand.
CCGCGACAACTCCTCGCGTGCAACAGACACGAAGACGCCCTTGAGCACGTCGGCGAAGGCGCCGTAGTGGACGCCGTGGCGCAGCAGCCAGCGCACGACCGGCGCCATCAGCACGCGAGCCTCGCGCAGCGCGAGCCGGGCATGCGCCTCGTCGGGAAGAACTTGCAGGCCCGTCGCGGGCGGGGGATCGAGCAGTGGGCGGGCAGACATCGGGATCGTCAGAACGGCGACACGGTGGCTGCCGACAATACCGGCCGCGGCGTCTCCCCGCGTCCCGGAGGCCGGCGAATCGCCAACAATTGCCGCTCCGCACCCGACTGCGCGACATGTGTCGCGACGCCGCAACCGCACGCTTCAGCGCTCCCGGGGCGTACTCCGTCGAAATATTCGTACCCCAAGGGCTTGAACTCGACGACGGTGGCCCCAGATCGCCGGCTGGGCAGGAAACCACGAATGACGAACAGCACCAACCCCAACACCGACCCGCTGGCGGCAGGCGCCGCCGAACCTGAAGCCACGACTGATTCGGCCGCCGGGCTCACCCGCCAGCTCGCCGATCTCGAGGCGCGCTACGTCGAGATGTCCGACGCCTACCTGCGGGCCAAGGCGGAGGCCGAGAATGCGCGCCGGCGCGCCGAGGAAGAGGTCTCCAAGGCGCGCAAGTTTTCGATCGAAAACTTCGCTGAGAACCTGCTGCCCGTGATGGACAGCCTCGAGGCCGCCATCGCGCAACCCGACGCCAGGCCGGCGCAGATCCTCGAGGGCGTCCACGTCACGCTGCGCCAGCTCGCCGCCGCCCTCGAACGCAGCAAGGTCATCGAGATCAACCCGCCCGCGGCGACGAAGTTCGACCCGCACCAGCATCAGGCGATCAGCGTGGTGCCGACCGACCAGGAAGCCGACACCGTCGTCACGGTGCTGCAGAAGGGCTACCTGATCGCCGATCGCGTGCTGCGCCCCGCCCTTGTCACGGTCGCCGCGGCGAAGTCCTGAGCGCCGTCGGCGCGCTTGAAAACGCCGCCCGCGGCCGCACGTCCAGAACAACTCATATCGAAGGTTTCAGGAGCAACGACATGGCAAAAATCATCGGTATCGACCTCGGCACGACCAACTCGTGCGTGGCGATCATGGAAGGCAATACGACGAGAGTCATCGAGAACAGCGAGGGCGCGCGCACCACGCCGTCCGTCGTTGCCTACCAGGACGGCGGCGAAGTGCTTGTCGGCGCCTCCGCGAAGCGCCAGGCCGTGACCAACGCAAGAAACACGCTGTACGCCGTCAAGCGCCTGATCGGCCGCAAGTTCACCGAGAAGGAAGTGCAGAAGGACATCGACCTGATGCCCTACACCATCGTGCCGGCCGACAACGGCGACGCCTGGGTCGAGGTGCGCGGCAGCAAGATCGCGCCGCCGCAGGTCAGCGCCGAAGTGCTGCGCAAGATGAAGAAGACTGCCGAGGACTATCTCGGCGAGACGGTCACCGAGGCCGTCATCACGGTGCCCGCCTACTTCAACGATGCACAGCGCCAGGCGACGAAGGACGCCGGCCGCATCGCGGGCCTGGACGTCAAGCGCATCATCAATGAACCGACGGCCGCCGCGCTCGCCTTCGGTCTCGACAAGCAGGAAAAGGGCGACCGCAAGATCGTTGTCTACGACCTCGGCGGCGGCACGTTCGACGTCTCCATCATCGAGATCGCCGACGTCGACGGCGAGAAGCAGTTCGAAGTGCTGTCGACCAACGGCGACACTTTCCTCGGCGGCGAGGACTTCGACCAGCGCATCATCGACTACATCATCGGCGAGTTCAAGAAGGAGCAAGGCGTCGATCTGGCCAAGGACGTGCTCGCGCTGCAGCGCCTCAAGGAAGCCGCCGAGAAGGCCAAGATCGAGTTGTCGTCGAGCGCGCAGACCGACATCAACCTGCCCTACGTGACGGCCGACGCGTCGGGCCCGAAGCACCTGAGCATCAAGCTGACGCGCGCCAAGCTCGAAGCCCTGGTCGAAGATCTGGTCGAGCGCACGATCACGCCCTGCCGCACGGCGATCAAGGATGCCGGCGTCAACGTCGCCGACATCCACGACGTGATCCTCGTGGGCGGCCAGACGCGCATGCCCAAGGTGCAGGAGAAGGTCAAGGAGTTCTTCGGCAAGGAGCCGCGCAAGGACGTCAACCCCGACGAAGCCGTCGCCGTCGGCGCGGCGATCCAGGGCCAGGTGCTGTCGGGCGACCGCACCGACGTGCTGCTGCTCGACGTCACCCCGCTGTCGCTGGGCATCGAGACCTTGGGCGGCGTGATGACGAAAATGATCAAGAAGAACACGACGATCCCGACCAAGTTCAGCCAGACCTTCTCGACCGCCGAGGACAACCAGCCGGCCGTGACGATCAAGGTCTACCAGGGCGAGCGCGAGATGGCCTCGGGCAACAAGTCGCTCGGTGAGTTCAACCTCGAAGGCATCCCGCCGGCGCCGCGCGGCCTGCCGCAGATCGAGGTCAGCTTCGACATCGACGCCAACGGCATCCTGCATGTCGGCGCCAAGGACAAGGGCACCGGCAAGGAGAACAAGATCACCATCAAGGCGAACTCGGGCCTGTCGGAAGACGAGATCGAGAAGATGGTCAAGGACGCCGAGCTCAACGCCGCCGAGGACAAGAAGAAGCTCGAGTTGGTGCAGGCGCGCAACCAGGCCGACGCGATGGCGCACAGCGTCAGGAAGAGTCTCGGCGAGGTCGGCGAAAAGCTCGACGCCGCCGAGAAGGAGAAAATCGAGGCCGCGCTCAAGGACGTCGATGAAACGCTCAAGGGCGAAGACAAGGCCGCGATCGAGGCGAAGACGGAAGCGCTGATGGCGGCGAGCCAGAAGCTCGGCGAGAAAGTCTATGCCGATGCGCAGGCGGCGCAGGCCGCGGCCGGCGCAGCGCCGGGAGCGCAACCCGAAGCCGCTGCGCAGCAGGCCCCGGGTGCACGACCGGCCGACGACGACAACGTCGTCGACGCCGAGTTCAAGGAAGTCAAGGACAAGAAGTGACGTTTTCGACGTGGCGGGGCACGGCCCCGCGCGTCGCCGCCGCGTCCGGGGCCCGCAGCACTGCTGCAGCTTCCGGCGCGGCGTTTCTCGTTTGAATGAGGGTGGACCGGATGGCCAAGCGTGACTACTACGATGTGCTCGGCGTGCCGCGCAACGCGAGCGACGAAGACATCAAGAAGGCCTATCGCAAGCTCGCGATGAAGCACCACCCCGACCGCAACCAGGGCGACGAGGCGAAGAAGGCCGAGGAGAGCTTCAAGGAGGCCAAGGAAGCCTACGAAATGCTGTCCGAGCCGCAGAAGCGCGCGGCCTACGACCAGTATGGCCATGCCGGCGTCGATCCCAATGCTGGCGGCTTCAGAGGCGCCAGCGCCGAGGGCTTCGGCGGCTTCGCCGAGGCCTTCGGCGACATCTTCGGCGACATCTTCGGCGGCGCCGGCGGCGCGCGGCGCGGTGGCGGCCAGCAGGTCTACCGCGGCAGCGATCTGTCGTATGCGATGGAGATCACGCTCGAGGAAGCCGCGCACGGCAAGGACACGCAGATCCGCATCCCGAGCTGGGAGAACTGCGACACCTGCAGCGGCAGTGGCGCCAAGCCGGGCACCAGCGCCAAGACCTGCACCACCTGCAACGGCGGCGGCACGGTGCACCTGCGTCAGGGCTTTTTCAGTATCCAGCAGACCTGCCCGCAGTGTCACGGTTCGGGCCGCATCGTCCCCGAGCCATGCACCGCGTGCAGCGGCCAGGGCAAGATCAAGAAGACGAAGACGCTCGAGGTCAAGATTCCGGCCGGCATCGCCGAAGGCATGCGCATCCGCTCGGCCGGCAACGGCGAGCCCGGCACCAACGGCGGCCCCAACGGCGATCTCTACATCGAGATCCGCATCAAGCAGCACGACGTCTTCGAACGCGATGGCGACGACCTGCACTGCACCGTCCCCGTCGGCCTGACGACGGCCGCGCTCGGCGGCAGCGTCGAGGTACCGACGCTCGGCGGCAAGGCCGAGATCGATCTGCCCGAGGGCACTCAGCACGGCAAGACGTTCCGACTGCGCGGCAAGGGAGTCAAGGGCGTGCGGTCGAGCTATCCGGGTGACCTGTACTGCCACATCTCGATCGAGACGCCGGTCAAGCTGACCGAACACCAGCGCAAGCTGCTGCGCGAACTCGACGACTCGCTGCGCAAGGGCGGAGAGCGTCACACACCTGGCGCGAACAGCTGGACCGACCGCGTCAAGGACCTGTTCAAGTAGGCGAACACCGGGCCCGCCGCCCACTCGGGCCTCAAGTCGGCGCGCGCTGTGCCGAAGACAGGGCAGTTCCAACCTCCGGCCGCTGCCCGCCCCTGGCAGGCGCAGCCGTTCCAGAGACTGCCCGGTGTACCTGCTCGACGACGGCATCGAAAAAACCTGCGCGCTGGTGATCGACAGCAACGCCACGTCGCGCGGCGTGCTGTGCGCGCACCTGCGCGGATTCGGCGTCGGCACGGTGCGCCAGACCGGCAACCTGCAGGATGCGCGCAACATCCTCGAGCACCAGGTGTTCGACATCATCCTGTGCGAGCACCATTTCGACCGCAGCGCCCTCTCGGGGCCCGACCTGCTCGCCGACCTGCGGCGCGCCGAACTGCTGCCCTACTACACCGTGTTCGTGATGGTCACCGGCGAAGCCACCTACGCCCGCGTGACGGAAGCTGCCGAGACGGCGCTCGACAGTTACCTGCTCAAACCCTACAGCGCCGCCAGCCTCGGCGAGCGGCTCGTCGAAGCGCGGCGCCGCAAGCGTGAGCTCAAGGACGTCTTCGAGGCGATCCAGGCCAAGGAGTTCGCGGCCGCGGCAGCGCTGTGCAGCGAGCGCTTCGCGCGGCGTGGCGCCTATTGGCTCTATGCCGCACGCATCGGCGCCGAGCTCTATCTGCGCATCGAGGACCACGCTTCAGCGCGCCGGATGTACGACGCCGTGCTCGAAGCTCGCGCGCTGCCGTGGGCGCGACTCGGCATCGCGCGCACGCAGGTGGCCTCGGGCCAGCTCGCGCCGGCGCGGCGCACGCTCGACGTGCTGATCGGCGAAATGCCCGATCACGCCGACTCCTACGACGTGCTCGGCCACGTGCAGATCGAACAGGGCGAACTCGGTCAGGCGCTGGAGACCTTCCGCAAGGCTGCCGAGCTGACGCCGGGCAGCGTGACACGACTGCAGCACGCCGGCACGCTGGCCTTCTATGCCGGCGAGTCGGCCGACGCACTCGACCTGCTCGACCGGGCGGCGCGCATGGGAGTCAAGTCGCGGCTGTTCGATCCGCTCGCGCTCGTGCTGCTGACGATGCTGCATTTCGACGCGCGCGACGGCAAGGCGCTGGTGCAGACGCAATCGCAGCTGACGCGGCTGATCGAGGCCGCCCCGGACTCCGAGCGGCTGCGACACTTCGACCGTGTGATCGGCGCGCTGCGCGTGCTGCACGAGCGCCGCGTCGCCGCGGCCGTCGAGCTGGCGCGTGAACTCGCGCTCGAACACCAGCAGCCCGACTTCGACATGGAGCGCGGCTGCAACGTGATCGGGCTGTGGGTGCGGCTCAACAGTCAAGAGATCCAGCTCGACGAGATGAGCGGCCACATCACGGCGGTAGCGCGCCGCCTGTGCGTCTCGAAGGCGACCTGCGAGATGCTGGTTGCCGCCGCACAGTCAAAGGATCCGGCGGCGGCGCTGATTCGCGACAGCCATGCGGCGGTGTCGGCGCTCGCCGAACGCGCGATGGGCCACTCCCTCGGCGGTCAGCCGCGACTCGCGGCGCAGATGCTGCTCGACGACGGCGAGGCGACGCGCAACGCCAAGCTGATCGAGCTGGCGGGCCTGGTGACGCAGCGCCATCGCGACAAGATCGACGACAGCGCCGAACTGCTGGTGCGCGCCGAGGCCCTCAAGCAGCGTTACTGCCAGGCCGGCGCGCCGGCGATCGGCACGCCGCGGCGCAGCCGCTCGGCGGGCGGATTGACGCTGCGCGCCTGAGCGCGGGCGCTAGAACAGCGCCGCCTGGCGCGCCTCGCCCGCCGCTCGCGGCGGCGTGAACTGCGCAAGATCGAGTTCCCAGCGTTCGCGATTCAGGCCGAGCCGCGCGCAGGCCTTGTCGACGCGCTGTCGCAGCAGGTCGGCCCACACGCCCTCGCCGTTCATGCGCGCGCCCCAGCGCGCGTCGTAGTCGCGCCCGCCGCGCATTTCGCGCACGCGCGCCAGCACGCGCGCCGCGCGCTGCGGGTAGTGCTGCTCGAGCCAGCGCTGGAACAGCGGGCTCACCTCCCACGGCAGCCGCAGCACGACAGCGAACGCGCGGCGCGCCCCCCCCCCCGCCCCCCCATCGAGCAAAACCCACCAAAAGAGCGCGGGGATAAAACCGATAAACCGCG
>CAYJLV010000007.1:10357-47842 GCA_964371405.1 uncultured Burkholderiaceae bacterium
GGCGGCCCCCCCCCGGGTGCTACCCGGGGGCACCCCCCCCCCGCCCGCCGCCCCACTGCGCCGAGCACGCGGGCGGCGCCGGCCTCGGCCGCCGCTTCGAGCAAACGCTCGATCTCGAGCTCGTTGATAAACGGGATCACCGGCGACAGGCTGACACCGACCGGCACGCCAGCCGCAACCAGCGTGCGGATCGTGCGCAGGCGCCGCGCCGGCGCCGCCGCACGCGGCTCCATGATGCGCGCCAGCGCCGGATCGAGCGTCGTCAGCGAGACGTAGACGGCGACGAGACGGCGCGCCGCCATCGGTGCGATCAGGTCGAGGTCGCGCTCGACGCCCGACGACTTGGTGACCAGCGAGAACGCATGGCTGGACTCGGCCAGCACTTCGATCACGCCGCGTGTCAGACGCAGACGGCGTTCGACCGGCTGGTAGGCGTCGGTCGCCGAGCCGACGTTGAGCAGCGTCGGTCGGTAGCGCGACGCTGCGAGCGCTGCGCGCAGCCGCTCGGCGACGTTGACTTTGGCGACGATGCGGGTCTCGAAATCGAGGCCGGGCGAGAGATTGAGGTACGAATGCGTCGGCCGCGCGAAGCAATAGATGCAGCCGTGCTCGCAGCCGCGGTAGGGGTTGATCGACAGGTCGAAAGGGATGTCGGGCGAGTCGTTGGCGGTCAGCACGGAGCGCGCGCTCTCCTCGATGATCTCGGTCGCCCGCGGCGCCTCGACCTCGTCGGCCTGCTGATCGAGCGCACCCCAGGCGTCATCGAAGGCGCTGCGTTCGTGCACGGCGTAGCGGTGAACGATGGCCCAAGCGGTGCCGCGGCCCTTGAGCGCTGGCTGCATGCTGTAAATATATACATCCTGCAGCGAAAACGCCAGAATCAGTAATCGTCGCCCGCGCCCGGCGCCAGATTCTCGAAGCGCGTCAGCGGCTTCAAGAAGGCGAGCTTGACGTCGCCGGTCGGCCCGTTGCGCTGCTTTCCGATGATGATCTCCGCGACGCCCGGCTCCTTCGACTCCTTGTTGTAGTAGTCGTCGCGGTAGATGAACATGATGACGTCGGCGTCCTGCTCGATCGCGCCCGACTCGCGCAGGTCGCTCATCATCGGCCGCTTGTCGTTGCGCGACTCGACGCTGCGGTTGAGCTGCGACAGCGCCATCACCGGGCACTTCAGCTCCTTGGCCAGCGCCTTCAGGCCGCGCGAGATCTCGCCGATCTCGGTGGCGCGGTTCTCGTCGCCGGACGACGAGCCGCTCATCAGCTGCAGGTAGTCGACGACGATCAGGCCGAGGCGGCCGCACTGGCGCGCCTGGCGCCGGGCGCGCGCGCGCAGCTCGTTGGAGTTGAGCGCCGGCGTCTCGTCGATGAAGACGGGCGCCTTGCCGAGCTTGTCGACGGCTTCCGACAATCGGCTCCATTCGTCGTCGGCGAGCTTTCCGGTGCGCAGGTGCTGCTGGTTGATGCGGCCGAGCGAGCCGACCATGCGCAGCGCCAGTTGCGACGCGCCCATTTCCATCGAGAACACGACGACGGGCAGGCCCTCGTGCACTGCGACGTTCTCGGCGATATTGAGCGCGAACGCCGTCTTGCCCATCGACGGCCGCGCCGCCAGCACGACCAGATCGCCGGGCTGCAGGCCGGCCGTCATGCGATCCATCTCGTAGAAGCCGGTGCGCACGCCGGTCACTTCCTCGGCGCCGTTTTCATGCAGTTCGTTGACGCGGTCGATCAGCTGCACGACGAGCTGGTCCATGCCCTGGAAGCCCTGGCGCGAGCGCGAGCCCTCCTCGCCGATGCGAAAGATGCGCCCCTCGGCCTCGTCGAGGATCTGCGACACCGGCCGGCCCTGCGGATTGAACGCCGTCGTCGCGATCTCGTCGCTCGCCGCGACGAGCTTGCGCAGGATGGCGCGCTCGCGGACGATTTCGGCATAGCGGCGCAGGTTGGCCGCGCTCGGCACGCTCTGCGCGAGCGCGTTCAGATAGGTCAGCCCCCCGCACTCGTCGGCCTTGCCGAGGCTTTGCAGGCGCTCGAAGACGGTGATCACGTCGGCCGGCCGCGACGCATTGACCAGCGCGCCGATCGCGGCATGGATCAGGCGGTGCTCGTAGCGATAGAAGTCGCTGTCGTTGAGCAGGTCGGCAGCGCGGTCCCACGCCAGGTTGTCGAGCAGCAGGCCGCCGAGCACGCTCTGCTCGGCCTCGACGGAATGCGGCGGCACACGCAGGCGCGCCACTTCGTCGTCGCCGCGTGCGGCGGAGGGCAGGTATTCGGGCGGCGAGTAGACGGCGGACATGCGCGCAATGATACGGGCGCTGCTGCCGCGACCGCTGTGGGCAAGCTTGTGGAAATCCGGGGGAGCGACGGTGGTCGACGAGATGCAGCCGATCGGGCGACGATGCGAGCGGGCGCGGCTCAAAGCAGAGGGGCCGGCATGGCCGGCCCCTCTGCAGCACTTGCGCCGAGCTTGGCGTCAGTCGGTCTCGGCGATCACCGAGACCGTCACGTCGACGACGACATCGGTGTGCGGCGCCACCGACACGGCGTGCTCGCCGACCGTCTTCAGCGGGCCGGCCGGCATGCGCACCTGCGACTTGTGGACTTCGAAGCCCGCCTTGGCCAGCGCCGCGGCGATGTCGAAGTTGGTCACCGAGCCGAACAGCCGGCCGTCGACGCCGGCCTTCTGCGCGACGCGCACCGTCTGGCCGGCGAGGCGCTCGCCGAGCGTCTTTGCCTGGTCCAGCTTGGCGGCAGCGGCGGCCTCGAGTTCGACGCGGCGCGCCTCGAACTCCTTGATCGCGGCATCGGTCGCCCGCTTCGCCTGGCGCGACGGGATCAGGAAGTTGCGCGCATAGCCGTCCTTGACCTTGACGACGTCGCCGAGGTTGCCGAGGTTGGCCACCTTTTCGAGCAGGATCACTTGCATCGCGGTGCTCCTCAGGCCTTGTGCTGGTCGCTGTACGGCAGCATGGCGAGGAAGCGCGCGCGCTTGATCGCCGTCGTCAGCTGCCGCTGGAAGAACGCACGCGTGCCGGTCAGGCGCGCAGGCGTGATCTTGCCGTTCTCGCCGATGAAGTCACGCAGCGTGTCCATGTCCTTGTAGTCGATCTCCTCGACTCCGGCGACGGTGAAGCGGCAGAAGCGCTTGCGGCGAAACAGCAGCGACTGCGTGCTGCGCTTGGGTTTGCGGTCCTTGCCGAAACGGCCTTTACCACGGGGCGGGGGCATATGACACCTCTTTCCTTGAATCTTGATCCGGATGCGGATTCGAGCGCCGCGTTCACTGCACTTCGGTGATGTGGAACACGACGCCTCTTCCGTTGCGATGGGCGGCGAGAAAACCGGCGCAATCGAGCTGCGTGCCGACGGCCAGGGCCGTCAGCCGCGCCGTGATCTCACCGATCGCCACCGCGCGCATCTCGAGGGAGACCTTGCGCGGCAGTCCGGCTTCGCTGACCTGCGACTCGTGCTTCAAGCCCAAGTCCAGCGCAGGCAGCCCGGCCGGGGTGAATCGCAGCGCGCCGCGTTCAGCCAGTTGCGCCTGCAGAACCAGACGGTTCATGCGGCGCACCCGACCGGCGCGGACGGCAGCGCCATGCTCAGGCCGAAGCCTCCTGCTGCGACGACGCCTTGCGGGCCTCTTCGCGGTCGACGACCTTCATCATCGGCGACGGCGTCGTGTCGGCCTTGGTCTTGGCGACGGTCAGGTGGCGCAGCACCGCGTCGTTGAAACGAAAGCCGGTCTCCAGCTCTGTCAGCACGGCGTTGTCGCACTCGATGTTGAAGCACAGGTAGTGCGCCTTCGCCAGCTTCTGGATCATGTAGGCCAGCTGACGCCGGCCCCAGTCCTCGACGCGGTGCACCTTGCCGCCGCCGGCGGTCACGATGCCCTTGTAGCGCTCCAGCATCGCGGGCACCTGTTCGCTTTGATCCGGATGGATCAGCAGAACGATCTCGTAGTGACGCATTGATACTCCTCGTGGGTTCCAGTGGATGGAAGCTGCGCCGCGCGTCAAATGCGGCTGCAGCAAGGGTGGAAAAACCCCTTATTGTAGCAGCGGCGTCAGTGTTCGTCGGGCTGCGGGTAGCGCAGCCGCTCGACGAACTCGCGGCGCGCGGCGTCCGGCGCCCGCGTCGCCAGGCTGGCCAGCACCAGCACGGCGAAGCCCACCGGCACGCCGAACACGCCGGCAGACATCGGGTCGATGTCCCACCAGCGGCAGTCGGCGAGCGGGCGCTCGATGCCGAAGGCGCTGCGCAGCAGCGGCAGGTTGTAGGCCATGTAGCCGGCGCAGACGGCCAGTCCGGAGATCATCGCCAGTGTCGCGCCGAACACGTTGGCGCGGCGCCAGAAGATGCCCAGCGTCAGCACCGGGAAGAAGGTCGACGCCGCAAGCGAGAACGCGGCCGCGACGAACGGCAGGATGTCGGCGATGCGCAGCGACGCGACCCAGGCCGCCAGCAGCGCGACGACGAGCACGAGCACCTTCGTCATCATCACGCGCCGGATCGCCGAAGCGCGCGGGTTCACCAGGCGGTAGTAGACGTCGTGCGACAGCGCGTTGGCGATCGTCAGCAGCAGACCGTCGGCCGTCGACAGCGCCCCCGCCAGGCCACCGGCGGCGACCAGGCAAGTCACGAAGAACGGCAGGCCGCCGATCTCGGGCGCGGCGAGCAGGATCAGGTCGGCGCCCAGGCGCAACTCGCCGAGTTGCAGCACGCCGTCGAGGTTGACGTCTTCCACCGACACGAACGACGCATCGACGCGCGACCAGCGCCGCAGCCAGTCGGGCAGCTCGGCGAAAGGCGTGCCGACGAGCGTCGCGAACACTTCCTGCTTGACGATCAGCACCAGTGCCGGCGCGGCCAGGTACAGCAGCGCGATGAAGAACAGCGACCACGCCACCGAGGTGCGCGCCTCGCGCACCGACGGCGTCGTGTAGTAGCGCGTCAGCACGTGCGGCATCGCCGCCGTACCCATCATCAGGCACAGCACGAGCGCCAGAAAGTTGCGCCGCGACGCGTCGAAGGCGGCGCGCTCGGCGGCGCCGCCTCCGGGGTCGCCCGTCGCGTGCGGCAGTGTCTGCGGTGGCAGGCCGGCCAGCGGCAGCGCCTGGCGTCGCGCCGTTTCGAGCTCGCGCCGGTAGGCCTCGCGCGCCGCCTCATCGGTTCGCGGCAGGCGCGCCAGCCGCCGCTCGGCCTGCTGGATCTGCGCCAGCGGCGCATCCTCGGCCTTCAGCAGCAGCACCAGCTCCGTCAGCTCGCGACGCTGCGCCTGCATCGCGGTGGGGACGTCGGCGAGCCGGCGCTCGGCCTCGTCGGCGCGGAGCTGCTGGTGACGGCGCACGTCGATCTCGGCCGGGTCGGCGGCCAGACGCTGCTCGAGGCGGCTCACGCGCTCGAGCTGTTCGGCGTGTGCGAAAGGCAGCTGCGGCCGGCCGACCTGGTTCCACGACATCCACACGACCGGCACCAGGTAGGCGATGATCATCACGATGTACTGCGCGACCTGCGTCCACGTCACCGCGCGCATGCCGCCGAGGAACGAGCAGACGAGCACGCCGCCGAGGCCGACGAAGATGCCGATCTCGAAGCTGAAGCCCGTCAGGTGCGACGTGATCAGGCCGACGCCGTAGATCTGCACCACGACGTAGACGAACGAGACGACGATCGTCGCGACGACCCCCACGACGCGCGGCAGCCGGCCGTAGCGCGCGCCGATGAAGTCGGGCACCGTGAACTGGCCGAAGCGCCGCAGGTACGGAGCCAGCAGCAGCGCGACCAGGCAGTAGCCGCCGGTCCAGCCGACGATATAGGCCAGTCCTGCATACCCCTGCAAGTACAGCACGCCGGCCATGCCGATGAACGACGCGGCCGACATCCAGTCGGCCGCCGTCGCCATGCCGTTGTAAATCGCCGGCACACGCCGGCCGGCGACGTAGTACTCCGTCTCGTCCGTCGTGCGGCACAGCAGGCCGATCAGCGCATAGATGCCGACCGTGCCGAGCAGGAAGGCCGCGCCGATCCAGCCGCGCGACCCGCCGAGGCGCTCGGCCAGCGCGACCGCGCCGATGAAGACGACGACACCGAGCGTGAACAACGCGTAGCGCCGGTGCAGCGCACGCGCGAAGCTGCGCGCCGCCGCGCCGGCTTCGCCCCGCCCGGCGTCGCGTCGGGGCGACTCGGTCGGGGTGGCGAGGTCGGCGGGCATGGCGCGCATTGTCGCGGGTTCGCGCGGCGCAGCGATCAGGGATAGCCTGCGGCGCTGCGCTGCTGCGCCGCCGTTCCGAGCGTCGCGGCGAACCGGTCAACCGGCCTGGCGGAACGCCATCAGCGCCTGATTGCGCAGCGTGCGCAGCAGCGACAGCTCCTTCTCGCCGAGATCGATCGCGCCGGCGCGCGCCCGGTCGGCATAGATCAGGCCGAACGGCGCGCCCTTCATCGCCAGCGGCAGCAGCAGGAAGGTCGGCGCGTCGAGCGCCTGCCGGAACCACGCCGGCAGCCGCGCCGCGATCGGCGCCGCGCTCGCGTCGGCGATCAGCGTGTCGGCGCCCTTCAGACAGACGGCGCCGAACAGGTCGGGCGCGCTGCCGGGCGCGAAGCGCAGCGCGATGCGCATCGTCGGCGCCAGCTTGTCGGCGCCTTCGCCGAGGCCGAAGCGGCCGACCAGCTCGCCCGTCTTCGGGTCGCGCAGGCAGAACAGGACGCGGCGGAATGCGAGCGCGCGCCACATCGTCTCGAGGATCATGCGCAGCACTTCGTTGAGCTTGAACCCCTCCGAGGCCATCGTGTTCGTCACATCCTGGATGCCGGCGACGAGCAACTGCGCCACCTGCTCCGGCGTGTGCGGCGCCTCTTCGAGCACGACGGTCGGCTGCAGCTCGTGCGGCGTCAGCGTGTCGGGCGGGGCCGGCAGCGTCGCCGGCCCGGGCGGCGCGTCGATCAGGCGCTGGGCGGCAGATGCCGGCGGCAGCGTCAGGTTCAACGCGCGCGCCGTCTGCGCCAGCCGATCGCGCGCGCGATCGGCCGCGGCGTGCACCTCCTTGGGCGCGAACGCCAGCGCGCGTGCATAGCGCTCGGCGGTGTCGTCAATGCGTCGCGAGGTGCCGGCCGCGTCGCCCTGCAGCATCGCGTCGGCGAGGTCGTTGGCCGCTGCACCGAGCCACGCGCCGCGCTCGCGCGGCGCCGCCGCGCGCACGGGTGGGTGGCCCGCGGGGCGGCACATCGCGCGGCGCAAAGCCTCGGGCAGGCCCCAGCTGCGAGCCACGCCGACGCCCAAGTCCTCGTAGCTCAGCCCCAGCACGGCCAGCGCCGCCGCGGTTTCCGTCGCGTCGCCGGCGCGCACCTGGTCGCGGATGCGGTTGGCCTCGTCGGGAAAGTAGTACTGCGCCAGCAGGCGGCCGAGGTTCTGGAACATCGCGCCGAGGAAGGCCTCCTCCGACTCACGCACCGACGGCGACAGCTCGCCGGCCAGCATGCCCGCCATCAGCGAGCGCAGGAACTCTTCCTTCAACTGGTTGGCCTGCGCCTTGTCGCTCATGTGCTCGAGCAGCACCAGCGACAGCGCCATGTTGCGGATGCCTGCGAAGCCGATCAGCGCGACGGCGCGCGAGATCGTGCTGATCGAGCCGCCGCCGGCCTGCGTGTAGTGCGCCGTGTTGACCAGGCGCAGCAGCTTGTTGGTGAGCGCGACGTCCTTGAGGATCTCGGTCGACAGGCTGCCGACGCTCTGGTCCTCCGAATTGGCGATGCGCTGGATGCGGTTCACCGCATCGGACAGCGCGGGAAAGTCCGTCTTGTGGCGCATGCGCCGCAGCAGGAAGTCGAGCGTGCCGGTCGCGCCGGTGCCGGCATCGGCGACGGGCTCGGGGCGCAGCCATTGGTTCAACGCGGCCTGGAACGCAGCCGCATCGGGCAGCCGCGCCGCCGGGTCGCGCGCTATGGCGCGCAGTACGGTGCCGCGCAGCGCATCGTCGACCTGCGACGACAGCGTGTCGGGCAGTGTCATGTCTTCGCGCACTACGCGGCGGATCGCGCGATGCGGATCGGACTCGCGCAGCAGCGGCGTGCCGGCGAGCATCTCGCCGAGCAGCATGCCGGCGGCGAACACGTCCATCGACGGTGCCGGCGCGGCGCCCTGCGCTGCCTCGGGCGACATGTAGCCGGGCGTGCCGACGATGCGGCGGTCGCTCGCGCCGTCGCGCACGCGCGCGGCGATGCCGAAGTCCATCACGCGGGCGCGGCCCGCGGCGTCGATCAGGATGTTCGAGGGCTTGAGGTCGCGGTGCACGACGCCCGCGGCGTGTGCCGCGGCGAGCGCGTCCAGCACACCCTGCATCAACTCGACGGCGCTGCGCGGTGCGAACGCCCCGCCCTGGCGCAGCTTCTCGGCCAGGGTCGGGCCGGCGACGTACTCGAACACGAGGTAGGGCTTGCCATCGTGCACGTCGGCCTCGAACACGGGCACGATGTTCGGGTGCGTCAGGCGGCTGACGTTGCGCGCCTCGTGCAGCCAGTCGCCGACGGCGGCGCTGTCGCCGGCGCTGCCGAGCAGCTTGACGGCGACTTCGCGCTCGAGCCGCGGATCCCAGGCCAGCCACACCGTGGCCTGCGCGCCGCGGCCGAGCGTGCGCCGCAACTCGAAGCGACCCACTGAGGCCGGAGCGCGCTGCGTCATTGTCATGCGTGTCCCTCGTCGCCGCCGTCGTCGGCCGGGGCGACCGCCGCCGCGCCGGCCAGCATCTGGCGTGCGATCTGCAGCGCGTCGATCACGTCGCGCGGCGTCGTGCCGAGCACGCGCGAATAGCGCTTCGCGACATGCTCGACGGCGGCAGCCTGACGCTGCGGCGGCAGGAAGGCGACGGCGTCGACGACTTCGTTGGCGGCGCTCGCCGCGGCACGCAGCAGATCGGCGTCGCCGTCGGCGGCGCGCACCGGCTTGTCGACAGGCAGGCGCCGCGTCAGGTGCAGCACTTCTTCGTTGAGACCGAGGTGGCGCGCGACGACGGCCGCGAGCGCCGCGAGATCGGTGCCGAGCACGGCATGCGCGGCAGCCTCCTCGGCGAGCCCCGGCTGCGGCGGCGCCTCGGGATCGGTCGGCGCCAGCGGGCGCATCAACTGCCAGATCTGTTCGGCGTCTTCGGCAAAGTGGCACTGCACGGCGAGGCGCCCGATGTTCTGCAGCACGGCGACGAGAAACACGACCTCCGGGTCGTAGCCGCGCGGCCGCAGCAGCTGCGCCAGGTGGCCCGCCAGGCGCACGCGCCGCAGCGTGCGCAGCATCGCGGCGGCGCCCGTCTCCGACAGCGCGCCGGGCCACGGCCGCAACGCCATCGCAGCACGGCGCACGCCGTCCAGGCCGATCATCGCAATGGCGCGGCGGATCGTCAGCACCGCCGCGTTGCCGGCGGCCTGCGTGCCCTGCACTTCGGCCGAGTTGACCTGGCGCAGCAGCTCCAGGCTGAGGCCGAGATCGAGCAGGACCTGCTCGGCCATCTCGTTGGTGCGCTCGCGCTCCATGCGCGCCAGGCGCACGACGATCGAACCGAGCCCCGGCATCGCCGGCAGGAGGCCGACGGTATGCAGCCGGTCGAGCAGCACGGCCTCTGGGCCACCGCGATCCTGAGTATCGGCGTCGCGCCAGCCGGCCAGCGCGCGCAGCAGCGTGCGCGCGTTGTGGTAACGGCGCGCAAGCTGGCCGTCGGTCGTTCGATTGACGATGGCGCGCAGCGCCTCGGAGATGGGGCGCTGCGCATTCCAGGGCAACGCCAGCCGCGCCGGGCCGTGCGGCGGCAGTTGCGCGAGGGCGCGGCCGGTGTCGGTTTCGTCGAGCGGCAGCGCGCCGCCGACGAAGCGGTGCGCGAGCAAGCCGACGGCGACGATGTCGCGCTCGGCGGCGTCGCGCTGCGAGCGCAGCGCCGCGGGGTCGAGCGGCGCCATGCCGTCGGCGTCGCCACAGGCGGCCAGCGCCATCAGCCGCACGCGGCCTTGTTCGTCGATCAGCAGGCTGTGCAGTTGGATGTCGCGGTGCGCGACGCCGGCGTCGTGGGCGAAGGCCAGGCCTTCGAGCGCCTGGCACAACCAGCCGGCCGACTCAGCATGCGCCGGCGCTTCGCCGGTCGCCAGATGCTCGCCCAACGTGACGCCGAGCGCACGGTCGCACAGGACGTAGGGCCACTGTTCGTGCGCGCCGACCTCGACGACGTGCGCGAGCTGCGGATGATCGAGCCGCGCGCCGTGGCGCGCCCGGGCCAGCCAGCGTTCGAGCGCCGCCGCGTCGGCCGGCGCGACGCGCGGCATCGTCAGCAGCATCTCCTGCGCGACGCGCGGGTCGAACGCCAGCCACAGCATCGTGCGCTCGCTGCGGCCGAGCAGCTGGCGCAGCTCGAAGCGTCCGAAGGCGCGCGTCGGATGCGCCCGCGCGGCGGCGGGTGGAGATGCGGCATGAACCGGCATGGCGGCGTGAGGGTGAACTTGCCCTGCATTGGACCGCCGCGCGGCCCCCGCCGAAGGATCGATCAGCGCGGCATTCGCAGCCCAGATCGCCGTCTCACGGGTCGCCGCATCAGGGCAACTCGATCAGCTCGCCGGCGCCGCTGACGAACGCGGCACGCACCCTGTCGTGCGGTTGCAGCGCCTGGACGGCGGCGCGGTAGCGCGCGAGCTGCGCGCGCAGCCGCTCGTCGGCCTGCGGCTGGTGCGCGAGCTTGTAGTCGAGCACCCACCACTCGGTGCCGATTGCGCCGGCGCGCGCGACGAGGCGGTCGATGCGCAGCGCGCCGCCGGCGTCGGCGAGGTCGACTTCGTTGCCAGCCCACTGCAGCGCCGCGGCGTCGAAGAACGGCGCGCACTGCGCGCTGCCGAGGATCGCGGCGGCGCAGCGCGCCACCGTCGCGGCGTGCGTGACGGCGAGGCCGAACTCGGAGGCGGCTCGCTGCGCGATATCGGTGTCGATCGTGCCGCGCGCCGGCCCGGTGGCCCACTCGAGGACGCGGTGCACGGCGCGGCCGAGGCGGGCCTCGAGCGCGTCGGCAGGTGGTGTCGGCGCGGACTCCGCGATCGGCTGCCACGTCGGCAGGCGGACAGCGGTCGCAACGACGTCGCTCGCCGCAGCGGCCGGTGCCGCAACGTCGAGCGGCGTGGCAAACGCCTGCACGCGCTGCCACCAGCTCGGCGCTTCACCGCGCCGCGGCGGCTCGGTATGGCTGAACACCAGGCGCTCCCCGGCGCGCGTCATCGCGACGTAGAGGCCATTCAGCTCCTCGCGGGCGCGCGCCGCGCGTTCGCGATCGAGCAGCGCGACCAGCGCCGGCGGACAGCGCGATTCGGCGGCGATGAAGGCGCAGCAGCGCGGCGCCACGGCGTCGACCGGCCAGTCCACCAGCAGCGTCGTGGTCTCGCCGTTGACCGGCTGCGGGTCGGCATCCATGACGAAGACGTGGCGCGCCTCCAGGCCCTTGGCGCCGTGCACCGTCAGCAGTTGCACGGCGTCGGCCTGCTGCGGCGGCGTCGCGGCAAGGCGGCGCCGATGCAGCGCGCGCACGAAGTTGTAGGGTGTCGCGTAGCGTCCGCCGTCGAGCTCGAGCGCCTGGCCCAGCAGCGCGTCGACCGCGGCCAGCGCCACGGCGCGCTCGGCCGCCGGCACGCGCGCCGCGACGCGCTCATGGAACCCGCCCTCGTCTACGACAAGATCTAGCAGATCGTGCGGGGGCAGCTCGCGCGACGCTCGCTGCCAGCGTGCGAGCAGATCCTGCGCCCGCTGCAGCGCGGCCGACAGCTGACTCGCCGGTGCGGCGGCCAGCGCCTGCCGCCACGTCGTCGCAGCGGCCGCCGCGCGCTGCGCCAGCGCGACGAGATCGTCGTCCGACGCGCCGAACAGCGCGCTGCGCAGCGCCTGCGCGAGCGACAGGTCGTGCGCCGGCGAAGCCAGCGCGTCGAGCAGCGCGACGAGGTCACGCACGACCGGCGCGTCCATCAGCGCCGCGTCTTCGGGCGCGGCGTGCGGCAGGTGCAGGCGCCGCAGCGCGCCGGCGACGAGGCGCAGCGACGCGCGCTTGCGGCTGAGCACCATGACTTCGCCCGGCCGCGCCCTGCCCTCGCGCAGCAGCGCGCCGATGGCGTCGGCGACGCGGTCGGCCTCCTGCTGGCGCAGCACCTCGTCGGGTTCGAGCCGCGGCGTCGTCAGGCTGTCGCGCCAGGGCCGGTCATCTGCACCCCGGGCCGCGCGCGGCGGGCGCGCGACGCCGGGCAGCGCGAACACGGCGGGCACGCCGTCGTCGCCGCATTGCGTCGTGTGGGCGCGAAAGCCGTCGTAGGCGCCGTCGCGCTGCGCCTGCTCGAACACGCCGTTGATCGCCGCCAGCAGCGCCGGCGAATTGCGTCGCGTGTGATCGCATTCGAGCACGCTGCCGCCGAGACCCTGCGCGACGAACTCGCGCGCCGCGCCGAACACACGCGGCTCGGCGCGACGGAAGCGGTAGATGCTCTGCTTCGGGTCGCCGACGACGAAGACGACGGGCGCCGCCGCGCCGCCGCCGCTGCCGGCATAGCCCGCGAGCCAGGCATGCAGCGCCTGCCACTGCAGCGGGCTGGTGTCCTGGAACTCATCGATCAGCAACTGGCGCACCTGCGCGTCGAGGCGCTGCTGGACCCACGCCGAGAGATCGGCATCGCGCAGCAACAGCAGCGCGCAGCGCTCGAGGTCGTTCATGTCGGCGATGCCGCGCGCGCGCTTGAGCGCCGCGTACTCGGCCAGCAGCAGGCGCGCCAGGCGCGTCATGCGCAGGTGCTCGACGTGCGCCTCGTGCGCGGCGACCTGCTGCGCCACGCCCTGCAGGTCGCCCTGCACGGCGGCCAGCGCCTCGGCCTTGCCGCGGCGCTGGCGCGGCGCGTCGCCCTGGGTGAACAGCGCGCGCCACGCGAGATCGAAGGCCGCGCGCGCGTCGCTGGTGGCCAGCGCTTCGTCCAGGCGCGCCGCGGCATCGCGCGCCTGCACGCCGCCGGCCGCGAGCGCCGCCGACAACTCGCCGAGCCGGCTCGGCCACGCACCGCGCTGCAGCGCCTCGGCCGGGTGCGCCAGGCCGTCGGGCGCGACGCCGGGTACCGAGGGCCCGAGCGTGCCGGCGGCATCGGCGAGTTCGATCTCGATGCGCTTGTCCCACGCGGCGAGCAGCCAGTCGCGCACGCGCGATCGGCCGCGCGCGCCGACAAGCGCCGTGTAGTCGGCGAGCAGCGCGGCGTCGTCGAGCAGTGCGCCGTGAAAGCGCCTCAGCAACTCGTCGACCAGATCAGCCGGGTCGTCGATCAGATCCATGCCGGGCTGCAGGCCGATCGAGGCCAGCATCTCGATCGGCGCCGCGCGCATCAGTTGCGAGAACCAGCCGTGGAAGGTGAGGATGCGCACGCCGCGGCCGTCGGCGAGCACGCGCTCGTACAGGGCGGCGGCATCGGCCGCTTGGCAAGCCGCGGCGCCGGGGGACAGGCCGCGCTCGACCAGCGCCTCGATGCGTTCGGCCTCGCTGGTGCCCGGCGACGCCAGCCAGGCCAGCCAGTCGTCGAGGCGCTGGCGCATCTCGCCGGCCGCCTTGCGCGTGAACGTGATCGCGAGGATGTCGTGCGGCGGCGTGCCGTCGAGCAGCGCACGCACGATGCGCGAGACGAGCATCCAGGTCTTGCCGGCGCCGGCGCAGGCCTCGACGACGACAGGGCGTCGCGGGTCGCAGGCGACGGCGTAGAAGCGCTCGCACACGACGCGCTCGCCGTCGATGCGGAAGGCCGGCGTCATCACAGCGCGCTCCAGTCGTCGCGCCGGCACAGGCCGCGTGCCGCGCAATGCTCGCAGCTCGCGCCCTCGCCGAGCGCGGGCAGCCCGGCGCCTGCGCGCAGCCGTGCCAGGTCGTGCGCCAGGCCGTCGACGAGCGCCTGCGCCGTCACGGCCACGTCGTCGTGCGCCAGCACTGCAATCTCATCGGCCTCGTCCAGCGGCAGATAGGCGGCCTGCAGCGCAGCGTCGCCAGCGCGCGTTGCGTCCACCAGCGCGGCATAGAAGGCGAGCTGCGTGTCCTCGGTGCGCTGGCGCACGAGCGGGCGCAGCTTCGTAGCCGAGCCGGTCTTGTAGTCGATGAGCTGCAGGGTGCGGCCGTCGTCGGCAGCGACACCGTCGATGCGGTCGATGCGTCCGCGCAGCACCGTGCCGCCGAGCGCGGGCGGCGCCGCCTCGATCTCGACCTCGCCTTCCTGCCAGCGCGCGCCGGCACGGTCGCGCGCATGCAGCCAGTCGATGTAGCGCGGCGCGAAACGCTCGAAGCTCGCCGCATAGGGCACGAAGGCGGCCTCGTCGAGGCCCGTGTCGGCGCGCTGCTCCAGCGCGATGTGGTGCAGCGCGGCGATCTCGTCCTGGCGCAAACCCGGCCGCTCGCGAGCGGCGTGGAATCGATGCAGCACGGCATGCAGCCACTCGCCGTAGTGGCGCTTCTCGACGGCGTCGTCGAGCTCGTCGCTCTCGCGCAGGCGCAGCAGGTGCAGCGCGTGGAAGCGGTACGGGCAGGCGCGCAGCGATTCGACGGCGCTGGCGCTGAGCTCGGCCGGCAGCAGCGCTGCGGCGGAAGGCGCGGGCCGCTGCAGCGGCGCGAGGTTCACGGCGTGGCGCTCGCGCACGTCGACGCTATCCGGCACCGCAAGGCCGCGGCGCTGTCGCGCCAGCACGAGCCGCCGCCACAGCACGCTCGCCGCAAGCGGCTCGCTGTCGTCGCGGCGCCGCCGCAGCAGCACGAGGGACGGCGCGCGCAGCAGCTGCGCGAAGGCCAGCAGTTCGCGCTCGCGACGACCTGCCGCATCGCGCAGGCCGAGCGCGGCGGCATCGCGATCGCCGAGCAGCGGCCAGGCAGCACCTGCACCGCCGAGGCGCCGTTCGTCGGCACCGGCCAGCACAACGGCGGCGAACGGGCGCAGCATGGCGCGCGCCAGCGGCGTGATCACGACATCGGCAGGCGCGTCGGCGTCGGGCACGTAGGCCGCGTGCTCGAGCGCGGTATCGACCCAGGCGATGAAGGCGTCGAGCGACAACGGCGCCGCCTCCGGCGCGCCGGGCGATGCCGCGCCGTCGAGTTGCAGCGCGGCGAGCACTTGCCGGCCAGCGTCGTCGTCATCGAGCGCAGTGCGGTCGCCGAAGGCGTGCAGCGCCGCGTCGAGCGCCGTGAGCCATCCTGCAAGAAAGCGTCGCGCCGGCTGCGCGAAGGCCGCGCGCAACCCGGCGACGCGGCGCCACAACGCTGCCGCCTCCGTCGACAGCGGCAGCGCGTCGACGCCGCGCAGGTTCGTGCAGCGCGCGCGGCGCAGCGCGCGCTCCAGCGCGTCGATGCCGCCCGGCGCGCTCGTCTTCAGCGCGTCGAGCAGATCGTCGCTGTCGGCTGCGCCGTGCAATGCGCGCAGCAGCGCCATCACGCGTGCTGCGGCGCGTGTCGTCGACAGGCGCCAGCCGGTTTCGTCCTGCACCGGCACGCGGCGGCGCGCCAGCAGCGCGTGCACGCGCCGCACGAGCGAACGGTCCTGCGCGATCAAGGCGACCGGTGTGCGGCCGTCGCGCAGACAGACGAGCACCTGCGAGGCTGCGCGCTGCGCCTCGTCCTCGGCGTCGTCGCACACGGCCGCTTCGATGCTCGTCGTGCCGCCCGCGCGCTCGAACGGCGCCTGCACATCGACATCGGCGTCGACGACGAGAGCCGGGCACACGGCGTGTTCGGCGAGCGCCAGCGTCAGCGCATCGACGCCGCCGGCCTGCACGACGATCCAGGCCGCGGGGCGCAGCACGAACAAGGCGTCGGTCGCGGGCGCGCTGCCGCTCGCCGCCCATTCGAGCGCGACGCGCGCAAGCGCCGTCTCGGTGCCGACGACGTCGGTCGGACGCGCCAGCAACGTGCGCGCCTCGTCCCACCATGCGTCGCGCCGCTGCGGCGGATGCGCGGCCGCGGCGCGACCGAGCGCATGCGCGACCTCGACGACAGCGGCGACGGCGTGCTCGAAGCGGCGCGCGTCGCGCCGCTCCCAATCGCGCGCCCACGACTGCGTGCGCAGCAGCTCGGCGGCCGCGAGGCGATCCGTCGCGATGTCATAGGTCGGCTCGCCCGCCGCTCGCTGCGGCGACGGGGCGAGCGCGCGGGCGAGCGTCTGCGTCGTCTCGATGCGCGGCATCCAGCCGCCGGTGCGCGCCCAGGCACGGCGCGCCGGCGGCAGCAGTTGCGCGAAAGGCACGAGCAGCACGGCATCGCGCAGCGCGATGCCGCGTTCGTTCGCCCAGCGCTGCGCGCACTGAACGATCCCGGCCCATGCAGCCTCGATGCCGGCTTCGGGCGCGATGCGGTTGCGGTCAATCGTGGCCATGGTGCGGCGCGGGCCTTCGAGACCGACCCTCCCAAGTGCTTTGTGTCAGAATCATTGTGCCTTCCGGCCCAGTTGCCGGCGATCCCGCGAGACCGGGCAACGCCCGAGGAACCCCAATGAGCGAACTGATCAAACACGTCTCCGATGCGTCGTTCGAGAGCGATGTCCTGAAGTCGAACAAGCCGGTGCTGGTCGACTACTGGGCCGAATGGTGCGGGCCGTGCAAGATGATCGCGCCGATCCTCGACGAAGTCTCGAAGAGCTACGGCGACAAGCTGCAGATCGCCAAGATGAACGTCGACGAGAACCGCGACGTGCCGGCCAAGTTCGGCATCCGCGGCATCCCGACGCTGATGCTGTTCAAGGACGGTCAACTCGCCGCGACCAAGGTCGGTGCGCTGTCGAGGGCCCAGTTGACCGCTTTCCTCGACGGTCATCTATAATCGCGCCATTCCGCAGGTCGGCTGACGCCACGAGCCAGCCGGCGCTGCGGCGAATGATTGCCACCACGCCCGACCCCGGCGCGTCGGCCCGGCCCCCCATCCAGCGTTCACGTTTGCCGATCGCAACACCAGGTCGCGCTGCCTGAGCCCAGGCCCCGCGACGCTCCGTTCGATCGTTTCAGCCGGCCGCGCAGCCGGCATTCCACCGGGGCATCGACCCATGCATCTGTCAGAACTCAAGGCGCAGCACGTCTCCGAACTCATCAAGATGGGAGAGGAGCTGGAGATCGACAACGTCGCCCGCATGCGCAAGCAGGAGCTGATGTTCGCGATCATGAAGAAGCGCGCCAAGACCGGCGAGCAGGTCTTCGGCGACGGCGTGCTCGAAGTGCTGCCCGACGGTTTCGGCTTCCTGCGCTCGCCCGACGCGAGCTACATGGCGTCGACCGACGACATCTACCTCAGCCCAAGCCAGATCCGCCGCTTCAACCTTCACACCGGCGACGCCGTCGAGGGCGAGGTGCGCGTGCCCAAGGACGGCGAGCGCTACTTCGCGCTGGTCAAGGTCGATCGCGTGAACGGCCTCGCTCCCGAGGAGAGCAAGCACAAGATCATGTTCGAGAACTTGACGCCGCTCTTTCCGAAAGAGCAGTTCAAGCTCGAGCGCGACATCAAGGGCGAAGAGAACATCACGTCGCGCATCATCGACCTGATCGCGCCGATCGGCAAAGGCCAGCGCGCGCTGCTCGTCGCGCAGCCGAAAACCGGCAAGACGGTGATGATGCAGCAGCTCGCGCACGCCATCGTCGCCAACCACCCCGACGTCTACCTGATCGTGCTGCTCGTCGACGAGCGCCCCGAGGAAGTGACGGAGATGGTGCGCACCGTGCGCGGCGAAGTCATCAGCTCGACCTTCGACGAGCCGGCGGCGCGCCACGTGCAGGTGGCCGAAATGGTGATCGAGCGCGCCAAGCGCCTGGTCGAGCTGAAGAAGGACGTCGTCATCCTGCTCGACTCGATCACGCGGCTGGCGCGCGCCTACAACAACGTGCTGCCTTCGTCGGGCAAGGTGCTGACCGGCGGTGTCGACGCCAACGCGCTGCAGCGACCCAAGCGCTTCTTCGGCGCCGCGCGCAACGTGGAAGAAGGCGGTTCGCTCACCATCATCGGCACCGCGCTGATCGACACCGGCAGCCGCATGGACGAGGTGATCTACGAGGAGTTCAAGGGCACGGGCAACTGCGAAATCCACCTCGACCGCCGCATGGCCGAGAAGCGCGTCTACCCGTCGATCCTGATCAACAAGAGCGGCACGCGGCGCGAGGAGCTGCTGCTCAAGCCCGAGATCCTGCAAAAGACGTGGATCCTGCGCAAGCTGCTCTACCCGATGGACGAGATCGAGGCGATGGAGTTCATCCTCGACAAGATGAAGTCGACGAAGAACAATCTCGACTTCTTCGACATGATGAGGCGGGGCGGCTGACCGCGGGCCGGCCGCTATAATTTGCCCTTTATCGGAAAGTGCGCCGCACGGTGCGGCGTGGCTCCCGGCACGGCATCGAGAGGTTTCCCCATGAAAGAAGGCATCCACCCCAACTACCGCGACGTCTGCTTCGTCGATCAGTCCAACGGCTTCAAGTTCGTCACGCGCTCGTGCGCGCAGGCCAAGGAGACGATCAAGCTGGACGACGGTCGCGAGTTGCCGCTCTACAAGCTCGAGACCTCGAGCGAGTCGCATGCCTTCTACACCGGTACGCAGAAGAGCATCGACTCGCTGGGCGGCCGCGTCGAGAAGTTCCGCAACAAGTTCGCCCGCGCCGGCATCCCCAAGAAGTGACGCGCCGCGCGCAGCGCAGCAAGGCAGCCTCGGCTGCCTTTTTTGTTGCCCGCCGCCTTTGCTGCATCATCCGCGCACGACGCCTGCGCCGCCGATCCCCTTGAACACGCCCAACCCCGCCCTCGTCACCGAGCGCGCCGCGCAGCGGCTGCCGCGCGCGGCGCTGCTGCTGTTCTGCGCGGCCTACGTGATCCCCGGCGTGTTCGGCCGCGATCCCTGGAAGGCGGCCGACATCACGGCATTCGGCGCGATGATGGGTATCGTCGAAGGGCGAGCGCCGTGGCTCGCGCCGGCGATCGGCGGCGTGCCGCTCGATGTCGCCCTGCTGCCCTACTGGCTCGGCGCTGCGTTCATCGAGTTGCTGCAGCCCCTCGGCGACCCGGCGCTCGCCGCGCGCATTCCGTTCGCGCTGGTGCTCGCCGTGGTGCTGATGCTGACCTGGTACGCGACCTTCCACCTCGCGCGCACCGAGGCGGCGCAGCCGCTGCCGCTGGCCTTCGGCGGCGAAGCCGGCGTCGTCGACTACGCGCGGGCGATCGCCGACGGCGCGCTGCTCGCGCTGATCGCGAGCCTGGGCCTGCTGCAGCTGGGCCACGAGACGACGCCGGACCTGGTCCAGATGGCGGGCACGACGTTGCTCGTCTACGGCCTCGCGGCGAGCCCGTACCGGCGCCGCTCGTCGCGGCTGGCCGTGCTCGTGGCGCTGCCCGCGCTGGCGGCCAGTGGCGCGCCGACGATCGCCGTCGCGCTTGCCGCGGTCGGCGCCGTCGTCTGCTGGCGCTCGAGCTACGAGCCGGCGCGGCGCTTCGTGCCGTGGGTGCTGGCCGGCGGCGTCCTCGCCGCGGCGACCGCGAGTGTGCTCGGTGTCTGGGCCTGGCGCGTCGCCTGGCCGGGCGCGAGTTCCGGTGTCGGTTCGCTGCTGCGCCTGCTGCTGTGGTTCCCGTGGCCGGCGTGGCCGCTCGCGCTGTGGACGCTGTGGCGCTGGCGGCGCCACCTGCTGCATCGACACATCGCCGTGCCGCTGGCGGCGGTGCTCGTCGCGCTCGTTGCCTGCATCGCGATGGGCGGCTCGGACCGCGCGCTGCTCGCCGGCCTGCCCGCCGTCGCCGTGCTGGCCGCCTTCGCGCTGCCGACGCTCAGCCGCAGCCTCGCCGCGGCGATCGACTGGTTCAGCGTCTTCTTCTTCAGTGCCGCGGCGCTCGCGATCTGGGTCATCTATACGGCGGTGCTGACGGGCGTGCCGGCCAAGCCCGCGGCCAACGTGGCGCGGCTCGCGCCCGGATTCGTCGCGCGCTTCTCGGCGCTCGAACTCGCACTCGCGGCGCTCGGCACGCTGGCCTGGCTGTGGCTGGTGCGCTGGCGCACGGGCCGGCACCGCGCCGCGCTGTGGAAGAGCCTCGTGCTGCCGGCCAGCGGCGTGGCACTGTGCTGGCTGCTGCTGATGACGCTGTGGCTGCCGCTGCTCAACTATGCGCGCAGCTACCGGCCGCTGGTCGAACGCATCGCGCAGCACGTGCCGCGCGACGCCTGCATCGCGGCGCCCGGCATGGCGCCGGCGCAGGTCGCAGCGCTCGAACACCATGGGCGCTGGCGCGTCGATGCGCGTGCTGCGGCCGCGGCCGGCGCCTGCTCGTGGCTGCTCCAAGTCGAGCCGGTGCGCGTGCCGCGCGCCGTGCCGCCCGGCTGGCGCGTCGTCGCGCGCGAACGCCGGCCGACCGACCGCGACGAGGTGACGGTCATCCTGCGCCGCGCGGCTGACTGAGCCTGGCCGTCACGGCGCCGTCGCGGCGCGCACGCGTGCCGCCGGCAGCAGCAAGCGAAACAGCGAGCCTTGCCCCGGCTCGCTCTGCACGTCGAGCTCGCCTCCGTGGCGCTGGACGACGTGCTTGACGATCGACAAGCCGAGGCCGGTGCCACCGGTCTCGCGCGATCGGCTGCCGTCCACCCGGTAGAAGCGCTCCGTCAGCCGGGGCAGGTGGTCCCTGTCGATGCCGATGCCTTGATCACGCACCGCCAGCTCGCCGGCGCCGTCGGGCATCGTGCGCCAGGAGACGTCGATGCGGCCGCCCGCCGGCGAGTAACGCACGGCGTTGTTGACGAGGTTGACCAGCGCGCTGAGCAGTTCGGATTCGTCGCCCGCGAGCCGCGCGTCGCCCGCCGCACCGAACACGAGTTCGTGGCGGCCTGCCGACAGCGTGCGCGCCTCGACCTCGGCCGCGGCGAACAGCCGCTCCACCGGTACCCAGCGGTCGGCCGGCGGGCGCGGGCTGCCTTCGAGCTGGGCCAGCGTCAGCAGATCGGCGACGAGCGTCTGCATGCGTTGCGTCTGCTGACCCATCAACGTCAACACGCGCCGGCGCTCGACCTCGGTGAGCTGCAGGTTGCCCAGCGTCTCGATGAAGCCGGCGACCACCGTCAGCGGCGTGCGGATCTCGTGCGAAACGTTGGCGACGAAGTCGCGCCGCATCAGCTCGACGCGCTCGCGTTCGGTGACGTCCTGCGACAGCACGAGCTTCATGCCCTCGCCGTAGCTTCGGATCAGCACCGACAGCGTGCCCGGTCCGCGCGGACTCGGCACCGAAACCGGCTCGTCCCAGTGGCCGCCCTGCAGGTACGACACGAACGCCGGCGCGCGCACCAGGTTCGTCAGGTGCTGCCGGCGGTCGCGTTGCGGATCGAGCCCGAAGTGGTCCGCCGCGATGGAATTGCACCAGTCGATCTGGTCGCTCGCATCGAGCATCAGCACTCCGTTCGGCGACGCCTCGATCGCCGAGAGGAACTGCGCCAGGCGGGTCTCTTCCCGGGCCAGGCTCTGTTCGCGCGAGCGGATCGAACGCTCCATTCGGTAGCCGATCTCGCCCCAGAACCCGGTGTCGCGCGGCGCCGGCCCCGCTTGCGGCCCGCGCAACCAGCCGATCAGACGCGAGCCGCGCAGCGTGTCGAGCAGCGCGACGATGCCGACGCCGCAACCGGCGCCGAGCACCATGCCGAACACGGGCACCTGCATCGGGCGCCCGAGCAGGAAGCCCGCCAGCCCGCCGGCCGCCATCGCGAGCATGCCGGCGAAGATGCGCGGCAGCAGCCAGGTCATGACGCCGACAGGGCCTGCGCCTGCTGCGTCAGCCGGTAGCCGGCGCCGCGCACGGTCTCGATCATCTGGGCGCAGGCCGCCGGCGCCAGCGCCTCGCGCAGCCGCTTGACGTGCACGTCGACCGTGCGCTCCTCGATGAAGACGTGGTCGCCCCAGACGCGGTCGAGCAGTTGCGCGCGGCTGTGCACGCGCTCGGGGTGCGTCAGCAGGAAGTGCAGCAGCCGGAACTCGGTCGGGCCGAGCCTGAGCTCGACGTCGCCGCGCCCGGGCACGGCGCGCGTCACGCGCCGCGTTGCCGGATCGAGCCGCAGCCCGGCGACTTCGACCGCCGCGTCCAGCGCCTCGGGCGCCTTGCGCCGCAGCAGCGCGCGGATGCGCGCCATCAGCTCGGCAGTCGAGAACGGTTTGGTCAGGTAGTCGTCGGCGCCGGCGTCGAGGCCGACGATCTTGTCGGCCTCCTCGCCGCGCGCGGTGAGCATGATGATCGGCAGCTCCTTCGTGCGCGACGCGCCGCGCCAGCGCCGCGCCAGCGCAAGACCGGACTCGCCGGGCAGCATCCAGTCGAGCAGCACGAGGTCGGGCAGCACCCCGTCGATCTCGATCTGCGCCTGGTCGGCGGTCTGGGCGATCACGACTTCGTGGCCTGCGTGGCGCAGGTTGATCGCGATCAGCTCGGCGATCGCCGATTCGTCCTCCACCACCAGCACGCGACTCATCGCCGTCCTTTCGCCCAATTCAGCGCACCATCGACTCGACCGTCTCGAGCGGGTTGTGGCGCACGTCGGTGCCCTTGACGACGTAGATGATGACTTCGGCCAGGTTCTTGGCATGGTCACCGACGCGCTCGATCGCCTTGGCGACGAACACCAGGTCGATGCTGGTCGAGATGGTGCGCGGGTCTTCCATCATGTAGGTGATGAGCTTGCGCAGCAGGCCGTCGAACTCGCGGTCGATCAGGTCGTCCTGCTTGAGCACTTCGAGCGCCTTGGCGGTGTCGAGGCGCGCGAAGGCGTCGAGCGCCTTGCGCAGCTGGGCGATGGCGAGGTCGGCCTCGAACGCGAGGTCCGACATCGGCAGCCGCAGCCGGCTCGACACGCCCGAGTTCAGCAGGCGCTGCACGGTGCGCGCGATGCGCGCCGCCTCGTCGCCGACGCGCTCGAGGTTGGCGATCGTCTTCGAAACCGCGATCAGCAGGCGCAGGTCGCGCGCAGTCGGCTGGCGCCGCGCGATGATCGTCGACAGGTCGCGGTCGATCTCGACCTCCATCGCGTTGACGTTCTCCTCCTGCTTGAGGACCTGGGTCGCCGTCTCGCCGCTGAAGTTGGTCAACGCGTAGATCGACTGCGCGACCTGCGACTCGACGAGGCCGCCCATCTCGAGAACGCGCGTCGAGATGCCGCTCAGTTCGGCGTCGAACTGGGTCGAGAGATGCTTGTCGCTCATGGTCAACTCCTCGGCCTCAGCCAAATCTCCCAGTGATGTAGTCCTCGGTCTCGCGGCGCCTGGGCTTCATGAAGATCTCCTTCGTGTCGCCGAATTCGATCATCTCACCGAGGTACATGTAGCCGACGAAATCCGACACGCGCGCAGCCTGCTGCATGTTGTGCGTGACGATCAGGATCGAGACCCTGCCCTTGAGCTCGTTGATCAGCTCCTCGATGCTGCCGGTGGCGATCGGGTCGAGCGCCGAGGTCGGCTCGTCGAACAACAGCATTTCGGGGTCGGTCGCCAACGCGCGCGCGATGCACAGGCGCTGCTGCTGGCCGCCCGAGAGGTTCGTCGCAACCTCATCGAGCCGGTCCTTCACCTCCTCCCAGATCGCTCCGGCCTTGAGCGCCGCCTCGACCTTGTCGTCGAGGTAGGTGCGCGATTTCTCGCCGCGCACACGCAGCCCGTAGGCGACGTTCTCATAGATCGACTTCGGGAACGGGTTGGGCTTCTGGAACACCATCGAGATGCGCATGCGCACCTCGATCGGATCGACACCCGGATCGAGCAGGTTGATCGCGTCGGGCAGAAACTGGATCGCACCGTCGTAGCGGTTGCCCGGATAGAGGTCGTGCATGCGGTTGAAGCAGCGCAGGAAGGTCGACTTGCCGCAGCCAGAAGGGCCGATCAGCGCCGTCACCTTGTGCTCGTACACCGGCATCGAGACGCGCTTGAGCGCCTTGAAATTGCCGTAGTAGAAGTCGAGCGCCTTCGACTCGGCCTTCATCGGCGGCGAATCGGTCGGCAGCGTGATCGTCGAGGCGGACATGGTGGTTTCGGAAGGGCTTACCACTTGATGTTCTTTCGCAGTCGGTAGCGCAGCCAGATCGCGAGACCGTTCATGCCCAGCGTCATGAACACGAGCACGAAGCTGGCGGCGGCGGCGTTCTGGTGGAACGCGGGATCGGGCCGCGACGTCCAGTTGAAGATCTGGATCGGCATCACGGTGAACGGCGAGAACAGCCAGTCGAACAGGCCGGCCGGCGGCTCGCCGGTGAACGGCGCCGGCGGCAGGAAGGCGATGAAGGTCAGCGCGCCGATCGTGATGATCGGCGCCGTCTCGCCGATCGCGCGCGCCATGCCGATGATGACGCCGGTCAGGATGCCGGGCAGACCGTAGGGCAGCAGGTGGTCGTGCACCACCTGCCACTGCGAAGCGCCGCAGGCGTAGGCGCCCTCGCGGATGTGCTGCGGGATCGCACGCAGCGCCTCGCGCGTCGTGACGATGACGATCGGCAGGATCAGCAGCGCCAGCGTCAGTCCGGCCGACAGGATGCTCTGGCCCAGGCCGAAGGTATAGACGAACAGGCCCAGCGCCAGCAGGCCGTAGACGATCGACGGCACGCCGGCGAGATTGGTGATGTTGATCTCGATGAGGTCGGTGAACCAGTTCTTGCGCGCGTATTCCTCGAGGTAGATCGCGCCGTAGACGCCGACCGGCACGGCGAAGAACGCCGTCACCAGCATCACCAGGATCGAGCCGACCCAGGCCGACAGGATGCCGGCCTGCCCGGCGCGCCGCGACGGGAAGCTGGTGAAGAAATCGCCCGTCAGGCGCGGGATGCCGTCGATCGCCATGCCGGCGAACAGCGCGGCCAGCGTCAGCACGCCGACCATCAGCGCGAGCAGCCCGAGCAGGCCGAACAGCGCGTCGAGCCGCTTGTGCTTGCGGATCAGGTCGCGCATCTGCTGCGCACCCATCGACTTCGCAGCCATCAGTAGACCTCCCGGAAGCGGCGGCGCATCCAGTAGCCGACCAGGTTGAAGAACAGCGTCAGCAGCATCAGCGTCAGGCCGGCGGCGAAGATCGTCTGGTAGCCGACCGAGCCGTGCGGCAGGTCGCCGAGCGCCACCTGCACGATGTAGGACGTGATCGTCGCGGCGGGCTCCATCGGATTGAAGCTGAGGTTGGGCTGCATGCCGGCAGCGACGGCGAGGATCATCGTCTCGCCGACGGCGCGCGAGATGCCGAGGATGTAGGCCGACGCGATCCCCGACAGCGCGGCCGGCACGACGACCTTGACGGCCGTCTGGTAGCGCGTCGCGCCCATCGCGTACGAGCCCTCCCGCAGGCTCATCGGCACGGCGCGCATCGCGTCCTCCGACAGCGACGACACGTAGGGAATGATCATCACGCCCATCACCAGCCCCGCCGACAGCACGTTGAAGCCGGGCAACCCGGGAAACAGCTTCTGCAGCAGCGGGGTGACGAACAGCAGCGCGAAGTAGCCGTAGATGATCGTCGGAACGCCCGACAGCAGCTCCAGCACCGGCTTGAGCGTCTCGCGCGTGCGGTGGCCGGCGAACTCCGACAGGTAGATCGCGATGATGGTGCCCAGCGGGATCGCCACCATCAGCGCCACGGCGGAACTGGTCAGCGTGCCCGACAGCAGCACCATGATGCCGAAGTGCGCATCGGAGAACAGCGGCGTCCACTGCGTGTCGGTCAGGAACGTCCACAGCGGCACGTGGCTGAAGAAGACCAGCGATTCCTTGACCAGCACGTAGACGATGCCCACCGTGGTGAGCACCGAGACGCAGGCCGCCGCCAGCAGCACCAGTTCGATGAGCTTCTCGCGGCGCTTGCGCCGCGCTTTCGCGCGCGCCATTTGCGCCAGCCTCGCCTCGCCCGTCAGGGCTTGATCGGCCATCTGAATCCGCTGCGGGGTGGTGGAAGTGGCGGTCATTCTAGGTGTCCTCGCTTCCGGGTCGCCGGCGCGCCCAGCGGCGACTCGCGGTGTCCACGGGAATGCCCGCTGCGGCATCGGCTCGCAGCGGGGCCCGGCGGCGAGTCGACCGCGGCTTCAGAGCTTGGCTTCGCGTGCCAGCAGGTCGTCGATCCGCACGCCGACCTCGTTCTTGCCACCGAACACAGTGCCTTTCTTGCCCTTGGCGACGTGCTCGGCGCCGATCGTGTAGGCCTGCGCCGGCAGCGGCACGTACTTCACTTCCTTGGCGATCCTGGCCGCGTTCTTCAGGTAGTACTCGGCGAACTCGCGAACCTCGGGCTTGGCGAGCGACTTCGCGCTCACGTAGATGAAGATCGGACGCGACAGCGGCTGGTAGCTGCCGTCGAGCACCGCGGCCTCGCTCGGCGCGACGGCCGGCTTGCCGGCCTTCTCGACGATCGGCACCGCCTTCAGGCGCTGCAGGTTCTCGGCATAGTAGGCATAGCCGAAGTAGCCGATCGCGTTGACGTCCTGCGCCACGCCCTGGACCAGCACGTTGTCGTCCTCCGACGCCGTGAAGTCGCCGCGGCTGGCCTTGGACTTGCCGACGATCGCCTCGGTGAAGTAGTCGAACGTGCCCGAGTCCGAGCCGGCGCCGAACAGCTTGATCGGCGCGTCGGGCCAGGCCGGATTGATCTGATTCCAGCGCATGACCTTGCCCTGCGCGGCCGGCT
This sequence comes from uncultured Burkholderiaceae bacterium, assembly GCA_964371405.1. Lineage (GTDB taxonomy): Bacteria > Pseudomonadota > Gammaproteobacteria > Burkholderiales > Burkholderiaceae_C > JAMHWF01. The sequence continues at coordinate 36,997 of CAYJLV010000007.1, forward strand.
CCCAGATCTTCTTGAGTTCCTCGACGGTGATCGACTTGAGGAACGTGTTCTTCGGATTCATCACGACGGTCAGCGCGTCGAAGGCCACCGGCAGCTCGATGTATTCGATCCCCGCGGCGCGGCAATCGGCCATCTCCTTGTCGAGGATCGGGCGCGACGCGTCCTGGATGTCGGTATCGCCGCGGCAGAACTTCTTGAAGCCGCCGCCGGTGCCCGAGATGCCGACCGTCACCTTGATGGCGTTCTTCTTGAGCTTCTGGAAGTCTTCCGCCACGCCTTCCGTGATCGGGTAGACGGTCGACGAGCCGTCGATCTTGATGATCTGCGCCTGCGCGGCGAGCGGCACCAGCACCGATACGGCGGCCAGCAGCGGGAGCTTCAGCATGGACATGGGTTTTCCTTTCGCAACGGGTTCCAGGGGGACAACCCGCACTGTAGAAAACCACTGTGAAAGTTCCGTGACAGCCCGGCGGCAGATCGATGACGGACAGGCGCCGGGCCGGCCACCTTCGATGACGCCGCCGTGACGCAGTGATGACGCCGGGATCAGCCGCGCGCCGCGGCGGCCACGAGGCGCTGCGCGCAGCGCTCGGCCTGCGCGGCTTCGTCGGCCTCGACCATCACACGCAGGACCGGCTCGGTGCCCGAGGCGCGGATCAGCACCCGCCCGCGCCCGCCCAGCTCCGCCGTGACGGCGCGCTGCTCGTCGGCCAGCCGGGCGTTCGCTCGCCAGTCCTCGCCGGGCCGGATGCCCACGTTGAGCAGCGTCTGCGGGAACAGCGCCACGCCGTCGAGCTGTTCGTGCAGCGCGCGCCCGCTGCGGCACACGGCATGGAGCACCTGCAGCGCGCTGACGATGCCGTCGCCGGTGGTGTGGCGGTCGAGCGCGATCAGGTGGCCCGAGCCCTCGCCGCCGAGCTGCCAGCCGCGCGCGAGGAGTTCCTCGAGCACGTAGCGGTCGCCGACCTTGGCGCGCACGAACGGCACGTCGCGGGCCTGGAAGGCCAGCTCGACCGCCATGTTCGTCATCAGCGTGCCGACGACGCCGGGCACGCGCTGACCCTGCGCGAGCCGGTCGGCGACGATGACATGCAGCAGTTCGTCGCCGTTGTAGAGCCGGCCGGCGCTGTCGACGATCTGCAGCCGGTCGGCATCGCCGTCGAGCGCGACGCCGTAGTCGGCGCCCAGCCGCTGCACCGCGGCGACCAGCGCCGCAGGCGCCGTGGCGCCGACGCCGTCGTTGATGTTCAGGCCGTCGGGCGCGCAGCCGATCGTCTCGACCTGCGCGCCGAGTTCGTGGAACACGTCGGGCGCGACGTGGTAGGCGGCGCCGTGCGCCGCATCGACGACGATCTTCAGACCCTTGAGCGAGAGGTCGTTGCCGAAGGTGCTCTTGCAGAACTCGACGTAGCGGCCGCGCGCGTCGTCGATGCGGCGCACCTTGCCGAGCGATGCCGAATCGACCCACTGCGGCGCCTCGTCGAGCGCCGCCTCGACCTGCCGCTCCCATTCGTCGGGCAGCTTCTCGCCGCGCGCCGAGAAGAACTTGACGCCGTTGTCGGGAAACGGGTTGTGCGACGCGCTGATCACCAGGCCGAGGTCAAGGCGCAGCGCGCGCGTCAGGTAGGCGACGCCGGGTGTCGGCAGCGGGCCCGTCATCATCACGTCGACGCCGGCCGACGCGAAGCCGGCTTCGAGCGACGACTCGATCATGTAGCCCGAGATGCGCGTGTCCTTGCCGATGAGCACCGTCGGCCGCGCCACGGTGCGACGCATCACCCGGCCGACGGCATGGCCCAGGCGCAGCATGAAGTCGGGCGTGATCGGCGCCTGGCCGACCGTGCCGCGGATGCCGTCGGTGCCGAAGTAGGTCCTGCTCATGGTGTCGTCGCTCCCGCTGGAGCGGCGATTGTGCCAGCGGGCCCCAGCCCGGCCGCCCCCCACACCTTCAGGGCGTCGACCGTCGCCGCCACGTCGTGCACGCGCACGACGGCGGCGCCGCGCTGCACGGCGGCGAGCGCCGCCGCGACGCTGGCGGCGACGCGCTCGCCGACCGGCCGGCCCGTCAGCACGCCGAGCGTCGACTTGCGCGACCAGCCGACGAGCAGCGGCCGGCCGAGCGCCAGCAACTCGTGCTGGCGGCGCAGCAGTTCCAGGTTGTGCTCGACCGTCTTGCCGAAGCCGATGCCGGGGTCGACGACGATGCGCTCGGCGGCGATGCCGCGTGCCTGCAGCGCGGCGCAGCGCTCACGCAGGAACGCCGCCACCTCGGCGACGACGTCGGGGTAATCGGGCGGGCGTGCCTGCATTGTCGCGGGCGCGCCGTGCATGTGCATCAGGCAGACGCCCGCCTGCGGGTGCGCCGCGACGGCTTCGAGCGCACCGGGGCGGCGCAGCGCGTCGATGTCGTTGACGATGTCGGCGCCGGCGTCGAGCGCGGCGCGCATCACGTCGGGCTTGAGCGTGTCGACCGACAGCGGCACACCCAGCGCCAGCGCGCCGCGCAGCACCGGCAGCACGCGACGCAGCTCCTCGTCGACCGTTACCGCCGCGGCGCCGGGCCGAGTCGACTCGCCGCCGATGTCGAGGATGTCGGCGCCCTCGGCGACGAGGCGCTCGCAGTGCCCCAGCGCCGCCGGCACGTCCCCGAGCCGGCCGCCGTCGGAGAAGGAATCGGGCGTGACGTTGACGATGCCCATCACGCGCGGGCGCGTCAGGTCGATGCCGAAGCGCGCGGTCTGCCAAATCGCCATGGGCGTCCTGCCGTCAGCGAACCCAAAGAGACACGGGGCCGAAGCCCCGTGCGCTGCGATGCCGATGCGCGCCGCGTCAGGCCGCGGCCGGCGCGCCGTCGGTGCTGACCGGCGGCGGCGTGCCGCCGGGCTTCGTCGACGACGGCGTCCAGTCCTTCGGCGGGCGCGGCGGCTTGCCGTTCATGATGTCGTCGATCTGGTCGGAGTCGATCGTTTCCCACTCGAGCAGCGCGCTGGCCATCGCGTGCATCTTGTCCTTGTTGTCCTCGATCAGCTTGCGCGCAATCGTGTACTGCTCGTCGATGATGCGGCGGATCTGCTGGTCGACTTTCTGCATCGTCTCTTCCGAGACGTTGACCTGCCGGGTCACCGAGCGGCCGAGGAAGACCTCGCCCTCGTTCTCGGCGTAGACCATCGGGCCCAGCTCGTCCGTCATGCCGTAGCGCGTGACCATGTCGCGCGCGATCTGCGTCGCGCGCTCGAAGTCGTTGCTCGCGCCGGTGGTCATCTGGTTCATGAACACCTCTTCGGCGATGCGGCCGCCGAACAGCACCGAGATCGTGCTCAGCATGCGGTCCTTGTCCAGGCTGTAGCGGTCGGTCTCGGGCAACTGCATCGTCACGCCGAGCGCGCGGCCGCGCGGGATCACGGTGACCTTGTGCACCGGGTCGGTCTTGGGCATGAGGCGCGCGACCACCGCATGGCCCGACTCGTGGTACGCCGTGTTGCGGCGCTCCTCCTCGGGCATCACCATCGACTTGCGCTCGGGGCCCATCATGATCTTGTCCTTGGCGCGCTCGAAGTCCTGCATGTCGACGACGCGCCCATTGCGGCGCGCCGCGAACAGCGCGGCTTCGTTGACCAGATTGGCGAGATCGGCGCCCGAGAAGCCCGGCGTGCCGCGCGCCAGGATGTCGGCGCGGATGTCCTGGCCGATCGGCACCTTGCGCATGTGCACGTTGAGGATCTGTTCGCGGCCGCGCACGTCAGGCAGCGTCACGTAGACCTGACGGTCGAAGCGGCCGGGGCGCAGCAGCGCCGGGTCGAGGATGTCGGGCCGGTTGGTCGCCGCCATCACGATGACGCCGGCGTTGGTCTCGAAGCCGTCCATCTCGACGAGCATCTGGTTCAACGTCTGTTCGCGCTCGTCGTTGCCGCCGCCCAGGCCCGCGCCGCGGTGCCGGCCGACGGCGTCGATCTCGTCGATGAAGATGATGCAGGGCGCGCTCTTCTTGGCCTGCTCGAACATGTCGCGCACGCGCGCCGCGCCGACGCCGACGAACATCTCGACGAAGTCGGAGCCCGAGATCGAGAAGAACGGCACCTTGGCCTCGCCGGCAATCGCCTTGGCCAGCAGCGTCTTGCCGGTTCCGGGCGGGCCGACGAGCAGCACGCCGCGCGGGATGCGGCCGCCGAGCTTCTGGAACTTCTGCGGATCCTTCAGGAAATCGACGAGTTCCTTGACCTCTTCCTTGGCCTCGTCGCAGCCGGCGACGTCGGAGAACGTCGTCGTGTTGTTGGCCTCGTCGAGCATGCGCGCCTTGCTCTTGCCGAAGCTGAACGCGCCGCCCTTGCCGCCGCCCTGCATCTGGCGCATGAAGTAGATCCACACGCCGATCAGCAGCAGCATCGGGCCCCAGCTGACGAGAATGCTCATCAGGATCGACGGCTCCTCGCGCGGCTTGACGTCGAACTTGACGCCGCTGTTGATCAGATCTCCGACCAGGCCGCGGTCGAGGTAGGTTGCGGTGCTGCGCAGGCGCTTGTCGTCCGTCGTCGTCGCGACGATCTCGGTGCCCGACGGGCTTTCCTGCAGCGTGACGGCCTTCACGCGCTTGCTGCGCACTTCCTCGAGGAAGTCGGAATAGGCGATCTGGCTGCCCTGCGTCACGCCTCGATCGAACTGCTTGAACACGGTGAACAGCACGAGGGCGATCACCAGCCAAACAGCCACTTTCGAGAACCATTGATTGTTCACCGCGGCTCCTTCTTCCGATCCACAGACCACCACCTGCGCATGCGCTCAGGCCATGGCCGCAGTTGAGGGTGATTCTAGTCGAGTCAAGAGGTTGATCCCGCAGTGCGGGACATCGCGCCGCGCCCGGTTTCATCGACCCGGACGCGGGTGTCCTTCAGACCGATACCGACCAGGAAGGTTTCCGCCGATTTGCCGCGCGATGCCGCCGGTTTGATGGCCTTGACGACGCGAAACTGCTGCTTGAAACGCTCGACGAGCTGGCTGTAGCCGCTGCCGTGAAACACTTTGCAAACCAGCGCGCCCGTCGCCACGAGGTGAAGGGCCGCGAAATCCAGCGCCGTCTCGACCAGGTCGGCCATGCGCGCGGCGTCCGACGCGGCGATCCCCGACAGGTTGGGCGCCATGTCGGAGACGACGACGTCGACCAGCCGCTCGCCGACCGCGGCCGCCAGCAGTGCTTGCACCGCTTCGTCGCGCACATCGCCCTGGATGAAGTGGACGCCCTCGACCGGCTCCATCGCCAGCACATCGAGCGCGATCACCCTGACAGTCGCCGCTGTGCCGCGCGCCGGGTGGCGCCGCCGCAGGTACTGGCTCCAGGCGCCGGGCGCTGCTCCGAGGTCGACGACGAGCTGGCCCGGCTTGATGAGGCCGAGCGTTTCATCGATCTCCTTCAACTTGTAGGCGGCGCGGGCGCGGTAGCCCTCTTTCTGTGCCAGCTTGACGTAGGGGTCCGTCAGGTGGTCATGCAGCCAAGCCTTGTTGACCTTCTTGCTCTTGGTCTTGACCTTCATCGCGGATCGATAATACGAGCATGACCACGATCGCCCTCTCGCCTGCCGAGCGCAAGCAAAAACGCGCCGACGCGCACCACTTGGAGCCCGTCGCCAGCATCGGCGGCCAGGGGCTGACGCCCGCCGTTGCCGGCGAGATCGATGCCGCGCTGACGGCGCACGGCCTGGTCAAGGTGCGCGTGCACGGCGACGACCGCGCCGAGCGCGAGAATCTGCTCGGCCGGCTCGCCGAGCAGCTCGGCGCCGCGCCCGTCCAGCACATCGGCAAGATCCTCGTGCTGTGGCGGCCGATCCCGCCCAAGGCGGCCGCCGAGCGCGACGACCGGCTGCCCGGCCCGCGCATCGTCAAGCTGCTCAAGTTCTCCAAGAGCGGCAATCATCGTCCGCAGGTGAAGAAGCTGCGCGTGCTCGGCAACCAGCGCATCGCAGCCGGCGGCACGCTCAAGCGCGCGAAGCGGCGCAGCACGAGCATCAAGAAGAAGGTCGCCGACTGACACCCGCGCTGCGCCACGCCAGCACGAGCACGAGCATCGTCTTGGCGGCGTAGAACAGGCTGGCCACCACGTGCAGCGCGGCGAATGACAATGGCCCGCTGCCGACACGCGCTGCCGCCAGCATCGGCTGCAGCGCGAAATGGCCGGCCACGGTGCACGCCAGCGCACCGAGCGTCAGCCCCAGCTCGACGCTGAAGAGCGAATCGCCCGACCGACGCGGTGTGCGCCGCTCGAGCAGGACCAGGACGACGGCCAGCGCCAGGCTGAGATAGGCCTCGGTGGCGAACAGTTGCGAGGCGACGCGCCCGGCCTGCGCGCGCTCGATCTGCGCGAACGCCGCCGGCGCCGCAATCAGCGCGATCGCCAGCAGTGCGCCGGCCCACAACCCGGCGAGCCAGCCGCGCAGGCGCAGCACGAGCACGGTGCGGTCAGACGTAGCGCACCTCGACGATCTCGTAGCGCTTGATGCCGCCGGGCGCCTGCACCTCGGCCTCCTGGCCGGCCTCCTTGCCGATCAGCGCGCGCGCGATCGGCGACGAGATCGAGATCAGGCCCTGCTTCAGATCGGCCTCGTCGTCGCCGACGATCTGGTAGGTGACTTCGGCGCCGGACTCCTCCTCGAGGTCGACGGTCGAGCCGAACACGACGCGCCCGCCGGCGTCGAGCGTCTCCGGGTCGATCACCTGCGCCGTGGCGAGCTTGTTCTCCAGATCGAGGATGCGGCCCTCGATGAAGCCCTGCTTGTCCTTGGCCGCCTCGTACTCGGCGTTCTCCGACAAGTCGCCCTGCGCGCGTGCTTCGGCAATCGCCGTGATCACGGCGTGGCGTTCGACCGACTTCAGGCGCTGCAGCTCTTGTTTGAGCTTCTCGGCGCCGCGCCGGGTGAGGGGGATCGTGGCCATGTTGGAACCTTGGGGATTCGTGGAATGCGCGAAATGCGGGCTCGAAAAAGGCCGCGCCGCCTTCGCCCTTTGCGGGCCACCGGCGGCGCGGTTCGTCGAGGCCAGTTTAGTGCAGTTGCGAATGCAGTTGCGAGTGCAGATCCTGCAGCGACAGCACGGTCAGGTCGTCCTGGTGCTGCATGCCCTGCACCGCAGCCTCGCAGCCCGCCATGCTTGTGTAGTAGGTGATGCGGCTGGCCAGCGCGGCCTGCCGGATGTGGCGTGAATCGGCGATTGCGGTGCGCGTTTCGTCGACCGTCGTGAAGACGAGCTGGATCTCGCCCGCCTTGAGCATGTCGACGATGTGCGGCCGGCCGTCCTTGACCTTGTTGACGGCCTTCACCGGCACGCCGGCTGCGGCGATCGCGGCGGCCGTGCCCTTGGTCGCGACGAGGCCGAAGCCCAGCTCGTGCAGGTTGCGGGCAACAACGACGGCGCGCGCCTTGTCGCCGTCCTTCACCGTGACGCACACCGTGCCCTTGGCCGGCAGCCGCGAGCCGGCGCCGAGCTGGCTCTTGAGCATCGCCTCGCCGAAGCTGCGGCCCGCGCCCATCACTTCGCCCGTCGAGCGCATCTCGGGGCCGAGGATCGGGTCGACACCGGGGAACTTGTTGAACGGGAACACAGCCTCCTTGACGCTGAAATACGGCGGGATTACTTCGCCCTTCACGCCCGGCTGCGCGGCGAGCTTGCTGCCCACCATGCAGCGCGCCGCGATCTTGGCCAGCGGCTGGCCCGTCGCCTTCGAGACGAACGGGACGGTGCGCGACGCGCGCGGGTTGACCTCGAGCACGTAGACCACGTCGGCATCGCCCTCGCGCTGCACGGCGAACTGCACGTTCATCAGGCCGACGACCTTGAGCGCCTTCGCCATCGCCGCGGTCTGCCGGCGCATCTCGTCCTGCAGCGCCTTGGGCAACGAGTACGGCGGCAGCGAACACGCCGAGTCGCCCGAATGGATGCCCGCCTGCTCGACGTGTTCCATGATGCCGCCGATCATCACCTCGTCGCCGTCGGCGATGCAGTCGACGTCGACCTCGATCGCGTGGTCGAGGAAGCGGTCGAGCAGCACCGGCGACTTCTCGCTCACCTTGACCGCCTCGCGCATGTAGCGCTCGAGATCCTTGTCGCCGTGCACGATCTCCATTGCGCGGCCGCCGAGCACATAGCTCGGGCGCACGACGAGCGGGTAGCCGATCTCCTGCGCCAGCGCAAGCGCCTGCTCCTCGGTGCGCGCCGTGCGGTTGGGCGGCTGCTTGAGCCCCAGCGTGTGCAGCAGTTGCTGGAAGCGCTCGCGGTCCTCGGCGATGTCGATCGAGTCGGGCGTCGTGCCGACGATGGGCACGCCGGCGCGCTCGAGGTCGAGCGCGAGCTTGAGCGGCGTCTGCCCACCGTACTGCACGATGACGCCGAGCGGTTTTTCCTTGTCGACGATCTCGAGCACGTCTTCGAGCGTGACCGGCTCGAAGTACAAGCGGTCCGACGTGTCGTAGTCGGTCGACACCGTCTCCGGGTTGCAGTTGACCATGATCGTCTCGTAGCCGTCCTCGCGCATCGCGAAGGCGGCATGGACGCAGCAGTAGTCGAACTCGATGCCCTGGCCGATGCGGTTCGGGCCGCCGCCGAGCACCATGATCTTCCTGGCCGTCGTCGGCTGGGCCTCGCACTCCTCGTCGTAGGTCGAGTACATGTAGGCCGTCTGCGTCGCGAACTCGGCGGCGCAGGTGTCGACGCGCTTGTAGACCGGGCGCACGCCGAGCGCGTGGCGGCGCTCGCGCACCGCATGCTGGTGCGTGCCGAGCAACTGCGCCAGGCGCCGGTCCGAGAAGCCCTTGGCCTTGAGCCAGCGCAGTTCGTCGGCCGAGAGCTGCTCGACGGCGCGCCCGGCCAGCCGCTGCTCGGTGCGCACGATGTCCTCGATCTGCGCGAGGAACCACGGGTCGATCGCCGTCTCCTCGAACACCTCCTGCAGCGTCATGCCGATGCGCAGCGCGTCGGCGACGTAGAGCAGGCGCTCGGGGCCGGGCTCGCCGATCTCCTGCACGATCTCTTCGCGGTCGGTACTGCGCTCGGTCAGGCCGTCGATGCCCGTCTCGAGGCCGCGCAGCGCCTTCTGCAGGCTCTCCTGGAAGGTGCGGCCCATCGCCATCACCTCGCCGACCGACTTCATCTGCGTCGTCAGCCGCGAATCGGCGGCCGGAAACTTCTCGAACGCGAAGCGCGGTATCTTGGTGACGACGTAGTCGATGCTCGGCTCGAAGCTCGCCGGCGTCGCGCCGCCCGTGATGTCGTTGCGCAGCTCGTCGAGCGTGTAGCCCACCGCCAGCTTGGCCGCTACCTTGGCGATCGGAAAACCCGTCGCCTTCGACGCCAGCGCCGAGCTGCGGCTGACCCGCGGGTTCATCTCGATGACGACCATGCGGCCGTTGTCGGGGTTGACCGAGAACTGCACGTTGGAGCCGCCGGTGTCGACGCCGATCTCGCGCAGGATCGCGATCGACGCGTTGCGCATCAGCTGGTATTCCTTGTCGGTCAGCGTCTGCGCCGGCGCGACGGTGATCGAGTCGCCGGTGTGCACGCCCATCGGGTCGAGGTTCTCGATCGAGCAGACGATGATGCAGTTGTCGGCCTTGTCGCGCACGACCTCCATCTCGAACTCTTTCCAGCCGATCAGCGATTCCTCGATCAGCAGCTCGTTGGTCGGCGAGAGGTCGATGCCGCGCTTGCAGATCTCCTCGAATTCCTCGGGGTTGTAGGCGATGCCGCCACCGGTGCCGCCGAGCGTGAAGCTGGGCCGGATCACCATCGGGAAACCCGTGCCGCCGGTCTCGACGGCGATGCGCCGCTGCACCTCGAGGGCCTCGTCCATCGTGTGCGCGATGCCCGAGCGCGCCGACGCCAGGCCGATCTTCGTCATCGCGTCCTTGAACTTCAGGCGGTCCTCGGCCTTCTCGATCGCGCGCTCGTTGGCGCCGATCATCTCGACGCCGTACTTGGCGAGCACGCCATGCTTGTGCAGGTCGAGCGCGCAGTTCAGCGCCGTCTGGCCGCCCATCGTCGGCAGGATGGCGTCGGGGTGCTCCTTGGCGATGATCTTCTCGACGACCTGCCAGGTGATCGGCTCGATGTAGGTCGCGTCGGCCATTTCCGGGTCGGTCATGATCGTCGCCGGGTTGCTGTTGACGAGGATGACGCGGTAGCCCTCCTCGCGCAGCGCCTTGCAGGCCTGCGCGCCGGAGTAGTCGAACTCGCAGGCCTGGCCGATGACGATCGGGCCGGCGCCGATGATCAGGATCGATTTCAGATCGGTGCGCTTGGGCATCTCAATGTTTCTCCATCAGCGCCACGAAGCGATCGAACAGGTAGCCGATGTCGTGCGGGCCGGGGCTGGCCTCGGGGTGGCCCTGGAAGCAGAACGCCGGCCGGTCGGTGCGCGCCAGCCCCTGCAGCGTGCCGTCGAACAGGCTGACGTGCGTCGGCCGCAGGTTGGCCGGCAGCGTCGCCGCGTCGACGGCGAAGCCGTGGTTCTGGCTGGTGATGCTGACGCGGCCGGTGTCGAGATCCTTCACCGGGTGGTTGGCGCCGTGGTGGCCGAATTTCATCTTGAAGGTCTTGGCGCCCGAGGCGAGCGCAAGCAGTTGGTGGCCGAGGCAGATGCCGAACGTGGGCAGTCCGGTCTCGACGATCTCGCGCGCGGCGGCGATCGCGTAGTCGCAGGGCTCGGGGTCGCCGGGCCCGCTGCTGAGGAACAGGCCGTCGGGCTTCAGCGCCAGCACCTCGGCCGCCGGCGTGCGCGCCGGCACGACGGTGAGCCGGCAGCCGCGCTCGGCCAGCAGGCGCAGGATGTTGCGCTTGACGCCGTAGTCGTAGGCGACGACGTGGCGCC